>DATFMP010000080.1:0-28231 GCA_035266845.1 bacterium
GGCCACGGACAAGCAGATCGAGGCGAATCGGAGGAATGCGAAGAAGAGCACGGGGCCGCGCACGGAGGCCGGCAAGGAGAAGTCGGCCCAGAACGCGAGGAAGCACGGCCTGACGTCGCGGCGGATGGTGCTGGCGGACGAGGACGCGGCGGAGTTCGAGCAGTTGCGACGCAACCTGCACGCGGAGCTGTGCCCGGAGACGCAGCTCGAAGTGCTGCTGGTGAACCGCATCGCCGCCGTGCAGTGGCGGCTGGCGCGGGTGCCCGCGCTGGAGGTGGAACTGATGGATCGGCTGCGCTACGACATGCTGACGGAGGATCAGGGCCTGGGCGGCGCCTGGGTGCTCGACGCCGGGCCGTATGGCGGCGCCCTGGCGCGGCTGGCCCGCTACGAGACCACGCTGGAGCGCAACGCGGCGCGGCTGATCGCTGAGCTGCGGCGCTCGCAGGTGCACCGGCGCCAGCAGGAGCGCGCGGAGCTGGCGGAACTGGCCGCGGAGCGCGAGCACGCCGCCCGCGAACGGGACCTGCACGGCCTGCACGCATCGCGCGAGCAGGCCACCGGCTGGCCGGGGGCCGGGGCGTCGGCGGCGTCGGCGGCGCCGGCTCCGCCGCGAAACGAAGCCAATTCGGCGACGCTGGAACCGCACCGGCCGATTCCGCCATCCACTGCGGCACCGCCCCCGTGGTCATGAGGCGAAGAGAAAAGCAGCCCCCTCGCGTGCGCTCGGGGTGACAGTGGCGTCGCGCCTATCCGTCCACGCCCTGCAGGCGGAGCTTGAGGCCGGTGTGGCGCACCATGGGGCGGGCGTTGTGCACGGCCATGGCCATGGCGCGCTCGGTGCCCACCACGACGACGAGGCGGCGCCCGCGCGTGATGGCGGTGTAGAGCAGGTTGCGCTGCAGCATGATGGTGTGGTGCGTGGTGAGCGGCAGCACCACGGCGGGGTACTCGCTGCCCTGGGACTTGTGGACGGTGATGGCGTAGCCCAGGGTGAGGTGCTCCATGTGGCGCTTCTCGAAGATCACCTCGCGCCCGTCGAAGTCGATGGCCACCTCGCCCGAGTCGGGATCGAAGCCGGTGATCTCGCCCATGTCGCCGTTGAACACCTCGTGGTCGTAGTCGTTGCGGGTCTGCATCACGCGGTCGCCCACGCGGAAGGGCGGGTCGCCGTGGGTGATCTCCTCGCCCTTGGGGTTCAGCCACTGCTGCAGCATGCGGTTCAGGTTCTGCGCGCCCGTCAGCCCCCGGTGCATGGGGGAGAGCACCTGCACGTCGCTGCGGGGATCGAAGCCGAAGGCCTCCGGGATGCGCTCCAGCAGCATCGTGCGGATCTTGTCCACGATGCGCGCGGGGTCGGATTCGGGCAGGAAGTAGAAGTCCACCAGCTCGCCCTCGGCCGGCCGGGAGAGGTCGGGCAGCTCGCCCTTGCGGATGGCGTGGGCATTGGCCGTGATGCGGCTGCGCTCGCTCTGGCGGAACACGGTCTCCAGGCGCGCCACGGGCAGGCGGCCGGCGCCGATCAGGTCGCTCAGCACCTGCCCCGGCCCCACGGAGGGGAGCTGGTCCACGTCGCCCACCAGCACCAGCCGGGTGTGGTCGGGCAGGGCCATCAGCAGCGCCTCCATCAGCAGGGTGTCGATCATGGAGCTCTCGTCCACGATCACCAGTTCCGCGTCGATGGGCCGGTCGGCGTTGCGCTGGAAGCCCTTGGGGCCGGCCTCCAGCAGGCGGTGCAGGGTGGAGGCGCTGCGGCCCGTGGCCTCGGCCAGCCGCTTGGCGGCTTTGCCGGTGGGCGCGGCCAGGGCGATGCCCGGCATCTGGCCCGCCACCAGGCCCAGGATGAAGCGGATGATGGTCGTTTTGCCCGTGCCCGGCCCGCCCGTGATCACCAGCACCTTGTGTTCCAGGGCCTGCTCCACCGCCGCGCGCTGCTCCTCGCTGAGGTAGATGCCCGCTTCGCGCTCCATCTTCGCCACCGTCTCGCCGATGGCGCGGAAGCGCGTGAAGGCGTCCGAACCCGCGATGCGATGCAGGTGCTCCGCGATGTGCTGCTCGGCGCGGGACATGCGGTTGCGGAACAGCAGCGTGCTCCCCGGCTCCCCTGGTGATCCGGCCGGGGGCGCCGCGGCCTCGTCCGCCGACCTCTCGGCGGCGGCCGGGGCGGACTCCGCCGGCACGTCGAGCGCCTTCAGCAGGCCGCCCGCCAGCAGGCCGTCCACGGCCTGCTGCACCAGCGCCGGGCCCACCTCCAGCAGTGCCGCCGAGCGCTCGGCCAGGCGCGGGCGGGGCAGGCAGGTGTGGCCCTCGCCACCGGCCTCGTCCAGCACGAACAGCGCGCCCGCCTCCGCCCGCTGGGGCGAGTCGCGCGCCACGCCCAGCTTGGCGGCGATGAGGTCCGCCGTGCGGAAGCCGATGCCCTGGATGTCCAGCGCGAGGCGGTACGGGTTCTCCTTCACCGCCTCCACCGCGCCGATGCCGTAGGTCTGGAAGATGCGCTCGGCGAACAGGGGCGAGATGCCCACGGAGTGCAGGAACACCAGGATCTCGCGCTTGACCTTCTGCGCCTGCCAGCCCTCCTTCACGGCCGCCAGGGCCTTGCGGGGGAACTTGGGCACCTCCAGCAGCTTCTCGGGCTCGCGGTCGATCACGTCGAAGGTCTCGTGGCCGAAGATCTTCACGATGCGCTTGGCCAGGGTGTCCCCCACGCCCTCGATGTTCGCGGCCAGGTAGCGCTGGATGCCCTCCAGGGTGGTGGGCTCCATCACCAGCGCGGAGCGCACGGCGAACTGGAGCCCGTAGGTGGGGTGGTCCTCCCACACGCCCAGCAGCTTCAGCGTCTCGCCCTCGCGCACGCTGCCCAGCACGCCCTTCACCGTGATGGTCTCGCGCTGGCCCTCCGCCAGGAAGCGCCCGATCAGGAAGCCATTGTCCTCGTTGGCGAAGGTGATGCGCTCCAGCGTGCCCACCAGCGCCTGCTCGCCCTTGGCCGGCAGCAGGTCGGCGCGCACGTTGTCCAGGCTGAGCTGGTCGTGCTCGAAGGGCCTGTCCAGCAGCTTGTCCGAGTTGTCCGAGGATCGGGCCAAGGGGGCCGCTCCGGCATGGGCGGGGGCAGGCGGGCCTGCCGGGGACTGCCGCGGGGACTCAGCGCACCCCGTCCCCATTGCATACCCGCAGCGGGTCCGATCCGGCAAGCGGGGCGGCCCGGTGCCCCTCGATCGGCTGCAGGCTGGAGGCACGCTCTACCCCTGCGGCATGGTGGCGCGGGCGTCCCCGCCCGCGCTCGGCCACCGCTGATCTTCCGGCCGCGGGGGAATCTGAACGTGCCGCCGAGGCCAGCGCCCGCGCGACTCCTTGTCCTCCCGCGCCCCAACGGGTACACCTGAAGGCGGGAGAGGGCGGCGGGGACGACGCAACGGCCGGCGGCACGCACCAACCTGCACGGCAGCCGGCGCGCAGCACCATCCGAGGGCATGGATCCGTTCATTCAAGCCATCAGCGAGCTGATTGCCGGCGGGCTGGGCGCGCTGGGCATCACCGAGGCGCCGGAGGCGCTGGCCGAGCGCATCGAGCAGCCGCCCGATGCGGCCCTGGGCGACTACGCCTTCCCCTGCTTCACCTTCGCCAAGGCTCTGCGCAAGGCGCCGCCGAAGATCGCCGCGGAGCTGGCCGAGGCCCTGCAGGCCCGCTTGGCGGCGGCTGCCAGGGAGGACGGCGCGGCGCTGCTGACGGGCGTGGAGGCAACCGGGCCCTACCTCAACTTCCGCGTGGCCATCGCGCAGATGGCCCAGCGCACTGTGCCCGCCATCCTCGCCGGCACTTACTTCCGCGAGAACCGCGCGGCCGGCCGGCCCAAGGTGATGGTGGAGTACTCCCAGCCCAACACGCACAAGGCCTTCCACGTGGGCCACATGCGCAACGTGGCCCTGGGCGACGCGCTGGTGCGCATCCTCGAGTACAACGGGCACGAGACCATCGCCGCCAACTACATCGGCGACGTGGGCACGCACATCGCGCGCTGCCTGTGGTTCTACCTGAACCACCGCGCGGAGCTGGGCGAGGCCGCCGAGCCGCCCCCACCGGAGCCGCCCTCGGCGCGCGGCGAGTGGCTGGGCCTGCTCTACACCGCCGCCACTCAACGCATCGAGCAGGCCCCGGAAGCGCTGAAGATCCACTACACGCGCGAGGTGAGCCGCCTGCTGCAGGCCCTGGAGGCCGGTGAGGGCGAGGAGGCCGAACTGTGGCGCGACACGCGGCAGTGGTCGCTGGACGCCTTCCAAGAGATCTACACCTGGCTGCGCGCGCGCTTCGACCATGTGTTCTACGAGTCGGAGATGGAGAAGCCCGGCCGCGCCGCCGTGGAGGACGGCCTGGCACGGGGCGTGTTCCAACACTCCCAGGGCGCCGTGGGCATCGATCTGGAGCCATACGGCCTGGGCTTCTTCCTGGCGCTCAAGGCTGACGGCACCACGCTCTACGCCACCAAGGACCTGGCGCTGGCCGAGGCCAAGTTCGACCGCTTCGGCATCGAGGAGTCCATCTACGTGGTGGGCGCGGAGCAGACCCTGCACTTCCGGCAGGTGTTCAAGACGCTGGAGCTGCTGGGCTACGAGCAGGCGCGCAACTGCCACCACCTGGCCTACGGGCTGGTGATGCTGCCCGATGGCAAGATGAGCTCGCGCGCGGGCAACGTGATCCCGTTCACGGCCCTGCGCCGCGAGATGAACGACTACATCATGACCAACTACCTGGGCGCCCATCGCGGCGACTGGGGCGAGGACGAGATCGCCGAGACGGCGCGGCGCATCGCCGTGGCTGCCATCCGCTACGGCATGGTGAAGCAGGACCCTTCGCGCAGCATCGTGTTCAACCTGGAGGACTGGCTCATCACCGAGGGCGACACGGGCACCTACCTCTGCTATGCCTACACCCGCGTGGTGAGCGTGCTGCGGCAGGTGGCCCAGGCCCGCGGTCTCACGCCCGATCCCGGCGCGGACCTGACCCTGCTCACGCACGAGAACGAGCGAGCTCTGCTGCGCGCCCTGCACGACTTCAACCGCACCGTCGCGCGCGCCGGAGTCCAGCTCCGCCCCAACATGGTGGCCAACGCCCTGTTCTCGCTCTGCAAGGACTTCAGCCGCGCCTACACCACCTGCTCCGTGCTGCACGCGGAGTCCGACGAGCTGGCCCGCGCCCGGCTGGCGCTGTTCGGCGCGACCGGGAAGCTCCTGGGCGAGGGCTGCCGCCTGATCGGCATCGAGCCGCCGGAACGCATGTAGGCCACGGCCCCCGGCGCGCCGTATCGGGCGCCGCCATACACGCCAGCGGAGTCCTCCCATGCCCCCGACCATTCAGTGGTACGTCCGCACCGCGCTGCTCTACATCTTGGTCTCCGCCGCACTGGGGGTGTGGTATCAGCTCGAGTTGTGGCACCCGATCTTTGGCATCAACCCCTACCTGATCGTCGTGCACACTCATCTGGCCCTGATGGGCGGGGTGATCCAGATGATCATGGGCGTGGGCCTGTGGATGTTCCCCCTCACGGTGCCCATTGACCAGCGCCTGCCCTTCCGCCCCGCTTTGGCGTGGACCATCTACGCCCTGTTCAACGGCGGCCTGCTGGGCCGCTTCGTGGTGGAGTGGGCCTTCCGCAGCGGCAAGGGCGATGTTTATGGCGCACTCACCGTGCTCACCGGACTGATGCAGTTCGTCGCGCTGCTGGTGTTCGTCTACCACCTGTGGTCGCTGCGCCTCTCCCGCCGCAGCCAAGCCCAGCGCGAGGCGCGCCAGGGATAGCCTCGGCCCTGCATCCGTATCCGGGGGGATCCGCAACCCCCGCCTCCTGCCCTGTAAGCCATCCGTAGCCCCGCCGTATGCCGCAGGTAAGGGCTGCCGGCGCAGCATGGTTCCGTCGGCACGCCGAATCCGGGGCGCGGGATGTCTGATCCCCCACGCCTCGGGTGCCGCGGCCCGTGCGCCGCGGCGGCGGCCGGCATCCCACTACGGCAAAGGGGGTATACCATGAAGGCTTTTGCATTCCGACCGGCCCACGCAACGGCGGCCCGCAGCGTCCTGGGCGGCCGCCGGACGGCGCTGCTACTGCTGGTGCTGCTGGCGGCCGTCCTGCTGGCAGCATGCTCGAAAGACGACTCGACCAACGAGGAGACGTGCCCCGTGGAGGCAGACTGCCTCTCGCTCTACGACGACTTCTCCGGCGGGACGATCGACTCGGTCAAATGGCCGCTGACCCAGGTATCGGACGGCGACGACACCATGAGCGTTATCGCCGGCGAGCTGGAATCCCACAGCGAGGACAACGTGGGCGGGGGCAGCGTGCAGCGGGCCCGCGTGCGCGCCGCCAGCGAGAGCCAGATCGGCGCCATGGCAGCGGACGTGCGCATCACCGGGTACAGTCCCGGCGCGGCCTCCGCGGGGGCGCGGCTGATGGGCTTCTTCTACAACTCGGGCACCTACACGCCGGGCTCCTTCCTGAACGCGGTGCTCTCGCAGATCCGCCTACTGGGCACGGACGCACACTACAATGTGCACCAGTGCGCCGATGCGGCCTGCACGACATTCAACACCATCATCCCCGACACCACGCTGGGCACGGTGCCGTTGGGCAACACCGCTACGATCTTCATCGGCTGGGACGGCGGCACGACGTTCACCTACCAGCTCAACAGCGACGCCCCCGTGGTCGTGGACGTTGGGGCCTCGTTGCCCAATACGGGGCCGCCCGACCTCCACATCCGCGAGGTGGGCACCCGCCTTACAGGCGGCAGCGGAGCCGGCGAGTTCATCACCGCGGACTTCGACAACGTGCGCACTGGGTATCGGACGCCCTAGCGGGCTGCCTCTCACGGATTGGCGAAGTTCAGGCGAGGGGGTTGACAGAACGTCAGAATGAGAATAGTATTTAGACAGTCCATGATACTCTCCTGATGGCACCCGCCAACCGGTCACACCCCTCCGTGACCGGTTGGCGGGTTTTTTTTCGCTCCAGCAGCGCGCCCTGCCGCCCCCCGGCGAAGGGAGCCGTTTACCGCCAACCCACCAGTATACGCAGGCATTGCCCTTGGCGCCGGGGCTGATAGGCTTGAGGGCCGGACGGTGTGGCCCCATGGGCGATACGCCCGGGCGACCTGCACAGTCCCACCACCCCCGATGCCAAGTGAGCGCCCATGGACCCCAATGCCCTGCTGAGCAGGCTCCAGTCGCTGTTACCGCCGCTGCTTGCCTGGGCCAAGGCGTCCGTGTTGAATGCGTCCACGCTGACCCAACTGGCCGTTCTGGGCGCGACGCTGCTGCTTGCGGGCTGGCTGGCCGGCTGGGCGCGCAGTCAGTTGCGCCGGCTGATGCACCTGCGGTGGATGGAAGCCCAGCGGGAGCTGATCGAGCGCATCGTGCAGTCCTTGACGCTGCCGGCCGCATGGCTGGTGCTGGCGTGGGTGGGGCTGGTGGCGCTCCAACGCGCGGAGCAGCCGACGCGGCTTGTGGATGCGGGCGTGAGTCTGCTGGCGGCCTGGGTGACGATCCGCTTCACCTCGCTGCTGGTGCGTGACCCGGTATGGTCCAAGTTCATCGCGGTCTCGGCCTGGATCCTGGCGACCCTGAACATCCTGGGGCTGCTGGGCCCGACCATCGCCGTGCTGGACGGATTGTCGGTGCAAATGGGGCACCTGCGGCTCTCTGCACTGCTGGTGATCAAGGGCGTCCTGTCTCTGGCCGTCTTCCTGTGGCTCGCCGTGCTGGGCTCGCAGCTGATGGAGCGGCGCATCCGCACGCTGCCTACGCTGACGCCCTCGATCCAGGTGCTGATCAGCAAGCTGCTCAAGATCGTGCTCATCACCATCGCGGTGGTGGGCGCGCTGGGCATCATGGGGATCGACCTGACGGCCTTCGCCGTATTCACCGGCGCCGTGGGCGTGGGCGTGGGCTTCGGTCTGCAGAAGGTGGTCTCCAACCTGGTCAGCGGCGTCATCTTGCTGCTGGACAAGTCGGTCAAGCCGGGGGACGTGATCTCGGTCGGCTCCACCTACGGCTGGATCAACTCGCTCGGCGCCCGCTACGTCTCGGTGATCACGCGCGATGGCCGCGAGTTCCTCATCCCGAACGAGGACCTCATCACGCAGCAGGTGGTGAACTGGTCCTACAGCAACAACGAGGTGCGGCTCACGCTGCCGGTGGGCGTCTCCTATCGCTCGGACGTACGGGCGGCCATGCGCCTGTGCCTGGAGGCCGCCGCCCAAACGCCCCGTGTGCTGCGCGAGCCGGCCAGCCAGTGCGTGCTGCGGGGCTTCGGTGACAACTCGGTGGACCTGGAACTGCGCATCTGGATCAACGATCCGCAGAACGGCTTGGCCAATGTGCAAAGTGACGTGTTCCTGGCGGTCTGGGACAAGTTCCGTGCCCACGGCGTGGAGATTCCGTTTCCTCAGCGCGACGTGCACCTGCAGCCGTCAGCCCGCCTGCACGTCGTGGTGGAGCCGCCAGACGCAGCGCCGGATACCGCTGCCAGCGCACCGGAATCGTCGCAGCCGCCGGACAGCGGTAAGGAACCGGTTCCGCCCCATCGCCGCGATGGGGACGACGCCTGAGGCAGCGGACACTCCGCCCCCAGGCGAGGTGTGGCCGTGGATGGGAGCGGCCCCGCCTTGCCGCGCCGGGGCGCACTGCGTTAGATTGAAGGCATTGACGGGCGGCCGCCGGCCGTTCCGCCACCGCTTTCCCCGCAGCCGGGCCATCACAATCCGAGGAGGACGCACCGTGCTGGAGCATCTGCCCAAGAAGGTCTACATCCGCGAGGTGGGGCCCCGCGACGGGCTGCAGATCGAGCCCAAGTTCGTGCCCACGGAGCAGAAGGTGGAGTTCATCGAGAAGCTGGCCGCCACGGGCGTGCCGCACATCGAGATCACCTCGTTCGTGCATCCCAAGTGGATTCCGGCCCTGGCCGACGGCAAGGAGATCGGCAAGCGCTTCTCGCACATGGCCAAAACCGATACCTCGGCCCTGGTGCCCAACATGAAGGGCCTGGAAGGCGCCATCGAGACGGGCGTGAAGGAAGTGTCAGTGTTCATGTCCGCCTCGGAGGGGCACAACAAGGCGAACATCAACCGCTCCAAGGCGGAGAGCCTGAAGATGTTCTCCGAGCTGATCCCGGCCATCAAGAAAGAGGGCATCAGCGTGATCGGCTCCATCAGCGTGGTCTGCGGCTGCCCCTTCGAGGGCGAGGTGAAGACGGAAGCCGTGGCAGAGATCGCACGCGAGCTGATCGACTACGGCGCGGACTACGTGAGCCTGGGCGACACCATCGGCGTGGGCGTGCCCTCCCAGATCAAGCGCCTGGTGGAGTCGATCGGCAAGATGATCGACGTGAAGAAGATCGGCCTGCACCTGCACGATACCCAGGGCACCGCGCTGGCGAACATCCTGGCCGGCCTGGAGATGGGCGTGGTGGTCTACGACGGCGCCGTGGGCGGCCTGGGCGGCTGCCCCTACGCGCCCGGCGCCTCGGGCAACGTGCCCACGGAGAACATCGTCTACATGATGCACGGCCTGGGCATCGAGACGGGCATCGACCTGGACAAGCTGCTGGAGGTGGCCGTGTGGGCGCAGGACATGGTGGGCCACCCGCTCACCAGCAACAGCATGCGCGCCTACGTGGGCCGCAAGGCCCGCGCGGCCGGCGAAGGCCACGCCATCCCGGCCTGAGCCGGCACCCGGCGGAGCGGCTGCCCTGCCGCTTCGCCTCTTGCACCCTGGCGTCCCCATGCGCGCCGCCCCCCTGCTTCCGTCCGCAGCCGCTATACCGTTCGGCAACGGCCCCGCCTCGCGCGTGTTCCGCGTGCGCTACGAGGGCCCGCCCCGCCTGCTGCGCGAGTACCTGTGCGAGCGCTACCGCTACGGCCGTTCGCCGGACTGGGAGCGCACATTCTATCCCGCGCGCGTGCGCCTGAACGAGGCCCCGGTGGACGCCGACACGCGCGTGGCGCCCGGGGACGTGATCGCCTACCTGCACCTGCGCGGGGACGAGCCCCCCGTGGCCCCGCCCGGCCCGCCGCTGCACGCGGACCCCTGGCTGCTGGCGCTGACCAAGGGCGATGACGCCCCAGTCAATCCCTCTGGCGTACACTACTTCACCGCGCTGGCCATCCAGGCCCGCGAAACCTTCGCCAATCCCGAGCTGACGCCCATCCACCGGCTGGATCTGGAGACGAGCGGCCCCGTGCTGTTCGCCACACGCAACGCGCACCTGCCCGCCTGCCACGCCCTGTTCCAGCGCCGTGCCCTGGGCAAGCGCTACCGGGCGCTGGTGCACGGCCGATTCCCGCCCGACCTGCTTCTCATCGCCGGTCGCATCGTGCCCGATCCCGCCTCGCGCATCCTCACGCGCCTGCGCCTGGAGCCCGTCACGCCGGACGAAGCCGCGGAGGCAGCGGCGCTGGCGGACGCCGCGCCATCGGACACGCCTCGCCCCATGCACAGCCGCAACGCGCCCGCACAGGTCTCCCTTACGCGCATCGTGTCCGTGACGCACCATGACCTGGGTCCGCGTGGCGTGTTCAGCGAGCTCGAGCTGCAGCCCGTGACGGGCAAGACCAACCAGCTCCGCGTGCACCTGGCCCACGTGGGTCATCCCATTGTGGGGGACAAGAAGTACCATCCGGACGAGGCGGTATTCCTGGACTGGCACGCGCACCGCGACTTCGCGCGCCTGGCCGACCGCCTGCTGCTCCCCCGTCAGGCGCTGCACTGCGAGGCGCTGGACTTCCCCCATCCCTTCACGGGCGAACCGGTGGAGATCCACGCCCCCGCCGCCATGTGGGCCGCCAAGGTGGCGGGCCTGCTGGGCTAGACGGGTCGGGCCGTCTTCGCCCGAAGGTCGCGGCACCTACCCGGCCGGCGGGGCTGCACGGCCCAGCCGCAGGAAGGCCAGGGCCAAAAGCCCGTACCAGACCCACAGGAACACCACGGAGAACAGTGCCAGCCCGATGCCCACCGGCCCCGGCACGAACAGCCCCAGCCCTACCACGAACCCCAGCAGCCCGATCCACCCTGGCCATGGGCCAAAGTGCGGACTGCGCAGCATCACCCAGCAGAGGAGCAGCCCCGAGGCGGTCTGAAGGAGGTAGGAGACGTCGAAGGCGGTGCCCTGGTAAATGGCCAGCACCGTCTCCCCGGCAGCCCGGTAAGCCATGCGCTGGGCGTCGCTTGCGGCCGCCGCGTAGTGGCTGCTCAGCGCGAGCATCTCCCCCGCAGCGCCCGAGGCGAAGTACACCACCGTGCCCGCCAGTCCCAGCACCGTGCCCAGCAGCGCCCAGGAGGCCCCGGCCGGCCGCAGTGCCACGAACAGCGCCGGAAACACGAGCAGAAACAGCGCCTGGTCCACCAGCAGCAGCAGGTCCAGGCTCAGCAGGCCCAGCAGCCGGCTGCGCCCGAACACCGCGAACCAGTCCACCGCCGTGCCCCCCAGCGGCGGAGGCCAAGCCAGGAACACGACGATCTGGACTGGCATCAGCACCAGCAGGATCACCGACGCCGCCGCAGCGACGAGGTAGAGCGCGCGCCAGTCATCCGTGGCGCCCCCGGTGCGGTGCGGCTGCGCGAGGGACGCCACAGCCGGCCGCCCGCGTTGTTCGCTCGCTGCTCGCATGGTCTTCCTCTCGTGCGCTGACCTCCCCCACCCGGGCGCTGCACCCACGCCTCCCATTGTGCCAGCCCCCTTGCACGGGCGGATTGAGACAGGTCAAGCAGCGGCACCGCCGCCAGCCTGCGCGGGCGGCTGTTGCTTTTGCCCCACGCCGGGCTATCCTGTCCGGAGGGCTTCATCGGGGAGTCCCTGACGCAACGCACGAGAGACAGGCACATGCAGGCATTGCCGTTCTTCAGGAAGAAGACGCTGACGGGTCTGGCCAAGACCTGTGGTTGAGCGGCCAAGCTCAGTCCGGTCGGGTTATCGGACCTGTTGGCCAAGCTCCCGCTGAACGCGGACCCCAACCTGTTGGTGGGCACGGAAACCGCCGACGACGCCGGGGTTTACCGTCTTTCCGACGACATCGCGTTGGTGCTGACGGCGGACTACATCACACCACCGGTGGACGACCCCTACCTGTTCGGGCAGGTAGCCGCGGCCAATGCCCTCAGCGACGTCTACGCCATGGGCGGCAAGCCCATCACGGCACTGAACCTGGCGGGCTTCCCCTCCGATCAGCTTCCGCTGGAGTCGCTGCAGCAGATCATCGCCGGGGCGCTTAGCAAGATCCACGAGGCGGGTGCCGTGCTGGCCGGCGGACACACCACCGAGGACGAGGAGCCCAAGTTCGGGCTCTCCGTCACGGGGGTGGTGCACCCGGACAAGGTGTGGCGCAACGTGGGCGCACAGGTCGGCGACCGCCTGATACTCACCAAGCCCATCGGCAGCGGCGTGCTGTTCAATGCCAACCGCAAGGGCTACGTATCCGAGGCAGCGTTGGATGCGTGCCTGCGGATACTTACCACGCTGAACCGCCGGGCGGCCGAGGTGCTGGCCGGATTCAGCGTACACGCCTGCACGGACGTCACGGGCTTTGGGCTGGCAGGCCATGGCTACGGCATGGCCAAGGGCTCCGGCATCACCCTGGCAATCGACCTGGACGCCGTTCCCGTGATGGACGAAGCGCTGGCCATGTACGAGCGCGGCGTGACCACGGGCGTCAACGCCACCAACCGCGCCCAGGTGCAGGGTCACCTGCGCTTCGAGCGCGAGCTTCCGCTCTGGCGCCAGGAGATCGTGTTCGATCCGCAGACCTCCGGCGGGCTGCTGGCCGCGCTGCCGGCGGAGCAGGCCGAGCCGGCTCTGGAGGCGCTCCACGCCGCGGGCATCGAAGCCGCGCGGCTCGTGGGCGAGGTGCTGCCGCACGATGGCGCCTGCCTGCGCTTCCGCTAGCCCATTTCTCCGGAACCCCGGCGGGTTAGCCACCCTGCTGGGGAAGCGGGGGCGAAGGCGCCGCCCACCGCTCGTCGTTCAAGTCCCCCGCTAGAACGCCGCCGTGCGGTAGCCGAAATGCAGACCGAAGTCGATGTTGTTGTCGTGGACGAACAGGTCCTCGATGATCCCCAGTTCCAGCACCGACCCGCCTACCTGCCACTTCCAGCCAAAGACGAAGTCCGTGGTGGGCTTGTCCAGACCCGTGCCGGTGTCCCGAGCCACCCCGGATTCCGACAGCAACTCGAAGACCATTGCCGTGGTATCGCTGAGGCCGTAGTCGAAGCTGGCCAACGCGGAGGTGCGCACGCGGGTGAGGTTCAAGCCCAGCCGCAGCACGGCGCTGCGCGGCTGCTCGCCCGCAATGGCAAGGGTGGCGTGCCACCGCGTGCTGAGCCGCCCGGCCGTGCTGAGGCCCAGCGCCCAGTCGTGTCCGTGGGATGCAATGAAGCGATTGGTGGTCTCCGCGTGCGGGAAGTTCACCGAGGCCTTGAGGGCCACCGGCCAGGACGCCCCCGGCGACGTGAGGCGCAGTCGCCCGGAGAGCACGGGCGCCCGCCCGTACCAGCCCGCGGCCGAGTCGTCCATAATCACGGTGACGCTGCCGTCCGGGTTGAAGCGCTCGATGCGCAATTGGTCGTGGGGAAAGCGGTCGCGGCCCGCGTTGTCCAGGCCCAGCGCACTGTGGAAGTTCTCGATCAGTCCATCCAGCATCCCGCCCCCCAGGTGCTGTAGGGGCCAGCTCAGTGAGAACTCGAGGCCGTCGGCGACCGTGTAGCGCAGCTTGGGCTTGAAGTACCAGCTTTCCCCATCGATAAGGCCACGCTCCGGGTTGTAATCCCACACGTTGGTCCAATCCGCCGACGCTTGGATACGCCACAAGCCGGGGGCATCGAACACGGGCGGCTCATGCTCGAAGTCGAACATCACCACGTGCAGCAGCGACTGGCTCGTGTAGGCGAACGGCCCCCAGCCCGTCACGGCACGCTCCGCCTGGGCCCGGGCGACCGGGTCTGGCAGCAGCAGCGCTGCCAGGCACAGCGCCGCCGGCCAACGCAGCAGCCGTCCGAGCCGATGGTTGCGCCGGGCAGGGCCGCGTCGTGCGAGGGGACCGGGGGCCATGGGGCGGCTCAGAAGGAGCGTTCCAGCGCGGCGGAAAGCCCTCCCGGTCCTACGACGATGCCGAAGTGCGTGCGCTGCTCGTCGAGCCAGGTCTGCTTGGCGTGGTCATTGAAGCGGTGCGCGCCGTTGGCGGCTGCATAGATGGCCCCGCCGTAGAAGGCCAGCGCCCCCACGCCCAGCACGGCACCCAGGCCGTCGTTGTCACGATGGAAGGCCTGCACTGTCGCGCCGATGAACAGCGCGTTGATGAAGAACGCCAGCGCCCCTTCCGAGTAGTTGCCCACATACACGCTGCCCGCCCCGGGGAACACCGCGGAGAGCCCTCCCGCCAGCCAAGGGGACTTGGAGGGCACGTCGCGCGGATGCTCCATGGCCGCCACGAATCCGCGCACGGCCACGCTACCCACCCAGTCCGGCGGGATGGCGCGCAGGTCGTCCAGCGCCTGGCCGACGTGGCGCTCGCGCAGTGAGTACGGCGCACCGGGCTCCAGTTCCAGCCGCCCCAGGCCTCGCAGGTAGAGCAGATCCGGCCGCAGGCGCGTCATCGCCGGCGCCTTCAGCAGGCCGGTGAACTGGTCGATGGCCGGCCCGGGCTCGCCGCCGCGCAGGTGGGCCTGCCCGATGCGCACGCGGGCCGCAGGGGCCTGCGGGCTGTCCGGGAAGAAATGCAGCAGCCGCTTGTACTCGGAGATGGCACGGTAGTATTCGCCCTCGCGGAACAATTCCTCCGCGTAGTCCCACACGGCGCGGGCGCTCAGCACGAGCCGGCCGCCCTCCACCGTCTGCGCGCGCGCCGCCCGCCTCGGCGCGGCCACGCCCAGGCCGATCAGCAGCGTGGCCAGCAGCAGTGCGATCAGGCGCGAGGCCTGCGCAAGCCGTGGACGCCTGCGCGAGGCGGTGCGGCTAGAGGTGAAAGGAAGCGGCATGTGGGCGGGCGATTGCGATGGGGGCTGCAGCGCGGGTTGGCAAAGCGTCCCTGCCGTACCCCTACGCGGGCGCGGCGCGTTTGGCAATGCGGGCGCGGCTCGCTCGGCGCCAGTCTGCCTGTGGCGTTGATGGCCACGGCAGCGGATGATAACGTGAAGCGCCGGCCCACTCGGCATCGGATGGGCAGCAGCCTCCTGCCCACGGCGCCGTGGCGCCCAACGCCTGCGATCGGGGGGATCGCCTGGCCCTCGGAGCATGCATGGAATTCCTGCACCCTCGGTTGCCTCGTCTGGCACTCGTTCTGGCTGCCCTGCTGGCGCTGTGCGCAACGCCTGGCTTTGCCGCGCCGCCGACAGGCCCTGCACAGAAGGCGCCCGGCAACGGCAAGGAGCTGATCGCCGTGATGGACCTGGACGGTGTGGGCACCACGGACGTGGAGCAGCAGGCCATCACCGACCGCCTGCGCGAGATGATGCTCAAGACGGGCCGCTTCACCCTGGTGGATCGCAGCCAGATGAAGGCCCTGCTGGACGAGCAGGCACTGCAGCAGGCCGGCTGCACCGGTCAGGAGTGCGCGGTGCAGGTGGGCCAGATCCTGGGCGTGCGCAAAATCGTGACCGGCAAGGTGGTCAAGCTGGCTCCGACGGCCTGGCAGATCTCCGCCATGATGCTGAACGTGGAGACGGCCGAGACCTTGCGGGCCGACTCCGTGCGCTACCAGGGCGATATCCTCTCGCTGCTGGACAAGCAGGTGCCGATCCTGGCCGAGGAGCTGGCCGCGTCCACCGCCGACGAGGCGCCCGTGGCCATGGCGGCATCGGCCGTCGCCCTGGCGCCCGGCGGGGCGCTCGATCATATCGTGGGCCACTGGAGCCAGGGAGCACCCCTGCTGGAGGGGCGCAGCGCCCATGCCAGCGTCGTGTTGGGAGGCCGGGCGTACGTGATCGGCGGAGTGAACAAGAACGACTCGCCGCTGGGTTCCGTGGAGCGCTTCGACCCGCAACGCAACGTGTGGGAGCCCGTGGCCCCGCTGCCGGTGCCCCGCAGCGAGGCCTCCGCCGCCGTGCTGGGCGGCCGCATCTACGCAATTGGTGGCACGCACCGGGACGACCTGCTGAACCGCGTGGACGTGTACGACCCCGCCCGCAATAGTTGGGGCTCGGCCGTGGCGCTGCCGACCAGCCTCAAGGGAGCGCTGGCCGCCGTCGTGGGCGGGCGCCTGCTCCTCGTGGGCGGCATCGGGCCGGGTGGCAATGCGCTAAACCAGGTGCTGGCGCTGCGGCCCAACGGCAGCCAATGGGAGCCCCTTGCCCCCATGAAGGACGCACGGGCCAATGCCACCGGGCAGGTGGCGGGCGGCAAGCTGTACGTCTTCGGCGGGCGCCGCACCAGTTCCGGGCTGTCCGCACTGGGCACAGCGCAGCTCGTGGATTCGGCGGAGGTCTACGACCCGGCTGCCAACCAGTGGGCCACCCTGCCCAAGCTGCCCACGGGCATTGCCTTCAGCGCGAGCGCGCGTGTGGGGCCCACGATCTACCTCTTCGGCGGATACACGGGCAGCTCCGCCATGCAGACGCCGCAGGACAAGTACTGGGCCTACTCGCTGGAGCAGAACGCCTGGAGCGAGGTGGGCACCATTCCCGGCCCGCGCGCCGGCGGCCTGGCCGGGTTGCTGGGGAAGGCCTACGCCGGACGTGCCGAGCATACCAGCGTGGTGCTGCGCGACCGCGTGCTGCTGATCGGCGGCAAGCCGGATGCCTGGCGCACAGTGAGCGAACTGCGCTGAGCCGCCGGCCCCGCGGCACGGTCTCGTGGCAATCCTCGCTGCCCACTCTCCGAAGGACGCCGCCGTGAGCGAACCGACGATGCGGGCCATGGTGCTGCACGAGCCGGCACCCATCGGCACCGCGCCGCTGCGCGCCGAGGACTGGCCCCTGCCGCAGCCGGGCGCGGGCGAGGTGCGCCTGCGGGTGCACTGCTGCGCGATCTGCCGCACGGACCTGCACGTGATCGAGGGCGAGCTGCCGCGCCAGCGCCTGCCGCTGGTGCCGGGGCACCAGGTGGTGGGCGTAGTGGATGCCGTGGGGCCAGGCTGCTCGCGCCTGCGGCCAGGCACGCGGGTGGGCGTGGCTTGGCTGCGCGGCACCTGCGGCACCTGCGAGTACTGCCGATCCGGGCGCGAGAACCTGTGCGAGGGCGCGCGCTTCACGGGCTACCACGAACACGGCGGCTACGCCGAATACGCCTGCGTGCCCGAGGCCTTCGCCTATGAGATTCCCCCGGCCTTCGACGATGTGCACGCCGCCCCTCTGCTCTGCGCGGGCATCATCGGCTACCGCGCCCTGCGGCGCAGCGACCTGCCGCCGGGCGGCTCGCTGGCCATCTTCGGCTTCGGCTCCTCCGCGCACGTGGTGCTGCAGATCGCCAAGCACCGCGGCTGCCGCGTGTACGCCGTCTCGCGCGGCGGGCGGCACTTGGCGCACGCCCGGGAAATGGGTGCGGACTGGGTCGGCAAGGACCCGGCCGGCCTGCCCGAGCTTGTGGACAGCGCCATCGTCTTCGCGCCCGTGGGCGAGCTGGTGCCGCCGGCGCTGGCCGCCCTCAAGAAGGGCGGCACGGTGGCCCTGGCCGGCATCTACATGACCCCCGTGCCCCCGCTGGACTACGAGGCGCACCTGTTCTACGAGCGCAACCTGCGCTCCGTCACGGCCAACACGCGCGAGGATGGGCGTGGCCTGCTGGCCGAGGCGGCGGCCATTCCCATTCGCCCGGACGTGACCCCCTACCCCCTGGCCGAGGCCAACCGCGCCCTGCAGGACCTCAAGGCCGACCGCATCGCCGGTACGGGCGTGCTGGTGATGGAAGGCTGAACTCTCCCCTGGCCAGCCCGCGGCGGGCGGGTCACAATGGGTGCTCACCGAATCGCCGTGCGCCGCCCGCTCCCGCGGCGGCTGCGCGGCAGCCCCCATCCCGGAGCACTTCCATGGCCGTTGCCGTACCCGCGTCACATCGCGATCTGCTGGAGAACAAAGCCCTGGCCTACCTGTCCTGCCACCTGAAGGACGGCTCGATCCTCGTGAACCCTGTGTGGTGCCTGGCCGAGGGCGATACCATCGTGGTCAACTCCGCCGAAGGGCGCCTGAAGGACCGCGCCATGCGCCGCAACCCGCAGGTGACCGTCTGCATCGGCGACCCCGCGAATCCCTTCCGCTACCTGGAGGTGCGCGGGCGGGTGCAGGAAATCACGACCGACGGCGCGGACGCGATGATCGACCGCCTCGCGCAGAAGTACTTGGGCGTGGACACCTACCCCAACCGCCGCGCCGGCGAGGTGCGCGTCACCTACCGCATCGTGCCGGACAAGGCGGTGGCGCGGGGGTGAGGTGCTGTAGCAGCCTCAGGAACCAGTGGCGGTAGGTCGTTCCAGGTGCGGCCCTCAAGGAGTCGTCCGGCCTTCTTCTTGTTTGTCCCTCCCCACTGTTTGAAGAAGAACGGAACTTCTGCGGCTGCACACTGGTCCCGGATTTCGGTGACCCACGACTCCGCCATCGGGCGGGCCTTGGGTCCAGATTCGCCGCCTACGATGGCCCAGTGCACGCCATCTAGGTCGATCCGACCCAAATCCTCCAGAAGGGGCTCAAAGGAAACAAACCGCACTTTGGCTGGGGTCCGGCGGAGGTGGTCAATGCGATGAAGGTATGCACGCGACTCCACGCTGACCCCCATCCAGACATTCTGAGGCCAATCGATTGCCTGCCCAATCGATTCCAGCCGCGAAGCGCGCTTGGTGAGTACCTGAAATCGATGCCACCAAGCTTCACGCATGACGTCGACAACACGAAAGACAAACTCATCGGGCACGCTCTGATGAAGCAAGTCACTCATAGAATTAACGAAGATCGTCTGAGGCTTCTTCCATTTGAGCGGCAGGTCGAGTGCATGACTGTGCAAGGTTAGCCTAAAACCATCCCCGTAGTTCGGCTGCCCCATGGCCTGGAGCCGCAGCGCCATTCGCTCTGCGTAGCAGTTCTTACAGCCGGGGCTAATCTTGGTACATCCCGTTACGGGATTCCAGGTCGATTCAGTCCATTCTATCGTTGAACCGCGAGCCATTAGCGCAGGTTCCTCAGCAAGTGATTTGCTATATTGAGCGCAATGGGCGCCCCCCGTTCGTTGGCCGCCGCAAAGCAGAGCAGGTAAAGGGGACTATTGACCGAGTTCCGAAGCACACCAGGATCTTTGGCCACGCCAGGAAACTTCTCCTGGAGCCGCCGGTTGAAATATCTGCCGATGACATCGACCTTTGCCTTAACCACGTGCTCTTCAACTTCACCAAACAAATTGGTCGCCGTCTCACCCCGGTAGAATTCATCATACCAGTCAGGCGTCCCGAGGAGCTTGTCTAAGCGTCGGCGCCATGATTCGGGAATGTCACCCGTCTTGGTCAGCAACCTGTTGACACCAACCCCCAATGGGAAAAGCAGCCAAAGGTCGATCGCCTTTGTCCCAGCTACTGCTTCAATTGTCTTCCATTCGACCTGCATCCCGTACGGATCCAGAAACAGCACAGCCCGCTCGCTGCGCCAACTCCCTCCGCACAGGTCCTGGATCTCTGAGTTGGCATCACCACGGCGAATATCAATGTCGTCCGCAAGCTCGGGAAACTCGGTCTTGAGTGCCTCAAGCTGCTCGCAGCGATTTTTTTGTCGCTCGACAAAGATGTACTTGTCGAACCTGGGCCGAGTCCTGAGAGCGATACGCGCGGAGCCATCCAGGAGAGCTTGGGGCTCCGGTCCACCCAAATCCGGCAAATCCAGCGTTAAGGACGACTCGTCGCCCTGACGCGCCTCAATGGACCCCGACCCCGCGAATGCGTCGATGTACGACTTTCTGAAGGTCTGACCCTTGAGTGCCGTTGTATAGCTCGTCAAGTAACGCTCAAGCACTTCCAGCTTGGCGGTCGTCCATTCTCCGCCGAAGCGATGTGCACTATGATTCTGATCTCTCTTATCTGTCGCCATAGGTGAGCAGTACACCCGTACAGCTCATTCGTCGATCCTTTTTTGACTATCATTGTGAGTGGTGCCGCAAATGGCGCAGCACGTTGGAGAACCGATACGTCTTCCTTGGCTGTGATGGCCCGCGCTAAATGTCTTGCTGCCAGCCGTGGGCAATTAGCCCCCTACCCGCCGATCTTGCCCTCGCTGAAGGGCGGCACGTGGTCTCGTTCCAGGAAGTCGGCGATGTCGTGGGCCGGCCGGGCTGGGTCGCTCAGCTTGCCCTGTTCGTGGAACTCGTGGAAGCGCTGCACGGAGGGGAAGTCCTCCGCGGTCACACCGCGAATGTGGGTCTGCATGTCGGTGTTCACCACGCCCGGCTCGTAGCTGTAGACGGCGGCATCCCGGTGCAGGGTGGGGGGCGTGTGCTCGGCCTCGTCGAGGAACACCTTGCCGGCCATCAGCAGCGCGGCCTTGGTGGAGCAGTAGGCCGCCCAGCCCGCGCGGCCGTTCACCGCCGCGCCGGAGGAGACGTTCACAATGCGCAGCGGCGTGTGCCCGCAATGGGCCACGAAGAAGCCCATCAGCCACACGGGCACCACGCTGTTGACTATGAACGCCCGCGCCAGATCGGGCAGCGCCAGCTTGTGCATGGGCATCACGGGCTCCAGCAGCGCGGCGTTGTTCACCAGCCCCATGCGCCGGAAGTCGCGCGCGGGGAACTCCGTGGCGAAGTCGTCCGTGAAGTAGCGCTGCACCGCGTCGGCATCGGAGAGGTCCAGCCGCACATGGGTGTAGCGGTGGTCGTGCAGGGCGGCCTCGCGCCGTGCGATGCCCACCACCTGCCAGTTGCGCTCCAGCAGCAGCTCGGCCACGGCCTGGCCGATGCCCGCGCTGGTTCCGGTCACCACGCACAGCTTTTCGCTATCCATCGGGTCTCCCTCCGCCATCCATCCATTGCAGTTGGTTGCCGGCCACGACTGCCGGCCGGTGCTGCCGCCATTGTTCCCCCATGCCGGGGTCTCTGACAACTGGAGCACCGAGGGCCGCGTGACGCAGGGCCGGGGCACCCCGGGAGGCGGCGTGATGCAGGGCCGGGCGGCCGCCGGTGATGGACGCGCCCGGTGTCGCAAAGCGGGGCCGACCGGGCCGGGCGCCTGGAATTCGGCGGGCGGTGCCTGCTAGAATGGTTCGCCCGTGCCCGCGCCCCGCCTGGGGTCTTCGGGCGGGCACGGCTCACCAGGAAAGAGGAGCACCCATGGAGAACCTGTATCCCTTGCTGTTCGGGCTCGTCGGCACCGGGGTGATGAGTCTCGTGCTCTACGCAATCGGCCAGGCGGAAGGACCGACCGCCGCCATGGTGCGGGGCGTCGGCAGCTCCATCACCACGCCCGTCGGCGGATCGCTGGTGCCCGGCGGCGCCGTGCACATCGTGGCCGGCATCGTCTTCGCCTACCTCTACATGGGCCTTGGCCATGCCTGGGCGCCACTGGCGCCAAGCCTGCTGGTGCTGCTCGGTCTGGTGGTGGGGCTCGCGCGCGGCATCGCGGTGAGCGCCGTGCTGGGCATGCTGGCCTTCGATCAGGATCCCCTGGGCCGCATGTCCCTGGCCGGCCCCGGCGTGGGCGCCATTCACGTGCTCGGCACCCTGCTCTACGGCCTCTCCCTGAGCCTCCTCTACGGCTTCATCCCGGCGGACCGGATGCTGATGTTCTGACGCACGGGCGACCCGGCGAGGGCCGGCCCCCGGGCACCGCCCGTGTGGCGCCGGTTGTCAGGCGCAAGGGCAGTGCCGTACCATGAGGGATGCGGGGTTCCGCCGGGGCGTGGCACCGATGCCGGCCGCGCGTTCCGCAGCCTCGCCCCACCCATCGCAACGGCAGCCATGAAAGACACCGTCTTCACCATGCGCTCCACGCCCTACAAGTTCGGCGTGGGCGTGACCGACGAGATCGCGGCGGACCTGCAGGCGCTGGGTCTGCGCCGTGTGCTGGTAGTGACCGACCCGGGCATCGTGGCCACGGGCGTGCCGGGGCACGTGCTGGAGCTGTTGCAGGCTGCGGGGCTGGAGCATGCGCTGTACGACCAGGTCAGCGTGGAGCCCACGGACGTCTCCGCCAAAGCCGCCATCGAGTTTGCCCAGGGCTACGAGGCCGACGGCCTGCTGGCCATCGGCGGGGGCAGCGTGATGGACACGGCGAAGATCATGAACCTGTATACCTCGCACCCCGCGCCCTTCCTGGACTACGTGAACGCGCCCATCGGCGGGGGCCGGCCCGTGCCGGGGCCGCTGCGGCCGCTGGTGTGCCTGCCCACCACGGCGGGCACCTCGTCGGAGAACACGTCGGTGGCCGTGATCGACGTGACGGAGCTGCAAGTCAAGACGGGCATCTCGCACCAGTACCTGCGGGCTACGCTGGGGGTGCTCGACCCGAAGAACTGCCTCACCGTGCCGCCCATGGTAACGGCCTGCTCCGGCGCGGACGTGCTGACCCACGGCGTGGAGAGCTACACCAACCTGTACTACAACGAGCGCGAGGCGCCGGCCCGTCCCGCCGATAGACCGCCCTACGTGGGCGCCAACCCCATCAGCGACATCTGGTGCGAGCAGGCCATCCGCCTGGTGGTGGAATACCTGCCCCGCGCCGTGCGCGACGGGCACGACCTGGAGGCGCGCGCGCAAATGATGATGGCCACCATCTACGCCGGCATGGGCTTCTCCAACGCGGGCGTGCACATCCCCCACGCCATGGGCTACCCCATCGCGGGCAAGGTGCGCGGCTTCCATCCGGCGGATTACCCGGCCAAGAAGCCCCTGGTGCCCCACGGCATGTCCACCGCCCTCGGGGCCCCGGCGGCCTTCGAGTGGACGGCCCAGGCCAAGCCGGAGCGTCACCGGCAGGTGGCCACCTGGATGGGCGTGGAGACCCACGGCCGCGATGCGGAGAGCGCCGGGGCCGCCCTGCGCGAGGCGATGATCCGCTTCATGCAGACCATCGGCATGCCCAACGGCCTGCGCGCCGTGGGCTACGACACGCCGGACCTGCCCGCGCTGGCCGAGGGCGCCATGGCCCAGAAGCGGCTGATGGACCTCTCCCCTCGCCCCGTGCACACCGAGGACGTGGCGCGCATCCTGGAGCGCTCCCTGACCATCTGGTAGCGCGCCGCCGCCGCGCCCGCCGCGGCACAGGGCCGGGCAGTCGCACGAGCGGCCGGGCCTCGCCCCGGGGCCGGCCGGCGCCTTCGCCGGCAGCGACGGAGCCACCATGAGCCGTCCCCTGCGCCCGAGCACAGGCCGGCTGGCCGCTGCGCTGCTGCTGAGCATCGCGCTGACCGCCGGGTGTGCGCTGCTGGTGTCGCGCAGCCCGCGGGAACCCTCCTTCGCCTACCCGGACACGCAACAAACGGCGCTCGGCCGCGAGGTCGCCCGGCTGACGGCAGGCCACGACGGGCAGTCCGGCTTCCGCCTGCTCAGCGATGGCGTGGCGGCCTTCACGGCCCGCGTGGCGCTGCTGCGGGCGGCCGAGCGCAGCGCCGACCTGCAATACTACTTCTGGCGCGACGACCGGCTGGGCCGGCTGCTGGCCGCCGAGGCGCTGCGGGCGGCGGACCGCGGCGTGCGGGTGCGCATCCTGCTGGACGACGTCTACGTGGGCGCGCCGGACGACCTGCTGGAGGATCTGCGCGGTCACCCCCACGTCCACATCCGCAGCTTCAATCCGCTCTCCCTGTGGCCCTTCTGGAGCCTGGACTGGCTGTTCAGCAGCGCCCGGGCCAACCGCCGCATGCACAACAAGGCGTTCGTGGTGGATGGCCAGGTGGCCATCGTGGGCGGCCGCAACATCGGCGACGAGTACTTCGAGGCCCACGAGGAGGTGCGCTTCGACGACATGGACGTGCTGGCCGTGGGCCCGGTGGTGGCCCAGGTGGCCACCGCCTTCGATCGCTACTGGAACAACGAGTTGGCCGTGCCCCTGCGGGATTTGCAGGGCGCGGAGAAACCCGGCGCCCTGGTCACGGCCCGCCGGCTGGCGCAAGCGCAGGAGGACGCGCTGCGCGACTCGCCGTATGGGCGGGCGCCCCCGGCGGAGACCCTGCTGGCGGGCGTGCCGGCCCTGCAGTGGGGTGTGGCCCAGGCGCTCTACGACGACCCGGAGAAGGTGCTGCACAGCCCGGACGACACCCGCACGCACCTGCTCACGAAGGCCCGCCCGCTGATTGGCGGCGTGCAGTCCGAGCTGATGCTGATCACGCCCTACTACGTGCCCGGCAGTGCGGGGGTGGAGGCCATGCGGCGGCTGGTGCAGCGCGGGGTGCGGGTGCGCGTGCTCACCAACTCCCTCGCCTCCACGGACATCCTCCTCACCTACGCGGGCTACATGCCCTACCGGCTCGGGCTGCTGCGCGCGGGTGTGGAACTGTACGAGGCCAAGCCCTTCTCCCCGCGGCCGCCACGCCGGGATGCCTGGCTGCGCTTCGCGTCGCGTTCGCGCCTGCACACCAAGCTCTACGTGATCGACCGCCGCCGGCTGGTGGTGGGCTCGCTGAACCTGGACGCCCGTTCCATGCGGCTCAACACGGAGCTGATGATCCTGCTGGAGAGCCCCGCGCTGGCGCGCAGCGTCACCGACTGGTGGGATGCGCACATCGCCACGGTGGCCTACCGCCTGGAGCTGATCGAGCCGCCGGACACCGAGCATCCCCCGTACGGCATCCGCTGGGTCGGCCGCCCGGACGGCCCGGACGGCCCGGTGCAGCGCTGGCTCGTCGAGCCGGAGACCGGCTTCTGGACCCGCTTCGGCGCCGCCCTGCTGTCCCTGCTGCCTATCGAGGACCAGCTCTAGACTCTGCTTCTGAGCCGGTTCGGTGCCATGAGGTTGCGGCCCTTTGTCATTCCGAGGCCCGCAGCTTGGGCCGAGGAATCTGCTTTGTCGTGTCACAGCAGATTCCTCGCTGCGCTCGGAATGACAGCCGAGCTGACCAGGACGCACTTGCAGGTGTTGCGGATGAACGTGGAACCGTGGTTCCCGGCAGCGCCTCAACGCAGTGGCTCAACGCGCCGCCCCAGGGCTTCCGACACATCCGTGAACCGGGGATCTGGGGAAGCGACGGCTCCCCCAGGTCATGGCCTTTCGGTTATCATCGCCGGAGTCATGAGGGTCCGCGCATCCTGGCGCCAGGATGGGTACAATGGAGGCAGGACGACGGGCCGTCCGCAGCGATGGCCCGCCCGCCGATGACCCCACCGCACGGAAGGACACCATGCCCGCCTACGTGATGGCCCTGGACCAGGGCACGACCAGTTCCCGCACGATCATCTTCGATGAACAGGCCCAGGTGGTGGCGCAGGCGGCCGAGCCGCTGCCCATCAGCTACCCGCGGCCCGGCTGGGTGGAGCAGGACCCGCTGCAGATCTGGGCCACGCAGCGCCGCACCCTGGAGGCCGCCCTGGCCCAAGCCGGCCTGCGTGCCGAGCAGCTCACCGCCATCGGCATCACCAACCAGCGCGAGACCACGCTGGTGTGGGACCGGGAGACGGGCGAGCCCCTGGGCAATGCCATCGTCTGGCAGGACCGCCGCACCGCCGCCTTCTGCGACGAGCTGAAGGCCGAGGGCCTGGAGGCGGACGTGCGCCTGCGCACCGGGCTGGTGATCGACCCGTACTTCTCCGCCACCAAGCTGCGCTGGATTCTGGACAAGCGGCCCGGGGCCCGCGACCTGGCCAACAAGGGCCGCCTGGCCTTCGGCACGGTGGATGCCTGGCTGATCTGGCAGCTCACGGGCGGCAAGGTACACGCCGTGGACGCCACCAACGCCTCGCGCACCATGCTCTACGACATCTTCGCGAACCAGTGGGACGAGGCCCTGCTGGATCGGCTGCACATCCCGGCGCTGGTGCTGCCGGAGGTGCGCGACTCCAGCGGCGTGGTGGCGGAGACCGATCCCGACGTGGTGGGCGCGCGCGTGCCCATCGCGGGCGTGGCGGGCGACCAGCACGCGGCGCTGTTCGGGCAGGCCTGCTTCGAGCCGGGCATGGCCAAGAACACCTACGGCACCGGCTGCTTCATGCTCATCAACACGGGCGCCGAGCCCATCCACTCCAGCCACGGCCTGCTGACCACCCTGGCCTGGCAGATGCACGGGCGGCAGACCTACGCGCTGGAGGGCGCCGTGTTCATCGCGGGCGCCGTGGTGCAGTGGCTGCGCGATGGCCTGGGCCTCTTTGCCGCCTCCGCGGAGACGCAGGGCATGGCCGAATCCGTCGCGGATACGGGTGGCGTGTACCTGGTGCCAGCCTTCGTGGGCCTGGGCGCGCCGCACTGGGACCCCTACGCGCGCGGCGCCATCCTGGGCCTCACGCGCGATACCAACCGCAACCACCTGGCCCGCGCCGCGCTGGAATCCATCGCCTTCCAGAGCTACGACGTGCTGCGCTGCATGGAGGAGGACACGGGCCTCACGCTGCAGACCCTGCGCGTGGACGGCGGCGCGGCGGCCAACGACTTCCTGTGCCAGTTCCAGGCGGATATCCTGGGGCGCGACGTGAGCCGTCCCCGCCTGGTGGAGACCACCGCCCTGGGCGCGGCCTTCCTGGCCGGGCTGGCCACCAACGTTTGGCGCAATCCCTCCGTGATCCGCAACCTGTGGGCCGAGGAGCGCCGCTTCACCCCCCACCGCGAGCCCGCCGAGGTGCAGCACCTGCTGGCCGACTGGGTGCGCGCCGTGGAGCGCGCCAAGGGCTGGGCGCGGGAATAGGGGCGACGTCGCGTTACGCTCCATGAGGCACCCGCCTTTGTCCGCATTCTTCCGCTGCGCCCGTGGGCCCTCTGCGGTAGGATGGTACCGGCCACAGAGGCCTGTCCGGCAGGACTTTGCGGGGCGGCGGAACGAAGTTGCGAAACGAAGCCAATTCACCCCGCGCAGCGGTTCGCAGCGCAGGGCGTTGTCCTAATATTTGCCGTTTCCGGCGAGGGGACGATTTATCGCCATGAATGCGACTTAATCAATTTGACTCGGCAACTGGATCGCGTTACGAAGTCGAAAAGATTTCAGTGGACTGGACCGGCGGGAAGCCCGCATGCTCAATGGACTGAAGGATATCCTCGTCGCATACTCGCGGGACCACGGTCTAGTAGTGCCGCTGGTGATCGCGGTGGTAGTATTGATGTACAGTCATCTGCACATTTGGTTTGCCAACCGTGGCCGACTTGCCGACAAAGACAAGCACATTAACGATTTGATTACAGAACGTGACCGGCTGCAGGATTTTCTCTTTGAGCGGCAGGGCCGAAGACGGGCTACCAGCAAAAGGGAGGAGCCATGAGCGCGATCATCGGATTCGCTATCCTCTGTGCCGTTTTCGTGCAGGTATGGTTCGCGCATCGTTATTACCGGCAACAGAAGCGCATATGCGGCACTTATCCGTATTACCGCCTACGCGATGAAATTGCATGGCAGATGATCCAAGACCCTACTACGGCGAATGAGAGAGAGGGGCTGTACAGTTTGACGAATCGGATAGTGCACCACACAGACAGCTTCGGGTGGCAGTTTCTCTCCGAAGTGGTTCAGGACCTGACGCGAGCGATTCTGGAGCATAGAGATATTCCTCGGACGCCTGCGCCGCTAGAGGTGGAGCTAGTCGATTTGGTGATTGCGAGCGCACGCGCAAACAGCGTCGCTGTCCGGCTTGCGTTGACCAATTGGGGGCGAATTGTATTGCTGTTGCCGGTTGCGAGAGCCTGCTACCATCACTATCGATCGAAACATCCGGGGAAAGAGAATGGGCTTACGCGCCGCGTGGAAACGGTGCGGCGCGTAAGGCGACTTCATTCGTGGCGGGATACTCTGTTGTCTGCGGCAGCCTAGGGAGGAAATTCCTCAAGCTCTCAGGGAACACATCTCAAGACCAGTTGCCATTGCCGACAATACCCCTCCATGTCGCTCGGGGCTTCATGAAATTGCAATACATCGGCTAGACCTGATCATCGCCACCAGTTTGGCCAGCTTCTTGGTGTAGCCCAGCGGCAGGCGAGTGAGCGGCCGCAGACAGGTCTCAACCCAGGCCGCCGCACGCATGCCCGGCTCATGCCCGCCTTTGTCCGCATTCTTCCGCTGCGCCCGGCGGCCCCCTGCGGTAGGATGGTCCTGGCCGCGAAGGCGCGTCCGACGGGCCTTTGCGGGTCAGCGGAGGGAAATTGCGAAAGGAAGCCAATGC
>DATFMP010000081.1:0-40821 GCA_035266845.1 bacterium
TGCGGTTCACGATCAGGGTCTCCAACTGCGTCTCCGGGCACAGCTCCCGGTGCAGGTTGCGCCGCAACTGCTCGAACTCCGCCCCGTCCTCGTCCGCCAGCACCATGCGGCGGGACGTCAGTCCGTGCTTTGTGGCGTTCCGCGCCGCCTTCGCCTTGCCTTCCTCCGTGCGCGGACCCGTGCTCTTCTTCGCGTTCCTCCGGTTCGCCTCGATCTGCTTGTCCGTGGCCATGGCTCCCCCTGGCAATGAGGAAAGGAACAGCAAGCGAGGGGTTTTCACCCCTCGCGCACCCCGTTTGGGTTCGTTTCGCAATTTCCGTGGGAACCGCGCGAAGCGGCGTCCATCAAGGCTTCGCGCGTGGGGCTATTGTACCGCCGAGGCGCTGCGGGTGCAGCGGGAGAGATCGGACAAATTGGGACGGGGAAAGGGGTGGGATTCAGAGGATGGAACGCCTTTTTGCATATTGATTTGATTGAAAGGTCGACAAGTACTAGAAGAACTAAAATTAGCGGGCAATCCTTGCCTCCAGATTGCGAGGATATACAAACCACGCGGCCGACCCATCATCAGCGACATTCAGGTGCTGTTCGAACTTGATGCGCGTCGCTAGACAACGGCAACGCAGCGGTACGTATTGCGCCGGCTCATGTGCGCCTGATTCCCCGAAAAGGAAAGAGCTATGCCTGAAGCCTCCTTCAAGGTCAAATATGATGGCCCAGGGCTCGCAGGCCACGCCATGGACGTCCAGGATTTGGCTCCCGCGCTGCTAGCAATTGGCGATATGTGCAGGGAGGCCAATCGACTTATCAACGGCAATGACACCACTGTAGATGTGCTCATTGCGGCAGCTCCTGAGCACGGAAGTTTCATCGTCACACTATCAGCAATTCAGACTGTTCTTGACACCGCCCAGCAAATTGTTGGCAATCAATATATTCATACCATTAAGGAGATTCTAGAGTGGTTGGGATTGCTAGGAATCCCCGTCATCCCAGGAGCCATAGCCACAACGATTGGCTATCTAAGAGTCAAGAATGGACGCCCTGTTGAGTCTGTTACCAAGCCCGACGATGCCGATAATCGGGGTCGGTTAAGTGTTCAATTCCGGGGGGATGGCAATGCGGTAACTGTGAATCAAAATGCTTATTTTCTTGGGGAAAATGGAGCCATCGCTGGTTCAGTAGGCAAAGTTTTTGAGCCAGTGCAGCGTCCTCGTATAGATAACGTGCAATTCGGAAGTGAACGAGATGAGTGGGAAGTGTACGGAAAGGACGACGCAGAGAGAGTCGTTAAATCGTCGAATCCAGATATGCCACTGGATGAGCCGACCGTTAATGTTATGGAGACCTGGTTACGAATCTATGCTCCAAAATACGATGCCAAGGCTGAAACTTGGTGGTTTTTGTGGATGGGAACCAGAATCACGGCAGACATTACGCTGACCTCACTGGCTCAGGACAGCTTGGAAGCCGGTGGCGTCCCTGTTGGCACCGCCTACAGAGTCAAGCTCCAAATCAGAGAGCGAGGCCCAAATCAAAGGGCAGATTATAAAGTGCTTGAGGTGCTTGAGACTCGCGCTGGGCGGGCAAACGAGCAGACGCAAATAGAAATCGATGATGATTCCAATTAGGCCGCGAGCCTTGAGGACAACAACTTGTCTCAATAGCGATCGCTCATAACGCGCGAAATCGCATGGCCTGCCCAGGCAACCTCATCCCCCAACCCCTTCTCCGCAAACGGAGAAGGGGAGCCGGCCGCACCTTCCTGCCTGGCCGCTGCCAATGCGAACGCTTCGCCCCTCTCCGTTTGCGAAGGGGGGCAGCCCGGCCCCTGCCGGGCGGGGTGAGGTTCCGAGCGGACCGGCAGCCTACGCAAGCTGCACCGCGTTCACGCCCTTGAACAGCAGCCACAGTCCGATGGTGAGCTCGAAGAGCGCACCGGCCGAATACAGCACGCTTTCCAGCACGGCGGGATGCTCGGGCAGGACGATGCTCACGAACGCGAGCACCAGCATGGACAGGTAGGAGAACACGCCCCAGGCTGCCAGCCACCGGGGGATGGAGCGCGACACGAAGAACAGATAGCAGTAGAGACTCCCGCCCACCCCGACGAACACCAGCACGATGTCCAGCGCGGCCGCACGCACGTCTACGAACATCCCGACCAGCGCATGCAGCGCTTCCGGCCCGAGGGCGCTGGATGCGCCCCCGCTCGCCAGCAGCAGAATGATGAAGCTGAGCAGCACGGTCGCTCCCCCCAGAATCGCCTCGGCCGAGCGGAAGAGCAGGGCCAGCAGGGCCAGTTCCGCGCTGACCGTCCGCAGGATCAGGTACAGCGCCAGGGAGAGGACGAGAACGCCCGCGTACATGGCCAGCATGCTGGCGATGCCCGCACGGAACAGCAGGCCGTGGGCGATGATGTTGTCGGTCGTGGCGGCGTTGTTGCCGCCGACGATGAGCCTGGAATCCACCAGGCTCACGCTAAGCATGGCGATGACGATGATCAGGATGTAGGCGAGCCCGGCCACTCTCGCATTCAGGCGCAATGAAGCTTCGCTGGGTCGGTTCTTCATCTCGTTTCCTCCGCTGGGTCACGGTGGCTGCCTTCGGGCGTCGTCTCAAGGTTGCTGGAGCGGGATGGGCGGGCGCGCGGTGCGGCTGCCGCTCGAACGCCGGGAGCGCTGCCCGGCAAGGGGGTCCTTCAATTGAACCAGATAATCCCAGACGGGAGAAGGCGCGCAGTCCCGGCAGCCGCGCAAGCGGGCCCCCCATCTGCGCCATCTGTGAAATCTGCGAAATCTGCGGATGTGCTGTCCCCCTTTGCACCCGCCCACGGGCCCTTGGTAGACTGGCGCGACCCCCGGCCCGCGGCGCGCCGTGAAGGATGACGGCAGCCGGGCCGCCGCCCGCCGCGGCTGCGTGGTCGCAGCCCCCGCCGTCCTGGAGTGAACACCATGGCCGACAAGACACCCACGAAGCCCGCCAAGGCCACGAAGAAGGCCGCCCCCAAGCGGGTCGCCGCGAAGGCGGCCCGACCGCGCAAGGCGGCCGCCGAGCCGTCGGACCCGGTGCGCGCCGCAGAGCGGATCGACCGGATGATCGCGGACATCTGCGATTGGCGAGGCGAGCGGCTGGCCGAGATCCGCCGGCTCATCCACGAGGCCGACCCCGAGGTGGTCGAGGAATGGAAGTGGATGGGCACCCCCGTCTGGTCGCACGCCGGGATGTACGCCAACGCCAACGCCTTCAAGGACAAGGTGAAGCTCACCTTCCACCACGGCGCCCAGCTTGCCGATCCCAGGAAGCTCTTCAACGCGGGCCTGAACGGCAACAAGTGGCGGGCGATCGACCTGCGCGAGGGCGACAGGATCGACAAGACCGCGCTCAAGGCGCTGCTGCGAGAGGCGGTGGCCTACAACACCACGCACTCGGTGCCCAAGAGCAAAGGCTCCACCGCATTCCGGTAGGGAGCCCGATGACCGGCAAGCCGACGAAGCAAGCCGCCGCCCAGCGGCTCCGCCCTTGGGCGGGCGCTTCGCCCCTCTCCGTTTGCGGAGAGGGGCAGCCCGGCCCCTGCCGGGCGGGGTGAGGTTCCAAGCGGCCACCTCATCCCCCAACCCCTTCCCTTCGGCTAGGCTCAGGACAGGCCCCGCTGGGCAGGGAAGGGGAGCAGGCCGTGCCGGCTTGGCCGGACAGACGACCACACGAGCCGTTCCCCTCTCCGTGTACGGGGAGGGGTGGCCCGCGCCAGCGGGACGGGGTGGGGTGCCGGGCGGGCATCTACGGCCCGCTGGTACCGGGACAGCCGGGCGGGGTGAGGTGCCCCCTATCTGCGCCATCTGCGAAATCTGCGGATGCCCCCGTCCCCCCCTTTGCGCCCGCACACGGCCCCTTGGTAGACTGGCGCGACCCCCAGCCCGAGGCGCGCCATGAAAGAGGTCAAGATCGACTACCCGGCCTTCAAGACCGTGGGGCAGTCCCTGCCGCGCATTGATGCGGCGGGGCGGCTCACGGGCGAGGCCCGGTTCGCGGAGGATCTGCGGCCGGCGGGGCCGCTGCTGCACGGCAAGGTGCTGCGCTCGCCCCACGCCCACGCGCGCGTGCGGCGGCTGGACGTGTCCCGCGCGGCGGCGCTGCCGGGCGTGCGCGCCGTGATGACGGCGGACGACCTGCCCCGCGTGCGCTTCGGCAAGTACCTCAAGGACGAGCGCTACATGGCGGCGGAGGGCGACACGGTGCTGTTTGTGGGCGACCGCGTGGCGGCCGTGGCGGCGGATACGCCGGAGATCGCCGCGGAGGCCCTGGCGCTGATCGCGGTGGACTACGAGCCGCTGGAGCCCCTGATGGACGCCCTGGCCGCGCTGGAGCCGGGCGCGCCCGTGCTGCACCCGGAGCTGGCCAGGTACCCCGTGGTGGCCATGGCCAAGCCCGTCGGGGGCAACTGCTGCTCGGAGAACGTGCTGCAGCGGGGCGATCCGGACGCGGCCTTCGCCCAGGCGCACCGGGTGTTCGAGCACACCTACACCACGGAGATGATCCACCAGGCGTACATCGAGCCCCACGCCGTGCTGGCGGCCTTCGATCCGGACGAGACCTACACCGTGTGGGCCCCCACGCAGAGCACCTTCGGCCTGCGCAACATGGTGGCGGAGGTGCTGGGCGTCTCGCAGAACCGCGTGCGGCTGGTGGGCGCGGAGGTGGGCGGGGCCTTCGGCGGCAAGATCTCGCTGATGGACGAGGCCGCCGCGGCCTGCCTGGCGCGCAAGGCGGGCCGCCCCGTGCGCATCGTCATGACGCGCCACGAGGACTTCCTCTGCGGCGAGCCCCGCAGCGGCTTCCACCTCACCGTCAAGACGGGCGTGACCGAGGACATGCGCCTGCTGGCCCGCACGATGGAGATCGTGCTGGACAGCGGGGCCTTCGCCCGCGCGGGCGTCCTCATGTCCGCCTCGGTGCCCACCTTTGCCGAGGGGCCCTACGCCATCGAGCACCTGCGCGTCCATTCGCGCTGCATGTACACCAACAAGGCCGGCTCGGCCTCCATGCGCGCCCCCGGCGGCCCGCAGACGAACTTCGCCATCGAATCGGAGATGGAGCGCATCGCCGCGGAGATGGGCTGGGACGCCATCGCCTTCCGCCGCCGCAACGCCATGCCGCCGGGGCACCACAACCTGGCCGGCGTGGCGCTGCACGACGTGAACGTGATCGAAACCCTGGACGCCGCCCTGGAGCTGGCCGGCTACGACCCGGCCCACGTGCGGCCCGGGCCCTACCGCGGCCGGGGCATCGCCCTGGGCAACTGGAACGTGGGCGGCATGCCCTCGGGCGCCGTGCTGAAGATGAACGACGACGGCTCGGCCAGCATCCTCACCGGCGTAGTGGACCTCACCGGCGTGCACACCGCCATCGCCCAGATCGCCGCCGAGGCGCTGGACCTGCCCCTGGAGCGCGTCACCATCCGCACGCTGGATACCGAGAGCGCCCCGCACTCCACCATCTCCGCCGGCAGCCAGGCCCTCAAGAGCATGGGCGGCGCCGTGCTCAAGGCCGCCGGGCACGTCAAGGCCCAGCTCTTCGAGGAGGCCGTGGAGGCGCTGGATGTGGGCCCGGACCGCATGGAGCTGGCCGAGGGCCACGTGCGCGTGCAGGCCGAGCCTGCGCGCGCGGTGGCGGTCACGGCCCTGCTGGCCAAGGCCATGGCCCGCAGCGGGCCCATCGTGGGCTACGGCTCCACGGGCAACTTCAGCCGCCTGCCCAGCTTCGCCTGCCAGGTGGCGGACGTGGAGGTGGACCCGGACACAGGCGCCGTCAAGCTGCTGCGCTACGTGGCCGCGCAGGACTGCGGCATCGCCATCAACCCCGTCGCCGCGGACGGCCAGGTGCAGGGCGGCGCCGCCCAGGGCATCGGCATGGCGCTCACCGAGGGCCTGCGCTACGACGCCGCCGGCCGGCCGGTCACCGCGGGCTTCCTGGACTACAAGATCCCCAGCGCGCTGGACCTGCCGCCCATCGAGACGGTGCTGGTGGAAAAGCCCGCGGTGGACGGCCCCTTCGGCGCCAAGGGCATCGGCGAGCCGCCCGTGGTGCCCGGCCCGGCAGCCATCGCCAATGCCATCGCCAACGCCGTGGGCGTGCGCATCACCTCGCTGCCCATCACGCCGGAGAAGATCCGCGCCGCCCTCCGCGCCAAGGCCACCCAGGCCGCCGCGGATTAGCTCGCTGGTGAAGACAACCGGCGGCAAGGGAGCCGGCCCCCTCGCGCACCCCTTTCGGGTTTTCACGGCTGTTTCACAGCCGTGAAAACCTGGGTCCAAGTGGGGTGCAGGGGGCAACGCTCCCTGCCGGGGGTTTGGGGGCAGCGCCCCCGAATACTACCACCCTGTTTGCCTCAGACGTTCAGAGGGGTCAGCAGGGCCAGCACTCACCGCGTCCCCGCCTTTGTCATGCCGAGGCCAGCCCCGCGGGCCGAAGCATCTGCTTGTGCGCCGGCACAGCAGATTCCCCGCTGCGCCCGGAACGACACCCGGCGCTGTGAAGCAGCCGTTCCCGGCCACCCATGTTCATCCGGGCGCATCTGTGCTTCCCTGGCGGAGGGAGTTCTGCGCTTCCCGGTAGTCCTGGCCGTTCATCTGTGGTTTCTATAGGGCATGCCCGCTGACGCACTTCGCACTTTGCCCGACGACGCCCGCATCCTCATTGTGCGGTTCAGCTCGCTGGGCGACGTGGTGAAGTGCACCGCGCTGCCGCGCCTGATCCGGCGCCGCTACCCGCGCGCCCACGTGACCTTCCTCACGTCCGAGGCCCACGTGGCGCTGGTGCGGGGCAACCCGCACGTGGAGCGCGCCATCGGCTTCCGGCGCCGCACGGGGCTGCGGGGCCTGCTGCGCCTGGCCGGGCGCCTGCGCGCCCAGCGCTTCGACCTGGTGGTGGACGTCCACCGCTCCCTGCGCAGCCGCGTGCTCACCCGGCTGCTGGGCGCGCCCCGCACGGCCTACAGCAAGCACACGCTGCGGCGGCTGCTGCTGGTCAACTTCCGCTGGAACACCTACGACCGCGCGCGGGGCAAGGAGGAGGACTTCCTGGCCGGGCTGCGCGCCTACGGCGTGGAGGACGACGAGCAGGGCACCGAGCTGCACGTGGGCGGCCTGGAGGCCCACCCGGCCCTGCGCCGCCGCTTCGCCGCGGAGGTGGTGCGGCTGGAGGCCTGGCGCGCCGAGGGGCGGCCCTTGCTGGGCGTGGCCCCCGTGGCCGCCTGGGAGCTCAAGCGCTGGCCGCTGGCCCACGTGCGCACGCTGCTGGAGCGGTACGTGGCAGCCACGGACGGCACGGCGCTGCTGTTCGGCGGGCCCGGCGAGCAGGACGTGGAGGCGCTGGCGCAGGGCCTGGAGTCGCGCGTGCTCTCCCTGGTGGGCCGCACGAGCTACCTGGAGTCCGCCTGGTTCGCGCGCCACTGCGACCTGATGCTGTCCAACGACACGGGCATGAGCCACATCGCGGAAGCCGTGGGCCGCGACGCCGTGGTGCTGTTCGGGCCGACCACGCGCGAGTTGGGCTACTTCCCGGTGCGCCCGGGCAGCCGCGTGCTGGAGCGCCCGCTGCCCTGCCGGCCTTGCACGCGCACGGGCAAGGGCCGTTGCACGCACCCCTGGCCCAAGGCCTGCCTGGCCGGCATCACGCCCGATGCGGTGCTGGCGGTCGTGCTGGAAAAGCTGGGGCGCGCGCCCGCGCCGCCCCCGGCGGACTGAGTCCGGGCCCCCGCCGATGATGCCGCTGCCGCTCTCCCGCCTCCTCTGGCAGGCGCTCTACAACGCGCTGCTGCCGCCGCTCGCGCTGCTGCTGCGGCTGGCGGCACTGCGCAGCGCCAAGCTGCGCGATACGCTGGCCGGGCATCGCGGGCTGTGGGCGCGGCTGGAGGCCGCCCTGGCCGCGCGCGATCCGGCCCGGCCGCTGCTGTGGTTCCACGTCGCCAGCGCGGGCGAGTTCCTGCAGGCCGTGCCCGTGCTGCAGCGCTGTGCGGCAGAGGGCTACCAGAGCGTGCTCACGGTGACGTCCGTCTCCGGCTACCGCTGGGCGCAGCGCCGCCGCGAGGCCCTGCCCGGGCTGCTGGCGGTGGATTACCTGCCGCTGGATACGCGCCGCAACGTGCGGCGGCTGCTGGGCCTGCTGCGGCCCGCCGCGCTGGTCTACACCAAGTACGACCTGTGGCCCAATCTGGTGTGGGGCGCCGCGCGCGCGGGCGTGCCGCAATACCTGCTGGCGGCCACCCTGCACGAGCGCTCCTGGCGCGTGCGCTCGGCCCTGGCGCGCAGCCTCTACCGCACGCTGTATGCGCCGCTGGCCGGCATCTTCGCCGTCACGGAGGCGGACGCCGCGCGCTTTCTGGCCACGGCGCCGGGTCACGCCGGGGTGGCGGTGCTGGGCGATACGCGCTTCGACAGCGTGCTGGCGCGCCGCGATGCGGTCGTGCCGCCGCCCCTGCCGCCCTACGACCCCGCCGAGGGCACCGTGCTGGTGGTGGGCAGCGCCTGGCCACCGGACGAGCAGCGCATCGTGCCCGGCCTGCAGGAGGCGCTGGGCCGCTATCCCGAGCTGCGGCTGCTGCTGGTGCCGCACGAGGTGGACGCACCGCACCTGGCGGCGCTGGAGGCCGCCTTTGCCGCGTGGCCCACGGCGCGCTTCTCCGCGCTGCAGGCGCCCGGGGCCCAGCCCCCGCGCTGGCGCGTGCTCATCGTGGATACCGTGGGCCTGCTTTCCGCGCTCTATGCCGGGGCGGCGCTGGCTTACGTGGGCGGCGCCTTCAGTACGGGGGTGCACAACGTGACGGAGCCCGCGGCCATGGGCGCGCCGCCCATCTTCGGGCCGTTCCACCAGAACTCGCCCGAGGCCGTACACTTGGTGGCGCAGGGCCTGGCGTACTCCATCGCCGATGCGGAGAGCTTCCGCCGCGTGCTGACGGCGCTGCTGGACGACCCCGCCCGCTGCCGCGAACTGGGCGCGCGGGCCCGCGCCTACGTGGAGTCCCAGGCCGGCGCCGCCGAGCGCTCCTGGGCCCGCATCCGTGCGGGTCTGGCCTCCGCCCCGGCGGCTACGCCGGCCGTGCCGCCCACCGGCGCGGAGCGCTGAATGGCATCGCAACTGGTGGGCCCGGAGCGGCGCGACTTCTGGCTGGTCAGCTTCGGGCAGATGCTCGTCTACTGCGGCTTCTTCGCCTTCTTCCAGTTCCCGCTCTACATCAAGTCGGTGGGCGGCTCGGACGAGGCGGTGGGCCTCATCATGGGCCTCACCTCGCTGGCCTCCACGCTGCTGCTGCCCTGGATCACGGCCCTGGCCGACCGCGTGGAGCGCAAGGGCATGATGCTGGGGGGCATCGCCCTGGTGGAGGTCTCCACCATGCTGACCCTGTTCACCGTGGCCCCGGACTTCTGGATGGGCGGGCTGATGGTGCTGCGCGGACTGGGCATGGTGTTCTATCAGCTCGGCTCCGGCGCCTACATCGCGCAGATCCTGCCGCCCGGGGAGCGCTCGCGCTGGATCGGCATCAACTTCGGCTTCAACCAGGTGGCCACGGCCCTGGGTCCGCTGTTCGCGGAGATCGCCATCCGCAAGGTGGGCTTCCCCTACTTCTTCTTCCTGTGCACGGCGTTCGTCTATGCGGGCATGCTGCTGATTGCCGGCGTACACCGCCGCGCGCCGCCGCCCACGGACGTGCCCTTCCACGCGGTGGAAGCGCTCACCGGCTTCCTGCGCGAGCTGGTGGGGCCGCGCTTCCGCAACACGTTCCTGGCGCTGCTGCTGATGGCCGGAGCGCTGGGCGCCGTGACGAACTTCACGGCCACCTATACGCAGACCCTGGGGCTCTCCTCCGGCCTATTCTTCGCCAACTACGCGCTCATCAATGCCGTGTCGCGCTTCGGCGGCGGGGGCGTGGCGGACCGCTACGGGCGCACGGCGGTGATCGTGCCCATGCTCGTGCTGTTCGGCGGGGGCCTGTACCTCTACAGCTTCACCACCTCAACCTGGATGATGCTGCTCTCCGGGCTGGTGATCGGCGTCGGCTTCGGACTCTCGAACCCCGCCCTGCTGGCCCTGCTGCTGGATCGTGCACCGCACAACCTGCAGGGCCGCGCCATCGGCACCTTCAACTTCGCCTATCAGCTCGGCTTCCTGGTGATGCCGCCCGTCTTCGGCACCGTGGCCGAGCACCTGGGCTACCGCCCCATGTGGTGGATCGCCGGCCTGCTGCCGTTCTGCGCCATGGGCGTCTACCTGCTACCCGAGCGCCAGGTGCGCACCGTGGGCGAGGCGCAGGATGCCGTGCCGGCGCCGGGCCGCTGAGGGCGGCACGCTGGTCCACACCGCCCCCATTGGCGCAGCGCCCATCCGCGGGCTATCCTGAGGGCGTCGTGCCGCTACCCGTCGCCAACCGGAGCCCCGCCATGCCGTATGCCAGCTACCACGCGCATATCTACTACGATGCCGACACCCGCCCCGTCGCGGCGGAGATTCGCGAGGCGCTGGGCGCGGGCTTCCAGGTGCAGCTCGGGCGCTGGCACGACGAGCCGGTGGGGCCGCACCCGCAGGGCATGTACCAGGTGGCCTTCGCCGCCGACCAGTTCCCGGCCCTGGTGCCCTGGCTGATGGACCACCACGCGGGACTCCCCGTGCTGATCCACCCCAACACGGACGACGACCTGGGCGACCATTCCGACCGCGCCCTGTGGCTGGGGGCACAACTCGAGCTGCGGCTTGACCTTTTCCGGCGTCCGGCGGATTCCTGAGAAGAAGGCACACTCCCCAGCCCGCTTGCGAGGACGCCCGGCCATGATCTGCGACACGCTGCCCCGCCACCGCTTTGCCTACCTGCCCACGCCGCTGGAGGAGGCCCCGCGCCTCAGCAAGGCGCTGGGTGGCCCGCGCCTGTTCATCAAGCGCGACGACCGCTCCGGGCTCACCTTCGGCGGCAACAAGGCCCGCATCTTCGAGTTCGTGTTCGGCGATGCGCTGGCCAAAGGCGCCACGGCGCTCATCACGGCGGCGGGCACCCAGAGCAACCACCTGCGCGAGGTCACCGCGGCGGCCAACAAGCTGGGCCTCAAGTCCGTCATCATCGTGTGCGGCCAGCGCCGGGACGAGCCCCCGCAAGGCAACCTGTTCCTCTTCCACCTGCTGGGCGCGGACATCCGCTATTACCCGACCTTCGATCCCCACAGTCCGGAGCTGTGGGCGCTGCAGCACGAGATCGAGGCGGAGCTGAAGGCGCAGGGGCACACGCCCTACATCGTACACTTCGACCTGCGGCCGGGCCTGCTGGGCTCCGCGGCCCATGCCAACGCGGCGGAGGAGATGGCGGGGCAGTTCAAGGAGCAGGGCGTGGTGCCGGACGTGCTGTACGTGCCCTCCGGCAGTGGCGTCACCACCTCCGGCTTCGTGCTGGGCTTCAAGCACCTGGGCCTGCCCACGCGGGTGGTGGGCGTGAGCGTGATCCGGCCGGTGGAGGAGGTGCGCGAGGCCATCGCCCACCACGCCAACCGCGTGGCGGACGACCTGGGCCTGAAGACCCGTGTGGAGCCAAGCGACTACGAGGTGGTGGACGGCCGCGGGGCCGGCTATGGCCAGATCACGCCGGAGGTGACGGAGACCCTGCGTCTGGTGGCCACCCAGGAGGGCCTGCTGCTCGATCCCGTCTACAACGGCAAGGCCATGGCCGTGCTCATCGAGCACATCCGCGCCGGCCGCCTCACCGCCACACAGAGCGCCGTGCTGGTGCACACCGGCGGCACGCCCGCCCTCTTCCACTACAACCGCGAGCTGCTGGCCGAATAGCGGCGCGGCCGGTCTGGCGGTCGGCCGCACAAGTCGATTTCCCGCTGCGCTCGGAATGACACGAGGTTGTCACCCCGAGCCCTGGCGAGGGGTCTGCTGTTCTACAGCGTGGCCCAACCGACCATCCACAGGTGTGCACCGTGCGCGGCGCACAAGCAGATTTCTCGCTCCGCTCGGAATGACAGCTTGGTGTCACCCCGAGCCCTGGCGAGGGGTCTGCTGTTGCCTGGCGCCTATGCGCGACGCGCCGCTCGCTAGCGACCGAAGGCCTTGCGGAAGGCCGCCAGGAAGCTCGGCAGCTCGGCCGGCGGCAGGCCGTTGATGCCCGCGGCCCCGGCCCGTCCGCCGCCGCCGAAGCTCCGCGCCAGCGCCTCGGCACCCTCGGGCCGCGCCAGGGGTGCGCGCAGGGAGAGCCGCACCGCGCCGTCGGGCAGGGTTACGCCCACGGCACTGGCCCGGGCGGGGTCGGCATTGGCCAGGCGATTGGCGTAGGTGCCCTGCACCCGCCGCGCCCAGGGGGCATCCGGCAGCAGCACCACCACGCCCTCGGGCACGTCCAGCTCCGGCTCGCGGTGCCCCGCAAGCGCCAGGTCCTCCGCGAAGCCCTGCCGCAGCGTCTCCACCTCGGGCGCCAGGCGCACCGCCTCGCGCGGGTCGGCATAGGCGTGCAGCGCGTGGAACAGCGTGGCGGGGTGGAAGTGCAGGTCGGCCAGGGTCTGGCCGTAGCCGTTGTAGTTCAGCAGCTCGCCCAGCTCGCGCAGCGCCTCCAGCTCCTCCGGCGGCAGACCGAGCGACGCGGCGGCCTCGCGGGCCGCGTCGCCCAGGTTGTCCCCGAAGGCCCCCGTGACGGCCCAGGCCCGCTGCGCGCCGCCCAGGTAGGCGTCCACCAGCAGGCTCGTGCAGAGCCGGGGCGAGGTGTCGATGTGCGTCTCCAGCGCAGCGTGCCGGGGCACCTCGCCGGGCATGTGGTGGTCGAAGTAGCGCACGCTGGCCCCGGCGGCCAGCAGGCGCTCCACGCCCCCGCGGTTGTCGCGGAAGGCCACGTCCAGCACGGTCACGCGCGCCCCGTGCAGGCCCTGCGGCGGCGCCTGCACGTCGTCCACCAGCCGCGTGTGCCGCTTCACGCCCGTCACCAGCACGGGCGTGGGCGTCAAGGGCTCGGCCAGCCGCAACTGCTGCAGCGCGCACAATCCGTCCGCGTCGCCGTTGAACACGTCGATGTGCAGGGGGGAGGCATCCATGGGCCCTCCAGGGGTTGCCCCGGTTGCACACGCGGGCAGGACGCCACACGCGCCCTCAGCCCGAATCCGGACCAGGGCCGGCGTGGTCTCGCCCGCGAAGACAGGGGGCGGGGAACCCCGCTCCCTGCTGGGGCAATGGGGGCAAAGCCCCCATCACGGCCCGCTCTGGTTGATTATACAGCCTAGCTCGCGCCCCCGCTCCTCGGGCCGGGTTTTTTCTTGGGCGGCAGGTGGCCCAGCTCCAGGGCGTGGTAGTCCAGATTGCCCGGCTCGGCGGCACTGACCAGCTCCGCGCCGTGGATGAACGCCCCCAGGCGCTCCGAGCGGATCTCCACGCGCCAGTCCGGCTTGAGCACCTTGGCCACGTCGCCCGGCACGATATTGGTGCCGGTGAGGAAGAGCTCGCCCGGGTAGAGCGGATTGTGCGAGCCGGCTTGGGCCACCAGGGCGTGGATGGGCAGGCCGATGAGCGAGCTGTCCGCCTCCGCGGAGAACACCTCGCGCCCCGTGTCGTCCCAGATGCGCACGGAGAAGGTGATGCCGGGATTGTCCTGCTCGTCGCTGAGCCAGAGCCAGGGCCCGATGCCCGTGCAGGCCACGAAGTACTTGGCCTGGAACAGGTACAGGATGGACTCGTTCTCGATCTGGTTGCCCGAGACGTCGTTGGCCAGCGTGTAGCCCAGGATGCGCCCGTCCGAGTAGGTCACGCAGGCCAGCTCCGGCTCGATGCCGGCCAGCACCTGCTCGCGCGCCTTGGCCTGGCCATTGGCCCCCACGCTGTTGGTGAGGTCGCTGCGCAGGCCCATGATGCCGTGCGGCCCGTAGAAGTGGGAGAGCCGCGTGCCCTTGATGAACACCTCGCAGCGCTCCTGGCGGTACTTCAGGCTGCGGTAGACGTATTGGTAGTCCTCCTTGCGGCCCTCCGCCTCGCGCTCCAGCGCCGAGTTCTCGTAGGTCACGCCGAAGGCCTGGGCGCGCAGGGGCAGGATGCACGCCAGCAGGTGCGCGTGGTGCGGGTCCGGCGTCTTGTGCAACGCCACTTCGTCCAGGTGCTCCGCCTCGTGCAACGCCGCCTCCCAGGCCGGCGCCAGCAGCTCAGGCACGGTGGTGCCGGCGCGCTCGGCCTCCAGCACCGCCTGCACGGTGGGGAAGGGCGCGGCCTCCAGCAGCAGCGGCAGGCTGGGGTCGTCGCCCAGGCTCTCGATCAGGCGCCCGCGCGCGGAGGCGTAGGGCAGGTGCGGCGTCAGGTCGTGCAGGGCGCCATCGCCCTTGCCCAGCAGGTGCACCCGGCGCGTCTTCGGGTTCCAGTACTGTCCCAGGTAGTCCAGTCGCATCGCTCCTCGCTGTGCCGGCGGCCCAGGGCCGCGCATGAACGCAGGTACTCGCCGCCGCAACCGTCCGCGCCGGCCTGGCCCCCCAGCGGCGCAGACCATCGCGCCGGCGCTGGAATGCCTGTGCAAGGCCACTGCTGCGGGGGAGTCCGCCCCCTCGCGCACCCCTTTCGAGTCTTCCCGGCTATTTCACAGCCGCGACGTCATCGGTTCCAATTGGGGTGCAGGGGGCGATGCTCCCTGCCGGGGGTTTGGGGGCAGCACCCCCGAAAACGATCCCCAAGGCTTTTCCCAGGCGTTCTAAAAAGCCTGCGAAAACCAACGGCTGCGGGGGAACAAGTCCCCCCGCGCCCTCCGGATGGATTTGCGCGGCGGCCTTGCATCCGCGCCAACGCTCGATCTGAAAGAGTGCAGGGGGCTGTGCTCCCTGCCGGGGGCTTGGGGGCAGCACCCCCGAAAGTCGCGACTCCTTTCTTCACATGCGTTCTAAGGGTGGCCGTGCTCCATCTCGGCGGCAAGGCGGATCGCCTTCACGATGCGGTCGTAGCCGGTGCAGCGGCACAGGTTGCCCGAGATCGCGCGGCGGATCGCCGCTTCGTCCGGGTGCCCCCCATGCTCCAGCAGCGCGTGCGCCGAGAGCAGCATGCCCGGAATGCAGAAGCCGCACTGGGCCGCCCCGGATTCCAGGAAGGCCTGCTGCAGCGGCGCCAGGTGCTGTGCGGTGCCCAGGCCCTCGATGGTCGTGACGTGGCGGCCCTGGGCCTCCAGCGCGAAGATGAGGCACGCCGTGACCGGGCGCCCGTCCAGCAGCACCACGCAGGCGCCGCATTCGCCCTCCTCGCAGCCGCGCTTGGTGCCCGTCAGGCCGCACTGCTCGCGCAGGAAGGTGAGCAGCGACGTGCGCGGCTCCACCAGCGCCTCGTGGGACGCGCCGTTCAGGGTCAGCGCCAGGGCCTGCTTGCGGGGCGGGGTCATCGCGTCTCTCCGAGGGCCATGGCCGCGGCATCGCGCACGGCGCGAGCGGCCAGCACACCGGCCATCTCCGCGCGATAGCCGGCCGAGGCACGCACGTCGTCGATGGGCCGGGCCGCCGCCTCCGCCTGGGCGCGCACCTCGTCCAGGGCCTCATCGTCCAGTGGCTTGCCGGCCAGCGCGGCGTCCAGCTCCGAGACCAGGATCACCGTCGGCCCCACGGCTCCCAGGGCCACGGTTACCGATTCGGCCCGCCCGTCCTCGTCCAGCACCACAGCCGCCGCCGCGTTGACCAGCGCGATGTCCATCGCCGAGCGCGTGAGCCTTGCGAACGCGTTGCCGGAGCGCGGCGCCGGCGCCGGCAGCCCGATCGCGGTAACGATCGCGCCGGGCGCCAGGGTCGTCTCGCGCGGACCCCGCGCCAGCTCCGCCAGGGGCAGGCTGTGCTCGCTGTCGCCATCCGCCACGCTCACCGTGGCCGCCAGCGCCAGCAGCGGCGTGGCCGTATCCGCCGCGGGCGAGGCGTTGCAGAGGTTGCCGCCCAGCGTGGCGCGGTTGCGCACGGGCGGCCCGCCCACCACGGCCGCCGCCGCGCACAGCGCCGGAAAGCGCGCCCGCAGGTCCGGATGGTGCTCGATGTCCGCCATGCGCGTGAGCGCCCCGATGCGCCAGGCGGTGCCCGGCCCCACCCCGATGCCGTCCAGCTCCGGGATCTGCTTCAGGTCGATCACCGTGTGCACGTCGGGCAGGCGGTGCTCCAGCGCCAGGTACAGGTCCGTCCCGCCCGCCAGATAGCGGCTGTGCGCCGGGTCGGCCCGCATCAGGGCCACCGCCTCCGCCACGGTGCCGGGTGCATGGTAGGTCAAGTTCTGCATGCCGGGGGACGCGCTCCGCTGAAAGTGGGATCCGCTTCCTTTCTATCCGCATGCAACCGGGGGCGCAACACGACCGGAGGTTCCCGCAAGCGGTATGTGCGGGCACGCAGCCACGCAGGCCGCGCCACCCTCCGTTCCCGGATGGGCCGGGCCTCGCATCCGCGGCGCGGGATTGATTTGCGTCAATGCCGGTTCCCGCTCGCTGGGGTCCAATGATGATGGACACACGGAATGGTCGGCGATGCCGGCCCGGAAACGGGGGGATACCTCGCAGCGGGTTCGAGCCATGGCCATGGAGCATCGTCACGACATGGGGCTAGGCGGCGAGTGTGTCTGCCCGAAGTGCCAGACACGCATTCCTCATCGCCGCGGGGTGCCCTGCCAGCAGGAACGCTGCCCCAAGTGCGGTGCCAAGCTACTTCGTGTGGGTTCGGAGCACCACCACCTGTGGCTGGCCAAGCACGGGCAATCGCCAGCCTGACCGACCGGTCCGGCCGTGGCGATTGCGCAGGCGCATTGAACCCCTGGAGTGCACCTGACCCCGCGAGGCCGGCAGGCGCGCGAGGAACCTAATCTGCGGAGGAAGAACCATGGCGGATCTGGTGCTGACCCTTGTCGCAGGGGTTGTGGCGACAGCGCTGATGCCCCTGGGGCTGTATGCGCTGCCACCCTTCGGTCTGCTCTCGCCCCCGGAACAGGCGCGGGCATTCGGCAGCTTCATGACGCGCCGCGAGGACAACGCGCTGATCCGGGGCCTCGTGTTGGGCATTGTCGTGGGCCTGGTGTGGGCGTTCGTCTATGCCGCGCTGCTGAGCGTCTTCGGACACAAGACAATGGGCGCGTACATCCTGTTGGGCTTCCTGTTCGGCGCGTTCTTTGGCGAAAGCCTGAGCATGGCCACGGCGCTGGTCTTCGCGGACAACCACCCGATTCCCCGCTTCCAGGAGAACGCCTGGCGGATCGCCCTGGGCACGGTGATGATCCACATCGTCCATGGCGTCGTGATGGGTGTGATGCTGGGCGCCTATGGGGTGGACTACGCGTTCATTCCCAAGCTGATCCTGCTGCAATAATCGGCTGCGCCGCCACCCTCGCCGTCCGCGCTGGCGGACGTACCATCGCTCTACCTCCCACAATTCGCTTGACGCTCCGTTCCCGATCGTATAATTCACCATATAGCTAATTAACCTATTGGTGAATTTTCGATGACCTCCGATCACCTCAGCACCACGTTCGCCACCCTGGCCGATCCCACCCGGCGCGCCATTCTGGCCCGGCTGGCCGCGGGCGAGGCCACGGTGAAGGAACTGGCCAAGCCCTTCGACCTCAGCCCGCCGGCCATCTCCAAGCACCTGAAGGTGCTGGAGCGGGCGGGCCTGATCACGCGGAGCCGTACGGCGCAATGGCGCCCCTGCCGGCTCAAGCCGGAGCCGCTCAAGGAAGTGGCGGACTGGGTGGAGCGCTACCGCCGGTTCTGGGAGGAGAGCTTCGACCGTCTGGATGACTACCTGCGGGAGCTGCAGGCCCAGGCAACGCAACCAAAACGCCCCAAACACAAGGAGCCGGCAAATGGACACAGGAAACGCTGAACCCGCTGGCGCGAGCCTTCGCGCGGGCACCACCACGCTGCCGTCGGAGCGGGAGATCGTCTTCACGCGGGTCTTCGACGCACCCCGGGCGCTGGTGTTCGAGGCGTGGACCGATCCCCGGCATCTGGTGCACTGGTGGGGGCCGCGCGGTTTCACCCTCACCATTCACGAGATCGCCGTGCAGCCGGGAGGCATGTGGCGCTTCCTCATGCACGGGCCCGACGGCGTGGACTACCCCAACGTGATCGTCTTCGACGAGGTGGTGCCCCCCGAACGCCTGATCTACTCCCACAGTGGAGAAGCCGAGCACGATAGCGCGCGGTTCCAGGTCACGGTAACCTTTGCCGAGCAGGGCCACCGCACGGCGGTCACCATGCGCATGCTGTTCCCGTCGGCGGCCGAGCGCGACCACGTGGTCAAGCAATACGGCGCCATCGAGGGCGGCAACCAGACCCTGGATCGCCTCACCGAATACCTTGGCGCGATGGCATGAACGAGAGCCCTGCGGCCTACAAACGGGAACTGGAGCTCACGCGGGTCTTCGATGCGCCGCGCGAGCTCGTGTTCCGGGTGTGGACGGCCCCCGAGCACCTGGCGCAGTGGTGGGGCCCGCACGGCTTCAGCGCCCCGGTGTGCGAGGTGGACCTGCGGCCGGGCGGCGCCCTGCGCATCGTCATGCGCGGCCCCGATGGCAGCGAGCACGCCATGACGGGGGTGTTTCACGAGATCGAAGCGCCCGGGCGCATCGTGTTCACCTCCACCGTGGACGATGGCGATGCAGTGCACTTCGACGTGCACACCACCGTGACGCTTGCCGAGGAGGGCGGCCGGACGCGACTCACCCTGCGGGCGCGGGTGGTCTCCGCCACCGATGCGTCGGCGCGGTATCTGGTGGGCATGGAGCCGGGCTGGACGCAGAGCCTGGAGAAGCTCGCGGACTATCTGCGGCGGCTCTGAGCCTGGGCCGCCTGCCGAGCGATGGATCAACCCCGCTCCGCCGCACGGAAAACGGGCGGTGGAGCGCAATAGAGGACGTGACCCGTGAACATCATTCTGTGGATTATTCAGGTGCTGCTGGCGGCCGTGTTCCTGTTCGCCGGGGGCGCGAAGTTCATGATGCCCGTGGCGGAGATGCAGGCGCAGATGCCCGTGGTGCTGCCGGGGCTGTTCCTGCACTTCATCGGCGCGTGCGAGGTGCTGGGCGCGCTGGGCCTGGTGCTGCCGGGGCTGCTGCGCATCCGGCCGGGGCTCACGCCGCTGGCCGCCGCCGGGCTGGTGATCATCATGGTCGGCGCCGTGGGCTTCACGCTGATGACGCCCGCCCCCGCCCAGGCGCTGTTCCCACTGGTGGTGGGCCTGCTGGCGGCCTTCGTGGCCTATGCGCGCTGGCGGCAGGTGCCCCTGCGGGCCCGCGCCACCGACGCCACCTGACACGCACAGGACGGAAGCGACTATGGAGAAGAGAGCCGCCGCCAAGGCTGCCGACCGGGAACTGGTCATCCACCGCGAGTTCGATGCCCCGCGCGAGCTGGTGTTCCAGGCGTGGACGCAGGCCGAGCACGCCGCGCAATGGTGGGGCCCGCAGGGCTTCACGGTGGTGCTGATGGAGATGGACGCGCGGCCGGGCGGCGCCTGGCGCAAGTGCATGCGCGCCCCGGACGGCCACGAGTACTGGCGCAGCGGCGTCGTGCGGGAGGTGGTGCCGCCGGAGCGGCTCGTGTTCACCTACTTCTCGGACGACCGGGACACGAACCCCGAGCACGAGACGCTGGTGACCGTGACCTTCAGCGAAAGCGGGGGCAAGACGCTGATGACCTTCCGCCAGACCGAGTTCGAATCGGCCGCATCGCGCGATGCCCACCGCGGCGGGTGGCAAAGCACTATGGAGCGCTTCGCCGCATACCTGGTGCAGGTGCGGGCCGGCCGGCCGTGAGTGCGGCGCCACCCACCCGGTGCGAGCGCGAAGGTTGACCCCGAAAGACCCTACCCGGAGAGACGACGATGCGATTCATGGTGATGGTGCGGGCCACCCCGGATTCCGAGGCGGCCAGGATGCCGGACGAGAAGCTGCTCGCCGAAATGGGCCGCTTCAACGAGGAGATGGTGAAGGCCGGCGTGATGCTTTCGGGCGAGGGCCTCCAGCCCAGTGCCAAGGGTGCCCGCGTGCGCTTCGATGGCGACACCCGCACGGTGATCGAGGGGCCTCTGCCCGTGCAGGAGCTGATCGCGGGCTTCTGGATCCTCGACGTGGCCTCCAGGCAGGACGCGATCGATTGGATCAAGCGCAGTCCCAACCCCTTCCCGGGCCGCGTGTCGGAGATCGAGATCCGCCAGATCTTCGAGGCGGAGGACTTCGGCGACGAGTTCACACCCGAGCTACGCGAGCAGGAAGAGCGCATGCGCCGGGAGATGGAGAAGAAGGCCGGCAAAGGCTGAGCCGGCCCGGTTTGGCGGCCCGCAACGGCCGCCCATTTCGATTCGTGAGGAGATGCCATGCAGACCCAACCCTACCTGTTCTTCGATGGCCGCTGCGAGGAGGCCGTCGCGTTCTACCGCAGCACGCTCGGGGCGGAAGTGATGTCGCAGTTGCGCTTCAAGGACGGTCCGGACGGCGGGGCACCGGCCGGGCTGCCGCCTGGCTCCGAGGACAAGGTGATGCACATGAGCTTCCGCGTCGGCGACCTGACCCTGCTGGCTTCGGACGGGCGCTGCCTGGGGCAGCCGAACTTCCAGGGCTTCTCGCTGGCGCTCACGGTGCCCGATGCGGCGGAGGCAGAGCGGCTCTTCAACGCGCTCGCCGACGGTGGGCAGGTGCAGATGCCACTGGCGCAGACGTTCTTCTCCCCCCGCTTCGGCATGGTGGCCGACCGCTTCGGCGTCGGCTGGATGGTCATCGCAGAGGCGTAAGCGGCGAGCATAGCCTGCCGCCGCGACGCCCCCGCTACGCCTGAGGCGCCTTGAACGAAGTGGCATCCAGCCGCAGCAGGCGCCTGGCAAACAGCCACTCGCCATCCGCCTGCACCAGGGTATCCTCGTACACGCCCGCATCCGCCAGCACGGGCAACTCGCCCGGCACGCCGTTGTAGCCGTGAAAGTAGCAACGTCCCCGCACGGTGCCGTCGGGCTGCCGCTCCAGGTGCAGGCTATGGTTGTGGTGGCGCCGGTAGCGCCCGCTCCGGCTCTCGGCGTCCTGGCGCTTGTAGGCCTCCAGCGCGGGCCGCGACCGCACCACCACGTCCAGCGGCTGCAGCTCCAGCACGCCATCCTCGGCGAAGCAGGCCGCATAGCCCGCGGCATCGCCGGCGTCGCTGCACAGGTTGTAGGCGGCGTACAGGTTCTGGATCTCCGCGTAGTCCTGGGCGCTCAGCCCGCTCGCTTTCGCCATATGCCCTCCGCGTGATGGCCGCGCCCTGGACGCCCATGGGCGCCGGGCAGCGACTCCAGTCGTGCCACGCCCGCGGCAAGGGCTCAAGCCGGAGCTGCCGAGGTACGCAGCGCCAACGCGTGGCGGAAGCGGTGCAAGGCTGGCCGGGCAGGGCTCCCATGCGCCGTCCCTGTGGTACGATGGATGTGCGGAAGGGGAGAGCATGCCGGGCGAGCGGTCGCCAGGATGGAGGCTCCCGAAGCCATGCGGCGCGTCAACATCGTCATCCGCTACTACGACAGCAGCGGGGAGGTGATCTTCGAGGGCCTGCCCACGCTGCGGCACATCGACCGCGTCCCGGTGCAGTGGTTTCGGTGGGAGATCTACTGGGACGAGGAACTGGTGGAGTCCGGCACGCGCGAACCCGCACGCGGGGCCGCCCGGCGCACCAAGTCTCCCGCCCCTGCCGCGGCTGCGCGAACGCAGGGCGGCTCTGACACCCCCGAGGCATAGCACCCGACACCTCGCCGTCGGCCGGCAAGCACCCAGCTTGGCCAACTCCCATTGAGCGACAGAGGGGGGCACTCCTCGTTAGCGAGCCGGCCCCGCCGCGCCGTTCACCCCGCGCGCACCAATGGGGTATGGTCAACGCTGTCTGCGTTGTGCTTTACTGTGGGCACGAACCGCCCCGGCACCCATCGTTCCGTTTCAGGAGCCGTTGTGGCCGACGATCGCTCCAACGCCAAATCCGCCCCGGCCCCCCGCACCGAGGGAGCCCGTTCCAGTTGGAACGGCATCGAGCGCCGGCGCAAGCCCGACCGCCGCAGCCGCCAGCGCCGCCTGGACGAGCGGCGCCGCGCGGGCATCGGGGAGATCATCGACGACCGCCGCGCCGATCGCAGCCGCCGCAAGTCCGACGCTCGTGCCAATGCCGGCAAGGCGGGCAACCGCCGCGGCCGAGGCAACCGCCGCACCAGCGACGACGATTAGCGCTTGGGGCGCCAAGCCCCGACGCGCCGCCTGCCTCCGGGATCGGCTGATCCCGCCCCCCTTCCACCGCCGCACCTCCTTTGAATCCGTACGAGCGCTACGTGCTGCCCTGGCTCATCCACTGGGTGATGGGCGCGCGGCTGTTCGAGCCCTATCGCCGACGTGTGGCCGCTGCCGCGCGGGGACGCGTGCTGGAGGTGGGCATCGGCTCCGGCTACAACCTGCGGCACTACGGACCTGACGTGGAGGCGGTGGTGGGCGTGGATCCCTCGCCGCACCTGCTGGCGCGGGCGGACAAGGCCCCGCGGCGCGCGGGCCTGCCGCTGGAGCTGCACGTGCTGGACGCGGAGCGCCTGCCCTTTGCGGATGACAGCTTCGACACCGTGGTGATGACCTGGGTGCTCTGCTCCGTGCCGGACGTCCCCACGGCCCTGGCGGAACTGCGCCGCGTGCTGCGGCCCGGCGGGCGGCTGGTGTTCGTGGAGCACGGCCTGGCCCCCGAGCCCGGCGTGCAGGCATGGCAGCGGCGCCTCACGCCGCTGTGGCGGCCCCTGGCCGGAGGCTGCCACCTGGACCGGCCCGCGGACGCCCTGCTGGAGGCCGCGGGGTTTCGGCTGGAACACCTGGAGCGTGGCTACGGCCCCGGGCCGCACCTGCTGGCCTATCTCTACGAGGGCGAGGCTGTGGCGGGCTGAAGCGCAAGCGCCCGCCCATCGGCAGGACGGTGTCGCCGGCCGCGCCCTCGTGACGGCGTGAGGTGCACGCACCCATTGCCCCCCGCCCCCAGCCCGGCATAAGCTGGCGAGAGTCCCGACACACCGCGCGGCCCGCTACGTTGCGCCGCCCTTCGCCAACCCCGTCCCGCGACCGCCATGCCGTCCGTGCCCACCGCCCTGCCCGGCTTCTCCATCCGCCACGCCGAGTCCGCCGATGCGCCGCTGATCGTGGAATACGTGAGCAAGCTGGCCGACTACGAGAAACTCGCCCACGAGATGCAGGCTACGGAGGCCCACATCCGCGAGACCATGTTCGGGCCGCGGCCCTATGCGGAGGTGATCTTCGGGGAGCAGGACGGTCAGCCCGTGGGCTTCGCCCTGTTCTTCCACAATTTCTCGACCTTCATGGGCAAGCCGGGGCTGTACCTGGAAGACCTGTTCGTGGATCCGGAGCAGCGCGGGCACGGCTACGGCAAGGCCCTGATGGGCTACCTGGCCCGGCTGGCCGTGGAGCGCGGCTGCGGGCGCTTCGAGTGGTCCGTGCTGAACTGGAACGAGCCCTCCATCGCCTTCTACCAGCGCCTGGGAGCGCGCCCGCTGGATGCCTGGACCGTGTATCGCATGACGGGCGAGGCTCTGGAGCGGCTGGCCGACCAGCCCTGAAGGCACCCCGACCTCGACCCGGTCTGCATTCCAGGCAGACCCGACGGCCGGCAAAAGCTCCGCGCCCTTCGAGACGCGCTTCGCGCTCCTCGGGGAGGCGGGAAGCGTACCCCCTTGAACGCGAACCGGGATCAGGCGCTGCGCAGCAGGCCGGCGCCCTGCACGCGGCCGCGCACCGCCTGCGCCAGCGTGTAGCCGGGGCCGTCCACGATGCGCCCATGGTACGAGAGGTGCGCCGGACTGCCCGGCGGCCAGTCGGCCAGGAAGCGGCGCAGCCAGCGCTCGTGGTCGTATGCGATGGGCAGGGCGTCGTAGCGCACGCCGCCCAGGGCGATGCCGTACAGGCTGTCCAGCGGCACTTCCGGCCGGGCGGAGATGCGCGTGATGAGCCCGCTGCGAAGCCCGCGGAAGTTCGGCATGCCCGCCGAGCCATTGTTGATGAGCAGGCGCGGGCGGCCATCCACCAGCAGGTCCCGCGCGAAGGGCAGACAGGTGTGAGTGGTGGCGAAGGCGTCCGCCCCGGCGCGCCTGAACCACTGGGCCACCTGCGCCGCGGGCGTTTGCGGCACGCCCGCCTGGGGGGCCGCGCCGTCGGACGCGTCCAGCGCCGCCAGGGCTTCCTCCGCCAGCCGCCAGCCCGCCAGCGATTCCGGGTCGCCGTGCAGGATGGCGATGCGGCGCCCGCCCACCTCGGCCACAAGGTGCAGGGGCAGCCCGGCCAGCCGCGCCCGCTGCGCGGGATCGGCCGCGGCCGTGGCGGCCAGGCGCGCGAAGATGGCATTGGAGCGCTCGGCCACCCCGGGCTCCACATAGTCCGGATAGCTGCAGCCACAGTCCATCCCGCCGCCGTCACGGGCCAGCTCCGCCTCCACGTTGCCGCGCAGCGCGGCATGGGCCAGCACGGCCTCCCCCACCTGCCGGAAGGCGCCGGGCTGCACGTCGAACCAGTGGAAGTCGCCATTGAAGACCAGCGTGACCGGTCCCCCGGTGCGCTCCTCGCGGGCCTGTCGCGCCAGCAGCGCCTCCAGCGCCTCGGGATTGCCGTAGAGGCCTCCGATCACGTACAGCGTTTCGGCCGGCAGATCGGGCGGCCGCTTCAGGCGCGCGGGATCGCAGGCGTAGTCGGCAGGGCAGGCGGTGCTCATGCGGTGCGGGTGCTCCAGTGGCAAGCGTGGGTGCGGGGCCGCCCTGCCGCCAGCACGCGGCGGGGGGATGGCCCCATGATGGCGCGCGGCCCGGCGTCGGTTCGGTACGGCCGCTTACAGGCTTGGCACTCCGGGCGCTATTCGCCGGAGCCCTCGCGGCCCAGCACCTGCTCCAGCCGCGCCACGACGTCCGCTCCGGTGAAGGGCTTGGTAAGAAAGGCGGAGACAGGCAAGCCGTTCAGGCGCTCGCGCACGTCGCGCTCCGCGTGACCGCTCATGACGATCACGGGCGCCTGCACACCCGAGGCCTGCAGCCTGCGCAGCACCTCGCCGCTGCCGAGACCAGGCATGGTCACGTCCAGGATCACCACGCGCAGGGCATCGCCCAACTCCCGCGCGGCCTCCAGGGCGGCGGCGCCATCGCCCACCGCCCGCACCTGGAAGCCCAGCGGCTCCAGCACGAGCCGCGCCAACTCGCGGATGGCCGGCTCATCGTCCGCCACCAGCGCCGTGCCTCCGCCGGAGAAGGCCGGGGGCCGCTGCGCGACGGCTTCGGGGGCCGCACCCGCGGTGGCCAGGGGCAGCAGCACGGTGAAGGTGGTGCCCACGCCGGGCGTGCTGGTCACGCGCAGCGCACCCTGATGGCCCCGCACGATGCCCAGCACCGCCGCCAGCCCCAGGCCGCGCCCGGAAAACTTGGTGGTGTAGAATGGATCGAAGATGCGCTGCAGCGTGTCTGCATCCATGCCCACACCCGTATCGGTCACCTCCAGCACCACGTAGGGGCCGCTGGGCAGGCTGGGATCGGCCACGAACTGGCCTGGCAGCGCCCCGTCCACCTCACGCACGCCGGTGCGCATGGTGATCGCGCCCGGCCGCTCGCCGATGGCCTCCGAGGCGTTGATGATCAGGTTCATCACCACCTGGCGCAGTTGCGTGGCATCCACCTCCACATCCGGCAGGTCGGATGCGAAGTCGAACTGCAGGCGAATGTTGCGCGACAGCGACACACGGATCAGCTCCGTCATCTCCCGGATCAGATCGTTGAGCCGCACCTGGCTGATCTGGAACGAGCCCTTGCCCGCATAGGCCAGCATCTGGCTGCACAGGTCGCCCGCCCGCCGCCCGGCCGTCTCGATCTGCCGCACCAGCGGCTGCACGGGCGAATCGGCGGCCAGCTCGGTGGCCGCCAGGTGCGCATAGCCCAGCACGGACACCAGCAGGTTGTTGAAGTCGTGCGCGATGCCGCCCGCCAGCACACCCAGGCTTTCCAGCTTTTGCGCCTGCTGTATGGCCTGCAGGACGCGCTCGCGCTCCGTCACGTCTTCGGAGATGCCCACGATGCCGGCCACAGCACCGTGCTCATCGCGCAGCGGCATGCGGATGGTGCGGTAGCGGCGGGTCTCGCCATTGGGCAGTGTGGAGGGCATGGAAGCCAGCTCCACTGGTTCCTCCTGCTCCAGCACGCGCCGGTCCATCGCTTCGTAGGCAGCCATCTCCTCAGCGGTGAGGGCTGGGGAAAGGAAGAACGGCCGGTCGCGCACGGCTTCCTCCGGGTCGCGGCCGTTGTCTTCCGCAAAGCGCCGGTTGACCATCACCAGGCGCCGCTCGCGGTCTTTCACGAACACCCACAGCGGGATCAGATCGAACACGGTCTGCAGCAACTGGCGGCTGGCGCGCAGCTCCTCCTCCACGCGCTTGAGCGGCGTCACGTCCATGGCCGCTCCCACCACGCCCGTCACAGTGCCCGCGGCGTCATGCAGCGGGGCCCGCCAGGTGAAGAAGTGCTGACGGGAACCATCGGGCAGCGTGCGCGCGAACGGCTCCTCCCAGTAGGCCTGCCCGCCCTGCAGGATCACGTCGTCCATGCGGTCCACCGCCCCGTAGTCCTGCTGCGAGCGGATGCCCAGCTCGCCCAGGCTGTGCCCCAGCGCCTGCTCCGCAGGCACGCGGAAGTGCTCCACCCAGCTCTTGTTGACCATCAGGTAGCGCCGTTGCAGGTCTTTCACCGTGATCATGCTGGGCACCGTATCCACCACCGTGCGCAGCAGGCGCTGGCTGGTACGCAGCTCCTCCGCGGCGCGCTTCTGCTCGGAAATGTCCTCGGAGATGCCCACGACGCCCTCCACATTTCCCGCTTCATCGCGCAGGGGCAGCTTGTACATGTGGTGATAGGTCGTGCGCCCTTCCGCGTTGGTGATGGACACATCGGGCTGTTCCAGCATGGTGCCGGACTCCAGCACCTGCCGATCCGATGCTTCCAGCGCCTGACGCTCGGCCGGTTGAAGCGCTGGCAGATCGCCGATGGTCAGGCCTGCCATCTGGTCGGGCTCAAGCCGGTGGAATTGGGCCATGGCGCGGTTCGCCAGCACGAAGCGTTGCTGCCGGTCCTTCACGTGGATGTAGTGCGGCAGTGCATCGATGACGGTGCGCAACAGGCGCTGGCTCGCCCGCGCCGCCTGCTCGGCGCGGCGGCGCTCCGTCATGTCCTCCGAGATGCACAGGATCCTTTGGGGCTCGCCTTCCGGCCCGCGCAGCAGCACCTTCTGAATGCGGTGGATGCGCTTCTGGCCACCGACGATGGTCATCGGAACGTCCGGCCATTCCATGACGCCGTCACCTGCCAGCAACTCGCGGTCCGTGGCCGCCAGCGTTTCCGCTTCCTCCGGCGTAGGACCCGGCAGATCCGCCAGGCACCGGCCCACCACCTGCTCCGGCGTCAAGCCATGACAGAGGGCCATTGCGCGGTTGGCCATCACATAGCGGCCCTGCAGATCCTTGAGGAAGACGTTGTGGGGCAGGGAATCCACCACCAGCTTCAGCAGGCGCTGGCTCGCGCGCAGCGCGTCCTGTGCCTGCTGGCGCTCGGTCACGTCCTCGGCGATGCCCACGATGCCGACCACCTCGCCCGCCTCATTTCGCAGGGGGGCGCGGAAGTTGCGGTACATGCGGCGGGTGCCGTCCGCCACCGTGCGCTCGAATTCCGAAACGATAAGGTGACCTGCTTCCAGCACCGCGCGGTCACGGGCCAGCACGTGCTCCCGATCGGCGAGCGGGCGTTGGTCCATATCCATCGTGTTGCGGCCCACCACGGCCTCGGGCCCGTAGCCGTAATGGTGCTGCCAGGCCGCATTGGCCATCAGGTAGTTGCTGTGCACATCTTTCACGAACAGTACGTGAGGCACGGTGTCGAACACCGTCTGCAGCAGGCGCCTGCTGTCGCGCAGCTCCTGCTCGGCCCGCTTGCGCTCCGTGATGTCCCGCAGGGTGGCCTGCACGGCCGGGGCGCCCTCCCATTGCACCACGCGCACGAGGCATTCCAGCCAGATGCGCGAGCCGTCCTTGCGGATGCCCTCGAACTCGTACTGGGACGGCCTGTGCTCGCCACGCAGGCGTGCCTTGCCGTACTCGATCTGCCGCGCACGCTCGTGCGGCACCACCAGCGGGTCCACGGTCTCCAATGCCGTGATGTCCTCCGCGTGCTCGTAGCCGAAGATGTGCGCATAGCTTTCGTTGGCGAACACGGCGCGGTTGTTTTGCAGGATCACGATGCCCTGGATCGAGCCCTCGACGAGGGTGCGGTAGCGCTGCTCGCTGGCCTGCAGGGCCAGCTCGGCCTGCCGGCGCTCGGTGATGTTCTCCGACATGCTCACCAGGCCGATCACGTTGCCCGCCTCGTCGCGCAGGCGCGAGCGCCAGTTGTGGAAGGTCTGCGGACTCCCGTCCGTGGCGGTGCGCTCGAGTTCTCCCTCCACCAGGTCGCGCGGGCCGGCCAGCAGGGCGCGATCGGCCTCCATCACCCGCCGCAGATCGGTCTCGCTACGGTTCGCGATGTCCAGGGTGTTGAGCCCGACAAGCTGCTCGGGCCGGTAGCCGAAGCGCCGCGCCCAGGCCGCGTTGCCCATCAGCAGGTTGCTGTCGCGGTCCTTCACCACAAGCGAGTGCGGGATGGTATCGAACACGGCGCGCAGCAGGCGCTGGTTGGCGTGCAGTTCCTCCTCGGAGCGCCGCGCCGCCGTCACATCCTGCCCCACCGCCAGCACAAGCCCCGTCTCGGGCTGCGGGCGGGCGCGCCACGCCACCACCCGCTCGCCGGCCGGTCCATCCCAGCGGCTTTCCCAGCTCGTCGGGCGCCCGGTTCGGCGCGCGTCCTCCAGGCAGCGCAGGGTGCGCTCGCGGTCCGCCGCCATCACGTGCTGCACCAGCGGCGTGCCCATCAGGCTCGCCGGCGTCCCCCCCAGCGCCTGGGCGAGCGCCGCATTGGCGTATTGCACACAACCATCGGGATCCAGCGCGCAGTGCAGGTCCTGGCTCAGCGCCAGCAGCCCGGCCTGCAACACGGCCGCATCGGGCGAAATGGTGCTCCGTTCACCAGCACGCATGGGCCCTCCCCTTCGGTGCGGTTGGTGGATTGGAATGGGGTCGTTGTTCTTCCTATCAGGTGTAACGCCAAATGGTACCGTTGTCCCGGCCGCGGGGGCTTTCGCGGGCAGGCCCCGTCGGGGTACGGTGGGCGGGTTCGCGCGCCCGCAGCGCACCCCCGGCCACCCGGATGCGCCGCGGCGACCCGCCGGCCCCCGCGAGGCCGGCCTCCACCCGCACGTGATGCCATGTTCGACCGACGCTTGATCGCGCAACTGCGCCAGGAATTCCGCGAGTTGGTGCAGGCCCTGCGCACCTGGCGCTTCTACGGCACGCTGCTGGCCACCGCCGTGGGCTCCGTCGCGGGCGCCATTGCCATCAACGGCGTGCTGATTCCGCGCAACCTGTTCTCCCCCGGCACCTCGGGCGTGAGCCTGTTGATCTACTACCTGGCCGGATGGCCGTCGCTGGGGGTGATCTATTTCCTGCTGAACATCCCGCTGTTCGTGATCGGCTGGCGCGAATATGCCCTCAAATACATCGCGATCTCGATGTTCGGCGTGACGGCGTTCTCCGTGGCATTGATCCTCACGCAGAACGTGATCATCCCGGCGCCGGACCCGCTGATGGGCGCGCTCATCGCCGGCGTGTTGATGGGCGCCGGGACGGGCTTCTACCTGCGCCTGGGGGGCTCGGCCGGGGGCCTGGATATCCTGGGCACCTACATCCGCAAGAAGCTGGCCGTGCCCATCGGCTCCACGCTCAATGCCGTCAACGCCCTGAACCTGCTGGGGGCGCTGCTGATATTCGACCTGAGCACGGCCTTCTATTCCGCCGTGTTCATGTGGGTCAACTCGTGGACGCTGGAGAAGGTGCAGACCGGCTTCTCCCAGCACCGCGCCGTGTTCATCATCACGCAGGAGCACCAGGCGGTGGCCGAGCAGATCCGCACGCGGCTGGACCGCGGCGTGACGCTGTTCGCGGCCCAGGGCAGCTACACGAGCCGCCCCATGCAGGTGGTGTACTCGGTGATCAACATGTACGAGCTGGGCCGGCTGAAGGACATCATGTTCGAGGTGGACCCCAACGCCTACGTGATGGTCACCAACACCACCGAGGTCATCGGGCGGCGCTTCCTCACCTGGGAGCAGGAGGGCTACCGCAAACCCTTCGACTGGAACGCCCTGCCGGCCACCCGCCGCTGAGGCGCGGCCTGTGCAAGGCTCCCGGCATCAACGGAGGAGTGGCCACCATGCTGTCCGAACTGCGCAAACGCGCGCGCAAAGCCGGCCTGACGCCGGGCACCATCGTGTTCGCCGGCGAGCAGCGCACCGACCGCGTACGGATCACCGTCACCGACTTCGACCAGGCCTCCCTGGACGAGGTGGAGGTGGCCCATCCGGACGACTGCGCCCACTACCGCGATTCGGGCACGACCTCCTGGATCGACGTGGTGGGCCTGCACGACGTGGATCTGCTGGAGCGGCTGGGCGGCATCTTCTCCATCCACTCGCTCGTGCTGGAGGACATCGCGCACCCGGGCCAGCGGGCCAAGCTGGAGGACCACGAGGACTATCTGTACATCGTGGTGCGTGCCGTCACGCCTGACGCCGAGAGCGAGCAGGAGGAGGAGCAGGTGAGCCTGATCGTGGGCCGCAACTACCTGCTCACCTTCCGCGAGCGCCCCAGCACCCTGTTCGATGCGGTGCGCCAGCGCATCCGCGCCAGCCGCGGCCGCGTGCGGCGCAGCGGCGTGGACTACCTGGCCTATGCCCTGCTCGATGCCGTGGTGGACCAGTACTTCGTGGTGCTGGAGGACATCGGGGAGGCCCTGGAGGACATGGAGGAGGTGCTGCTGACGGACCCTGGCCCGGAGTGCCTGGAGGCCCTGCACGAGCTGCGCAAGCAGGTGCTGACCGTGCGGCGGGCGGTCTGGCCCGTGCGCGACATGCTCAATGCGGTGATGCGGGGCGAATCGGAGCTGTTCGATGCCGCCACGCTGCCCTATTTGCGCGACCTGCAGGACCACACCCTGCACGTGATGGACATCGTGGAGAACTTCCGCGAGATGCAGACCAGCCTGATGGAGGTCTACCTGTCCTCCATCAGCCAGCGCACCAACGAGGTGATGAAGGTGCTCACCATCATCGCCACCATCTTCATCCCGCTCACGTTCGCCGCAGGCGTCTACGGCATGAACTTCGAGCACATGCCGGAGCTGCACTGGCGCTGGGGCTACGGGGCCTTCTGGGTCGTGATAGCCGCGGTCACGGCCGTGCAGGTGTACTTCATGCGCCGCAAGCACTGGCTGTGAACAGCCGCCCATCCCAGGCGCTGCCTTAAGAACTACAAGACAGCCACTGCGGGGGCCGAGGGCCCCCGCTCCCCCAATACGCATCCTGACCAAGGCCGGCGCGCTCCCGCCCACAAACAGGGTCCAGGGAGCCCCGCTCCCTGGTGGGGGTATGGGGGCAAAGCCCCCAGGTCGCTCCTGCCTTTCGAAACGGTGCCTAATCCTCCCGCGGGGAGCGAAACCACACCGTGGACAGGGGCGGCAGCACCAGCGACGCCGAGCAGGGCAGCCCGTGCCAGGGCTCGTCCCCGGCCTTCACCGCGCCCATGTTGCCCTGGCCGCTGCCGCCGTAGATCTCGGCATCGGTGTTGAGCACTTCATCCCACCGCCCGGCACGGGGCAGGCCCACGCGGTAGCCCTCGCGCGGCACGGGGGAGAGGTTGCACACGCACACCAGCTCGCGCCCGCTGCCCGGCGCGATGCGGCGGAACGAGATCACGTTGCTGTCTGCGTCCTGCGCATCGATCCAGCGGAAGCTCTCCGACTCGCTGTCCGCCTCCCAGAGCGCGGGCTCGTCGCGATAGAGCCGGTTCAGGTCGCGCATCAGGGTCTGCAGGCCCAGGTGATCGGGCTCGTGCAGCAGGTGCCAGTCCAGGCTCGTCTCGTGGTTCCACTCGCGCCACTGGCCGAACTCCCCACCCATGAACAGCAGCTTGCGCCCAGGATGGGCCCACATGTAGCCATACAGCGAGCGCAGGTTGGCGAACTTCTGCCAGCGGTCGCCGGGCATCTTGTCCAGCATCGAGCGCTTCCCGTGCACCACCTCGTCGTGGGAGAAGGGCAGGATGAAGTTCTCGCTCCAGGCATACAGCAGCCCGAAGGTGAGGTTGTTGTGGTGCCAGCGCCGGTGCACGGACTCCTTGCTGAAGTACAGCAGCGTGTCGTGCATCCAGCCCATGTTCCACTTGAAGCCGAAGCCCAGCCCGCCCACGTAGGTGGGGCGGCTCACCCCGGGCCAGGCGGTGGATTCCTCCGCCACCATCAGCATGCCCGGGTGCCGGGCATGGCTGATCTCGTTGAGCGTCTTGAGGAAGGTGATGGCGGCCAGGTTCTCGCGCCCGCCGTGGACGTTGGGCATCCATTCGCCCGCCTTGCGGCTGTAGTCCAGGTACAGCATGGAGGCCACGGCATCCAGGCGCAGTCCGTCGATGTGGAAGGAGTCCATCCAGTACAGCGCGCTGCCCAGCAGGAAGTTCACCACCTCGGCGCGGCCGTAGTTGAAGATGTAGGTGTGCCAGTCCGGGTGCTCGCCCAGCCGCGGATCCAAGTGCTCGTAGAGCGCCGTGCCATCGAAGCGGCCCAGGGCGAAGTCGTCCTTGGGAAAGTGCGCGGGCACCCAGTCCAGCAGCACCCCGATGCCCTGCTGGTGCAGGTAATCCACCAGGTAGCGCAGGTCGTCCGGCGAGCCGAAGCGGGCCGTGGGCGCGAAGTACGAGCCCACCTGGTAGCCCCAGGAGGGGCCGTAGGGATGCTCCGTGATCGGCAACAGCTCGATATGGGTGAAGCCCAGCCCCTTCACGTAGTCCGCCAGCGGCTCGGCCAGTTCGCGATAGGTCAGCGGCACCTCGCCGTGCTCCCCCTTGCGGCGCCACGAGCCCAGGTGCAGCTCGTAAATGGAGAGCGGCTGGTGGAGTTGGTCCCACTGCGCGCGCCGCGCCATCCAGGCGTCGTCGCCAAAGCGGTGGGTGGGCTGGTGGATCAGCGATGCCGTGGCGGGCGGAGCCTCCGTGGCATTGGCGTAGGGATCGGCCTTGAGGAACAGGCGCCCGCCGGCCCCGCGCAGCTCGAACTTGTAGCGCTGGCCGGCCTGCAGGCCGGGGATGAACAGCTCCCACACGCCTGAGCCGCCCAGCACGCGCATGGGGTGGCGGCGGCCATCCCAGTCGTTGAACTCGCCCACCACGCTCACGCCGCGGGCGTTGGGCGCCCACACGGCGAAGGCCACACCCTGCACGCCGTCGTGTTCCATCAGGTGGGCACCGAGCTTCTCGTAGATGCGCTCGTGACGGCCCTGGCCGAACAGGTGCAGGTCCAGCTCGCCCAGGGTGGGCCAGAACCGGTACGGATCGTCGTAGGCCGCCGTCACACCGCCGGGCCAGCTCACCTCCAGCCGGTAGCGCACGGGCTCCCCCGCCTCGGCCGCGCCGGACTTGGGCAGCCACGCCTCGAACAGCCCGCCCACATGCACGCGTGGCATGTCCAGCGCGGGGCCGTCCGGCAGCAGCACGCGCATGGCCTGGGCATCGGGCCGGAAGGCGCGCACCACGCGGCCCTCGGGCGTGTCGTGCAGACCCAGCAGCGTGTGCGGGTCGCCATGCTCCAGGGCCATCAGGCGGGCCACGGCCTGTTGGTCCACCGCGGGGTGCGCGGCTGGAGCGCCCGCGCGGCGCCGCGAGGGCGCTCGCGGAGGGGCAGGGATGGATGGGGCTTGCTTCGGTTTTCGGGCCATAAGTCAAGCCTGGGCCGGACGGAGCCGGCGCTGCGTTGGGTTCAGGCGGTCTGGGCGGCGGGCGGCGCCTCGGTGAGCACGCGCGGCGCCAGGCCCAAGGCCAGGCCCAGATCGCGGACGGTGGGGGTGACGGTCACACCGTTCTCCGCCACTCCCAGGTAGAGAAGCTCCTGGGCACGGTCGTAGGCCCCGTGCAGCCGCAGGCGCTGGGCCAGCGTCAGGAGGGTGCTGGCGGTCTGCCAGTGGCTCTCGTCGTTCTGCGCCACGGCCAGTTCCACGGCCCCGGCCAGCATGGTGCCGAACAGGCGGCCCACCGCCTCGGTATCCAGCTTGTAGCCCAGCCGCTCCGCCTCCGCGGCCATCTCCAGGGCGCGCTGATAGACGGCCGGGTCCTGGCTCTCCTGCTGGGCGCGGATCTCCTGCTCGAAGCGCGAGCTCATGGTGTATTCCGCCGCCGTGCGCAGCTCCCAGGGCAGCTCCAGGCCCGCCTGCCGCAGCATCTCGAAGGTGTGGCGGTTGTCGTCGTAGAGTTGGGCGTAGTGATCCGCGAAGCGGTGCACCAGATTGCCGAAGACGGTGGCGGCGATGCGGCGGCGGGCGCCGGGCAGCACGTGCTCCAGCCCGAACTCGTCCGGCCCGAACTGCTTGGCCACCGTGCGCAGGATGACGGGCAGCGAGGCGGAGGCAAAGTCCGACCAGATGCGACGCGCCGCCGAGCGCATGCGCGGCATCCCCGGGAAGGGCCGCAGCACGCAGTAGAAGTCGATCCCGCCGAAGTGCATGGCAGCCAGCGCGAAGTCGTGACGGCGGCCCGTGGCGCAGCTCTCCAGCCTGATGCGGCAGGTGGCCAGGGTCAGGCGGTCGCGCGCCTCGCGTCGGTACTCCTCCAGGTGCACCTCGTACCCGGCCGTCTCCAGCCGTTCGTTCTCACCATCCACCAGCGAGGCGATGGCCAGGTGCGCCGCCACGCTGCGGGGCGTGACGCGGGAGTGATCCACGAAGCGGCGAAAGATATCCGCGCCGTTGCCCATCTCCTGGATGTTGCTCTCGGCCCGCGCCAGGATCTCCAGAAACGACGGCCGCGGGGGCGTGATGCCCAGGTCCAGCAGATCGTCCATCAGCCGCCCGGCATACTTCAGCACCTGCACCGTCTCGATGCCGGAGATGTCGTTGAAGAACCAGCCGCAGCTCGTGTACATCAGCATGGCCTGACGCTGCATCTCCAGCAGCGTCAGCGCGCGCTCCTGCTCCTCCGCGCTGAGCGGCTTGCGCGCCAGCGGCGCGAGGAACGCCTCCCGGTCGCGCAGGCGATCCAGCACCAGCGCGATGTAGGCATCGCGCGCGGCCCAGGGATCCAGGAACAGCTCGCCGCCCTGCTCCATGAACACGGTGGCGGCAAAGTCCCGCAGGTAGTCCAGGGCCTCGCGCAGCGGCGTGCGCCACTGCTGGGTCCAGCCCTCCTGCCCGCCGGTGTGGCAGCCGCAATCCCAGTACCAGCGCCCCACGCCGTGGGCGCAGCTCCAGGAGGTGCCCTCATTGTTGGGCCCGGGCTTGAGCTCCACCTCCCACTCGGGCGGGTGGTGCGCCAGGAATTGCCCGTAGTTGGTGGGCGCCAGGCCCTGCCGCTCCGCCTCGATCTCCAGGGCATGGGCCAGGGTGCGGTCGCCGAACTTGGTGTGGTGTCCGTAGCTCTCGCCGTCCGTGGCGGCGTGCACCAGCAGGTGGTCCCCGTGCACCGCGTGGCGCAGGCGTTCCACGAAGGCCTGGCTGGAGGCCAGCCCGCCCTCGAAGGCCACCGAGCGCGCGATGGCGCCGTCGTAGAAGAACAGGGCCAGCGAGCGCCCGGAACCGTCCGGATGGAACCAGCGGTAGGCACGGCCCGGCTCGATGCTGCCGTCCGCCACGCTGTGCCAGGCGTCCTGGCCGGCGCCCAACGGCCGCACGCGCTCCGCCTGATAGGGAGAGAGGAGGGTGTAGCGCAGTCCCTCGTCGATCAGCGTGCCCAGCACATGGGCATTGCAGGCGGTTTCCGGCAGCCACATCGCCTCCGGCTCGCGCCCGAAGCGGTGCCGGAAGTCCGCCAGGCCCCAGCGCACCTGGGTGATGCGGTCGCGCTCGTTGCACAGGGGCAGGATCATGTGGTTATACGCCTGGGCGATGGCGTTGCCGTGCCCCTCGCGCTTGCTGGCGCTGTCGCGGTCCGCCTGCAGGATGCGCTGGTAGGTGAGCGCGTCGTGCTTCTCCAGCCAGGACAGCAGGGTGGGCCCGAAGTTGAAGCTGATGTTGCGGTAGTTGTTGACGATGCGCTCCACGCGCCCGTAGGCATCCACGATGCGCGCGTAGGCATTGGGCCGGTAGCACTCGGCCAGGATGCGCGCGTTCCAGTCCGGGAACGGCGCCGCGCTGGGCTCCCCGTCGATATACTCGGTCCAGGGATTCTCCCGCGGCGGCTGGTAGAAGTGCCCGTGGATCGCCAGCGGTGTCGTCATGCCCTCACCTCCCCGTCCCGTTGCGGCGCATTGAGATACAGCACTGCCTGCCAGGGCCCCAGCTCCGCCTCGCCATGGGCGGCGGCACCCAGCGCCACGGGCGGTTCAGGCGGGGTACCCGGCCCACCGTAGGCCGCATCCCCACTCCACAGCGCGCGGTGCCAGGCATTGCCCGTCGCGGGCAGGGGCACCCGCACCGGCGCCGCGCTCAGGTTGCAGGCCAGCAGCGCCGCACCCCCGCCCACGGGATCGCCCCGCTCCAGCACCAGCCAGCGCAGGGTCTCGTGACCCGACGCGCGGGTATGCGCCTTGTCGCAGTTGTGCAGGCTGGGCTCCGCGGCGCGCAGCCGCAGCAGGTCGCCATAGAAGCGCAGCAGGCCCGCGTGAGGCTGGCGCTCGCGCTCCTCGCGGCGCAGCCGGCTCTCGGCAAAGGTGCCCGGCGCCTGGGGATCGGCGAAGGCCGCGCCGTTCTGCAGCGATTCCATCTCGCGGCGCCGGCCCTCCGTGACCGCCCGGCCCAGGGCCGCGTCGCCGTGGCTGGTGAAGTAGTGGAAGGGCGAGCGCGCCCCCCACTCCTGGCCCATGAACAGCAGCGGCAGGTTGGGCGCGCAGAGCAGCAACGCCGCGGCCAGCTTCTCCGCCTCCGGGGGCACCAGCGTGCCCAGGCGCCGCCCCAGACTGGCGTTGGCCACCTGGTCGTGGTTCTGCACGGCCACCACGAACTGCCGGCCCGGCCGCGCCACGGAGGCGTTGCCATGCCGCCGGGCCCGGTAGCGCGAATAGGCGCCGTCGTACACGAAGCCCCGCTCCAGGGCCTTGCACAGGTCGGCCACGCGGCCGAAATCGCCGAAGTAGCCCTGTCGCGACCCGGTGAGCAGGGCGTGCTGGGCGTGGTGAAAGTCGTCGCTCCACTGGGCGTCCAGGCCCCAGCCGCCCAGCTCGTGCGGGTCGATCACGCGCGTGTCGTTGAGGTCGCTCTCCGCGATGAGCCAGGCCAGGCGGCCCAGGCGGCGCGCCTGCTCGTGGAAGGCCTCCGCCACGGCGGCGAGGATGTGCCGCGCGCCGAAGTCGAAGATGCCGTGGATGGCGTCCAGGCGCAGGCCGTCCACGTGGTACTCCGTGAGCCAGTACAGGGCGTTGTCGATGAAGTGCCGCCGCACGGGGTCGCAGTCCCGGTCGTCGAAGTTCAGCGCGTCGCCCCAGGGCGTGTGGTAGCGGTGCGAGAAGTAAGGCCCGTACTGGCCCAGGTAGTTCCCCTCCGGCCCCAGGTGGTTGTAGACGACGTCCAGGATCACGGCCAGCCCACGGGCGTGGCAGGCGTCCACCAGGCGCTTCAGGCCCTCCGGCCCACCGTAGCTGTGCTGGGGCGCATAGAGGTGCGCGCCGTCGTAGCCCCAGTTGCGCTCGCCGGGGAACTGCGCCACCGGCATCAGCTCGATGGCCGTCACGCCCAGCGCGGCCAGCTCGTCCAGGTGGCCGATGACCGCCGCGAAGGTGCCCGCCTCCGTGAAGGTGCCCACGTGCAGCTCGTAGAACACGAGCCGCTCCAGGGGCAGCCCGCGCCAGTTGCCGTCCGTCCAGGCGAAAGCGTCCGGATCCACCACCCGCGAGGGCCCGTGCACGCCGTGGGCCTGCCAGCGGGACACCGGGTCCGGCAGCGGCGGGCCGCCGTCCAGGCGGAAGGCATAGTCGCTGCCCGCGGGCACACCGGGTACGACGGCCTCGTACACGCCCTCGCAGACCGTCTCCAGCGGCGCGACCATGCCCTCGGCCTGCGGAAACACCGCCTGCACCCGCCGGGCCCGCGGGGCCCACACGCGCAGCGACACGGCGCCGTCCGGACGCGGATTCGCGCCATAGGACAGCCGCCACAGGTCGGGCGTCGCAAGGGGTGCGGCAGGGTGCATGGGCATCACTCTCGGGGCACGGGGCCGTGCGGCCACCGTGCCTCAGCTCCGGGGTCGCACGGGGTTATCGAGCAGGTGCAGCAGGCCGTGGATGGGAATCCACACCCAGTCCGGCCGATTGTTCAGCTCGTAGCTCAGCTCGTAGAGCGCCTTCTGCAGCAGGTACATGTCCATCAGGGTGCCCAGCTCCGTGGGATCCGTGGGCAGGAAGTTCCCCTCCTGCGCCGTCTCCAGGTAGGCCTGCAGGAAGCGCGAGGCGCTCCAACGCTCCCAGAAGCGGGCCCAACCCGCGAGCTGCGGGGAGAGAGGCTCCGAGTGACCGTTGAGCTGCGCGCGCTGGGAGAGCCCCGTGTGCACGGCGTAGTCGAAGGAGCGCAGCATGCCCGCCACATCGCGCAGGGGCGAGCGCTTGATGCGCCGCTCGCTGACCGAGCGCGCGGGCTCGCCTTCGAAGTCGATCACCACGAAGTCCTTGCCGGTCCACAGCACCTGACCCAGGTGGAAATCCCCGTGGCAGCGGATGCGCCGGGCGTCCAATTTCTTGCCCACGATGGCGCGGATGCGGGCCACCATCTCCGGCTCGTGCTGCAGCACGCGCCCTGCATTGGCGCGCTCCGCCTCCGGCAGCTCCCGCTGCCTGCGGCGCAGCAACGCCAGCGTCTGCGTCACCTGGCTGCGCGTGGCCTGGTAGAGCGAGCGCTGGTACAGCGTGGAAAACGCCTCGGGCCGGAAGTCCTCGCTGTCCGGGTCGGCGGCCAGCGCCAGGTGCAGCTCCGCCGTGCGCTGGCCCAGCAGGTGCGCCTCCTCCAGGTAGGTCCCCACCAGCTCGTGCGCCAGCTCGGAGGCGGGCTGCTCGGCCAGTTCCAGCAGCCCCGGCAGCGCCGGCGGGGGCTCCGCGTCCGCCGGCCGTGTCAGCACCCGCTCGTAGTAGCGGCCCAGCTCGTCCAGCGTGAAGCGCCAGGCATCGCCGTGGTTGGGCACGAAGCGCGTCACGATGCCCACGGTGATGGGGGCCTCGCGGCCGCGCTGGTACTCCAGATAGCCGGCCACGGCCGGGGTGTGCGGGAACTGCCCGCGATCCGTGAGGAAGCGCCCGATCTCCAGGTCCGGATTGACGCCCAGGTCCGGCCGGCGGAACACCTTGAGGATCAGCTCGTCGCCGAAGACCAGACTGGTATTGCTCTGCTCCGCGGAGAGCACGCGCGGCTCCAACGCCAGCAGCCGCTCGCGCGTGAAGCCGCGCAGACCCCGCGCGGTGCCGTGCTGCAGAAAGCCGCGCTGGCCCTTGAACTGCCGCCGACGCGCCAGCACGCCCATCAGCGCGCGCCCCAGGGCGGGCTCCACCAAGCCATCGAAGAGCACGCCGTCCTCCGCCTGCGGCCCGGTGATGCGCAGGTTGGCCAGGATGGCGCCGGACCGATCGCTGCGCAGGGCCTGGGCCCAATCGCCCGTGGCGTAGGCCAGCGGGAGCAGATAGGTTTCCGGATCGCCGTCGCTGTAGTCCAGGTGCAGCAGCGCCAGCACGGCCTGCCCCTGGTGCAGGGGGATGGGCACCGTGTCTTCCACCTTGATCTCGCGCACGGTGCGGGCCTTGCCGCCGAACCAGCGCTGGCCACGCAGGTAATCCGGCAGCAGCGCCTCCAGGGCCGCGCCGGCCTTGCCCTGCAGCACGCGGGTCCAGTCGCCGCTCACCTCCAGCGTGCGCAGGTCTCCCGGCCCCATGCCCGCCTCGGCCTGTGGCGCCTGCAGCAGGAACCAGTAGAAGCTGTGGGGGCCCAGGGTGAGCAGGTAGGGCCACTCGCCGATGGTGGGGAAGGGGTTCATGCCGAACAGCTCGATCGGCACCATGCCGCTGCACGACTGCAGGTCCAGCTCCACGGCCTGCACGAAGCGCGACAGGTTGGCCACCACCAGGATCAACTGGTCCTCATGGCGCCGCAGGAACGCCAGCACCTTGGGGTTGGAGGGCATCAGGAAGGTGATGTCCCCCCGCCCGAAGGCCGGGTAGCGGTTGCGCAAAGCGATCAGGCGCTTCATCCACCACAGCAGCGACTGCGCGTTGGCCTGCTGCGTCTCCACGTTCACGGCCTCGTAGTGGTACTCGGGGTTCATCGTGACGGGGAGGAACAGGCGCTGCGGGCTGGCGTGGGAGAAGCCGGCGTTGCGGTCCGGGCTCCACTGCATCGGCGTGCGCACCCCGTCCCGGTCGCCGAGGTAATAATTGTCCCCCATGCCGATCTCGTCGCCGTAATAAATGATGGGCGTCCCCGGCAGGCTGAAGAGAAGGAAATTCATCAGTTCGATCCGCCGACGGCTGTTTGCCAGCAGCGGCGCCAGCCTGCGGCGGATCCCCAGGTTGATGCGGGCCCGCGGATCGCTGGCGTAAACCCGGTACATGTAGTCGCGCTCCTCGTCGGTGACCATCTCCAGAGTCAGTTCGTCATGATTGCGCAGGAAGATCGCCCACTGGCAGGATTCGGGGATGGCGGGGGTCTGTTCCAGGATGTCGACGAGGGGAAAACGATCTTCCATCTGCAGCGCCATGTACATGC
>DATFMP010000082.1:0-3037 GCA_035266845.1 bacterium
CGGCGGCCCCGATGCCGCGCCCATTCACGCGACTGCATCGGCGCCAACGGGGCTTCCCGATTCTATCGAGCGGCGGTCAAAGCTTGAGTTGCCCGGCAATGCCGGCAGCGCAGGGGCCGGACACGACACTGTTGGCCGAGGCTTCCCCGGGCATCTTGTCCCAACCGCCCTTCTGGACGAATTCGTCCCGCTTCCACGAATCGGTCGCTTCAAACGCCTTGGCCTCAGCCTTGAAGTTGGGCGCCTGCATGAACTGGGCGACACAGATGTCGGACTGATTGGCCAGCACCGCGGTGTCCCGCATCTCGCTTGCAGTGCTTGCCGTGACCCAGCCACCCCACGTGAAGCCGAGGATCATGGCGATCACGGCCCCAATCACAAAGCCCCAGGCCCCGGATTTCAGGCCGGCGGCCGTCTCTTTCGTCATTCGCTTCATCAACGACACCTCTTTTGGAATTCACAGGTGGCACGGCAAGGTACAGCGTGCCTTGCTGAAAGGTCGCACACGGATGACGGCCGCTCTGTTCGCTAGCGAACAGAGGGGGAGAGCAGGTGCGGCCCGGAACGGCTCGGAGGCCCTGTGATGGCGCGCTCCCGGTGTGGCGGGTCGCGTAGCATCGCTGAGGCCCGGCATGAATCCGGGGGAGCGCCCGCTGCGGATGCCCACTCGGCGACGGGCGCGTTGGGCGCATTGCGGACGGCACCGTGGCACCGGCCGCCACCCGCCGACAGTTGCCGCGCCAGTGCAATTTCCCGCAAGTAAGTTCAAGAATCGCCGGCATGGCTGGCACTGTCAGGGGCGCTGCCCCTGACCACCCCGCCAAGGGCCGAAGGCCCTTGGAACCCGTTCCCCCGGATTCTTGCGGATATCTCTGGGACACAACACTAGCCGAGAATGTCGTCGTACATTGCCGTCTCGACCTCGTAACACCCACAAGCGGCAGCCTGCAGGCCTTCCCGATCGAGCACGGTGATGTGCCCGCGGCGGTAGACGATGAGCTTCCTGCGCTGCAGCAGGCCGGCGGCCTCGGTCACCCCCACGCGCCGCACGCCCAGCATGTAGGCCAGGAATTCCTGGGTGATGTGGAAGTCATCGGAATGTGCGCGATCCTGCGTCATCAGCAGCCACCGGGCCAGGCGCGCCTCCACCACGTGGAAGCGGGCACAAGCGGCCGACTGCGCCAGCTGTCGCATCGCGACGTAGAGGTACCGGTTCAGCCGCCGGTGCAGGGAGGCGCTGTGCGCAAGCTGCTGCCGGAATGGGGCTGCCGGGATTCGCCACGCAGGGCCGGCGCCCTGCACCACGGCGCGGAGCGGCCAGACGTCGACGCCCAGCAGAAGGGGGATGCCGAGCACGCCCTCATTGCCGACCAACCCCACCTCCAGGCCGGTGTGTCCCGCGACCGGGATCACCAGGGAGACAATGCTGTCCGTGGGAAAGTAGACGTGCCCGACGGGGCTCCCGGATTCGCAGAGGATATCGGCGAACTTGAGGTCGACCTGTTCGCAGGTCTCCAGCAGATGCTGACGGTCCTGGTCGGGCAGGGCTGCCAGCAGCCGGTTTGCCGGGGGGGCGTGGTTCGTGCGGGGCACAGCGGCTCTCCCATCGTGGACGCGGAGAACAACGGGCGGCACGAGGAGAGTGGATGACGCAATCCCGGTGTCGAATGACACTACACGTGCAGTCGCTGCGCCGGATCCGCCCAGCGGCCCGATCCAGCGCCGGGCATCGGCGTGCGATGCGGCCCGCGCCGATCGCTCACAGCGCGATCTCGTCGGGAAGCAGGCGGTCCGTTTCCTTTCTGACGACCTGGTAACATTCGCAGGCCTGCTGTTCGAGGCCCGGTCGATCCAGCACGGTGATGTGGCCTCGGCTGTATTGAATCAGCCCCGCCTTCTGCAATTTGCCCGCGGCCTCGGTGACGCCTTCGCGCCGAACGCCCAGCATGTTGGCGATCAGTTCCTGCGTCATCGAAAGCTCGGTGGTCGGCAGCCGATCCAGGCTCAACAGCAGCCAGCGGCAGAGCTGCTGATCCACCGAATGGTGCCGATTGCAGACGGCGGTCTGCGCCATCTGCGTCAGCAGTGCCTGGGTGTAGCGGAGCAACAGGCGCTGCAGCGCCCCGCCCCGGCGGAATTCCTCCTTCAGCATCTGCCCGGGCAGCCGATAGGCGTGGCCGGCGCTCTGGACGACGGCGCGGTTGGGCATGGATTCCCCGCCCATGAACAGGGCCACGCCCACGATACCGTCGTTTCCGACCACCGCGATTTCCGCCGACGCGCCATTCTCCATAAGGTACAGGAGGGACACGATGGCCGTGGTGGGAAAATACACGTGCCGCAGTTCGCCGCCGGATTCGTAGATCACCTCGCCCAGATCCAGTTGTACCGGCTCCAGGTCTTTGCTCAGCTGCCCCAGTTCCTCCGCAGGCAGGGCCGTAAGCAGATGATTCGGTAGAGCGCTTTGACGGGTGGGCATGGGCGACTTCCGGATCGTTCGCCGACAGGGTGCGACCCCACCGATCTGGCCCAAGGATATCGGCCTCATCGGTGCACGCTATCACCAGAGTAAACCATTCTATGTGCGGTAGGGAACATAGACGAGGCCGATGCGCGCCCGGCGCCAAAATGGACTGCGGCGGTGACGGCCCTGCCGCAAGTGCCGTTGACGCCCGGTTCCGCCGCAGTATAGTCGGGGTATCCAACCGTATGCCGTAGATGCCCGTGACGAGGGCTCCGTAGCTCCCGCCACACGACTCGAATCTCCAAAGGGGGGATGTCGTGTCGAAGCACGCGTCGTCGTTCGTTCGCTTCCACATCATCACATCGTGGCCTTGGTGCGCCGCAGGGGCGGGCGCGCCCGGCCGCGATTGCGGAGGAGAGGCAACATGAACGCAAGATTCGCGGTCGTTCCGCTGGTGCTGTGCGGGTTGCTGGCCTTTGGCATCGCCGGGGCGGCCAATCCCGCCGCGCCGCCGATGTCGGGTGCGGTGCTCCAGCAGATGTTCGGCCGCTTCACCCACGGCGCCCTGCTGGA
>DATFMP010000083.1:0-118458 GCA_035266845.1 bacterium
CAGGGAGCTACCTTCGAGATCTACCTGCCGGTCGTGGCCGCGCCGGTCTCCGACGAAACCTCCGCCGCGGCCGACCCCGCGCAGCACGGCGAGGCCTCGATCCTGTTCGTAGACGACGAGCCGGCCGTCACGGAGCTTGCAGCGCACGTGCTGGGGGAGCTGGGCTACCGCGTCCATGGCTACACCAGCAGCAAGGCCGCCCTGCGCGCCTTCGAGGCCGATCCGGACGCATTCGACCTGGTGATCACGGACCAGATGATGCCCGGGCTGACCGGCGACAAGCTGGTGCAGGCCATCCGCGCCGTGCGCTGCGACGTCCCGATCCTGCTGGGCACGGGCTACAGCGAGGTCATCACGCCCGAGGGCGCGCGGGAGCTGGGCATCGCCGAGGTGTTCTACAAGCCCATCACGCCCCGGCAGCTTGCCGACCTGGTGCAGAAGACCCTCGCGCCGCACGCCGCCGGCGCCTCCAAATCCCCGCCCGTCGCATCCGCCTGATCACGCAGCCCTCCGAGCCGATCCGCCGCGCAGCCCGCACTTGGCAGGTGGGGTGGCGCCGCGGTAGGACTCGCAGAAGCATGCCACGCAGCGGCGATGCCGCAACGGCCTGCCGCGCGGCGGGCCCGCCTTCCACCAGCCAGCGGGGGACGCCATGACCGATCTCAAGACGCGGGGCGCCGGGCTGTACAGCGACGAGCGCCTGCACGAGCTTTCCGGCGGGGGTTGGCTGTTCCGGTTCATGGAGCAGTTCCCCCAGGTGAAGCAGGTGCAGCGGGGCGTGGAAGACGCCTGCCTGCGCGGCGCCATCGACATGCATGTGCACGCGGACCCCTGCAGCCTGATGCCGCGCAACCAGGACCTCACCCAGGTGGCCATCGATGCGGCAGGCGTGGGCATGCGCGCCGTGGTGCGCAAGGACCACTTCTACTCCACCGTGGGCGAGGCCTACGCCGTGCAGCGACACATCGACCACCTGGTGGAGACGGAGGCGCTGGCCCACCGCATCGAGGTGTACGGCGGCGTACCGCTCGCGCAGACCCTGGACGCGGCGCAGATCGAACGGGCCGTGCGCCAGCCCCAGTTCAAGATGATCTGGTGCAATCCCGTGGGTGGCGAGCCGCTGGTGGCCGACGGCCGGGTGCGCCCGGAGATGGAGCGCATCATCCACCTGGCCGCGGAGCACGGGCTGGCCTTCAACCTGGGCCAGCCCAGCCACAGCGCCGCCAAGAACCCCGGGGTGAGCGACTACGACGGACTGGCGCCCCTGTGCGAGCGCATCCGCGAGGTGGGCGCCCGGGCCGTGCTGGATCACCCGCTCAGCTCGTTCACTGCCGACCAGATCGAGGCCCTCAGCGGCGGCAGCGTCTACGCCGGGCTGTTCTGCTACCCCACCCTGCCCAGCGTCATCAAGGCGCCCGTGGTGGACCCCGCTCGCACGCTGGAACTGGTCAAGCGCCTGGGCCCGCAGCGCTGCCTCATCGCCAGCGACGTGGGCATGCTGCTGGAGCCCACCGCCCTGGAGGCCTACCGCCTCATGATCCGCCTGCTCATCGTGCTCGGCTTCTCCGAGGCCGACGTGTCCGTGATGATCCAGGACAACCCCGCGCACCTGCTGGGGCTCAACGGGCAGGGGTAGGGAGCGGCGTCGCGCCGCAACTGCAAAAGCGTGCGGGGGTACACGTCCCCCCGCGCCCCCTTCAAGGGACTACCAGGAGTCCGCCTTTCGGCGGCGATGTGCACGAAATCGGATGGGGTGCAGGGGGCGTAGCTCCCTGCCAAGGGTGTGGGGGCAGCGCCCCCACGCACCGCAGCCGGGCGGCGGGTCAGTCCGCCGCGCCGACTTGGGTGGGCTCGCCTTCGGTGTACTTCTCGATCTTCACCGCGCAGAACTTGAACTCGGGGATCTTGCCCCAGGGGTCGATGGCGGGGTTGGTGAGCACGTTGGCCGCGGCCTCGCGGAAGTGCATGGGGATGAAGATGTTGCCCGGCGCCGGGTGATCCGTGACGCGCACCTTGAGCGTGATCACGCCGCGGCGGGAGGACACCGTGACGTAGTCGTCCTCCTGCAGGTCCAGGTTCTCCGCATCCTGCGGGTGCATCTCCAGGAAGGCCTCGGGCTCGATGGCGCTCAGGGCCGCGGAGCGGCGGGTCATCACGCCCGTGTGCCAGTGCTCCAGCACGCGGCCCGTGTTGAGGACGAACGGATAGTCGTCCGAGGGCAGCTCGTCCGGGTCCAGCGCGGGCGCCGGCACCAGCTTGGCCTTGCCGGAGGGGAAGGTCTTGTCGAAGACGATGCGCTGACCCTCGCTGGTGGCCGGGTCGGGGCAGGGGTACCACTTGCCGAACTCGCCCAGGTGCACGTAGTTGAGCGTCTTGTAGGCGTTGGTGCTGGCGGCGAACTCGTCGAACACGTCCGAGACCGAGTCGTAGTGCATGGGGAAGCCCATGCGCGTGCCCAGCTCGCAGATCAGCTCCCAATCCTGCCGCGCCTCGCCGGGCATGGCCAGCGCGGGCCGCACGATCTGCACGCGGCGGTCCGTGTTGGTGAAGGTGCCCATCTTCTCCATGGCGCTGCTGGCGGGCAGGATCACGTCCGCGAACTCCGCGGTCTCGGTGAGGAAGATATCCTGCACCACCAGGAAGTCCAGGGCGGCCAGGGCCTCGCGCACCTTGTTGGTGTCCGGGTCGGAGATGAACGGGTTCTCGCCCATGATGTACATGCCCTTGATGCTGCCATCCAGGGCGCCATGGGTGATCTCCGTGACCGTGAGGCCGCTCTTGGGCGACAGCTTGACGCCCCAGTAGGCTTCGAACTTGGCCTGCACCTCGGGGTTGGTCACGCTCTGGTAGTCCGGGTACACCATGGGGATCAGCCCGGCGTCCGAGGCGCCTTGCACGTTGTTCTGCCCGCGCAGGGGGTGCAGGCCTGTGCCGGAGCGGCCCACGTTGCCGGTGATCATGGCCAGGGCGATCAGGCAGCGGGCGTTGTTGGTGCCGTTGGTGTGCTGGCTGATGCCCATGCCCCAGAAGATCATGGCCGCGTTGGCCTGGCCGAACATGCGCGCGGCTTCCACCACCTGCTCGGCCGGGATGCCGCAGATCTTGCTCACGCGCTCCGGCGTGTACTCGGCCACCAGGGCCTTCAGCTCCTCGTAGCCCGTCACGCGCTCGGCGATGAAGGCGTGATCGACGAGGTCCTCCTCGATCATCACGTGCATCATGCCGTTGTAGAGCGCCACGTCCGTGCCGGCCTTGTGCTGGATGTAGAGCGTGGCGTAGTCGGCCAGGTCGGGCCGGCGCGGATTCACCACCAGCAGCTTGGTGCCCGCCGCCGCGGCCTGCTTCATGAAGGTGGCTGCCACGGGGTGGTTCGCCGTGGGGTTGCAGCCCGTCACCAGCGCCACCTCGGCGTTCACGATGTCGCGCACCACGTTGGTCACGGCGCCCGAGTTGATGCCCTCCATCAGTGCCGCGACGGAGGAGGCGTGGCACAGGCGCGTGCAGTGGTCCACGTTGTTGGTGCCGAAGCCCGCCCGCACCAGCTTCTGGAACAGGTAGGCCTCCTCGTTGGTGCCCTTGGCCGAGCCGAAGCCGGCAAGTGCATCGCCGCCGTGGGCATCGCGCAGCGCCTTCAGCCGCTCGGCGGCCAGCGAGAGCGCCTCCTCCCACGAGGCCTCGCGGAAGTGCGGCATCACCTCGGCATAGTCCACCAGCCCGCCCGGCTTGCGGCGGCCGGTGGAAGGCTGGGCGCCCACGGAGAGCGGCCCCTTGGGGTAGCTCGTCTCCTTGCGGATAAGCGGTTTGGTCAGGCGGTGGCCGTGCATGGCGTAGTCGAAGCCGTAGCGGCCCTTCACGCACAGGCGGCCGGCGTTGGGGGCGCCGTCGCGGCCCTTGGTGTACAGGATGCGGTTGGCCGCCGGATCCACCACGTAGGTGAGGGCGCAGCCCACGCCGCAATACGGGCAGACCGAATCCACTTCCTTCACGGGGAGCGCACCGGAGCCGCCCGCCTGCTGTTGACCGCCGAGCGCCTTGACTGACTTCATGGGGTCTCCTCCCGCTGTGCCTGTGCGCAGCCCGTTCCGGGAGCGCCGGGCCTGCCGCACGATTGCGGCCGCCTGGAAATCGGTCGAATCGGTACCGGATTCAGCCTATCATATGCCCCCCGCGCGGCAAGCCGCACGCTCCGGGCTTCGAGCGCCCTGATGTGCTGCGCCAAGCCTTATTGTTCGACCAAGCGAAGGGGGAAGGCGCTGCCTCCCTCCTCTCTCCGGCAGGGGCCGGCGGCCCCTGCACCCCGTAAGCGAATGGGGTCCAGGGGGCTTGCTCCCTGGCGGGGGTTCCAAGGGGGCAGCGCCCCCTTGGGCCACGATCGCATCCGAAACGCCAAGCCTTTTCGCCCTGCTAGGACTCCGCCAGCACGCGCATGCCGGCCACTGCCTTGTTGGTCAGGGCACCGGTAGGGCAGGAGGCCATGCACTCGCCGCAGGCCACACAGGTGCTCTGCCCCATCGGGTTGTTCAGGTCGAAGGCGATGCGGGCGAAGTAACCCTTGCCCGTGCGCCCGATCACGTCGTTGTGCTGCAGCTCGTCGCATGCGCGGATGCAGCGGTCGCAGAGGATGCACGCCTGGTGATCCACGGCGATCACCGGCGAAGAGTCGTCCTGCCCCCGCGGCGCCCCGGTGGCCCCATCGGGGAAGGGCACCGCGTCCACGCCCAGGTCGCGTGCCAGGGCCAGCAGGGCGTCGTCGCCCGTGGTGCCCTCGCGCCGGCTCTGCTCGGGGTAGTCGGAGAGCAGCAGTTGGGTCAGCGTGCGGCGGTGCCCCAGCACCTCCGGCGTGGCCGTCTGCACCTTCATGCCCTCCTCGCAGGGCCGCACGCAGGAGGCCGCCAGCACCCGCTCGCCCACGTCCACCACGCACATGCGGCACACGCCCACGGGCGACATGCGGGGGTTGTGGCAGAGCACGGGGATGTCGATGCCCAACTCCCGCGCCGCCTCCCACAGGGTTGTCCCCCGGGGCACGGTGACGGAGCGGTCGTCGATGGTGAGGGTGACCTGCTTGCCGTCTGTGCTCATTGGCCCTTGCTCCCGTGGCTGCCGTTGGCACCGCCCAGCCGCTGCGCGGCCTCCTGCGGAAAATTGGTGATCACGCTCAGCAGGGGCCCCAGCGCCACCTGGCCCAGCCCGCAGATGGAAGTGCGCGCCAGCGTGCGCCCCATCTCCTGCAGCAGCGGCACCAGGCCATTGGCGGGCTGTCCCGCCAGGGCGCCCTCCACCAGCGTCACGGCCTTGTGGCTGCCCACGCGGCAGGGCACGCACTTGCCGCAGGACTCGTTGCGGAAGAAGCGCACCTCGTTGAGCGCCAGCTCCACCAGGTCGCGGCCCTCGGCCACGAAGATCACGGCGCCGGAGCCCAGCATGCTGCCCGCGGCCTGGAGCGCCTGAAAGTCCAGCGCCACGTCCGCCTTGGCGGCCGGCAGAAAGTTGGAGCTGGCCCCGCCCGGCGCGAAGGCCGCCAGCTTGCGGCCACCCGGCACGCCGCCGCAGATCTGCAGCAGCTCGGCCACGGTGGTGCCCATGGGCACGCAGTAGACGCCCGGCGTGGCTACATCGCCCGAGACGGAGAGGAACTTGAGCCCCTTGAACTCGCCCTTGCCCTGGGCCGCCCACCAGTCCGCGCCCTTGTCCAGGATGATGGGAATGGCGGCGAAGGTCTCCACGTTGTTCATCAGCGTGGGTTTGCCCCACAGGCCGAAGTTGGTGGGGAAGGGCGGCTTGTTGCGCGGCTCCCCGCGTTTGTCCTCCAGCGCCTCCAGCAGGGCGGTCTCCTCGCCCATGATGTAGCCGCCGGGCGACACGAAGATGCGCAGGTCGAAGGCCCAGCCGCTGCCCAGCACCGAGGCACCCAGCACGCCCGCCGCGCGTGCGGCCTGCAGTGCCTGCTCCAGCGCCTTGCGCTCGCGGCCGTACTCGTGGCGCAGGTAGATCACGCCCTGCTGCGCGCCGATGACCCAGGCGCCTAGCACCATGGCCTCGATCAGCAGGTGCGGCAGCTCCTCCAGGATCACGCGGTCCTTGAAGGTGCCGGGCTCGCTCTCGTCCGCATTGCACACGACGTATTTGGGCTCGCCCGCGGCCTTGGCGGTGAATTCCCACTTCATGCCGGTGGGGAAGCCCGCGCCGCCCATACCCCGCAGCCCGGAAGCCTTCAGGGTTTCCACCACCTCAGTGCGCGCGGCGTCCACGTCGCTCCGCTCCAGCAGCCGGCGCAGCATGGTGTAGTGCGCGCGTTCGTTGGCGTAGGGATCGGTGGGCCAGTGCCGGGGCGTGTGGGTGGGCTCGTTGGAGGGCAGGGGCCGCTGTCCCGAGGCGAATGCTGCGATCACCTCCGGGCCGCCGCTGACGGGCACCTCGTTGACCGCCGCGGCCGGGGCGGTCTCACAGCGCCCAAGGCAGGACACCTCCTCCACCTCCACGTCCGGCAGCCCTTGCAGCGCTTTGGCCACGTCCACGCAGTGTCCTTCACCGCCTTTCATGGCGCAGGCGATGTCGCGGCACACCTGCACGTGCGTCTTGGGGCCCGGTTGCGTGCGGAAGACCGGATAGAACCCGCGCAGCCCCTCCAGGCGATACAGGGGCACCCGCAGCTCCTTGGAGAGCTGACGCAGCATTTCGTCCGTGACGGCGCCGCGTGCCTCCTGCAACTCCATCATCCTGGTGAGCAGATCCATCTCGTCCCCGTGGCGGTGTCTCTGGCGGCCGGCCCCCGGCAGACCGCGCGTTACGGCACCTGTCTATCGCAGGTCGGCGCTGTATACCACATACAAAATACGCATCACAAACGCGGGGCGCCCGCCATCGCGCCGGGGCGGGCGCTCCACGGTGCCGCGGCAGGGCGGCTTCCGTTCATTCTCGCGCGGGGCCGCGGGGTGCGCAAGCGAAGCGGCCGGATGCGGCACGTCCGGCGAGGCCCCTCGGGCGGGCGGCGAAAATGGCGGCCGGGCACGTGCTCATGGTTCCCTGCGGGCTGCGAGAGCGCTATGATGGGCGAGGCACGCCATGCAGGCGCGCTCGCCGGTTCGGGACGATCCGCGGCAAGGCCAGGAACAGGCCGTGTTGACCCGATTGGGGAGGACCTGCCTTGACCACGAAGGTGCTGTTGGCATGGAGCGGCGGCAAGGACAGCGCCCTGGCTCTGCAGCGGTTGCAGCGTGACCCGCAGGTGGTGGTGCTGGGTTTGCTCACGACGTTCGTGGAGCGCTATGGCCGCGTGCAGATGCACGGCATGCGGCGCGTGATGCTGGAGGCGCAGGCTGAGGCGCTGGGACTGCCCCTCTACCCCGTGTGGCTGCCTCCACAGGCGAACAATGCCGTGTACGAGCGCGCCGTGCGGCAGGCGCTGGCGCCCCTGCAGCGCAGCGGTCTCGATGCCGTGGCCTTCGGCGATCTCTTCCTGCAAGACATCCGCACCTTTCGCGAGCAGTTGATCGCGCCCACCGGGCTGAATTCTCTCTTTCCCCTGTGGGGCGAGGATACGCACGCGCTGTCGCGGGAGATCATCCGCGAGGGCTTCCACGCCACCGTCGTTTGTGTGAATCCCGCGCGCGTGCCGGCCACGTTGCTGGGCCGCGTCTACGATGAGGGGCTGATGCGCGAGTTGCCGGACGGGGTGGACCCCTGCGGTGAGAACGGCGAGTTCCACACGTTTGTGCAGGACGGACCGAACTTCGCCTGGCCCCTGGCCACCATGGTCGGCGTGCAGCGGCAATGGGAGGGACACCTCTTCGCCGATCTGCTGCCCATCGCCATGCGCGTCCAGCCGCGCGCCTGATTCCCTCGATTCTGTCGGCCGCATGGACGGCCGTTTTGCGCCGCTCGCTTCTCTTCAGGCCGCGGCTGGAGTGACTACTTCATCCACGCAGTCGTAGGATCTTCCGCGCAATCGCCGCAGACGCCCGCCTGAAGCCCCTCCACAGGTGCCCGCCCCCGCCCGAATTTTTCGCTGTACATCCTGAGGAATAACATATTATGTATGCCACGCAGAAAATCCCGACTTGCCGTGGCCTTGAGCCTTGAGGGAGCGTCGCAGTGGCGTCCAGGGCGGGCTACCGGCAAGGCTGTGGACCGAAACCCCCGCAGTCCGTGGCGGCACCGCACGCGGTGACCCCACGCAGCCGGGGTGTGCCAGGGCGTGATGCTTGGGAGCGCCCGGCTTGCCAGCACGGCAAAGCGTTGGAAGTGAGAAGTCGTGCGAACCCGCCCTTGGGCGTGGGGACGCGGCACAGCGGGCCATTGGCCCTGCGTACCCGCGCGTCAGCGGGGCATGGCAAGCGCGTGCCCACCGGCACTGTCCGGCACGTGTGAATCAGGTTGCCCTGGATCGGGGGGGCTTCCCGTCAGCGCAGACGGGCCCATGCTGGCCCGATGCAAGCAACGCCTGAGGAGGCGAGCCGTGCCCGGAGGGGGCGGCTGTCCTGGTCAGGCCCACAACCCAATACCACGGGGGAACACCCATGCGTACGTCTCTCTTCAACGGCAAGGCGCTGCTGCGCGGTCTCGTGCTGGCCCTTTCCGCGACGATGCTCTTCGCCGGATCGGCGCTGGCGGACTGGACGCCGCGGAAGCCCATCGAATTCGTCATCATGGCTGGGACGGGCGGCGGTGCCGACCGGCTGGCGCGGTTGATCCAGAGCATCATCCAGAAGAACCACTACTCGCCGCAGCCCTTCATCCCCATCAACAAGGGTGGTGGCTCCGGTGCGGAGGCGCTGCGCTACCTGGTGGACCACAAGGGCGACCCCTACGTGGTGATGGCGACGCTGAACAGCTACTACACGACGCCGCTGCGCGACCCCGCGCTGGGTGTGGACATCAAGGAATTCACGCCGATCGCCCGGCTGGCGTTGGATACCTTCGTGCTGTGGGTCAACGCGGATACCAACATTCATACGCTGAACGACTACGTGAAGGCGGTGAAGGCGGCCAACGGCCAATGGAAGATGGGCGGCACGGGCACCGGCCAGGAAGACTCGCTGGTGACGGGTATGCTGGAGAGCGAGTTCGGGCTCAAATACACCTACATCCCCTACAAGGGTGGCGGGACGGTGGCCAAGAACCTGGCCGGCGACCACGTGAACTCCACCGTGAACAATCCGTCGGAAGCCATCGGCTTCTATGAGGCGAAGAAGGTGCGCCCCATCGCGTCCTTCACGCCCAATCGCATCGACGTGCTGAAGAGCGTGCCCACCATGAAGGAACTGGGGCACAACCTGCAGTATTTCATGCAGCGCAGCGTGGTGGGCCCGCCCGGCATGCCCAAGGATGTGGAAGCCTTCTACGTGAACGTGTTCCGCAAGGTGAACGACTCGACCGAGTGGAAGCAATACTGCGAAAAGCACGCGCTGGATCGGGCCTTCCTGACCGGCGATGCTCTGCAGCAATTCTTCCTGGCGGAGCGCGACCACCACCGCAAGCTGCTCAAAGAGATGGGAGAGATCCACTAGCATGAAACGGATGGATGCAATTGTGGCCGCCGTACTGGCGGCCTTTTCCGCATACATGATGTGGAAGAGCACAGAGCTCCCCATCGGTTGGATCCATGACTACGGTCCGGGCGGTGGGGCGTTTCCCTTCTGGCTCTCCGCAGCAATGCTGGTCTGCACGCTGATCATCCTGGTGCGAACGGGGCTCGGGCTCACGCCCGAATCGCAGTCCGACGCGCCGTTCTTCGTGGATGGGGAGGCGCGGCGCCTGGTGCTGATCGTGGGCGCCGCGCTGACCATCATGATTGTGCTGACCAGCGGAATCTACATCGGCGAGGTGACGATCCTCCCGGCGGTGGGCGTGTATGTGGCCATCCCGCTGTTCATGATTTTCTACATGCGCTACCTGGGTCACCACTCATGGCCACTGGTGCTGGCGATCAGCATCCTCACGCCCGTGGTGACCTTCCTGTTCTTCGAGAAGCTGCTGCTGATTCTGCTGCCCAAGGGAATCACGGACGCATGGTTCTACATCTTCTTCTAGGGCACTGGAGACGTCGGGGTGCCCGCCCTGCTTGCGCCGGCCCGTGGATGGTCGGCTGCTGGCGGAGCGGTCGCCCGCCCGACTGAAGCCGGGGCCGACGCACACGCTTATGGACGTTATCTACAATCTGATTGCCGGCTTTCACCAGTCGCTGACCGGCTTCAATATCCTGATGATGCTGGTGGGCAGCACGGCCGGGCTGTTCATCGGCGCCATGCCCGGGCTGGGCTCCATCAACGGGGTGGCGATCCTGCTGCCTGTGACGTTCCTCGTGCCACCCACGAGCGCCATCATCTTCCTGGGCGCGATCTACTACGGGGCCATGTACGGGGGCGCGATCAGCTCCATCATGCTGGGCATCCCGGGCGCCTCCACCGCCGTGGCGACGACCTTTGATGGGCGGCCCATGGCCCAGAACGGTGAGGCGGACGTGGCACTGGTGGCAGCGGCCACCGCGTCGTTTATCGGCGGCACGATCTCCATCATCCTGTTCACGCTGTTCGCTCCGCCCCTGGCGGATTTTGCCCTCAAGTTCGGCCAGCCGGAGGAGTTCACGCTGATGGTGCTGGCGTTCTCCACCTTTGTGGGCCTGGGCGGGGACGACCTCGTCAAGACGCTGTTCTGCATCTTCATCGGTCTGGCGCTCAGTGCCGTGGGGCTGGACGTGATCAGCGGCCGTCCGCGCCTGATCTTCATGAACCTGCCGGGCTTCTACCACGGCATCAACTTCCTGGTGCTCGCCATAGGCATCTACGGCATCGGCGAGGTGCTGTGGACGATCGAGACCAACCGCGGCGCCCCCATGATGGCCAAGGCCGAGATCAGTGTGCGTCGCATCTGGAACGCGCTGAAGAGCCTGCGCCACTCGTGGGGCACCATCACGATGGGCTCGCTGCTGGGCTACTTCGTGGGCGTGTTGCCGGCGGCCGGGGCCACCCCCGGCTCCCTGATGGCCTACGGCATGGCCAAGAGCATGTCCCGCACCCCCCAGAAGTTCGGCACGGGCTTCGTGGACGGCGTCGTGGCACCCGAAGCGGCGAACAACGCGGCCAGCACGGGCTCCATGCTGCCCATGCTGACGCTGGGCATTCCCGGCTCGCCCACCACGGCGATCCTGCTGGGCGGCATGGTGATCTGGGGCCTGGAACCGGGGCCCATGCTGTTCGTGGAGCACAAGGACTTCGTGTGGGGGCTCATCTCCAGCCTCTACCTGGCCAACGTGGCGACGGTGCTCATCAACATCGGCTTCATCCCCGCGTTCATCATGATCCTGCGCCTGCCGTTCACGATCCTGGCGCCGATCATCTTCGTGCTGTGCCTCGTGGGTGGCTATGCGCCCACCAACGACCTGCACGACGTGTGGCTGATGCTGATCTTCGGGTTCGGCGGCTACATCATGCGCAAGCTGAACTACCCCATGGCGCCCATCGTGCTTGCGATCGTGCTTGGGCCACTCTCCGAGCGCTCCCTGCGCCAGTCCCTGATCGCCTCGCACGGGTCATGGTCGGTGTTCGTGACGCGTCCGCTGTCGCTGACCTTCCTGCTGCTCTCCGTCGGGCTGTTCGTGTTGCCGTTCGTGAAGGCTCGCATCAGCGCCATGAAGCGCGCCGGGGCCTGACATCCGCGGCCCTGCCCGATCCCCAGTGGACGGGCAGGGCTCAGGTCATGACTTGTTTTTTTGTATCTGGTATACTAAATACCAAGCGCTTGGCGCCGTTGGCGAATGCGGTCCAGGCTACGTGTCCATGGAAGAAGGGGACCTGCTCGTGCAATCCCAAGACCGCTCGACAGCCACGGCCCGGCTGGTGGTCGAGCCACTCGACGTGAACTACAGCCTGCGCGACAAGGTGTACGACGCGCTCAAGCAGGCCATCATGTCGATGAACCTGTATGCTTCACGGGATGAGCCGCGCCTGGACGAGCGCCAGCTCTCCAGCGACCTGGGCGTGAGCCGCACGCCGATCCGCGAGGCCATCTCGCGCCTGGAGCAGGAGGGCTTCGTGCGCGTGGTGCAGCGCCGCGGCGTATTCGTCGTGCGCAAGACCAAGCGCGAGATCCTGGAGATGATTACCGTGTGGGCGGCGCTGGAAGGCATGGCGGCGCGGCTGGTGACCCTGCACGCCACGGACCGCGAGATCGCGCAACTGCGGGAGATGTTCGCCACATTCGAGAACAATCAGCTCCGGGCGAAGATCGACGAATACTCGGACACCAACATCCGCTTTCATCAGCAGTTGCTCAAGCTGAGCAAGAACGACCTCATCAATCAGATCGCGGATAACCTGTTCGCGCATATGCGCTCGATCCGCTTGGCCACGATCGGCGAGAACGACCGCGTGGAGCGCTCTATCATCGATCACATGCACATCATCGAGGCGCTGGAGCGGCGCGATACGGAACTGGCCGAGCAGCTTGCGTGTCAACACACGCTGCACTTGGCCGAGCACGTGGAAAAGAACGTCCATTACCTGGACTGACGGGATTCTTAGGAGGCTCAAAGCCATGACGGAAATTTCCGGCGGCCACCTGGTGGCCAAGGCGCTCAAGAATGAGGGCGTGGATACTATCTTCACGCTTTCCGGCGGGCACATCATCGACATCTACGATGGCTGCCTGGACGAGGGCATCAAGATCATCGACGTGCGCCACGAGCAGGTGGCAGCCCACGCGGCGGATGGCTACTCGCGCGTGACGGGTCGCACGGGCGTGGCCGTGGTGACGGCCGGGCCGGGCACCACGGATGCGGTGACCGGCGTGGCCAACGCCTACCGCGCCCAGAGCCCGATGCTGCTCATCGGCGGCCAGGGCGCGCTGACCCAGCACCAGATGGGCTCGCTGCAGGACCTGCCGCACGTGGACATCATGAAGCCCATCACCAAGTTCGCCTCCTCCGTGCCCAGCACGGCCCGCGTGGCGGATATGGTCACGATGGCCTTCCGTGAGTCTCACAATGGGGCCCCCGGGCCGTCGTTCCTGGAAATTCCGCGCGACGTGCTGGATGCCAAGGTGCCGCTGGAGAAGGCGCGCATCCCCGAAGCGGGCAAGTATCGTTGGTCCACCAGGAGCATGGGCGATCCGAAGGATATCGAGAAGCTGGCGGGCATCCTGGCCAAGGCCAAGCAGCCCGTCGTGCTGCTCGGCACGCAGGTGTGGACCTGCCGCGCGGCCGATGAGGCGACGCGTTTCGCCAAGACCGTCAACATCCCCGTGTTCATGAACGGCGCGGGCCGCGGCACGCTGCCGCCCGGCGATTCGCACGGCTTCCAGCTCACCCGGCGCTACGCCTTCAACAAGGCGGACGTGATCGTGATCGTGGGCACGCCCTTCGACTTCCGCATGGGCTACGGCGCGCGGCTCAGCAAGTCCGCCACGGTGGTGCAGATCGATATGGATTACAGCACCGTCGGCAAGAACCGCGACATCGACCTGGGCCTGGTGGGTGACGTGGGCGTGATCCTGGGCGCCGTGGCCGATGCCGCGGGCAAGGACGGCGCCGAGAGCCGCAAGCCCTGGCTGGCCGAGCTGCGTGCGGAAGAAGGCCGGCTGGAAGAGGAACGCCTGCCGAAGATCAAGTCCGACGCCACGCCGATTCACCCCTACCGCCTCGTCTACGAGATCGACCAGTTCCTGGACGAGAACACCCAGTACATCGGGGACGGCGGGGACATCGTGACCTTCTCCGGCCAAGTGGTTAAGCCGCGCGGCCCGGGCCTGTGGATGGATCCGGGCCCGCTGGGCACCCTGGGCGTGGGCGTGCCATTCGTGATGGCCGCCAAGCTGGCGCGGCCGGACCGCAATGTGGTGGCCCTGTTCGGCGATGGCGCCTTCGGGCTCACCGGCTTCGACTTCGAGACGCTGGTGCGCAACAAGCTCCCGTTTGTCGGCGTGGTGGGCAACAACTCGGCCTGGAACCAGATCCGCTTCGGCCAGATCGCCCGCTTCGGCAAGGAGCGCGGCGACGTGGGCAACCTGATGGGCGACGTGCACTTCGAGAAGTTCGCCCAGATGCTCGGCGGCTATGGCGAGGAAGTCCGCGATCCCAAGGACATCCGCCCTGCCCTGGAACGGGCGCGCGAATCCGGGCTGCCCTCGCTGATCAACGTGTGGATCGATCCCGAGGCCTACAGCCCGGGCACCCAGAACCAGACCATGTACAAGTAGGCGGCGCGGCGCCCTGCGCCAGCCCCGTCACGCCGCCGGTGCCGCCCTGCAGTCCAGGGCGCGCCGTGGCGGAACCTGCACAACGGCAAGGAAGGAAGCACCATGGGCAAGGCACTGGAAGGTATTCGCGTCCTGGACATGACCCACGTGCAGTCCGGCCCCTCCGCCACGCAGATGCTGGGCTATCTGGGTGCGGATGTGATCAAGGTCGAGCTGCCGGGCCGGGGCGATATCACCCGCTCCCAACTGCGCGACCTGCCGGGCGTGGACAGCCTGTACTTCACGATGCTGAACTGCAACAAGCGCAGCGTCACACTCAACCTGAAGTCCGAGAAGGGCAAGGAGATCTTCACCGCGCTCATCAAGGCCTGCGACGTGATGGTGGAGAACTTCGCCCCGGGCGTGCTGGATCGGCAGGGCTTCTCCTGGGAGCGCATCCAGGAGATCAACCCGCGCATCATCTACGCCTCCATCAAGGGCTTCGGCACGGGGCCGTATGTGGACTTCAAGGCGTACGAGTCTATCGCGCAGGCCATGGGCGGCTCCATGACCACCACCGGCTTCGACGATGGGCCGCCGCTCTGCACGGGCGCGCAGATCGGTGACTCGGGCACGGGCATGCACTGCGTGGCGGGCATTCTGGCCGCCCTGGTGCAGCGCACCCGCACCGATCGCGGTCAGCGCGTGGAGGTGGCGATGCAGGACTCGGTACTGAACCTGTGCCGTGTCAAGCTGCGCGACCAGCAGCGCCTGGCCCATGGCCCGCTGAACGAGTATCCGCAGAACAAGTTCGACAACTTCGTGCCCCGCTCGGCCAATGCCTCGGGCGGCGGCCAGCCCGGCGCCGCGCTGCGATGCGCACCCGGTGGGCAGAATGACTACATCTACGTCATCATCCAGCCGCAGCTCTGGGCGCCGCTGATGAACCTGGTGGGGCGGCCCGAGCTGATCGAGGACCCTGCCTACGCCACGCCCGAGGCGCGGCTGGACAAGCTGGACCAGTGCTTCGGCGTGATCGAAGCGTGGACGATGAAGCACACCAAGTGGGAAGTGATGGAAGCGCTCAACCCGCTCGACGTGCCCTGCGGCCCGATCATGAGCACGAAGGAGCTGATCGAGGACAAGGGGTTGCGCGAGCATGGAATGATCGTGGACGTGCCCCACCCGACCCGGGGCACCTTCACCAATATCGCCTGCCCCATGAACCTGTCCGACTCCCCCGTGGAGGTGAAGGCCTCGCCGCTGCTGGGCGAGCACACGGAGGAGATTCTCGGCGAGGTTATGGGCTACAACAAGGAACAGGTCGAGCAACTGCGGGCCGAGGGCGTCGTCTGACGGCCTGTCCGCAGCGATTGCCCACGCAACCCGCCGGCCCCACCTCCGGTCGCTCGCGCGGCCGGGCCCCGCCGTGCTCGCAGCCGTTCCCGGACACGACCAGAGAGGACGTCCCATGCGCATCATCGTTCATGGCCAGCAGGCCTTCGGCAAGGCCGTACTGGAGGCCCTGCTGAACCGAGGCGACGAAATCATCGCCGTGTATTGTGCCCCGGAGAAGGAGGGACAGCGTGCGGACCCGCTCAAGGAGTTTGCCGAGTCACGCAAGTTGCCCGTCTACCAGCCCAAGTCCTTCCGCAAGCAGGAGGTGTGGGAGGAGTTCGCGTCGCTCAAGCCCGACCTGTGCGTGATGGCCTACGTCACGCTGTTCGTGCCCGAAGAGGTGCTCAACATCCCCACTGACGGCACGATCCAGTATCACCCCTCGCTGCTGCCGCGGCATCGCGGCCCCAGCTCCATCAACTGGCCGCTCATCTGGGGCGAGGAGAAGACGGGACTGACGATCTTCTGGCCGGACAACGGACTGGATACTGGGCCGATCCTGCTGCAGAAGGAAGTGCCCGTTAAGCCGGACGACACCCTGGGCAGCCTGTACTTCGATCACCTCTTCCCTATGGGTGTGGACGCCATGCTGGAGGCGGTGGACCTGGTCAAGGCCGGCAAGGCGCCCAAGGTGAAGCAGGACGAAGCGCAGGCCACCTACGAAGGCTGGTGCAAGAAAGAGAACGTGCAGATTGACTGGACCAAGTCCGCGGACGAGGTCTATAACCTCATCCGCGGCGCCAACCCACAGCCCGGCGCCTGGACCACCTTTGGCGGCAAGACCGTGCAGATCTTCGAGAGCCGCAAGGTGAGCGGCGGCGGCACACCCGGCGAGGTCACGGTCGTCTCCGGCGAGACCTTCACCGTCGCTGCCCAGGGCGGGCAGATCGAGGTGCAGCGCGTCCGCCCGGAGGGCGCGCCCAAGCAGACAGCGGCCGAGTTCGCATCCGGCGCGGGCATTCAGGCGGGCACCAGGCTCGGCGGGTGATGCCGGCCGGGCGGGCCCACCGCGGGTGGCGAACCCCTTTCCCCATGTAGCGCAAGCGTTCCAACCCTGTTCACTGGGAGGCAGGCTTTGCTCAGCGATATTGAGATCGCCCAACAGGCGAAGACGGAGCCGATCACGGCCATCGCGGATAAGTTGGGCATTCCCCAGGCGCACCTGGTGCCCTATGGCAGCAACAAGGCCAAGGTGTCCCTGGAGTTCTACAATCAGGTGAAGGACCGCCAGTCCGGCAAACTAATCCTGGTGACGGGGATCAACCCCACCCCGGCCGGCGAGGGCAAGTCCACCGTCACGGTGGGGCTGGGCGACGGCTTGCGCCGCCTGGGCAAGAAGTCCGCGGTGTGCCTGCGCGAGCCCTCGCTGGGCCCATGCTTTGGCGTGAAGGGCGGGGCGGCGGGCGGCGGGTACTCGCAGGTGGTGCCGATGGAGGACATCAACCTGCACTTCACGGGTGACCTGCACGCCATCACCACCGCGCACAACCTGCTGTCGGCGATGATCGACAACCACCTGCAGCAGGGCAACGAGCTGGGCCTGGACGTGCGGCGCATCCTGTGGCGGCGCGTGCTGGACATGAACGACCGGGCCCTGCGCAGTGTGACCCTGGGTCTGGGCGGCATAGGTAACGGCATCCCGCGGGAGTCCGGCTTCGACATCACCGTGGCCTCGGAAGTGATGGCGGTGATGTGCCTGGCGCAGGACCTGAACGACCTGAAGAAGCGCTTCAGCGACATGGTGGTCGCGCAGCACAAGGGCGGCGACATGGTGCGCGCCAGCGACATCAAGGCCCACGGTGCCATGACCGTCCTCATGCGCGACGCGCTAGCGCCCAACCTGGTGCAGACGCTGGAAGGCACCCCGGCGTTCGTCCACGGCGGGCCCTTCGCCAACATCGCCCACGGCTGCAACTCCGTGGTGGCCACCAAGCTGGCGCTGGCCCTCAGCGAGTACACCGTCACCGAGGCCGGCTTCGGCGCGGATCTGGGGGCGGAGAAGTTCTTCGACATCAAGTGCCGCAAGGCGGGCCTGACGCCCGCGGCCACCGTGATCGTGTGCACCGTCCGCGCGCTCAAGATGCACGGCGGCGTCCCCAAGACCGAACTGGGCACGGAGAATGTGGCGGCCCTGGAGGCCGGCGCGGCCAACGTGCGCCAGCACGTGGAGAACGTGCGCAAGTTCGGCGTGCCGGTCGTGATCGCGCTCAACCACTTCACCGCGGACACCAAGGCCGAGGTGGACACCATGCAGCGGCTGGCCAAGGAGTGGGACGTGCCGCTGGTGGTCAGCGAGGGCTGGGCCAAGGGCGGTGAGGGCACCAAGGCCCTGGCGGAGACGGTCGTCAAGACCATCGACAGCACGCCCTCGCAGTTCAAGCCGCTCTACCCGGACGACATGCCGCTGTGGGAGAAGATGCGCACGATCGCCCGCGAGATCTACCGCGCGGACGACATCGAAGCCCCGCCGGTCGTCAAGCGCCGCTTCCAGACGCTGCAGGACAAGGGCTACGGGAACCTGCCCATCTGCGTGGCCAAGACGCAGTACTCCTTCAGCGCCGATCCCACGCTGCTGGGCACGCCACGGGGCTTCACCGTGCCCGTGCGCGACATCAAGCTGTCCGCGGGCGCGGGCTTCTGCGTGGTGCTGACGGGCGACATCATGACCATGCCGGGTCTGCCCAAGGTGCCCTCCGCCGAGAAGATCGACATCGACGACAGCGGCAACGTCGTCGGGTTGTTCTAGCAGGCGCGTAACCTACAAGGTGGTTGTTGTCGGGGGTGCTGCCCCCGAACCCCGGCAGGGAGCATTGCCCCCTGCACCCCAATTGGACCTCAGGCTTTCGCGGCTGTGCAACAGCCGCGAAAACCCGCCACCGGTTGACAGGCTTCCGGGCCGTAGCCTATACCTGCGCTTTGGGGGCGTCCCCTGCTGGCCTGGACGGACGCGTCCTTGGCTTGCCTCCCTGCCGCCGGCTGCCCCTCGTGAAGAATCTGCTGATCCTGCGCCACGGCTCCGCTGAAACGCGTGGCCCGGACGGCAGGGATTTCACCCGCGCTCTCACGCCCAAGGGTGACCGGGAGGCGCGCGTGCAAGGCGGGTTTCTGCGGGAGGCGGGCATCGTGCCGGAGTTCATCGCGACCTCTACCGCCGTGCGGGCCCACACCACGGCCGAGGTGCTGCTGGAGGCACTGGGCGCTGCCGTGCCGCTGACCCCCGAAGAATCGCTCTACAATGCGCCCGGCGAGCTGCTGCTGGACTACGTGCAGCGGCTGCCCGAGCAGGCCGGCATCGTGCTGCTGGTGGCCCACATGCCCGGCGTGGCGGAGTTGCTGGGGCTGCTGGCCAGCGACCCAGCGGACATGGCCGTGCCGTTCAGTCCGGGCACGCTGGTGGGCGTGAGCCTGGAATCGTGTCCGCACTGGGCGGAGGTGGTGCCCGGCTGCGGCGTGGTGGAGTGGCTGCTGCCTCCCTTGTACCTGACATGAGCGCGTCCCCTTCCCCATCGACGCCGGGCACGACGCCGGGAGCGGAGCGGCCCCTGCCGCCCTGGCTGGCCGAGCTGCCGCCGCTGGCCTACGGGAGCCTGGCGGACTTCCTGGCCGGCGCGGTGGCATGGGTGGAGCGTGGCCTGCCGCGCTACCTGCCGGAGCGCGAGCCGCGCGCCTATCTCTACGACCTGGCGCAGGACTACCCGGCGCGGGGCGGCAAGCGCTTCCGGCCGGCTCTGCTGCTGCTGTGCGCGGCCCTGGCCGGGGGCGATCCCCGCAGGGCGCTGCCCTCGGCCGTGGCACTGGAGCTGTTCCAGAGCTTTGCGCTGGTGCACGACGACATCGAGGACGGCTCCCTGATGCGGCGCGGCAAGCCCGCGCTGCACCGCCAGCACGGCATCCCGCTCGCCATCAACGTGGGCGATCTGCTCTTCGGGCTGGTGTACGAGGCCCTGTTGGACAACGAGGCCCTGCTGGGGCCGGAGATGACGCTGCGCGTGCAGCGGCTCTTCGCCGAGGTGTTCCGGCAGACCTTCGAGGGGCAGGCACTGGACATCGGCTGGGTGCAGCACGACCGCCTGCCCGACCGCGCGGAGTTCGAGGGCATGATCCGCCGCAAGACGGGCTGGTACTCCGGCCGCGGACCCTGCCAGCTCGGCGCGCTCATCGGCGGGGCCCCCCCCGCGCTGGTGGAGGCGCTGGGCACCTACGGCGAGGCGCTGGGCATCGGATTCCAGCTCCGCGACGACCTGCTCAACCTCACGGCCGATTCCGCCGGCGAAGCGCCCGGCGTGCTTTCCGGGGGCTACGGCAAGGAGCGCGGCGGGGACTTCGCCGAGGGCAAGCGCACCCTGATCGTGATCGAACTGCTGGAGCGGCTGCGCGAGCCGGAGCGCAGCCGTCTGGTGGAGATACTGGTGCGGCCGCCGGACGAGACGGCGCCCGAGGACATCGCCTGGGCCATCGAGCGCGCGGAGGCCAGCGGCGCCCTGGCGGCTGTGCGCGACTATTGCGCGGAACTGGGGGCCCGGGCCCGCGCCGCGCTGGCGGGGCTGCCGGCCTCGCCCCAGCGCGCCCTGCTGGAAGCGCTCACCGACTGGCTGGTGCTGGAGCGCGCCGCGTAAGCGGGCGCCGCCGCGGCTTAACTTCGCTGCCCGCTTGCCTTAGAATGGCGCTGGCGTGAATCGCCGCTGCGCCTCCGGGACGGCCCGGTGGGCCGAGCCATGACGGCCGGTCCCGCCGCCACCGGTGTGGCGCGCCCAGGAACTCCATGTCTCACGATGCACTGCTGCTGTTGTTGCGCTGGTTGTTCGCGATCCTGGCCGTGATCGCCGTGGCCGTGTTTATCGTGCGGCCGCTGCTGAGCATGCTGCGCCGCAAGCCGGACATCGACTTCAGCGTGCCCGACTACACGATGGAGGGCGAGGAGCTGGAGATTCCCACGGAGAAGGAAGAGGAATTCAACCGCAACACGGCGATCCAGCAGGCCCGTGCCGACCCCCAGGCCACGGCGATGATGGTGCAGCGCTGGCTGAAGCAGAAGAAGTAGCCCAGGACGCTGCCCATGCCCGAGTTGCCGGAGGTTGAGACGATCGTGCGCGAGCTGGACGCGGCCCTGCCGGGGCGCCGCATCCGGCGCGTGCAGGTGTTCCGTGCGGATGCGCTGGGCGGCGTGCCCGTGGCGCGGTTCCGGGCGGCGCTGGAGGGCCGCACGTTCCGGCACGTGCGGCGGCAGGGCAAGTTTCTGCTGTTCGAGCTGGAGCCGCCGGGCTACCTGATCGGGCACCTGCGCATGACGGGCAAGTTCGCGGTGTCGCCCCCGCTCCCGAAGCCGTTGCCGTACCACCGGGTGTGGTTCGAGCTGGAGGACGGGGCGCTGCTGGTGTTCCAGGACATGCGGTGCTTCGGCACGCTGGCCGTGGTGGAGCGGCTGCGGGATTACGCGCCGCTGGCCGCGCTGGGGGTGGACCCCTTCTCGCGGCACTTCACGGCCCATTGGCTGGCCGAGGCCCTGGCCGCCAGCCGCACGCCGCTCAAGCACTGGCTGATGGACCAGTCCAAGGTGGCCGGCCTGGGCAACATCTACGTGGCGGAGATCCTGTACGATGCGCGGCTCTCGCCCCTGCGCACGGCGAACACGCTGATCGCGGCGGAGGTGGAGCGGCTCTATCGGGCCGTGCGGCGCATCCTGCGCAAGGCCATTCACAAGAGCGGCACCACGATCCGCGATTTCCGGCGGGTGGACCAGAAGACGGGTCAGTTCCAGAACTTCCTGCGGGTCTACGGCAAGGCGGGCCAGCCGTGTCCGTCTTGTCGCACGCCCATCGCCCGCGTCGTGCAGCAGCAGCGCAGCACGTTCTACTGCCCCACCTGTCAGCGATGAGACGCCCCCGATGAGCTTGGAACCCCACAGGCATCCCCCCCGGCGCAGGCGGCTGCTCGCAGCCGCGGCGCTCTGTGTGGCGCTGCTGCTCCCGGCACTGGGGCTGCTGGTGGGCGCGCGATCGGCGCAGGCGGAGCCGGACGGGCTGCGGGCGGCGCTGGCGCCGCTGGTGCAGGAGGGTGGCGTGGCCGTGGGCGAGAACGGGCATCCGGTGTTCGTGTACCACCCCGGCGCTTACGTGCCGGCCTCCATCCTCAAGCTGGCCACGGCCGAGACGGCCTTCCACGTGCTGGGCACGCACTACCGCTTCCGCACGGCGTTCTACCGGGACGGCGATCTGCTCTACATCCGCGGCTATGGCGACCCGATGCTCGTCTCCGAAGAGTGGGCGCTCATCGCGCAGGAGCTCAAGCTGGCCGGGCAGTTCGCGCACCCCATCCGCGCGCTGGTGCTGGACCAGAGCGCCTTCGCCACGGACCTGGAGGTGGATGGCGCCTCGGATTCGCTCAATCCCTACGACGCCAAGCTGGGGGCGCTGGTGGCCAACTTCAACACGGTATTCGTGGACGTGGATGCCGCGGGCCACGTCACGTCCGCCGAGCCCCAGACCCCGCTGACGCCCCTGGCGCGGCAGGCCGGGCGCCAGCTGGGCCCCGGCCGCCAGCGCATCAATTTCACGGCCGAGGGCATCCCCGGCGTGCGCTATGCGGGCGAGCTGGCGCGGGCGGTGTTCGAGCAGGCCGGCGCCACCATCCGCGAGCCCTCCCGTACGGGTCGCGTGCCGCCCGGCCTCAAGCCGGTGCTGGTGCACCACAACAGCCGCACGCTGGAAGAGGTGGTGCAGGCGATGCTGCACTACTCGAACAACTTCATCGCCAACCAGATCGTGCTGGCGATGGCCCTGGAGACCGCCGGGGAGCCCGCCCGGCTGGAGCCGGGCGTGGCGCTGGAACGCCGCTACCTCACCAAACAGCTTGGCCTGAAGCCCGACCAATTCACGCTGGAAGAGGGCTCGGGCCTCTCGCGCAAGAACCACATCCGGCTGACCGCGATGCTGGCCGTCGTGGATGCCTTCCATCCCTGGGCGGACCTGCTCAAGCCCTACGGGAAGCCGCCGCTGGTGGTGCCCGCCAAGACCGGCACCCTGACGGGCGTCTACACGCTGGCGGGCTTCCTGCCCGCGCCGCCCGGTGTGCGGCGACCATTCGTGATCATGCTCAACCAGCCGCGCCATACGCGCGGTGCCGTGTTCCGGCGCCTCGCGCGGGCCTTCGCGCACGGTGGCGCCGCCGCATCGTCCCCCGCGGCCGCTGCGCGCTGAAATCCCGCACAACCGCAAGCCAATCGATGCGGGGGCCTTGAGCCCCGGCACCCCCATACGCGCCCGCACCAAGCCGGGCGCGGTTTCACCCGCAAATGGAGCCCAGGGGGCTTTCCTCCCTGGTGGGGGTATGGGGGAGAAGCCCCCAATGCCCGAATGCCATTCAATTTCCGCCGCTAGCGGTGACGCAGGTAGGGATTGAGGCGCTCATAGTCGCGGCCGGCCAGCCGGCCCCCGCAGACGATCTGGTCCCCATCGTTGGCCAGCACGTGCATCAGCAGCCGGGCGCACAGCACGTGCGCTTCCTGGAGCGAGAAGGGACTGGTGCGGAAGCACAGCTTGTAGCCGCGCTCGATGGAGTAGCCCAACGGAATCCAGGTGTGGCCCGTGGCGTCCTCCAGGAACTCGCAGTGGGCCGCGAGCGCCTGCCAGTCATCTCGGGGGATGGGGCCTTGCAGCACGGTGCCCAGCCCGATGCGCTCGTAGTAGCGCGCCCAGCTGTCCGCGGAAAAAATGTCGATGCGATATTGATGCGGTCTGGCGTGGCCGATGCTGGTGCCCAGCATCAGCAGCAGGGTCGCGGAGAGGGCAAGCAGGCGCATGGCGGCTCATCGCGGCGCGGGCATTGTGACCGGCGGCTCGTTGCCGCCCACTGTACGCGAAAACCCCGCCTGGGGCCCCGATATTCCACCGGCGCCCTGCCAAGCCGCCCGCGCGGCCACGAAAAAAGAAACCCGGCCGGGCCGGTCACCGCCGAAGCGGTGCGGCCCTGGCCGGGTTGGCCTGCGGGACGATGGAAGCCGGGTGCGGCTTACATCATGTCCATGCCACCCATGCCACCCATGCCGCCGCCCGGCATCGGCGGGGCATCTTTCTTGGGCTCGGGCTTCTCGGAGATGGAGGCTTCCGAGGTCAGCACCAGGCTGGCGATGGACGCGGCGTTTTCCAGGGCGACGCGGGTCACCTTGGCCGGGTCGATGATACCCTCCTTCACCATGTCCACGAACTCTTCCTTGGCCGCGTCGTAGCCCTCGGTGTCCGTCTTGGCCTTGCGCACGTGGTCCACGATCAGAGCGGCTTCCATGCCCGCGTTCTCCACGATGTGGCGGATCGGAGCTTCCATGGCCTTGAGCACGATGCGGGCACCCACCAGCTGGTCACCCTTGAGGCCCTTGTCCTTGATGCCCTTCTCCACCGCGGTGATGGCCCGCAGTAGCGCCACACCGCCGCCCGGCACGATGCCTTCCTCGATGGCCGCGCGGGTGGCGTTCAGCGCGTCTTCCACGCGGGCCTTTTTCTCCTTCATCTCCACTTCCGTGGAGGCGCCCACGTTGATGACGGCCACACCGCCGGCCAGCTTGGCCAGCCGCTCCTGCAGCTTCTCGCGGTCGTAATCCGAGCTGGTGTCGTCGATCTGCTGGCGGATCTGGTTGATGCGCGCCTTGATGTCGTCCGCCTTGCCGGCGCCGTCGATGATCGTCGTGTTGTCCTTGTCGATCACGATGCGCTTGGCCCGGCCCAGTTGGTCGAGCGACAGATCTTCCAGCTTCATGCCCATCTCTTCCGAGACGACCACGCCGCCGGTGAGAATGGCGATGTCCTGCAGCATGGCCTTGCGGCGGTCACCGAAGCCGGGGGCCTTGACGGCCGCGCCTTTCAGCGTGCCGCGGATCTTGTTCACCACCAGCGTGGCCAGCGCCTCGCCGTCCACATCCTCCGCCACGAGCAGGAACGGCTTGCCCGACTTGGCGATCTGCTCGAGGACGGGCAGGATGTCGCGCATGTTGCTGACCTTCTTCTCCGTGATGATGATCAGCGCGTCTTCCAGCACCGTCTCCATGCGGTCGGCATCGGTGATGAAGTAGGGCGAGAGGTAGCCGCGGTCGAACTGCATGCCTTCCACCACGTCCATGGTGGTGTCCGCGCTCTTGGCTTCCTCAACGGAGATCACGCCATCCTTGCCCACCTTCTCCATCGCCTCGGCGATGATATCGCCGATGGTCGCATCGCTGTTGGCGGAAATGGTGCCCACCTGCGCCACTTCGCGCGAGTTGCTCACCTTCTGCGCCGTCTTCTTCAGGTGCTCCACCGCCACGCCCACGGCAATGTCGATACCGCGCTTGAGCTCCATCGGGTTGGCGCCGGCGGCGATGTTCTTGTGGCCTTCCGCCACGATGGCATGGGCCAGCACGGTCGCCGTCGTCGTGCCGTCACCGGCAACATCGGAGGTCTTGGAGGCCACTTCGCGCACCATCTGGGCGCCCATGTTCTCCACCTTGTCCTCCAGTTCCACTTCCTTTGCCACCGTCACGCCGTCCTTGGTCACCAGGGGTGCACCGAAGGACTTCTCGATGACGACATTGCGGCCCTTGGGGCCCAGCGTGACGCTGACCGCATTCGCCAGCTTGGTGATGCCCTGCAGCAGGCGCACACGGTTATCGGTCGAAAAAAGGATCTGTTTTGCAGCCATGGTTCCGGTTCCTCTTCAGAATCTGGGTAGGTTTGATCGGCCGAGGCTAGTTCAGCACGCCGAGGATGTCGTCCTCGCGCATGATGATAAATTCCTTGCCGTCGAGGGTGACGTCGCTGCCAGCGTACTTCGAGAACAGGATCCGGTCGCCCGCTTTGACGTCCAGCGCGGACACGGACCCGTCTTCACGGCGCTTGCCTTTGCCCACGGCCACGACCTTGCCTTCCTGCGGCTTCTCCTTCGCCGTATCGGGGATGTACAATCCGCCGGCCGATTTCTCCATGGCCTCCACGCGCTCCACTAGCACGCGGTCCTGCAACGGTTTGAGGTTCATCTACCTTTCTCACTCCTCGAAAGGGTGGATGGACGATCTGTGCGAGGTCGGCAAAGCGCCGCCGATGCCAGGGGCAACGACGACTCACCAACGAGCCGACGCCCGCTGTTTTGAAACCCTGTACACAGTAGGGAACGGGGACTTGCCTGCCCGACCAGCCATCTACGGAAGGCGTCGGTATGGCTGATCAATCCGCACCAGAGCCCGGAATGGGTCGGCATTCCGGACCCTCAATGGAGGCGCGTCAGGCCGCGTCCCACCGAATTATTAGCACTCTATTCGCATGAGTGCTAAAAGTCAACGGATTTTTCCAAGAATTTGATCCGATGCAACTATTGGGGGAATTGCACGCAATTCGGCGAAGTTTTCGGAGGCGCCCCGCCGTTCCGCACGCCCATCGCCCCGACCGGACATTCCGCAGGGCCTGCTGCGTGCGGACGCCACGCTCCGGCGATAACCGGGCGGCCTCCGGCGCGCCGCAGCGCGCAGGGGTGGGTTGCGGCTCGCGAGGGCTCGCGCTCAGCGTTCGGTAGCGTAGACGAAGTCGCGCTTGTCCGCGCGGGCATGGCAGGCCTTGCAGAACTGCATCGGGCCGTCATGGCCTTCGCCGATCACGTCCAGATCGTTGCGCGTAAAGCCGTACTGCCAGTCGCTGCCGGCCGCATCGTAGCCCGGATCCTGTTTGCGCATGAAGAACACCGGACCTGGTTTGCCGGGGCCGCCCAGGTCATTGCGCACCCAGGATTCCTGCACGATCTGCGTGCCGGGCGGATACACTTGGTAGCCCTCGGTCTTTCGCTGGCGGGCCAGCTCGGCGTTGTGCTTGTACACGCGCGCGGCCGCCGAGGGGTAAACGTAGGTCTGCACGAGCCGATTGCCGTGGGAATGGCTTGTTACGTAGCCCGTCACGACGTCCCAGCTTCGGAAATTGCGGCCCCAGCCGATCTTGACGCCGTTGGTCTGGAAGCCCACGCGCACCGGTGCGGCGGCGTTGCTCGCATGCCCCGCATTGGGATTGCAGGGGTTGCCGGCCTTGGCCGCCCCCGGATTGCACGGATTGCCCGCCCGAGCGGCGTTGGGATTGCAGGGGTTGCCGGCCTTGGCTGCGCCCGGATTGCAGGGGTTGCCGGCCTTGGCTGCGCCCGGATTGCAGGGATTGCCCGCCCGAGCGGTGTTGGGATTGCAGGGATTACCCGCCCGCTTCGCTGTGGGGCTGCACGGATTGCCTGCATGCCTCGCGCCGGGGTTGCAGGGGTTGCCCGCCCGAGCGGCGTTGGGATTGCAGGGGTTGCCAGCCCGCGCGGCGTTAGGGTTGCAGGGGTTGTCGGGCTTGGGCGGCGCGGCCCGCGGCTGCCGCTCAAACAGGCTCCAGGGTGCGAACTCGGAGCGGAAGCTCCCCACCACCGCCCACAGGAAGGCTGCGCCAATCACCACGCCTGCTAGCGTCCACCATCGGTTGCGCCGCATGCGGTCTCCGCGGATGTGAAAGTGAAGTCACCGCCCGGCGTCGGCCTGTGCAGCCGGCCAGAGGGTGCGGGCGCCATTATAGCCGGCGCGACGGCTGCTGGGAATCTCGGCTTGCGCCGCGCATCACCGGCAGTGCGCCATTCGAGTTTCGCGCTCTTGTCAGACTTGGTCGGCCAGCGCGCGCGAATGTTACAGGGTATCGCATCCGCCAACGGCACAGCCCAGCCGCGATGGCTTGGCGGGCCCGATGGACGCTATCGTGGGCGCAGTATCGTCGGCGCCGCGCATCCGTGCGGTAAGGCGGCTCACCGTTGCCGGGCGCCGGTGGTGCCCACGCGCGGACGCGACAGAGGGGTCAGCGCTCGGTAGCGTAGACGAAGTCGCGTGACTGCACGCGCGTATGGCACTCCTTGCAGAACGCCATCTTGCCCGTGTGACCTTCCCCCATCAGGGCCAGGTTCGGCTCCGCGATGGCGTATTCCCAATCACCACCGGCGGGGTCGTAGCCGGGCCCGTGCTTGCGCATGAACACCACGGGCCCGGCCTTGCCGGGTGCGCCCAGGCCGTTGCGCGTCCAGGACTCCGCCACGATTTCCGTCCCTACCGGGTACGGCTCGAAGCCCTTTGTCTTGCGGAGCAGCGCCAGTTGGGAGTTGTGCCGGTACACCTCCGCCGCCTTGTGCGGATGGATGAAGGTCTGCAGTAGCCGATGGCCATGGGCATCGCTGAGGACGTAGCCCGTCGCCACGTCCCAGGTGCGGTAATCCTGGGCCCAGTCGATCATGTCGCCGGGCGCCGCGGGCGCCATGGGCTCCGCACTGGCGGCCGGCTCCTTGGGAGGCTCCGGGGCTGCCATGGCTGCCGGGGCCTCCTTGGCCGGCTCCGCGGCGGCTTTCATGGGTTCGGCAGGGGCCTCGGGCTCAGGCTTGGCCTCGGTGGCGGCGGGTTCCGCCTGCTCCGGCTCGGCCGGGGGCTGCTCCGCCGTCGCCTTCTCGGGCTCGGCGGGGGCCTCGGGCTCCTTCTTGGCTTCGCTGTCGGCCTTGGAATCGGCGAGCCACCACTTGGCGGCCAGCGCCCGCTGTGGAGCGATCGTCGTACCGAGTCCGCCGGCCAGCGCCCACAGCAGCGCCGTGCCGATCAGCACGGCCGCCAGTCTCCACCATCGCTTGCGTTGCATGCAGCCTCCGCAGAGGGAAGGATCGGCAGCACACGCCGCAGGTCTGCGCGCGTGATACGGGCCGGTCCACGGCGCCATTATATACAGCGCGGCGCCTCGATGCATTCCCGCGCGGGCGTGTTGTCGGGCCCACGCGGGGAGCCTCAGATGCGCAGCGCGATCACCACCGCACGGCGGTCCTCCGGGTTTTCACCAGGCCGGCTGCCCTTTTCCACCGTGTAGCGGCCGAAGCCGATCTCGAAGATGGACACCCGGGTGAGCACGCCCACGCTGAAGTGTGTGGCATTCCAACCGAACAGCAGCGAGAACAGCGCCGTGCCGTCTTCGTGAGGGCCGACGCCGATCTCCATGCCCACGCGCGTGCGGTTGTTCAGGCTGCGGCCGTCCAGGGCCTTGTACCCCAGGTCCACCAAGTCCACGTCAAACGTGTAGCGGATATCGTTGTAGGTGGGCGAGACGGCGAAGCCGGCCACCACGTTAAGCGGGAACTCGCCATAGAGCGGCCGCGTGTTGGCGTCCGGCGGTGTCCCGAACTGGATGCCGTGATAGCCGCTCTGGCTGTCGTGTCCGCCCAGGTTCAGCACGGCCAAGGCGAGCCGCGGCTGCCAGTTCTCCGCACCGGGAAACCGGTACACCATGCCCAGATCCAACCCGCCGCGCACGCGCGTCTGCCCCTGCTCCAGCGCCTGAAAATCCGGGTCGTTGGCAAGGTTCAGCGAGCCTCCCGAGGCATACAGCGTGGCGAAGTCGATGGTCTTGTCGATCCCAGCACGGTTGATGAGCTTGGCAGTGAGCCCCAGCGAGAGCGGGCCGAACTGGCCATAGCTGCTCCACAGCACGGTCTCGTCTACGAACGCCTCGAGCTGCAGGGCCGGAAAGCCCAGGCTATCCTGCACCACACTCACGGCCCCCAGCGTCTCCGCGCCGATGCCGAACGCGGTGCCCTGCTTCGGATTGTAGAGGAACGGCGTGCGCAGCGAGACGTTGTAGAACAGCGACGTACCGACCTTGTTGGCCAACTCGGTTGGGGAGAGGCCGCTGTACTGGTTCTTCACGGCCGTGGGGTCGAGCAGCAGTCCGGTCAGATTGCGATCCGCGGCGAAGTGCAGGGGCGTGACCTCGATCGTGCCCGTCTTCAGCCCCGCCAGCCCCGCAGGGTTGTACATCAGCACGGAGGCCTCGTCGGCCACGGCGGAATAGGCGTTGCCCATCAGCATGGCACGCAGGTAGGGCATCTGGCGGCGCAGCTCGCGCGCGCCGGCCGCGTGCGGGGCCAGGGGCAGCAGCAGCAGCGCCAGCAGGAGCGTCAGCAGGCCGGCCGGGCGCCACGGGAGGCTAGGAGGCTTTGGCCTGGGCTTGCCATGCATCGCTGATCTGCTTGAGGTCGATGCGGCCCTGGCGGCCCAGCTCCTGGAACTTTGCGACGACCGTGCGCCGGGCCTCCGATACCGTCTCGGGGTCGGCGCGGGAGGCGCGCAGGGCGGTCACCAGGCCGGTGCGGGCCTGCTCGGGGAAGCCCATGATGACCTTGCGCTGCAGGTCCGGCGACGCGCCCTGCATGGCCTGGATCACCACGGTGCTGGGCAGGGTGCGCACGGCCTGCGGGATCATGTCGTCCGGCACCAGCGGAATGGCCTCGAACAGGAAGAAGCGCTTCTCCACCTCTTGCGAGAGATGGGCATCCTTGGCCTTCATCGCTTCCAGCAGATAGTGGCTGGTGGCAGTGGAGGTGCGCGCCATCAGGTCCACCAGCGCCGCCGGGCCCTCGATGTCCACCATGCGGGCGTCCGGGGCGTAGCGCGCCTTTTCGGCCAGGCCGGTGCCCACGCTTTCCGCCATGTCCAGCGGCAGGTCACGCAGGTTGCCGATGGCGACGGCGATCTCGAGCTGCATCTCCTTGGGCAGGCCTTCCAGGATACGCGCCGTCTCCTCCGGCTTGAGCCGGCTCAGCACGACGGCCTTCACCTTGACCGGCTCGTCCTTGATTATGTGCGCGATCTGGCCCCAGGTCAGCTCGTCCAGGAAGCGGAACGGATTGGGCCGGATGATCTCCGGGTTCACGATCTCCTGGGTCATCATGAACAGGTTGGCCTCGCGGAGCGTGTTGAGCATCCGGCTCGCATCGGGCGCCTGCTCGCCGTACACCTTCTCCTCCAACGCCTGGTAATCCTCGCGGCTCAGGTTCGGCAGCAGGGCCTGGCGCGCAATGGTCAGGCCCAGGCCGTGCGCCAGGTCGCCCAGCTTGTTGGGCGTGCCGGCCCAGCCTTGGATCAGGGCGCGCCCCAGCTCCGGTCGGGCGAACAGCCGCTTGATGACGTTGTGGCGCAGCTCGGCCAACTGGCGTTCCTGGTCGGCGCGCCGCTGGTCGGCGGCGCTCATGGCCGGCTCTTCCCGTGCGGGGGCCGCCGGGGCCGGTGCGGCGACGGGTTGCGGGGCTTCCACGCGGCGAGGCGAGGCCAGCCGCCACATCAGCACCAGCAGCATCAGCAGCATCAGCACGAGCACGCCCCCCAGCAGCCATTCCTGCATCGAGAGCCCCAGGGGCATGCCGGCAGCGGGCGAGCCGAAGGGCGGACGCGCCGCCTGCCCGGGTTGGATCACTTGCAGATCCAACCGGTCACCGCGGTCGGCATGGAAGTCCGCCAGGATCGGCACGATGGTGCGGATGTATTGCAGCTCGCTATCCTGCACGGCCTGGTTCAGCACGATGCGCACGACGACCTGCTGCACACGGTACTTTTCCACCCCCGGCACCGCATCGCTCACGGTGGGCCGGAAGCCCGGCAGGTCGAGGTTCGTCCCGGATACGGCCGTGTTGGGCACCCGCTCCTTCGTGCCCTGTACGTCCGCCCGCACCACATAGTTGCCGCTGGGCAGCAGGGCGGAGAGACGCTCATTGATCAGGCCCTCGATGCGCTTCTGGTAGGCATCCAGGGAATCGACGTATTGGGCCTGGGTTTGCTGGGCCGGGGCAGGACGCGGCACGGCGCACAGCAGGGCGGCGAGCCCTGCGGCGGCCAGGAGCGCCGGCAGCCTTGCGTGCAGTCGCAGCATCATCGTGCCTCGGCGACCCCGTGCGTCATTGGGTGGGGCTGGAGCGCAGCTTGGACACTAGGTCCTGGACCTCCCGGTTGTCCGGATCCAGGGTGAGTGACTTCTCCCAGTATTTCAACGCGAGCTGCTTCCAATCCACCGCATAGTACAGCGAGCCCAGCATGGCATAGGCCTGCGGGTTGTTGGGATTCTGCGAAATGGATTGCAGAATCTGGTCCAAAGCGCGGTCGTAGTTCCCATTGAAGTACGCCTGCCGTGCCTTGATGAGAAAGGTCGTGGACTGCGCCTCGGAAAGCGAGCCCTGGGCGATCATCTTGCCCAGCTCCTGCTGCTCGCGCTGGCGATCCTGCTCCCGCTTCAGGCGATCGGAGAGCTTCTTCGCATCGTCGGTGAGCCCGTCGTCCGCCTTGGGCTTCACGGCGGCCATGCCCGGGCCCTGCTCCGCCTTGCCGGCTTCTGGCACCTTCACCACGCGCACCAGATCGCCATGGGCCGGGTCGAACTGTCCCTGCGTGCGCAGCTCGCGGGCCAGCACGTCGGGCGCGGTCTCCACGCTGTTCGCAACCACCACCAGGATCTGCCGCACGCGCACCTGGCCGGCCACGATGTCCGTGCCGGTGCCCCCCCCGGCCGAGGGCACGATGTAATGGCTCACGCCCGGCAGCTTGATGCGCTCGCCCGTGGTGCCGTCCGTGCGGACGTAGCGCACGCTGGCCTCCACATCCACCAGCGCATCGCCCACCAGATCCCGTGCGATGCGGGTGACCCGTGCCTTGAGCACGGCCTCCTGGCTCTGCAGGTCGATGCCGGGCGGCGTGACGAATTCGGCACCGCGCGCCGGCCCGCCGGTGAACAGCCACACCAAGCCCAGCGCGGCGAGGGCAATCAGTAGCCACACGTGCAGCGGTCGGCGGCGGATGCGGATGCGCATGGGTGCGGGCCATCTCATGGCTTGGCGCCTCCCGGCTGCGGTTCCAGGTAGTTCAGCACCTTGTGCACTTCCATGTTGGACGGATCATAGGTGATCGCCCTACGCCAAGCCTCCTTGGCCGCTTCCACGTTGCCCTGGGTATAGAAGATCGAGCCCTCCAGGCCCAGATAGTAGCCCCGCTCGCGATTCGTCGTGGCGGTCTGGAAGCCGCTCTCCACGATGCGCAGCGCGTCCTGGTAGCGACCCTCGTCGTAGGCCTCCTGCGCTGCCTGGGCCGGACTCTGCGCGGCCTGGGGCGTGAACGCGGCGGGAGGCATGGCCACCTGCGGGGCGATACCCCCCGCGGCGGAGGGCACGGGCATTGTGGGCGGCATCTGTCCCGGGGGCGGCGTTGTGCCGAGCTGCTTCATCAGCTCTTTCTCGGGCAGCGTGGGTGGCGGTTCCTCCTCCTTGGGCAGCACGGGGAAGGTCTCCTTGAGCACCACCACCTGGTCGCCCCGGTTGAAGTCCATCCGCGCCACGATGGGCACCAGCTTGCGCACGAAGCGCTCGTAGTACTCGGGCAGCGTCTCGTCGATGAGCACCTTCACCTCCAGGCGCACGAACGGCGGTGTACCGTCATCCGCGGCCGGGCTGTCCGGCGAGCGCACGAAGATGGGGAAGCCGGGCAGCTTCTGCTGCTCGGGCGAGAGCTTGGGGTTCTGGATCGCGGGCACGACGTTCGGGTTCCAGATCACCTTCACCGCCAGCACGTACTGCCGCTTGGAGATGTAGCGGGAGAGCGCCTTGTTGAGCTCGGCCGTCAGGCGGTCCTCGAACTTCTGCATCTTCTCGTTGGAGATGCGATTGATGAGGTTGTCCTCCTGCGCCGCAGCGACGTGCGGCAGCACGACGGGCACGACGCCGGCCGCGCCGGCCAGCCCCGCGGCGGTCGCCAGGGACGTCAGGACGCCGCCCACGCGTCGAGCGTGCTTGCGAATCTTCGAGCGCCGGCTCATGGCTGGCGGCCTCCTCCCGTTGCGGGCGGCTTGGCCCCGCCGCCGGCAGGGGGCTGCGCCCCGCCTGGCGGAGCGGGCGGGGCCTGGGTGCCCTCAGGCGCGCCCGGCAGCTTGGGCGGCTTTCCACTGGCGCGATTCTTCAGGAATTCCTGGAAGTCCAGCACCTCCTTGTTGGTGGGGTCCTGCGCCAGCACGTATTGCCATTCCTGGTTGGCCAGATCGTAGTTCCCAAGCGCGTAGTACACCGAGCCCTTCATGGCGTGGGCCTGGATGTGGTTGGGCTGGATTTGCAGCACCGTATCCACCTGCTTCAGGGCTCTGTTGTAGTCGCCGGCCAGCATGGCCTCCTGGGCCTTCTGCAGGTACTGCGCGATGAGAAGGTCCTGGAACTGCCCTTCGGGACCGCGCACCTGGGCCGATCCGGCCTGCGGGATCACCTGCTCCATGGACAGCGGAATCTCCACCTCGTAGACAGGCTGGTCGATATCCAGCTTGACGACGTTCTCCTGCCCCCTGAACACCGTTTTGACCCGCACGATCTGGTCGCCGTTCTCCTCGGACTCGGTGACCTGGATCGAGCTTTCGCCCTTGCGGGTGAGGAGGATCGTCTTCTCGTCCTTGGCGCCACCATTGCCGCTGCCGCCGCCCATCGCGGAGCAGGCCGCCAGCGCCAGCACCAGCAGCCCCAGGGCCGCCGCGTGCAACGGAGCGGACAGGCGCCGCTCAGAACCGGTAGCCGAACCGGATCTCATAGCCCGCTCCTTGGAGAGTGTCGGTGCCCGAATTGACCTGGGCCGCCTGGAAGAAGTCGTTATAGGCGAACATCACGGAGAGCTGATCGCCCACCACCATTTCAACGCCGGCCCGCGCGAGGTTGGCATAGTCCAGTTGGGGGGAGATCAGCTTGCCGATGCCGACGAAGCCGATCAGGCGCGATGTGCTGCTGGGTACCTGCAGTATATCAAACCCCAGCGTTGGAACCAGCACCACACCTGTATTGAGCGTGATGTGCGTATTGGGGTTGTTCTGGTTGTTGTCCTTGTAGAGGATCAGGTCCACCCCGAACGAGAAGCGGCCCGTCAGCTTGACGGACTCCTGCAGCCCCAGCGCCAGCGCCTTGTGGTTCACCTTGGTGCCGCTGATCGTGATGGGGAAGTTCAGCTCCCCAAAGCTGACCGTGAGTGCCCGCCGGCGCGGCGCGCGGCGTCCGGCCAGCTCGTCCACCAGGATGATGGCGCCGCTCTTGGCCTCCACCACCTTCAGGTACACGGTGAGCTGGCCATCGGTGCGGAACATGCCGATGTCGATGAAGCCGTCCACCCCCAGCTTTTCCGCCAGGGCGCGGCGGGCATCCTGGGAGGGAATGCCCTTGCGCAGCTTCAGCACGCCGTGGGTAATCTTGGTTTCCAGCTTCTGGCACTCCTGGCACTGCACCAGGCGCACGTTGGGGTTGTACTGGAACAGCTTATCGAGGATGACCACCTCCGCCTTGCGCCGGAAGTCCGGATCCACCTCTTTGCCGAAGTAGAACGAGTTGATGGCGAGGGTCGGCGTGCGGTCGGCCACCTTCTGCAACGAGCGGGCGATCAGGGACATCGCCTCGTCCAGCTGGTACAGGTTCTCGTCCAGCACGATGGAAAACGACTCGTCCACCACGGGAAGTCCCGGGTTCACGACAGGCGCCGCGGCTGGCGTGCCGGCTGCGCTCTGGGCGCCTCCCGTCGCAGCACTCTGGCCGGCGGCCGGGGCCTCCGCGGGCGGCGCGGGCTGCTTGCCGGCGCAGGCGGAGAGGGCCACGGCCAGCACCAAGGCCGGCAGCACGGCCCGTGCGATGGCCAGGGCCCGGCTTGGCCGCCGTGGCCTGCGCGTGGGGATCGCCGAATGGCTCGGCATCCGGTTTGTCATTGACCCTCCCTGGTCAACAGTGGGCCCCGGCTCGGCGGGGCGCCATGAACTCCCGAACTCCCGGCGGCGCTAATGGAACAGCACGCCGTATTCCTCCAGCTTGGTCGGCGGATTGACCAGTGCGATCTCCACCCGCCGGTTCTTCTCGCGCGCCCGCTGCAGGGCGTTGCCTCTCAGCGGCTTGCCTGCCGCGTCCCTATAAGGTACCAGCGGGCGCTGATCGCCATAGGCCCGAATGGAGAGCTGCTTTTGCGGCAGGCCCTCCTTGAGCAGAAAGTCTGCCACATTGGTGGCCCGAGCGGACGACAGCTCCCAGTTGGAGCGGAACTTGCGCGTGTGGATGGGGACGTTGTCCGTGTTTCCTTCCACGATGATCAGGTCGTTCTTGTGCTCCTTCAGTTCCTTGATCTTCTTCACCAGCGGTTCCAGGCGCCGCAGAGCCCGCGGTTGCACGCTGTCCTCGCCGGAGCGGAACAGGAAGTCGGATGGCAGCGTGATCACGCATTCCAGTTTGGAGTTGCGCAGCTCGAAATTCTGGTAGAGCCGCCGGTTGTCCTCAAAGTACTTCGCCAGTCCGTTGCAGTTCTTCGGCGCTGTGGAAAGGCTGGTCAGCAGCGCGAAGAACGAGAACAGCAGCCCCATCAGGTCGCCGAATGTGACGATCCATTCGTCCGCGGAGGATGCGCTCCGGCCTCCGCTTAACACCCGCGTCCGTGCCATGGCTCAGATCCCCAGATCGCCCCGCGCCAGGGCCGCGCGTCGTTCCTCGCGCATGCGCATGCGGCGCTTCTTGGAGAGGTATATCTGCAGATCCTGCTCGATCACATCGGGCCGCTCGCGGCGTTGCAGATACAGGATGCCCTCCTTGATCATCTCGTAGAGCCGGACGTAGCTCTCCTTGTTGCGCTCCAGCTTGGCCGCCACGGGCAGGAAGATGAGCTGGGCCAGCAGCACCCCGTAGAGCGTCGTGATGAGGGCAACGGACATGCCGCCCATGATGTCCACGATCTTGGCGTTCTCGCCCGCGGCGCGGCCCATCAACAGGATCAGCCCCACCACCGTGCCCAGCATGCCGAAGGCCGGACCCACCCGGCCCATGTACTCCATCACGGCGATTTCCTGGTTTTGCGTCCAGTCGTAGTTGTCGATCTCCGAGTTGATGATCTCCTGCGCCATCTCCTCGGTGACCCAGTCCACCTGCACGAAGTTGTTCATCGCATCGCGCAGGAAGTAGATCGGCACCTGAGCGATGCGCTCGTCGGGAATGATCTCGTTGCGGTAGCGATAGTCCGCGAATTCGAGCATGGCGTTGTAGACGGCCTCGAACTCCTCCTCCCGGCGCTCTCGGGCGAAGACGAGGAAGATGTACCAGAAGGTCGCGACGGCACGGCGGAACGGGAAGGCGATCAGCACCGCCGCATACGAGCCCCCCAGCACGATCCCCGCGGACTTGAGGTCGAGGAAGCGCATGATCCCCGCCGACCACGAGTTCTTGAAGTTCTCTTCCGCCTGCTGCAGTGCCTCCACCTGCTGCCGGGTGCGGCCCTCCCGGCGGGCGATGTCGATCTGCTGCTCGTATTGGGTGATCTGGTAGACGTAGTAGTTCGAGAGGTGATCGGGCCAGGTGATCCCGAACAGGATCAGCGAGGCTCCGATCAGAAAGCCTACCAGTGTCCCCAACCGGTCAATCATGCCGGGCCTGCATTCAGCGAGTGGCCCCGCGGCACCGCGCACCGCGGGCAATGCGCCGGTTCGCACCGGTGGCGGATGCGCCGCGCGCGATCGGGCCGATTCCGCCGCTGCACCGGTTTGTCCAGCGTTCTTAGTGCGTTAAGCAAAGCAAACGACATTCCAAACCGCGCAGTTTGCGCCGCAGGTCGCGTTTTCCTGGCGTGCGGTGACGGGTGCGGGGCGCCTCCGGCCCGCGCAGGGCGGCCCGGGGCGGGGGCTAGCGGAAAATGCTGGGTGATGCGGGTGCCGGGGTGGTTTCAGGCCCGTTCGAGACCGTGGGCGGAGAGGAACTCGTCGGCGAAGCGGCCGCAAGCGATGGCGCTCACGTCGCCCTCCATCTCCACCTGGAAGTCGGGGGCCACGCGGATCTCCAGCGCGCCCCCGGGCATGTGTACGGTCACCGGACTTTCGCACAGCCCCAGGCGGCAGGCCACCGCGGCGCAGGCGCAACTGCTGGTGCCGGAGGCCAGCGTATAGCCCGCCCCGCGCTCCCAGATCTCGATGCGGATGGCGTGGCGATCCAGCACGCGCAGGAACTGCACGTTGGTGCGCTGGGGAAAGCTCGGGTGACGCTCGATGAGCGGTCCCACACGCTGGGCCAGTGCCGGCGTGGGCTCGTCCGCCAGCACCACGCAGTGCGGATTGCCGATGTTCGCCGCATTGATGGTAACGTCCTCGTCTCCGGCGCGCAGGGTCTCACGCAGCACCTCGCGCGGCGCTCCGGTCATGGGGATGCGCGCGCTATCGAACGTGACCTGCCCCATCTCAATGGCGATGCGGCTGCCGGCGGCGTTCAGCACGCGCACACGCACCTGGCCCCCGGGCGTGTGGATGGAGAACGGCGTGCCGGCCACGTGGCCGTGTTCCCACAGGTAGCGCGCGAAGATGCGCAGGCCGTTGCCGCTCTTCTCGCCCTCGCTGCCGTCCGGGTTGAAGATGCGCAGCGCCGGGACGTCCGCCGGCAAGTCGGCCGGTCGCAAGGGGTGCCCCGGCCGCAACGGACCCAGCAGCACGCCGTCGCTGCCGATACCCTGGTGCCGGTCACAGATTGCCCGCACCTGCTCGCCTGTCAGCGGCGCCTTGAAAGCTGTGGGGTCGATCACAACGTAATCGTTTCCCAGTCCGTGGTATTTGCAGTAGTCGTGATCGGGAACAGCCGCGGGGTCGGCACGGGGAGGCGAGGGGCGCTGCGGGTCTCTCATCGGCGGGCTTGGGCTCGCTTGGGGTTGTCGGGGCCGCCGGGAATGGCCGTCGCTGCCGGGGTCCTGCCAGAGTCCTGCCGGATCATGAACCAGTCCACCCCGTGAACACAACCGCCACCCTCTATGCCGAGACGCCCGTGAACCGACCGCGCAGACCTGCCGCGCGCCCGGTGCCGGGGCTCGTGGCGCGGATCTGGACAAGGCCGTGGCGTGCGCTGCGCGGCGAGTTCGGCAGCGCGCTTTGGGTGCCCCCCTGCGCGCTGCTGCTGCTGGCGGCGTTTCCCCCGCTGGAGTGGCGGGGTCTGGAGTGGCTCGCGCTGGCACCGCTCGCGGCGGGCCTGCTCGGCCGCCGGGGCAGCGTGGCGGGCTGGACGGCGGCGGGCTGGGGCTATGGCGTGCTGTTCTTCGCGGTGCAGTTCGCCTGGCTGCACCACGCCTTTGTCGGGCTGGCGGGCATGGCTTGGTGGCAGTTCGCCGATGCCTTCGCGTTGCTGATGGCCGTGCTGGGCCTGCTGCCCGCCGCGGCGCTGGGCGGTGCGCGCTGGCTGTGGCGGCGCTGGGGGCTCTCGCCACTGGTGGTGCTGCCGGTGCTGCTGGCCGGGCAGGACGCGCTGCTGGGCGTGTTCCCCTTCGGCGGCATGGCCTGGGGCTCGCTGGCGGGCCCGCAGGTGGGCACGTGGGCGGCGCGCTTGGTAGTGCCGCTGCTGGGGGGCGCGGGCCTGGTGCTGCTGGTGGCACTCGTTGGAGCGGGCTGGGGCGCGTGGGGCTGGGCCATGGGGGTGCGCGGCCCCGGGCGGGCAAGCTGGGCGGCCGGCGCGGCCCTGGCCGGGGTGACCCTGGTCTGTGCTTGGCCGGCGCCCGTGCCGTACGCGCCGGCGAATGCACCGCGGGTGCCGGTGCTGCTGGTGCCGGGTCAGCTTTCCATCGCGCAGCTCAACGCCCAGCGCGACACGCCAGGCCCCCTGCGCTACTACCTCGCCCGCACGATGGAGGCGCTGCCGGGCGGGGCGGGCCATTACCCCGCCGCCGCGCCGCCGCGCCTGGTGGTTTGGCCGGAGAGCGCCGTGCCGGGGCAGGTGGAGCGCGGCAAGACGCTCGTGGAGCTTTCCGAGCTGGGCGGGCTGTGGGGCGCGGACCTGCTGCTGGGCTCTAACGGGCTGGAGGCGGGCCGCGAGTACAACTCGCTGTACCTGGTGAACGGCGGCCGATTCGACTTCTTGCGTTACGACAAGCAGCGCTTGGTGCCCTTCGGCGAGTACGTGCCCGCGGGCTTCGGCTGGCTGTTCGCGCGCAAGGTGACCGCGGGGCCGGGCGACTATGCCGCGGGCTCCGGCCCGCCCGTGCTGGCATGGCGGGGCACACGGCTGGGGCTGGCGATCTGCTTCGAGAGCATCCTGCCCGCCCACGTGCGAGCCGAGGTGCAGGCCGGGGCCGCGCTGCTGGTGGCCGCGGCCAACGATGCTTGGCTCACACCGGCTGCGCGCCGGCAGCATCTGCAGATCACAGCCCTGCGCGGGCTGGCCGTGGGCCGCGACGTGGTGCTTGTCGCCAACGGCGGCTGGAGCGGGCTGCTGCGCGGTGGGCGCGCGGTGGCCCTGGAGTCGGACGGCACGCCGCTGCATGTGTGGGCCGCGCTGCGCGAAGGCCGCACACTCTACGCCCGCTGGGGACTGCTGCCGCTGGGACTGCTGAGTGTCGGCCTGCTGCTGGGTGCGTGGCGTCCGCGCCGAGGAGGACGCCCATCGCGTCGTACGTGACGCCGAGCCGACCCCGCAAAGCGACGTCCTGCGGGGCTTGGCGGGGCGCGGCGCGGCGCCGCACGGGGATTGCATTCCCCAGGGGAGATTGAAACAATAAGTGCGCGTGGGCTGTTCCCGCGCGCGCCACCATCCCTGGCCAGGGAATACGCATGGAACACCAGACCCGCCCGGGCGCCACCGCGGCGCACTTCGACCGCGAGCTGCCGCCGGACTTCCACCAGCGCATCGCCACGAAGGTGATCTTCACCAACGAGCGCGAGCGCGACCCGGAAGCCGCCCTGGAGAAGATCGGCGACCTGCTTCTGCGCAACCTGTCGCGGCCCACGCGGATTCACCACTTCATCGACGTGGTGGAGCACCTGGAGAACGACCCGGAGACGCTGCGGTTTGCGGGGTTGTGCTTCGTGTCCATCGTGCTGGAGCGCACGGAGAGTCCCCGCTACGAGAAGTTCCTCGACGACATTCTGGAAGCGGTGATCCAGGATCACCAGCAGGAGGCCAAGGCGCCCTTCCAGGCGGAGTACCGCCGGCGCCACTTTTCCGCCTACGCGCGCATCATGGGCGATGCCTTCATTGCCATGATGCAGATCAACAGCGAGCTGTACGAGGTCGTCAGCCAGATCTTCACGATCCTCATCCGCAAGGAAATGGAGCAGGAGCAGGTGCGCAAGGACGCCCGCGATGGCGGCGGACGGCGCATTTCCATTGCGCGCGATGAGGGCTCGCCCAAGGTGGGCAAGAAGCTCTTCGACGACCTGGTGGACTACGTGCACGACCGTGGCGAGCAGCGCACCGGCACGCTGCAGCAGCAGAATCCCAACGAGTTCATCGCCATTCTGGCGGACCGCCTGCGCGGCACACGCCGTTACGTCATTCAGGACATTCTGAACCAGCAGGCCCTGGATCGGCGCAAGGAGGCGGAGAAAGAGCTGAGCGAACGGCTGGCCAGCGCCGAGGAGATCATCCTCGCCAAGGACGCTTTCCGGCGCGCGATCCAGCTCTACTGGACGGAAAAGCAGTACAACTTCAAATACATGGCCGTGGAGAAGGTGCGCGTCACGGTGCAGGTGCTGTCGGTGATCGTGGGCATTGCGTACTTCCTGGTCAGCTACCTGAGCCTGATGGGGATGCGCTGGTGGGAGGGCGTCCTCGTGACGGTGGGCATGTACGTCTTTGCCCGCGTGTTCGGCTCGCGGCAGTACTTCCGCCGCTTCTTCCCGGACGATGTGACCAAGGAGCTGGAGGTGGTGGTGGGATCGTTCACGCCCACCTTCCGCAAGATGGGCAAGGATCAGATCGACGCCTTCATGCACCGACAGGTGCGCGACCCGCAGAACCTGTACTACCTGACGCTGCTGCCCGAATTCGTGCGCTACGTCTTTGCCGTGATGCCGGATCGCACCAGCGTGGTGCTCGAGCGGGAGGAATTGGGCGAGATCCTGCAGAACATGGAGATGGACATCGCCCGTGTGCTGCGCACCACCTCACCCAGCATGCTGCTGGGCGAGTGAGCCTGCGCGATTCCAAGCGCCGCCGATGGCCGCCCGTGCGCTGCCGCAGGCGTTACGGCGCGCCGTGTGACGGCGGCTGGGCGTGCCGCAGGAAGGCCACGGCCAGCACCCCGGCACAGAGAGCGATGGCAGCCATTGGCACCGTCGGCAGCACGTCTCCCGGCTGTCCCGCAATCCACAGCGCGGCTCCCATGGCCACCAGCGCTGCCCCCACCAGTCCCGCCAGCACCAGCATCAGCCCACCCAGCACGTAGCCGGCCGGATGTCGCCGCCATAGCAGCAGGCCGCCGATCAGCAGCGCCGGCACCGAGAACGCCAAGTCCAGCGCATAGATCGGAGCGGTGGGGAACTCGAAGCGGGTCACGATTGCCGGCAGGCGACCCGTCCAGAGAGCGCTGACAATATCGGCCAGCCATAAGCCCGCGAAGACCAAGCCCACGGCCATCAGGAACCCTGCCACGGCACGCACGGGGGCGCGTCCCGCGAATGCGGCCGCCACGCGCTCGGCCTCCAGCCCCATCGCCCCGGTGACCAAGCTGAACACCGATAGGCCCAGCACCGCTGTATAGAGCATGAACAGTGGATTGTAGGGGTAGCCAAACGTAATCAGCGCGTAGAAATAGGTTCCGTAGGCGAGCGTGCCTAGCCACACCAGATGGCCCGCCACGGAGCCCCGGCCTGCTGCGCGCAGGCTTAGCAGCAGGAGCGGAATCACGCCAAAGAGCGTCAGCACGTCCTGCCCCACGGCTTCCACGTGCGCCCAGGGGGGCATGGGCAGATAGGCGGTGTAGATGCTCGGCCATACCACGCCCACGGCGGCCGCCAGCGCCATCAGGGTCGCAGCGGCCAGGGAGGTGCGGTGCGCAAGATGCAGCGCGGACGTCATGGATGGAGCCTCCGTGCGAGGCAGGGGACTGCGGGGAGCGTCCGGCGCCCGCGGCAATCCGCCACGGGCGCCGGGGCGGAGCGGCCTAGTGGAACAGGACGTACTCGAAGTCCAGCCCGTGGCTGCCGAAGCCGCGCGTGGGGGGCGCCACCCAGCCGGCGACCTTGCCCGGTTCGTACACGGGCACCATGCACTGCAGCACATAGTCGTAGTCGTCCTGGGAGGGCATCCAGCGGGCAAGGCCCTTGTTGTATGCCGCCTCGTCCACCGGGTTGCCTTCGGGGTCGTAGTGCTGGTCCGCGTACAGGCCCACGCTGCGGTTGAAGCGCGTGCTGGGCAGCGTGAGGCGCTCGCTGAGCCCGTGCTCCTCCAGGATGCCGTTCCAGCGCGTGAGGGCGCGGTTGCAGTCGGCCACGTAGTCGTCCAGCAACAGTGCGTTCATGGCGCGGCGCAGCGGGATCTCCTTGTCGCTCCAGCGTCCGTTCTCCCACACCTTGGCGCCATAGGCCGCATCCAGGCCATTGTGGTCCGGGTAGCGCTTGTCATTGATCTCGTCGAAGCGCCCCTTCAAGCCGTTGGCAAAGTATGTGGCGGCGTTGGAGGAGTCCTCCCCGCCGAACAGGTCGTAGCAGGCGGAGGCCCACTCGTTGAAGTACTTCTGGATGACCTCCAGCGGAATGGCGCCCACGCTGCGCGGGTCCTTGCCTTCCTTCATCACCTCGGCGGTGCGACGCACCACGCGGCCCACGCCCGTCTCGCCCACGGAGAGGTGGAAGGCCTCCTCCATCAGCATGAACTGGGTGGAGCGGGCGAGCGGATCGAACGCGCTTTCGGACAGGGCGGCGAGCTGATACTTGCCGTCGCGGTCGGTGAACATGGTGAAGCAGAAGAAGGCCAGCCAGTCCCGCTGCGGCTTGTTGAAGGCCTGGAGGATGCGCGGGTGGTCCTTGTGCCCGCTGCGCCGGGCCAGCATCTCTTCGGCTTCCTCGCGGCCATCCTTGCCGAAATGGCTGTGCAGCAGATACACCATCGCCCACAGGTGGCGGGCCTCCTCCACATTCACCTGGAAGAGATTGCGCAGGTCCAGCAGGCTCGGGGCGATCTTGCCCAGCAGGCGCTGCTGCTCCACGCTGGCGGGCTCCGTATCGCCTTGGGTCACGATGAGCCGGCGCAGCTCCTTGCGGTATTCGCCGGGCACCTGATCCCACAGCTTCTCGCCGAAGTGGTCGCCGAAGTAAACGTGGTCCTTCTTGCGCGGGTTGGCCAGGAAGATACCCCAGCGGTAGTCCGGCATCTTGACGTAGTCGTACTGTGCCCAGTCCCCGGAGCCCATGCCCACGGCGGTGCGGAGGTACACCCGATCCGCCTGGAAGCCTTCGGGCCCCATTTCCCGCCACCAGTTCAGGAAGTCCGGCTGCCAGCGCTGCAGGGCGCGCTGCAGCTTGGGGTCGCCCTCGAGATTGACGTTGTTGGGGATCGTATCCAGCATGTCAGGGCCTCCAGAATTTCAATGACAGGATGAACTCCGAATGCAGCTCGTGACGGGCGGGGCGCTGCGGCGGCCCGCCGGGATTCATGCGGTTCCCATGCGGGGGATGACCTCATCCACCATGAGGTCCAGCAGCTTGCGGTCGAACACATCGCCCAGGGTGAAGTAGAAGCGCTGGAAGCCCATGTGGGCCGCGACTTGGCTGCGCTCCAGAATCTCCGCCGCGGACGCATCGGGCGTGACGCGGCCCAGCAGCGTCTTCTCAATGCTGTCGTAGTCGCGGCCCACGTCGTCGCAGTGCCGCTTGAGCGTGTCCAGTTTCTGCCGCAGCGTGTCCGGGCCCAGGAACTCGAACAGGTTGCAGGCGTCTGCGTACTGCGCCACCAGACGCAGGGTGCGCCGCTCGCCGCCACCGCCCACGAGGATTGGTGGGTGCGGCCGACTGATCGGTTGAGGCACGCACAGCGTTTCGGCGAGCTGGTAGTGCCGGCCCTGGTAGGGCCCGTTGTCCGCCGACCACATCTGCCGGCAGACCTGCAGCGTCTCCTCCAGTTGCTCGAAGCGCTCCTTCAGGGGCGGAAACGGAGCGCCCAGCCCGCGCGCCTCGCGCTCGAACCACGCTGCGCCGATGCCCAGGTAGGCGCGCCCGCCAGAGAGCACGTCCAGCGTGGTCACTGCCTTGGCCAGCAGCCCAGGGTGGCGGTAGACGACGCCGGTCACCAGCGTGCCCAGCTTCACGCGCGACGTGTGCGCCGCGATGTAGCCGAGCGTGGTGTACGAGGAGAGCATCTCCATGTCGGCCGGGCCCACGTACTCGATCTGGAAGAAGTGGTCCATCACCGAGAGGCTGTGGAAGCCCCCCTGATCGGCCGTCTGCACGATATCCCGCAGCGTCGTGCCCAGCGCGTGTGGCGCGGGATAGGTGTAGTTGGGCAGGTGCAGCGCGTATCGCATGACGGCGTGGCCTCAGGTGCGGCGATAGTCGAACTCGGGGCTGCCGGGCTCCCCGTAGAGTGTCAGCGCGCCCCGCTCGCCCGTGGCGTTGGGCCGCTGGAAGATCCAGTTCTGCCATGCCGAGAGGCGGCCGAAGATCTTGGTCTCCATGGTCTCCGGCCCGGCAAAGCGCAGGCTGGCCTCCATGCCCGTGAGGGCATCGGGAGAAAGGCTGGCGCGTTCCTCCACGGCGATGCGCACCTCGTCTTCCCAGTCCAGATCGTCCGGGGCGGCGGTGACCAGCCCCGCGCTCATGGCATCGGCCGGGGTGAAGCGCGCGGGCGCCTCCTTCAGCATCGCCTCGGCCCGCTTGGGCTCGGCCAGGAAGCGCTGGGCCAGCCGCGAGAGGCCGTTGCCCATGGGGAATGTGCTGCCGTTGAGCGCGGTGAGGGCGATGTGCTGCGGCCGGTCGGGATCGTCCAGCATGTAGATGCGGTCGCTGGCCAGCGCCGTCTCGTACAGGAAACCGCCGAAGCACGAGCCCGGCTCGATCAGCGCGAAGGTCGTGCGGGCTGTCAGGTCCAGCCGCTTCAGCGTGCGCTTGAGGAACAGCAGCACCTCGCGGCCAAACCAGTGCTCGCGCACCTGCTGGAGCTGCCGGTCGATTTCCAGCACGCGCTCCAGGTCGCCCTCGCTGCGCAGCAACAGCAGCCCCACCTCCTCGAAGTTGAAGCGCAGCTCCACCAGCGCATCGTCCAGCTCGCGAAACAGGGCCAGCGGATACCAGCCCGCGCCGAGCTGGGCGGGATCGTCCGGCAGGGCCGGCACGTCGTCCGGCCCCAGCAGGGTCAGCGTGGCGGTGCGCCGGGCAGGGTCCACCTCCAGGCGCAGGTGATCATAGACGAGGGCGTTCTCGCTGCGCTCCTTGCGCAGGGGCTCCAGGGCAATGCCTTTGCGCCCGGCGTGGTCGCTCGCGGCGGCCTGCAGCTCGGCCACGCGCTGGGCGATGGCCTGCTCCCACTGTGAGGGTGCGTGTACGGCATCCACCAGGCGCCACTCCACGGCGCGCTCGCCCTTGATGCCCTCGGCGAGCGTGGAGAAGACATCCGCTAGGTCGCGCCGCACGAGGCGCTTGTCCACCAGCCGGGTGAGGCCGCCCGTGCCGGGCAGCACGCCCAGGAAGGGCACCTCGGGCAGGCTCACGGCCGAGGAGCGGTCATCGATGAGGTGGATCTCCTTGCAGGCCAGCGCCAGCTCGTACCCGCCGCCGGAGGTGATGCCATTGAGCGCGGCCAGGTAGGTCTGGCCGCTCTCGTCCGCGGCCTCCTCCATCGCCAGCCGCGTCTCGTTGGTGTACTTGCAGAAGTTGACCTTGAACGGATGGCTGGACGTGCGCAGCATGAAGATGTTGGCGCCCGCGCAGAACACGCGCTCCTTGCCGCTGGTGACCACCACCACGGCCACCTCCGGGTGCTCGAAGCGCAGCCGGGTCACCGCATCGGCCAGCTCGATGTCCACGCCCAGGTCGTAGCTGTTCAGCTTGAGCTCGTAGCCCGGCCGCAGGCCGCCGTCCTCGCGCACGTCCATGCGCAGCGTGGCCACCTGCCCATCCACGGCCAGCTTCCAATGGCGGTAATCTTGCGGACGGGTCTGGGTCTCAACGCGCAGGGCGTCCGATTCCAGGCCGGGTTGTGCGATCGCCGTCGTCATGGGTTGCCATTCTCCTCACGGGTCGGCGACGATCCCGGCGCGCCGGCCCGTGGCGCGGGCTGCGCGGCGTGCCGCCGGCTGAATGCAGAATGCAAGTATGCAAACGAAATGAACCAAGTGGCCAAAGGATTGACCTTATCGGCAGATTCTACCGGGTGAAAGCACGATGTCAAGAATTATATTGCAATCCAGACGGTTGTAATGCAATATATTGCTCATTCACGACTCGCCTCCGGCGGACCTTCTGGCAAGGACGCGACACGCCCATGAACGCACCTGACGCGAGACGCACCACCCGTGTGCTGCCGCTGCTGATCGCACTGCCGACGCTGCTGCTGGTGACCGCCTGCGGCGGCGCCCGTACCCACGAGCTGCCCCGCGCCGAGCCGGGCGTCCGCATCGCCTTCGCGGACTACAGCGTGCTGCCGCCGGAGGGGCGCAACTGGCGCGTGGCGGGAAGGCGGGATGACGCGATCGTGTTCGGCTGGCGCCCCAGCCGCACGCATTCCCTGGTGGCACTGGCCAGCGAGAAGGAAGCCTCGCGGCCCATGACCGGCCAGGATGACCTGGTGGCTTACGTGCGGGCGGACTGGGATGCCTCGACCTGGAAGAAGGAGGCCCGGTATCAGAACCGGCAGACGGACCTGGAGGCGGACTCGCGCTTCGGCCCCTACTGCGTGCGCTATCGCCTGCAGAGCGAAGATCACGGCGCGGTGAACCGGGGCGAGGCGCCGTTCCTGGTGCAGCGTTCCATCGGGCTGATCTGCTTCCATCCCAAGCAGCCGCAGCGCTTGGTGCACATCAGCTACACGGAGCGCTCGCTGCCGGACGAGGGCGACGCCACCTTCGCCAAGGATGCCGACCGGTACATCAGCGGCCTGCGTCTGGCCGACCAACCCTGAGGCAATCCCCGACGTGTCAATGAACAAGTCCACCTCCCCCGGCCGCGGAGTGGCCCAGCGACAGCAGGGCCTGCCTCCCATGGAGGAGCAGCCGGGTGCCACGCTGCGCCGCGCCGCCCTGCTGGCCGACCTGGCCCGCAACGTGCGTGGCCTCCGTGCCCGGCATGGGCTCAGCCAGCAGGCCCTGGCGGCGCGGGCAGGCCTCAGTCCGCGCTTCGTGGCGCAACTGGAGGCGGGCGAGGGCAACATCTCCGTGGCCAAGCTGGCGGAGCTGGCGCGGGCCCTGGAAGCGCCGCTGATGGGCCTGCTCGCCACCGCGGGCGACGGTGCTACCGGCAATGGGGACGACGCTGCCGACCTGCGGCGGCAGATCGCCGCGGAGCTGGAGGGTCACCCTGTGCCGGAGCTGCGGGCGCTGCTGGCCTCTCTGCGGGCGGGCCGTGGCCCCTCTCTGCGGGCGGGTGCGCCGCTGATCGCGCTGGTGGGGCTGCGGGGCGCGGGCAAGTCCACCGTGGGCCCGCTGCTGGCCGAGGCGCTGGGTCGGCACTTCGTGGAGCTGGACGAGGAAATCCAGGAACTGACCGGGCTGGCGAACTCGGAAATTTTCGAGCTGCACGGCGAGGGCTACTACCGCGAGGCGGAGCGGCACGCGCTGGAGCGCCTCATCGCGCGGGGCCGGCCCGTGGTGCTGGCCGTCTCGGGCGGCGCCGTCACGGACCCCGCGCTGTTCGGGCTGCTCAAGGAGCGCGCGCTGCTGGTGTGGGTGCGGGCCGATCCGGAGCAGCACATGCAACGCGTGGTTTCTCAGGGCGACCGGCGCCCCATGGCCGACCGCCCCGATGCCATGGAGGAACTGCGCGGCCTGCTGCGCGCGCGCGCGCCCTACTACGAGCAGGCACAGCTGGTGGCGGACACCAGCACGGCCTCGCCCGCCGCCTGCGTGGGCCAGCTCGTCGCCCAACTGGAGCGTCTGGGCGGCTGAGCTTCACCTGCCGCCACGACGAATATCCTGCGGGGGCCGTGGGCCCCCGCACCCCCACACCCCTGACACGGGCCAGGACGGTTCCCGCGCCGGTGCGTTTCCGCACCGGAAGGCCCAGGCTGTCCGGCTCAGCGCGGTTCGGGCGCGGCCCCGCCGGCGCCGTAGCGGGCCGCCAGGTGCAGTCCCAGCGCGCCCAGCCCGAACAGCAGTGCCACGAACAGCAGCAGCGGGCCCAGCCAGGGGATGAGGCACACCAGCGCCATCACTAGCACGGCGCCCCACAGCAGCAGCACCTGCCAGCCCCGCGGGGCGCCTCGCCGCCCGAAGAATCGCGCCCCCAGCCACTCGGCGATCCACACCGCGATGACGAACCAGCCCAGCGCCAGGGCGATGGGGTAGAGCAGCAGCAGGCTCAGGCCCAGCGGCGTGCCCAGCACCAGCACGAACAGCACCACCGCCGCAGCCGGGACGCACACCAGCAGCGCGAAGCCCAGCGCCAGGCTCTTCCACGGGTGCCGGCCCAGCGTGCCGGCGGACTGCACACTGAAGCGCGGGAACACCCAGCGCAGCACGGTGGCTGTCACCAGCAGGGTCAGGAAGCCCAGCACACCGGCCAGGATGAAGCCGGCCCAGTGCGGGCCGGGTATGCCCTCGGGCGGCACCGGCCGCCGCTCTACGCCGCCGGTGATGCGCGCCGCTGGATCGATGGTGGCGGCTTTCGGGCTGGCGTAGACCAGCTTGCCCTCCACCCGCGCTGCGGGCCCGATAGTGACGGACTCGGCCGTCAGGTCCACGTTGCCGCGCACAGTGCCGTTCAGGCGCACCTCTTCGGCGCGGACGTGCACGTCGTGCGCGACGGTGCCGTTGACCTCCACCGTGCCGCCGGCCAGCCAGGCCTCGCCACCCACGGTGGCGGAGGGCTGTAGCGCCACGTTGCCGCCGGCCGCCAGCACGTCGCCCCCGACGCTGTTGCCGATGGACACCGAACCCCCGGCGGCCCGCACGTCATCGCCCACGGGGCCCGCGAGGCTCACGTTGCCGCCCGCGGCGATCACGTCCTGCTCGACGCGCTGGTTCACATTGACGTTGCCGCCCGCAGCAATCACGCTTTGCCCCACGCGCTGGTTCACGCTGAGGTTGCCGCCGGCCAGCACGGCGTTTTCCGCCACGCTGGCGCTCACCTCCACGGAGCCGCCCGCGGCCACCACGTCGCCCGTGACGGGCTTGGTGGCGCTGACGGATTCGCCCCCGGCATAGTAGCTGCCCGAGGCGCTGGTATGGCTGATGGTCTGGCCATCGGCCGAGCCGATCCCCACGGAGACCCGCATCTGCTTGCCGGTGGTGCTCTGGCCCTGCGCCCAGGTGGGCAACGCCGCCAGCAGCAGCGCGACCAGCACGGTGGATAGCCTTGCGCTCATGGGTGCCCTCGTGTTGCGGTTGGAGTGGCCCGCGGTGTCATGGCCGCCGGGCAAGGACGCGACGCGGTTCCGCCGCCGGGCACGAACCGCTATACCTTATGACAGGATACCCGCCACTCGGCTCCGGGCCAATGACGGCGGTCAAATCCATTCCGTCCATGCCGGCTGCCACGAGAGCCCCCACTCAGTCTTTCGGGAGCACCATGCTCGACCTGAAATTTATGGAGCCGCAGTCGCGCTGGGTGATGCGCGTGCTGTTCCGCCGCAACTTCGACGTGTTCGTGGAGTCCGCCAAGCGCCGCATCAACTGGGCGATGCTGCTGTGGGACATCATTATCGTGTACGCGCTGCTGCAGCTTATGTAGCGGCGAGGCCCGTCTCCCCGCGCAGGATGCGCAGGGCCTTGGTCACGCTGTGGCCGGTCTCGGCGGGATGCTCCATGGGGAAGGTGTGCGTGCCCGGCACGGGCAGCACCACGGCGACGGGGAGCGCATCGGCCAGGTCCTCCATTACCTCGGCCGGGGCCGCCCACGATTCCAGTCCGCGCAGCAGCACGGTGGGGCAGCGCACCTGCTCGGCCCACTGGTAGACGGTCTGCTGCGGCACCGTCTCGTACAGAGCCGCCTCCAGCCAGGGCGGCGTGGCCAGCCGCACGCTGCCGTCCGGCGCTTCCACCAGCCCCTCGGCCACGAAGGCCGCGCGCGCCTCGGGACTCCACTGGCGATAGCCCACGCTGCCCGCGAACCATGCCGCCGCCTCTTCCCGCGATGCCCAGGTATCGCGGCGGTTGCGGCTGCGCTCGATGAAGGCTTCGTGCTCCGGCGTGCGCGTGGCGCGCGGCTTCCCGCGCCGCTCATGGAGCGGGGGCTCCAGCAGCAGCAGGCCCGCAGCCAGGGCCGGGGCCTCGGCGGCCAGACGCAGAGCCAGCATGGAGCCCATGGAGTGCCCGGCCAGGATCACCGGCGCGTGCATGCGCTGCTCCACATAGGCACGCAGATCCGCCAGCAGCCCGTCCCAGTCGCTGAGTTGCCCGGGCACCTCGCTGCCCCCATGGCCGCGATGGTTGATCGCGTGCACGACGGCATCGGCCGGCAGCCCTTCCAGCGCCGGCCGGTACACCTGCATGGGGAAGCCGTTGCCGGGCGAGAACAGCAACTCGGGCAGCCGCGGGGACTCCGCGCCGCTCCACACGTGGCCGGTCAGTTCCAGTCCGTCCGGACCGCGGAAGCGGAAGGGCTGCTCGTCGTCGAACATCGGAATCGGGTCTGCGAGGCGAGGGGTTGCCGGGATCGAGCGGCCTACTGGAACTGCTCCAGCGCGAGCGTCTCGGTGCGGCCGTCCGCCAGCGTTACCTCGATGTGACTGTCGTCCACCCAGGTCAGCTTGAGATCGGGCCGGTCGTTGGTGATGAGGAAGTTCAGGTGCCGCGTGCGTTCGTCATTGTAGAGCGCCAGGTGCAGCTTCAGACCGAAGCTGCGCTTGCCGCTATCGTCGTTGGTATCGTGGATGGCCGTGGCCACGTGGAAGAACACCACGCCCGCGGGCCCGGCCACCGGACCGTCGGCCGTCTTGGAGCTCGGCAGCAGGTCCAGCACGTTCTTGTCGATGATGCGGTAGAGCTTCTTGTAGACGACGCCGTCCAGCACCATCACGACGTGATAGAAGCCGGGCGTCACCTCTTCGATGCGGGGCTTGGGGTCGTTGCCCTTCACGAACACGCCCAGCGTTCCGGCACCCTGGGCATCCAGCGCGTAGTAGACGAATCGGCCCTGCACCGGCAGGGGCAGCACGTCCGCGATGCTCTCGTCCTTGACGCTGAAGACGAGCGTGTTGTCCAGGTAGACCGCGTTTCCGGTCCTGCCCTCCGGAAACACCACGTAGGGATCGAACGTGGCGATACCCCGGTGGTTGGGGCTGGAGGGGAACTGCTCCGCAGCCCCGGCAGGGCTCGCTCCGAGCGCGCACAGCATCAACACCAGCACTGCGCTGGCAAACCGGCCAACACGCATCGGGCCACACCTCAACAAGGGCTTTGGACGTCGCGCACCCACTGGATGCGCGGGTACCGTCTGGGCTGTCAAGATAGGGAAATCGCCGCCCAAACGCAAGGCGACCGCCCACGCAGCGGCGCCGCCCGGGCTTTGCAAAACCGCACAGGCTGCCTACAATCGCGGCAGCGCATCGGCGCCCCCGAGGGCACCCGCACACGAGCCTGGCATTGACCGCACTGACGGACGCCCGCGAACAAGAGCCGCTGCCGCTTTCGCTGAAGGATCGGGCCAAGGGCAAGCGGCGCTATTTCACCTACGGGTTCTTCAACTCGGTCTCCTACGCCGTGCTGGCGGAGGGCGTGGTGATTCTGGCCCTGCTGCGGCTGGGCGGGACGGCCGTGTGGGTGGGGGCGGTCTCCGCACTGATGTACGTGACGCTCCCGTTCATGCTGGTGGGCTATCGCCTGATCCCACGGCTGGGCGTCTCGCGCACGGCCGGCCTGTTCTGGTTCATTCGCAGCTGTTCCGCTGCCTTCATGATCGCGGCACCCTGGGCTTCGGTTCAGTTCGGCACGCCGGCCGGCCTGTGGTGCATGTTCCTGGGCGCGCTGGGCTTCATGCTGGGGCGCGCGGGGGGCCTGGCCTCGTTCACGGGCATCGTCACCGAGCTGACGACCCAGCGGGACCGGGGCGACCTGATCTCGGCCAACTTCAAGATCTACCAGGCCGGCGCGATCCTCGTGACGGGCGCCATGGCGATGTTCCTGGGGCAGCACGCGCCCATCCGGCACTACCAGTACTTCTTCACGATCGGGCTGGTCTCCGGGGTGCTGGCGTCCATCGCGCTCTGGAACATCCCCGAGGCCGGGCTGTTCCGCAACACGCCGCCGTTCTCCCTGCGCGATGAGCTGCGTTGGGCGCTGGGCACGCGCGGCCGGCGCTGGTTCGTGGCGATGATGCTGACCATTCCCGTGGCTCAGGGGCTCACGCGCACCTTCACGATTCTGGTGGCCAAGCAGGGCTACGGGCTCACCGATCAGGCCACGGTGCTGCTGGTGCTGGCGGGCATCCTGGGGGGCGTGGCGGCCTCCTACAGCTATGGGCTGTTCCTGGACCAGCTCGGCTCGCGTCCCCTGCTGGTGTTGACGGGCTTCGTGGACATGGTGGCGGTGGCGCTGTTGGTGCTGCTGCCGCGGACGTTCTCCCCGTGGCTGCTGGGGCTGATCTTCCTGCTGGGGGGCTACGTGAACACGGCCCTGCAGGCGGCCACGCAGCACTACTTCATCAGCATCACCACCCATACGCACCAGCTCCCGCAGGGCATCCTCACGCAGGGGGCGGGCGGCGTCGCCGCCGGGGCGGCGTTGTACGTGGGTGGCTGGGGGCTGGACCAGATCAAGGTGCTCACAGCGTCGGCCGCGGATCCGCTGCTGCACTTCCGCTGGTTCTTCGGCGCACTGCTGGTGCTGCTGGTGCTGCGCACGGTGATCTTCTTCAAGATTCCGCCGCTGCGCTCGCAGGGCATCCGCGATTCGCTCAACGCGCTGTTCTCGCCCTGGGACTGGCGCGCCATCCACGCCGTCAAGCGCGCCGTGAGCGGCCAGAGCGAGGACGAGGAGACGCGCGCGCTGGCCGCGCTGCAGCGCTCCACGGCGGGCATCTACCAGGAGGACCTGGCGCGCTACCTGCGGGCGCCCAGCATCTTCGTGCGCGGCCGGGCGATGGACATGCTCTTCCTGGCCAAGCCCACGCAGACCTTGATCGCGATCCTGTTGGAGGATCTGCGCAGCAACCTGTACACGACGGCGCACCAGGCGGCCTTCTGGCTGGGGCGCTGGAAGGTGGAGGCGGCTATCCCGCACCTGCGTTCCGCGCTGGTGAGTCCGGACTTTCGCCTCTCCGGCTCGGCCATCCACGCGCTGGTGGAGCTGGACGACCGAGAGTCGGCGCCGCTCATCGAGGCTGCCTTTGCCACGTCCATCAATCCCTACCTGCTGATCGAGGGGGCGCGGGCGCTGTCTCTCTGGGGCAACCTGCGGCACTACCGGCTGCTGCTCTCCAAGTACCACCTGGACATCCCCCCGCAGGCCAAGGACGAGCTTTCGCTTTCCGTGGCGCGCCTGCTGGGGCTCTACGACGATTTCTATCGCGACCTGGGCATGCTGCACCGGGAGCCGGCGCAGCTCTACCGGGAGTGGCAGGAGCGCTTCGCGGCCCGCGACGTGGAAGGGCTGATCGACGCCCTGCGGCGCGGCGAGCCCAGCCGCACGCTGCTGGAGCAGGCGCTGGAGCGTCAGCGCGAGACGCTGCTGGAGGGCTTCTACACGGCCACGCGGGACTTTCTGGCCAAGCGGCCGGAGCGTCTGTGGCCGGAGATGGCGTTCCTGATGACCTTCCTGCTGCTCACCACCCACGGTCTGCACCGCCTCAGCGGCACCCAGTAGCGGCGCGCAGGGCGGTCCCGAGGTCGGGCACCTTCAGGGTGCGGGCGCGCCGTAGTGCAGCACCAGCTCGGGCCGGCCACGGTAGGTCTGCAGGAAGCCCTCCACCCGCACGCGCGCGCCCACGGCCCAGGCATCCACGTGCAGGCGCTCCGCCATGCGTGGATAGGCCACCACGGCCAGTGGCTCGCCATGCGGTGCGCCGCGCAGGTGCAGCAGGCGCACGTTCTTGCGCAGGGCGCGCACGTCCGCCAGCACCCCGGCCATGCGCACGTACTTGCCCACCAGGGTCTGCGGCCGCAGGCTTGCGACCTCCCGCAGGCCCGGCACAAAGCGCGGGTTGGTGCGGCCGGCGGGCGTCTTGAGCTCACGCTGCAGGCGCTCCAGGTAGTGCTTTCGCGAGGGCGCATCGCGCCAGATGCCTCGCCGCGCGTCGAATGCCGTTCCCTCCGCCGCGGCATAGGCGGCGTAGTCCGCCGGGAAGCGGAAGCGCGTGTCGAAGTAGCTGTGCCCGGCACGGATCAGGGCCAGGTTCACGTTCTCCCCGCCGGCCATCACCAGGGCCAGTGTGCGGCCGTAGTTGCCGCTGGGGCGCTCCATGGGCACGTAGAGCACGATGGGGCGCCGCCGTAGCGCGGCCTCCAGGAACGCGCGCGCGGGCAGACCGTGGGCGCGGTCCTCACCCTTGTGCGATTCGTGCAGCTCCGGTGTGTCCACGAACAGCAGGCGCACGCGCTCGCGGGGCAGCGAGAGCCGGCCATCGCCGTTCAGGTCCGCGTCGAAGGTGTCGCCGTCCCACACAGTACGCACGCCCGCCTCCAGCACGACGGTGCGGAAGCCCGGGCGTGGCGCGGGCGCGGCCGGGGCGCGGGCCTCCAGGGCCAGCGCCAGGGTGCACGCGAGCGCGAGCGTGAGCAGGCCCCATTGCAGTGCCGGCCAAGCGGGGTGGGGACGCAATTTGCAGCCGCGGGTCGAAGGCGATGGGGGTGAAGTGGGCATGGCAGGCTGACTTGAACGGGTTGCGGCCGTGCATCCACTGGTATAGGCGCGGATCCGCGCGGCATGCCGGTTGAATGGCTGCTGTGTGGGCCTTGGCGGGGTGGGGCTTGCGTGCCGCCATCCCGAGTATAGACTGATCGTATCCTGGCAGACAGGCATTTCGGGGCACGCTGCCCTCTCAATCCCAAGCGGAAGACCCTCCATGTTCGACCCGGTGACGTTGGATCATTTGAGCTTGCGCAACCGCATCGTGCTATCGCCCTACTTCGAGTTCCAGGCGCAGCGCGACGGCACGGTATCGCACCTGATGGGCGAGTACTACACGGCCATGGCGCGCGAGGGGGTGGGTCTGGTCACGATCGAGTCGGCCTATGTGGCGCAGCAGGGCCGCGCGCACATGAACCAGTTGGGCATCAACACCGAGCGCCACCTGGAGAGTCTGGCCAAGCTGGTGCGCTCCATCAAGGCCGAGGGCGGCTCCGTGGCGATCCGGCTGGCCCATGCCGGGGCGCGTACCTCCGAGCAGATCGTGGGCGAGCAGCCCATCGGGCCGTCCATCATCAACTTCGGCAAGGACTTCGACACCTGCCGGGAGTTCGACGACGGGGACGTGGAAGAGATCGTGCTGTTCTTCGTGCACGCCGCCGAGCGCGCGGAGGAGGCCGGCGTGGACCTGATCGAAATCAACGGGGCCCAGCAGTACCTGCTGGACCAGTGCCTCTCCAGCCGGTACAACAACCGCTACGACGACTACGGTGGGGCCATCGAGCAGCGCATGCACCTGCCGGTGGAGATCATCAAGGCCATCAAGTCGCGCATTTCGTCCAACATCCCTGTCTCCTACATGTTCTCCATCCACGACAAGCTGGAGGACGGCTTCAACGAGGAGGAACTGCGCGGGATGATCAAGGCGCTCAGCTCAGCCAAGGTGGACTTCTACCACCCGGTCAGCATCCACGTGCTCAACAAGTTCTTCGAGACGGACGAGACGCTGATAGAATGGGTGGCCAAGTCTACCCGCAAGCCCATCATCGCCGAGGGCAACATCAAGTCCCCGCAGATTCTCAAGGAGGCCATCGGGCTGAACAAGGCGCAGCTCTATGCGCTGGACAAGGTGCTTTTCACGCGGCCCAACTGGTACGCGTTCCTGCAGAAGAAGATCATGCCCCCGCAGTAGTTGCGGGCCCCGCCGCCGGGGGTGCGGCACGATGGACGCCGCCCGGCCGGGCTGCCCGCGGGCGGGACCAGCGGCGCGATGCCGCGCCGGCCGCAAAAGCCCCTCCCGTGCGGCTTGGCGGGGTGCCTGGCTGGCTGGCGCCACTTTACATTCCGCGGCCCTTTCGTTATATCTCGGCCATCCGAATTTCCGGAACGGGGAATTGGCGGTAGCGAGGCATCCTGGTGTCACGCCGGATGCCGGGGTATCCCTGCCAGCCTCGGACACGGGCGCACGGATGCATCGCGCCCCGCAACCTGCGGGCACCGCTGTGCCGGCCTTCGCCCCGCCGGTCCCTTGCCGCACGCGCACCCTGCAGGAGGCTGCCCATGGCTGTCTATTCGATCGGCTTGATCGCACACTCGGGGGCGGGCAAGACGTCGCTCGCGGAAGCGCTGCTGTACCGCGCGGGCGCCGTGCGCAAGCTGGGGGCAGTGGATGCGGGCACGTCCACGCTGGACTTCGACCCGGTGGCCAAGGAGCGCCGATCGAGCGTTGGAATGTCCCTGGGGCATCTGAGCTTCGATGGCCACAGCGTGGACCTGATGGACACGCCGGGCTCCATGAACTTCATCGGGTCCACCATCGGCGTGATCCGCGTGGCGGATGGGGCCGTGATGATGGCCAGCGCCGAGCCGGGCATCCAGGGCGAGACGGAGTTCCTATGGGACTTCCTGGAGCAGCGCCGCACGCCGCGCCTGATGGTGATCGGGCACGCGGACCGCGAGCAGGCGGACTTCGACGGGCGTCTGGCCTCGCTCAACGAGACCTTCGAGAACCGCTTCGTCGCCGTGACCGTGCCCATCGGCCAGGGCGAGGCCTGCAAGGGCGTGGTGGACCTGCTGGAGATGCAGGGCTACGACTATTCCGACCCGGACAAGCCCAAGGCCATCGAAGTGCCTGCCGATTTGCGGCCCCACGCCGAGGAGTACCGCTACCGCTTGGTGGAATCGGCCGCAGAGGCCGATGACGCGCTGCTGGAAAAGTACCTCGAGACCGAATCGCTGGAGCCGGACGAGATCCGCGCCGGGCTGCGCGCCGGCACGCACAGCGGCAAGCTGGTGCCCGTCTTCGCGGCGGCACCCACGCGCAACATCGGCACGGATCGCATCCTGAGGGCCATCGTGGAACTGTTGCCGGATGCGCCGACGCGGCGCGCCCAACTGGCCGAATTCGAGAAGGTGCCGGATGGCTATGTGGCCGATTCGCTGGAGAACAAGGACTTTGCCGCGCTGGTGTTCGGCACCCGAGTGGACCAGTACGCGGGCAAGCTGAGCATCGTGAAGGTGCTCTCTGGAGAACTGGCGGGAGCACAGGAGGTGCACAACCCCTCCACCAACAACTCGGAGCGTCCGGCGCACCTGTTCAAACTGCTGGGCAAGGACCAGACCGAGGTCAAGACGCTGGCAATGGGGGAACTCGGGGCGCTGCCCAAGCTGAGCGAAACGCACACGGGCAATACGCTCTGCGCGCCGGGTCACAAAGTGGAGTTCGTGCCGGTGAACTTCCCGGAGCCCGTGCTCACCTATGCTATCAAGACGAGCGGCAAGGGCGATGCGGAGAAGCTCTCTACCGCGCTGCACCGCATGATGGAAGAGGACCCCACCCTCAAGTTCTCCCACAACCCGGAGACGGGGGACTTTCTGGTGGGCGGGATGGGGCAGATCCACCTGGAGATGGTGCAGGCCCGGCTCAAGCGCGAGTTCAGCATCTCCGTGGCCTTCGACAAGCCGCACGTGCCCTACCGCGAAACGATCCGCACGCCTTCCAAGGCCCAGGGGCGCTACAAGAAGCAGACAGGCGGCCGCGGGCAGTACGGCGACTGCTGGCTGGAGCTCAAGCCCAACGGACAGGAAGAGGAACTCGCGTTCGAGAGCGCCATTGTGGGCGGCGTCATTCCCCGTGGTTACATTCCGGCGGTGGAGAAGGGCGTGCAGGAGGCGATGCACAAGGGCATCGTGGCCGGCTTCCCCGTGATCGGCGTGACCGCCGTCGTGTACGACGGCAGCTATCACGAGGTGGACTCGTCGGAAATGGCCTTCAAGATTGCTGCTTCCATGGCCTTCAAGAAGGCCATGGAAGCAGCCAGGCCCGTGCTGCTGGAGCCGGTGGTGACGCTGGAGATCGTCGTGCCGGCCGACTACATGGGCGACGTGATGGGCGACATCAACTCAAGGCGCGGCAAGGTGCTTGGCATGGACAGCCGCGGACGCAATCAGGTGGTGCGGGCCGAGGTACCCATGAGCGAGGCCCTGACCTATGCCATCGATCTGCGCTCAATGACCTCCGGCCAGGGCTATTTCACGCAGCACTTCTCCCATTACGAGGAAGTGCCGGCGCACATTGCCGACAAGGTGGTCAAGGAGCGCCACGCCGAGCACGAAGAGGCCTGAGCACCTCTCCGTCCGGCCGTGACAGACGCCCTGCAGTGGCCTCAGGCCGGCCGCGGTGTGCCGCTGGAACCCGGCCCGCCCGTGCGCAAGCCGAAGGGCAGGTAGGCCGGGCAGAAGCCCGCCACAGCCGTTGCCACCAGCACTGCTGCCACGACGACGGTGATCACCGTCCACAGCGTGCTCAGGCTCCCCAGGATCGCGACAAACAGCAAAACGATGCCCACGACCGCGCGCAGGAGCCGGTCCAGGGTTCCCATGTTTTGCCAGGTTTTCATCGGAGTGCTCCTCAGGCTTTCCCCCCAGCGGAAGCGGGCGGCGCCCCATGCGCCGGTGCGGCTTCCCGCTGATTCGCACCGTGCAGGCCCCCAAGGGTGTGCACGGTGCCGTTTCGTTATGTTCCCAGTATAGCGCACCGGGGCCGGCGCGTGTGGTGACGAGGTCACGCGCCGCGCGGGCGGCTCCACTGTGCGCGGGGTGCGACTGCGCCGGCCGGCGGCGCGGACCAGGCGCTTGCCGTGGCCGCCGCCGTACCATCAGCCGGTGGCGGGGCCCCCGCGCCAGGGTTGTGCGGCCCGGGCGGGCAGCTCGTAGGTGATCTTGGTGACCAAATCCCGGCCCCAGGGCGCGCCCGCGCCCATGGTGAGCTCGGCTACGGTGGCTTCCGCGCGCAGGCCGCGCTCCAGGCCGGCGCCCACGGCGGCGCCCGTGGCGGAGTCAAGCCAGCCCAATTGGCCACCCTGCATGGCGAACACGCCCACGCGCTCCGGCTCGTCCCAGTGGGGCGGTTGGTGCTCCAGCCGCAGCGGCTCGCCCTGCACGCAGCGGCGGATCAGTTCCTGGCGGGATGTGCCGTCCGCGTTGCGCTCGGCGACGCCCTCCAGCCGGACGAACACGGTCTGGGTGGGATGGGCATCCGACTCGAACAGCGGCACACCGGGGTCGGCCCGGCGTGCCAAGCCGGTGGCAATGCGCGCCGCGCGCCAGAAGGCATAGACGCTCAGCGCGATTCCGCCGACCCACAGCAGCACGGGCACCAATGCGCCATTTAGGCCGTACACGCGCGTGTCTCTGGTTTGGGTCTCAGGCCAGCATGGCCGCGCGTGCCTGCTCGTGCTCGCGGCGGCGGGTGTCGATGGCCGCGAGCTTGCCACTCACCTCGGCGGCCTCGCGGGCACCCCAATCCATCACGTCACGCCGCTTGAGGTGCATCGCGGCCGTGGTCAAGAGCTTGAGGTACTGGGCTTGGTCCCGCAGCGTTGTGGCGCTCTCCGGCACCCGCTGCCACAGTCTATACAGGTCCTCCAGTCCCTTGAGCGCTTCGCGGTAGTGGCCCATATCGTTCCAGTTTTCGGCGGCCTGGGCCATCATCCGCAGGCGCTGGCGCCGCTCCAACTGTGGCGCGTTTGCGGCCTGCACGTACCAGCGGTTGGCTTCGGCCGTCAGGGCCTGCCGGATGCGCGTCACCTGCGATGCGGTGATCTCCTGCAGCCGCGGCAGCTCGTGACCCCGCGGCGCGAAGTCCCGGTTGTAGCGGCTGATGAACGAACGCAGCTTGCGGGCATCTTTGAGGCGGGACGAGGAAATGTCCGAGAGTCGCTGGAACAGGTCGCCGATGCGCGCAACGATCCAACCCCGCTGGCGGTTTGCCGCATCGCCGCGCCGCACGAGGATGCGCAGCATCGTGTGGAACTGCACCAGTGCGTCCAGGTAGCTGGTTTGGGCCACCAACGCCTCCGCCAGGCGCAGGCGCAGGGTGAGGTCCTGCGGCGCCATCTGCAGCCGGCGCATGAGCTGGTAGACGGTTTCCTCGTAGCGGGCATAGGTGCGGAAAGGCTCGCCGTAGGCATGGCCCAGGGCCACGAACACGCCGAATACCAGCGCCTCCGCGTCCGCCTTCACGCACAGGTCCGAGTGCTGCACGATCATGCGGGCGAAGTCCGTTGCCTTGAACAGCAGGAATTTCTGCCGCTCTGCGTCGGTCTCGCGGCGCGCCTGCTGCATCAGGTATGTGGCGAAATATTTGAGAACCTGGATCAGTTCGGCGGGATTGGACTTGCTTTCATAGTAGGCCACGCTGGCGTTCAGCGCAGACTCGTCCTTGAAGTCCAGCGGCGCGTCCTGGTTGGGGCCCACCAGATCGCCGATGGTCACGCGCGGGCCTGGGTCCAGGCGCATCATGTTCCACAGGAAGCTGCTGTACTTCTGCCGCTCCTGGCGCTGAAGATTGCGGGTCTCGTTGCGGTACTGAGCTTCGACGCGTAGAATCGGCATGTCCAGCGAGGCGCGTCTACCGGCCCCGCCCTTCCGCGAGGGGGCGCCGCGAGTGTCGTCTATCGCCATGGCAGTGCCGTTGGTCGAGCGGGCCGGCCGGGGTGGAATTCGCTTTCAAACGAGAGTCGGACCCGGTATTACCTATGGCCACGGGAAACTATGGTGCGGCCGCGAACTTGTCGCTTTGCAAGTGTAGTCGAAGTGATCTAGTTTAACAATTCGCCCAAGCCGCCAGGGCCTGTCCTGGGGACGACTCCCCGCACCCTTGCACGTGGTTGTCCGCGATGAGTTCGAAAGAGGACAACGCTCGCCGATTCGATCGCAATCCGGCGATCCTTGCCGTGCGCACCAAGTCCGCGCTGGTGGACTACGTGGAGGCGCTGTTCCGGCAGGAGGGCTCGGCGGACGCGCTGGGGGTGGACGTCGAGCGGCTGCGGGGCTTCATCCGCAAGGTAAGCCGGCACTACCGGGAGAACCCGTACCACAATTTCCACCACGCGGCCGACACGGTGAACACCGTGGGCTGGATGATCTCCCGCCCGGTGCTCAAGGCGAACCTGCCGCTGCACTACCGCTTTTTGCTGATGCTCACCGCGCTGATCCACGACGTGGAGCACCCGGGCCACAACAATCAGTGGGAGGTGCAGACGCAATCAATGTTGGCACAGGAATATGAGAACGTCGCGGTGCTGGAGAAGCACTCCTACGCGGTGACGCTGCGGATTATGGCCGACCCGGCTTACGACCTGTTCCTGCCCTTCGGCCAGGATACGGCGGAGCGCTGGCTGCGGGTCATGGAGGAGATCGTACTGGCCACGGACTTCGCGGTGCACCGGCAGTTCCTGGACGATTTCAGGATCTTCATGGCCGAGCACCTGCCGGACTTCGGCAACGAGGCGTTCCTGTCCTGGGTGGCCCGCGCGGTGATGAAGGCGGCGGACATCGCCAACACCTCCAAGCCCTTCCCCCAGGCCAGATTGTGGGGGGAGCGGGTGATGATGGAGTTCTGGGCGCAGGGTGTGATGGAGAAGCAGCACAACCTGCCGGTGGGCCCGCTGAACGACCCGGAGACCGTGCAACTCAACGCCGCCCAGGCCGGCTTCATCCGCTTCGCCGCCATGGAGCTGTTCGAGCTGCTGAGCGCGATCGATCCGGGGCTGCAGGAGATGGTGGACAACCTCCGCAGCAACATGCAGGTCTACGAGGAGAAAGCCCGCCGGGGCGACGGGCTATTCGAATAGAGACATCTGCTCGGCGGGGGGCTCCACCTGCGCCTCGGGCAGGTGCCAGCTCACGGACACGCTCTTGATGCCCGAGCGGCTGTCGTAGTGCAACTCGCCATGTTCCAGGGCGTACTCGTAGAGCCGGCGCGTCACCTCGACGTCCTGCTTGCAGTACTCGATGATCAGGTCGATCCGCCCTTCCTTGTACCAAGCCAGCGCCTGTAGCCCGTCGGCGGACTTGCCCACCTCCAGCGTGGGTCGCGCCAGGGAATCCAGCCGCAGCCGGTGCCCGAGGATCTTCTTCAGTTCCAGCAGGATGTCGAAGTGGTTCAGGCCGCGCAGATCCAGGTAGAGCTGATGGCGCTGCTCTGACGTGGGCAGATGGCCCGCCAGCACGCGCAGGTCGAACTCCACATGGTTGAAGCCCACGATCAGGTCCGCCTTACGCAGGTGCTCGATGAGCGCCGGCACCTGGTGCTCCAGGTAGACGTGGAACTCCTGGTCCGCCGTGTCATAAAGCACGCCCACGGACATGCCCATGTCCATAATGTTGGACCAGCCGCCCACCTGCTCGGCGGAGTATTTGGTTTCCAGATCGAAGAAGAGTATACGTGACATCCCTGTACGCGTCCCCTCGCATGAGAGCGGGGCCGGGGCGAGACGGGCATCCTACCCGACGCTGGCTGGTGACGGCACGGGCGATTCGTGCGCGTTCCACGCCGGCAGCCGCGGACGCGGCTCCCTGATCCGGCTGGCGCCACTATACTGAACATGGTGGACTATTACAACCTGCTCGGCATCGCTCCCGATGCGGCTCCGGACGAGGTGCGACGGGCTTTTCGTGCCCGCGCCAAGGCCGTGCACCCGGATGCCCATCCGCACGGCTCGCCGGTCGAGCAGGAGGCGCAGCGGCGCCGGTTCATTGCCCTGGCACAGGCCTACGAAACCCTGAGCGATCCGGATCGCCGGGAGGCATACGACCGTACGTGGCGCGCCGGGCTCAGGCCAGCCGGTGCGGCACCGGGTGCCCGTGCGGGTGCCGGGCCCGGCTGGCGGCAGACCCACGCCAGCTTCGGCCGTGCACGGCGCAATCCGCCTCGCGGTGCCGGCGCGCAGGCGGCGCCCGGCGAGAGCCTGAACGAACTGCTGCGGGACATGGAGGGGCTGCTGGGGCGGTTCGGGCTCGATCTGCGCACGCCTTTGGAGGCACTGCTGGACGCCCTGATGGACTGGGCGCGAGCGATCTACCGCGAGGTGCTGGTCGAGGGCGCCGGAACGGGCGGCGCCACCAAAGCCCCGCCCCGAGGCGCGCGTGCCGGGGCGAAGGGCGCTGCCGCCCGCGACACGACCGCTGGGCATGGCGGTGAGCGACGCGACTCGCATGCAGACAGGCGTGCCGCGAGGGCTGCGGAGGCGGACGGCGTGGAGGAGGAACTGAGCCGGCTCAAGGAGCGTATGGGCAAGAAGCCCTGAGCGGAGTCGGGAACGGCCGGGTCAAATGGTCGTGACCACGAAAGGAGCCGCCCGCCCGCCCGGGTAAGCCCGAGGGGCGGCCGGATCACGCCGCCGGAGGGGAAGGGGACGGCGGCTTTGGGCAGCGGAATTCGGCGAGAGGCCGCCACGCTCGGGCTTGGGGGAAGGGAGGGGATCGAGCGTGGCGGCCCTCGTCTTTCTCGTCGGTCAGGCCCGCCAGAACGGCTTGGACGCCTCGTCCAGCAGTTCGTTGCGGCTGCCTCCCATATCCATCCAGGGGGGCGTCTGACCCAGGGAAGCGTAGAACTGCAGGGCAGTGCGCAGGTCGTGCCGGCCGCGGGCACGCTTCACCCACTGCCGCACGGTGCCGCGCAGCGCCGTCGCGCTACGCACCAGCAGACTGCCTAGCATCTCGCCGCGCAGCTCCCACGCCCGCTCACGGGCGCGCAGCACCGCCGCCGGGTCGAACGCCGCACCGGCCGTCTGGCCTGTCACGGCGCGCGGCGCCACCGACGCCTGGTGCTGCAGCGTAAGGCCCTTGCGCAGGGCCCGCACAATGCGGGGCAGTAGGGGCCGGCCCGCCGGGTCCACCAGCGGGCGTCGGCGACCCGCCGGGGGCGGGCAGCACCCAGCCAACGCCGGGTTATCTTCCGGGTGGGTCGTGCCCAACCGTGCCGAAATCACCTCGCTCACCATGTCTCTTGCCTCGTTTCGATGTGTCAGGTTTTCTGCTACACTCAAGTGTAGTTTCCACCTGGAATGCCGTTGCTACAAGCGATATAAATTCAACGGATGCAGCAGTAATTCTAATTCATCTAAAACATGACCGATTTGCCGTCCCTGAACGCGCTGCGAGCCTTCGAGGCCGCCGCGCGCCACCTGAGCTTCAAGGCCGCCGGGCGTGAGTTGCATGTGACCCCGGGCGCCGTGAGCCAGCAGGTCAAGGCGTTGGAGGAGGAACTGGGCGTGTCGCTGTTCCGGCGGCTGACCCGGGCCATCGTGCTGACCCCGCAGGGCCAGGTGCTGCGGCCCAAGGTGGTGCAGGCGTTCCAGTTGCTGTCCGCGGCGGTGGAGGGTCTGCGCCCCGCCCATCAGCCGGGCGTGCTCACGGTAAGCACGTTTCCCTCGTTCGCGGCCAAGTGGCTGGTACCGCGGCTGGGCCGCTTTGCCGCGCAGCAGCCGGACGTGGATGTGCGCATCAGCTCCACGCCGGGGCTGGTGGACTTCGGGCGCGAGGCGGTGGACGTGGCCGTGCGCCAGGGGCAGGGCAACTGGCCGGGCCTGGAGAGCGTGCTGCTGTTCAACGCGGAGCTGTTCCCGGTGGCGAGTCCCAAGCTGCTCAAAGAGGGGTTGCACCCCCTCCGCGAGCCGGCGGACCTTCGCTATCACACACTGCTGCACAGCATGCGCGAGTCGGAATGGCGCCTGTGGCTGCAGGCCCACGGGGTGCGGGGCGTGGACGCGACTCGCGGCCCCCGCTTCAGCGACGACGCGTTGGCGCTGGAAGCGGCCATCGAGGGCCAGGGCGTGGCCATCTCGCGGGATATCCTGGTGGCCGGCGACCTGGCGGCGGGCGTGCTGGTGCGGCCCTTCCCGCAGGCCATGCCCGACCTCTTCGGCTGCTACCTGGTGGTGCCCGCCGAGCGCGTGAACGAGCCCCACATCGCCGCCTTCCGCGACTGGATCGTGGACGAGGCACGCCGCAACCCGCTGCCCCGCCGCTAGTGTGATGTCCCAGAGATAGCCGTAAGAATCCGAGGCAACAGGTTCCCCCGAACCCCCTGTTTGGGCGGCAGCGGCAGGCAAGCCGGCCACTGCCAGCGATGCCGGCGAGACTGGAACTAACTTGCGGAACAGGGCACGACGTATTCGCCCGCTCGTCAGCCCCGTTCGTCCGCGGTGTGTTACGGTGAAACGATGAGCAGCTTCGTCTACATGAAAGTGCTGGAATCCACGCCGTCCCGCTACGATCGTGGCATCCGGCTGCTGTCGCGCGGGCGCATCGAAGCTCTCTACACTGAACTCGCCACACGCGCCGCCGCGCCAGGCCGGCGCATCCTGGACGTCGGCTGCGGCACGGGCGGCGTGGCGCTGGCTTGCGCGGCACGTGGTGCGGACGTGATCGGCATCGACGGCAACGCCGGCATGCTGGAAGTGGCCCGTGCCAAGGCCACAGCGGCGCAGCTACAGGAGCGCATCCAATGGTTGCAGCTCGACGCGGCAGAGATCGAGGACCGCGTGCCGGCGGGATCGGTGGATGCCGTGACGGCCTGCCTGATGGTCGGTGAGCTGGCGCCGCAGGAGCAGGCATACCTGTTGAAGACCGCTGCCGCCTGCCTGCGGCCCGGTGGCGTGCTGCTGGTGGCGGACGAGGTGGTGCCGCCGGGTGGCTTGGCGCGGCTGGCCTACCGACTATGGCGGGGGCCGTTGGTTGTGGTCACGTGGCTGCTTACCCAGACCACCACGCGCCCGCTGCGCGACTGGGGCAGGTTGCTGCGCGAGGCCGGCTTCGAGCACTGCACGGAGGAACGCCTGTGGGGTGGCAGCCTGCTGCTTCTCCAGGCCACCAAGCCGGAGGGATCGCCATGAGCCTGCGCGAGTTGGGCAGCATCGCGTTCGACCTGGTGTTCCGCTACCTGCCGCACCGGGCGTCGACGGGACTGCTGGCGATCGGCGATCCCGACCGGCAGTCGCCCGTGCTGCTCACCGGCAACTACACCGTCACGGTGCGGCGCCTGCGACGGGTGCTCCGAGGCCAGCGCGTGTGGCTGCTTTGCGCGAACAGCAAGGGCATCAACGTGTGGTGCGCCGCGGGCGGCGGTCATCTCACGCACCATGATGTCATCGCGGCCATCCGCACGTCGGGCATCGGCGAGCGGGTGGAGCAGCGCCACCTTGTCCTGCCGCAGCTTTCCGCCACAGGGGTGGAGCGGCGCCGCATCACGGAGGCCACCGGTTGGAGCACGGCGTGGGGCCCGGCGCGGCTGGAAGACCTGCCCGCCTTTCTCCAGCGGGGCGGTCCGGTGCACAAGGCCGAGCGCACCATGCGCTTTCCGCTGTGGGAGCGCCTGGAAATGGCCGCCATGTGGAGCGTGCCCATGGCGGTGCTGGGTGGGCCGCTCTTCGCGTGGCTGGGTGGATGGCGCCTCGGGCTGGCCTTGGCGGCGATGGCGTTGGCCACCGTGTTCACCCTGTTCGCGGCCCTGCCCGCGCTGCGCGTGACCGGCGCTGCCCGCTGGATCACCTTCGGCGCGTTCGCGGTGCTGGGCGCGGCTCTGGGCGGGGCGTTGCTGGCGGCCCTGGGCGATGCCACGCCGCCTGCGCTTACGCTGGACGGAGTGGCGGCCCTGGGCGTGATGGGCATCCTCGCCATCGACCTGGCAGGCACGACCCCCTGGTACGGGAGCTACATCAACACCTTCCACGCCCCGCGTATCGATCTGGTGGCCAACCGTTGCACCGGCCAGGCGGTATGCGTCCAGGTGTGTCCGCGCAACGTGTTGGCGATGCAGGGCGCGCTGCACAAGGTGGAGGTGGCGCGTCCGGACGACTGCATCCAGTGTGGCGCTTGCATCGTGCAGTGCCCGGAGGATGCGCTGCGCTTCCGCTACGACGACGGCCGCATCGTGGAGCCGGCCACTGTGCGCACCACGCGCATGAACATGCTGGGCCGCCGCACGGTCCACATCGCTTCCGATGCCGGAATGCCGTCGTAAAGGCGTTGCCCACCGCCAAGCTGTGTCTGGAAAGGCGCGGCGGCCCAGCCATTTTTTTCCCTTCTAGCCGGCGTCGGGCGGGAACGTCAGCAGTTCGCTACGGCCATCGGCATCGAGGCGCAGCACCTGCTTGCGCGAAAACCAGTCCGGCACGATGCGCAGGCTGGCGCTCTGCCCGGGTAGCCGGATCGTCTCGTCCCGGTGGAAGTGGCCCATGAAGAAGCCGTCCAGGCCGGGCAGCACCGCCGCGGCGAAGGCCTGCAGCTCCTCGGCGGGGTAGCTGATCTTGATCTCCTGGTTCGTGCTGGCCATCGTGCGCTCCAGGCGTTGCGCGATGCGCCGCGCCAGCGGCCCCGGGATGGCGCGGAAGAGGGCCGCGAAGCCCCGGCTGCGCGCCAGCCGCCGCCACTTCAGGTATTGCGCGTCGTGGCGGTTCACCAGATCGCCATGGGTGAGCCCGTAGCGGCGCCCGTCCCAGCGCAGCACGGCGGCATCCGGCACGATGACATCGAAGGGCAGCCCCATGCGTTGGGCGGCGGCGGCATCCGGCGGCACGAAGAACTCCCGGTTGCCCACCACGAACCACACGGCCACGCCCCGGGCGCGCAGGGCCCGCAGCCCCTCCAGCAGTGTGCGCGTCTGGCGGTCCCAGAACTTGGGCAGGGCTAGCCACACCTTCCACAGGTCGCCCATCAGCACGATCAGGCGCGCGTCCGGGAGCTGCTCCAGCATGGCCAGGAAGCCCTCCGGTGGGGCACGGTGATCGCCCAGGTGCGAATCGGCCACCAGGTATACGTGCCCCGGGCCGGGCGGCACCTGCAGCACGGGCGCCTGGGCCATCAGGCGTTGCCAGTCCGGTTGCCAGCTCGCCATGGGGTCGGCAGCCTCGCGTGCGATCGGGTGTGAACGGTTCGCGCCCGGCGGGCCTCTGGCCGCGCCAAACGGAGCCGGGGCGCATTTGTACTGGCCCGCGGGACGGTGGTACACTGCCCATGATAGCCGATCGGGGCCGGAGTGCCACCGCCCCGCCGCGCCCAACGCCATCCCCCACCGCACCATGTCGAACCGACAGATCTACGAGGAGCTGGAGGCGCAACTGCGGGCCGGCAAGCCCGTGGTGCAGGCCACCGTCATCCAGACCCGCGGCTCCACGCCCCGCAAGGAGGGCTCCACCATGCTGGTGCGCGCCGATGGCTCGCTGGTGGGCACCATCGGCGGCGGCTGCGGAGAGGCCGGCGTGATCCAGAAGGCCAAGCTCTCCCTGCTGGACGGCCAGGTGCGCGAGGAGCTGGCCGACCTCACCGAGGACATCTCCACCGAGACCGAAGCCGTCTGCGGCGGCACGCTGCGGGTCTTCATCGAGCCCTGGGAGCCCACCCCGCAGCGCATCGAGCTGGCGCACCTGCTGGAGGAACTCTCCAGCGGCAACAAGCCGGTGGTGCTGCACCAGGTGGTCAAGCAGCGCGGGGAGGACGTCCCGCCCGGCCAGCGGCTGATCCTGGACGCCGACGGCAAGCCGTTGTACTCCGACCTGCCCGAGGGTGTGCCGCTGCCGGCCGCGCCCACGGGACGCCCGCACCAGATGAAGACGGTGGATGGGCTGCAGATCTACACCGAGCGCTGGGACCCCGTGCCCACGCTGGTCATCATCGGTGCGGGACACATCGCCGAGCCGCTGGAGGCGCTGGGCCGCATGGCCGGCTTCCGCACGGTGGTGGTGGACGACCGCACGCTGTTCGCCAACCGCCAGCGCTTCCCGGATGCCGACCAGGTGGTGTGCGGCCCGATCCTCGACGTGTGTCGGCAGATCGACGTTTCGCCGCACCACTACTTCGTGCTGGTCACGCGCGGGCACACGCTGGACATGGACGCCCTGCGCGTGATGATCGGCCGCGATCCCGTGGCTTACCTCGGCATGATCGGCAGCAAGCGCCGCGTGGGCGCCGTGTTCGAGCTGCTGGAGAAGGAGGGCTTCGGCCGCGAGCTGTTCCAGCACGTCTACGCGCCCATCGGCCTCAACATTGGGGCCGAGACCCCCGCGGAGATTGCCGTCAGCGTGATGGCCGAGATCATCTCCGTGCGCCGCCAGGTGACGGACGACACCGGCTCCCTGGTGCGCATCACCGGGCTGCACCCCTCCCTGCGCCGCGCCAAGCTGCAACCGGCCGGTTAGGCTGTGTCCGGCGGCACCAGCTAGTGTGTCCTGGCCAGCCCCGCCTGTAATTGCGAGCGCAGCGAGGAATCTGCTGTGCCCCGACACAAAACAGATTCCTCGGCCCGCGCCGCGGGCCGAGGAATGACAGATGGCGGCGGATCGACCGCGCTCGGACAATTCCAGACGGAGCCTAAAGCGAGCCGCGGCGGGCGAGCTGGCGGGTGGCGCGGCGCAGCTCACGGTCCAGGCTCTGGCGCTTGGCGCGGGCTTCCTGGCGGATCAGGCGCTGGCGTTGCCGGGCCTGGGCGATGACGTCGGCGGTGCGGCGCAGCTCGTGGGCCTCCTGCTCGTCGATGCGGCGCAGGTCGGTGCGCAGCTTGCGGTAGTAGCGCCGCCACTGCTGGGTGGTCTTGGGCCCCTGGGCGCGGCCGGGCTGACGCAGCGCGCGCACCTTGATGAACTCCCGAGGCACGCTGCCGCGCCGGAAGCGCTGCTCCAGCACCTTGGTGGAGAGCCCGTGCTCCAGAATCTCGCGGGCCAGGGCCAGCTGGCGGCCCTTGGCGGCGCGGCCGATATAGCGCAGATGGCGGGCGGAGAGGGGCCGCCCGTTGCCATGGCGGGCCAGGTACTCGCGCACTTCCGGGGTGATGTCCGTGACGGCCAGCAGGCCCGCCACGAAGTCGCGGTTGCGGCCGATGGCCGTGCCCACCTGGGCCTGGGTCCAGCCGCAGCGCTCCTGCAGTCGCTGCAGAATGCCGGCCAACTCCAGCGGCTCATAGCTGCCGCCCTGCAGGCGCTCGATGGCGGACAGCTCGTCGGCGAAGCCGCCGTCCAGCACCACGGCGTCCATCTCCTCCCAGCGCAGGTGGCGCGCGGCCGCCAGCCGCTCGCTCCCCACCACCAGCCGATAGGCGGGGCCCTGCCGCTCCCCGTTCGACGCGTCCGGCCCGGCCGCCACCAGCACGGGCTCGCGCTGGCCCTGGCGGCCCAGCGCGCGCGCGACGCGCTCCACGGCCTCGGGCGGGGGCGGCTCGCCCGGTGGCGCGGCGATCTCGGCCACGGGCAGGCGCGTCAGGTATCGGAATGGCTGGCGTCGGCGGCCCATCGGGTGCCTCGGCGGCGGTTCACGGGACGGTGGCTCAGCCGTGGAGGTTGGGCGTGATCACGATCAGGACGGAGAGACGTTGGTCGCTGGTGTTGGTCACGCCGTGCTCCACATCCTCTGGTACATAGAGCAGCTCACCGGCGGTAAGCGTTCGCTTTTCGTTGCCGACGGTAAATTCGCCGCTGCCCTCCACCACCACGTAGAGCTTGTCCGCGCCCTTGTGGGCGTGGGCCTTTTGGGCCTGGCCGGGCTCGAAGCAATTGAGCCCGCAGATGAGGTGCTTGCTGGAGGCCACGTCCACCTTGGCCATCTTGTCCGGCTGGTACTTCGCCATCTGCGCCAGCTTGAATACGTCCATGCCATGCCTCCGTCCGGGTGCAGGGTTGGGTGCGGCTGCGGTCGCCAGCCGATCAATGGGCTTCGAGCCAGTTCTTGCCGACGCCCAGCTCCACCTTGAGCGGCACGCTCAGCTCCATCGCGTGCTCCATCTCGTGGGTGACGAGCTGCTTGAGGGGCTCCAGCTCGTCCTTGCGCGCGTCGAAGACCAGCTCGTCGTGGATGGTGAGCACCATCTGCGAGCGCAGCTTTTCCGCGCGCAGGCGGCGATCGATGGCGATCATGGCCAGCTTGATGATCTCGGCGGCGGTGCCCTGGATGGGCGTGTTGACCGCGGCGCCCTCCGCCATGCGGGCGAGCTGGCCGTTGGCGCTGTTGATCTCCGGCAGGTAGCGGCGCCGCCCGCCCTTGGTGAGGGCATAGCCCTCCTTGCGGGCGCGCTCCATCAGATCATCCTGCAGAGCGCGGATGGTGGCGTATTTTTCGAAGAAGCGCTGGATGAACTCGCGGGCCTCCTCGCGGGTGCGGCTGGTCACCTGCGCCAGCCGGTCGGCCCCCATGCGGTAGATCAGGCCGAAGTTCACCTCCTTGGCCACCGAGCGCATCTCGCGGTTCACCGAGTCCGGCGCCACGTTAAAGATGGCCGCCGCCGTGAGCGCATGGATGTCCTCCTCCGTGCGGAAGGCCTCCAGAAAGGTCGGATCGCCGGAGAAGTCCGCCACCACCCGCAGCTCGATCTGGCTGTAGTCCGCGCTGAGCAGCACGTGCTCGTCGTCCGAGGGGATGAACAGGGCGCGCACCTTGCGCCCCTCCTCGCTGCGCACGGGGATGTTCTGCAGGTTCGGATTGTCCGAGGCCAGCCGACCCGTGGCGGCCACGGTTTGCCGAAAGCTGGTGTGGATCTTCCCCGTGCTGGGGTGCACGAAGTTGTGGAGTTGATCCAGGTAGGTGGACTTCAGCTTGGTCAGCTCGCGATAGTCCAGCAGCTTGCGCGGGAAGGCGTGGGCGGACAGCTTTTCCAGCGTCTCCTCGTCCGTGGAGAGGCCCATGCCGGTTTTGATCTTGCGCGGGCGCACGCCCAACTCCTCGTGGATCTTCAGCTTCTCGTAGAGGATGCGCTGCAGGTCCACGATGGAATTGAGGTTGATCTCCCGCTCGCCCGCCAGGTCGTACAGTTCTTCGCGCAGGGTCTCCAGGCGCCCCTCCATCTCCACGGAGAGCCGCTGGGCGCCCTGGCTGTCGAAGCGCACGCCGGCCTCCTCCATGCGCGCCAGCACGGGCACCAGCGGCATTTCGATCTGCTCGAAGGCGCGGAGTTGATCGGTCTCGCGCAGGCGTGGCAGGAACAGCTCGTAGAGCCGGAAGCAGATGTCCGCATCCTCGCAGGCGTAGTGGCTCACGCGCTCGATGGGCACCTGAGCCATCGTGATCTGCTCTTTGCCGCTGCCGATGAGCGCCTCAGTGGGAATCTTGGTGAAGTTCAGCTTGCGCAGCGCCACGCTGTCCAGGTCGTGCCGGCGCTCGGCGGGCTCGGTGAGGTGCGAGGAGATCATCGTGTCGTGGCCCATGCCGCGCACGTCGATGCCCTCCTTGTGCAGCACATGCACGTCGAACTTCATGTTGTGCCCGCCCTTGGGCGGCTGCTCGGCTTCCAGCAGCGGCCGCAGCACGCCCAGCACCTCGGCCTTGCGGGGCGCGAGGAAGGGGTGGTTGAGCGGGATGTAGTAGGCCTCCTCCGCCTGGGTGCAGAAGGACAGCCCCACGATGTCGTCCGACAGGTAGTCCAGCCCCGTCGTTTCCGTGTCGAACACCACCAGCTCCGCCTCGCGCCACTGCGCCACCTTCTCTTCGATGGCCGCAGGCGACTTGAGCGTGTAGTAACGCGCGGCGCCAGCCCCGTTCGCGCCCGCAGCGGCCTCCTCGCCCGTCTCGCCCCCGCCGCCGTTGATCGCGGCGGCTGGCGGCAGGCCGCCCTGCTTGATGAGCCGGTCGCGCAGCGTCTGGAACTCCAACTCGGTGAGCAGGGCCAGCAGCTTGGGATTGCGCGTATGCTCCGCGGGCTTGAGCGTGAGATCGCCAAAGTCCACCTGCACCGGCACGTCCGTGTGAATCGTCACCAGCTCGCGGGAGAGGAAGGCGCTGTCGCGGTAGGTCTCCAGGTTTTCGCGCAGCTTGCCCTTCAGGTCGCCCAGGTGGTCGTAGAGCGCCTCCAGTGTGCCGTACTGCTGGACCAGCTTGGTGGCCGTCTTGGGCCCCACGCCGGGCACGCCGGGCACGTTGTCCGAGCTGTCGCCCATCAGCGCCAGCACCTCGATCACCTGCTCCGGCGTGCAGCCGAACTTGTCCTGCACGCCCTTGGCCTTGGTGAGCGTCACCTCCTCGCCCTTGGCGGCATACATGCAGGTGCTGTCCGTGATGAGCTGCATGTAGTCCTTGTCGCCGGTCACCATGTAGCTTTCCAGCCCCGCCTGCTCCGCCCGCTTCACCAGCGTGCCGATGATGTCGTCCGCCTCGAAGCCCGGCTTGAGCAGGTAGGGCACGTCCAGCGCCTCCACCAGCCGCGGAATGTAGGGAAGCTGCCCGACCAGCTCGTCCGGCATCTTCTCCCGCGTGGCCTTGTAGGCCGGGTACTTCTTGTGACGAAAGGTGGGCTCCGGGCTGTCCGAGACCACTGCCAGGTAGTCCGGCTTCTCCCGCTCCAGGATGGCGATCAGCGCCTGGGTGAGCCCGTAGAGCCCGCTCACGTTGATGCCCTTGGAGTTGATCAGCGGGTTGCGGATCATCGCGAAGTACGAGCGGTACAGCGTCGCCATCGTATCCACGGCGAAGAAACGCGGCATGGCTCGCTCCCTGGGCGATTCGGGGGTCGGGACAGCGGGGGCGGGGCCGACACTGCCGGGCCGCCGCCGGAAAACCCCAGGCTACCTCATCGGGCGGGCGCATTCCAGGCAGAGGGGGCACGACCGTAGGGGCATGTGCACCGTGCGACAGGGCTTTGCTGTGAGCTGTTAGTGAGGCCGCGCCCTGAAATGTCAGTCCGCCATTCCATGCTGGGTATCTCCGGCGATCCCAAACCCGCTCGGCGGTGCCGCTGCTGGCCCGTGGCTACGCAGCGAGCGGATCGCCATTGCCTGAACCCATCTTGGAAAGGGGGAAGCCATGCGCATTGCCTGGTTGGTGCCACTGCTGGCGGCGGTGCTGCTGCTCGCAGGGTGCGGCGGGGGTGGTGGCAGCACGCCGCGCACCGGCGGTGCCTACGTCACCATCAGTTGGACGGCCGACGTGCAGGCGGCGGATTTCACCCAGATCGGGGTGCCCAGCCCATTCGCGGCCAACACCGCCTATCCCCTGCAGATCGGCTCGGGGCGGGTCTTCTGGGCGTCGGACTGGCTGGGGTCGTGCTGCACCAGCTACTTCCTGGACGTGGTGGTGGAGGGTGGCACGCCCGGCGACGATCGTGTGTACACGGCCGTCATAAGCCAGGACACGCTCTACTCCACGAGCGCCCTGGTGCCCTTCGCCGCGGCCTCCAGCACCGGGGTGACGGACGCACCGGTGGGTGCTCGCCTCTCGGGCGCGTCGGCCGCGGACGAGGCCGCGGCACAGCCCGGGCGTCTGCTGGTGTGGTAGGGGTGGCGTGGGACGCCCTCGGCGCGTCAGCGCTTGGGGGCGTCCTCGATCTTGGGCTTGGTAGCCCGGGCGGGATCGGTCACCTTGGGCTCGATGCGCTGCAATTCCCAGTGTGGGGGCGGCCCGGCCAGGTGCAGATACACGTCCACATGCCCCTTGCCCGCCTTGCCCTTGGCCTCCAGCCGCACGATCATGCGATCGCCGTCCCGACTGCGATGCAGGCCCGGCGCGGTCATCTCCGGCAGCCCACCGAAGGTGGTACTCACCTCTACATCCTGATGTGCAGCGTGGAGCGCGAAGGGATAGGCTGCCGTGCGGCGCACGTTCCAGTACTCCAGCAGCAATATAGCGAGGGTGGTGGCCAGGAACACGATGGACATGCCCAGCAGCCGACGCGCCACCGGCGCCGGACGGCCCTGGGCCACCACCACCGTGCCCGCCAGGTGGTCGCCCAGGCGGCGGTAGTATGGGTCCACGAACACCCACACGGCTTCCACCGGCAGCAGCACCAGCGCCAGGTTGCGCAACAGCAGCGCGGAGAGCGGCGGCACCGCGGCAGGGTCGTCGGCCTTCGCGACCACGATGCCCATGAACCACTTGCCCGGGCTCTGACCCGCCACCGCATCGCGCAGCAGCAGCAGCGAGGCACTGGCCAGCAGCCAGTACGGGTGCAGCGCGCCCAGGGGCGGCGGGCGGAGATCCCAGTGGCTGCCGAGCAGCAGCTTGTGGCCCATGTTGAGCAGGCCCACCGCCAGCAGGTAGTCCACGATCAGCGCAAACATGCGCAGGTGGTGCGGCGCCAACGCCGTGGGTGCGACGCTGCGCGGTGGGGCGGGCGGAGGCATTTCACGCGGGGGTTTGTCACGCCGCGGCGTGTCGCGGTCTGGCTTCTTGCGGTTCATACGGATGCGCGGGCGGGCGGCGTGGACGGGACGGCGAGCCGCCGCACAGCTTGGCGGCGGGAAACCGGGCGCGGGGCGGTCAGGCGTTGCGGCCGGCGAAGGTGAACAGCAGTTCCAGCCCGTGCATGTCCAGCCGGTCCGGCTCGATGAGGATGCTCTGGGCGGCGCAATCGGGGTCGCAGTCGGGCTGCCAGGGATAGCGGTGGCGGGCGTCGGGCCAGATCACCCGCAGGCGTCCGTCCGTGAGCGGCGGCCCCTCGGGGTCGATCGGGTTTTCCACCACGAACAAATCGTAGCCCTTGAGCAGGTCGGAGAAGAAGTCCCCCGCGTGCAGTCGCTCGCCGGCCTTGATGCGCTCCACCAGTCGAGCCAGCACCAGCTCGCCCAGATCCGGCGTGAGCCCCACGATCTCCAGCTCGGGATGGTGGCACAGGCTCGTCAGCCCGATGGTGAACTGGTAGGGATGGCCCGCGTACTCGGTGCAGATGAAGGCCCAGCCGTGTTCCTTCAGCTCGCGGCTGACCTGCACGAGCAGGGTGCCGATGGTATTGACTTGGATGGGCTGCACGGCCACGGGGTCCTTGCCGCCGGGTGAGTGGGTACACTGCCCCCTCCCCTGCACCATGAAAGACCCGTGCCAACCGCACCTCCCGCTATTCGCCCTTGAGATCCTGCAGCATCGTGTCCACAGCCTCGGACGGATGCTGGGCCCGGTAGCGCTCCACATAGGGCTGCAGCGCCGTCAGGTCGTCGCGCTGGCCCAGCACCTTGATGATCCCCGTGAGCGCGAACAGGTTGTCCCCGCCGACGTCCAGCAACTGGCGGAAGGCTGCCTCCGCGGCATCCAGGTCTCCCATCAGGTACAGCGCATAGGCGCGGCACTCGTTCAGGTCCACGTAGCGCTCGGCCGCGGGGTTTTCGCCCAGAAGCGCCAGCACGCGCTCCAGGTCCGGCGGACTGGCCCGCAGCAGCAGGCCGCGGCATAGGTACAGCAGCACGCCCATGTTGCCCGGGTCGTCCCGGTACAGCGCCTCCAGATCGTCCAGGCCCGTCTCGTAGTCGCCTTCGGAAAGGGCGAGCTGTGCCAGGTTGAGGCGGGTCAGCAGGCAGTCGGGATTCTGCGCCAGCACAGCGGCGTATTCGCGCCGGGCATCGTCGGTCTCGGCCAGCAGCTCGTGGGCATAGGCCAGATTGTGCCGCGCCATCAGGTGCCCGGGCTGCAACTCCAGGGCCTCGGCAAAGCGCAGGCGCGCTTCCATGACGTCGTCCTGGTTCAGCGCGAAGCAGCCCAGGTTGTACAACGCCGTGGCTTGCGCATCGCCGCTGAGGCCGCCCAGGCGGGTGCGTTGCTCCTGATCGGCGGCGCGGATGCGCTCGCCGGCCTCTTCGCTGCTGGGGCCGTAAAGGGCGCGATTCATCGCCAAGCGGGTACTGCCGGAGGACGCATCGGCGAAGAGCAGGTTGAGGGCCTGCAGCGTATCGCCCTTGCCGATCAGCTCCAACAGGCGGTCATTGTCCGTGCTCATGCAAGGCTGCCGTTGAGGGTGCGGGGTCGGTCGGTGGGTCAATTGATCTGCTTGACCACCTCGTTCTCGAACGTAACGGTCAGTTCCGGATACTGCCAGACGGTGCGACGGGCATCGCTGATGGTTTCCTCGTTGCTGCGCAGGGGATCGCCCATGGCCCAGCGAACCTCCCGCGTCGTATCCCCCACGCGGATCACGCCGGAGAGCAGCCGGGTCTGCTCTTCCTTGCTCACGTTGCGCGTCACCAGCTCGCCATAGACGCGGGACATGAATGCCGCCGTCTTGCCGGGCCGGTAGATGCCGGCCGTGCCGCGGGCCCAGGCCCGCACGGGCTGCGCGAACGAGTAGCGCACCTTCTGCCAGTCCACCTGGACGAAGGGCGTATTGCTTTGCGTCTCGTTGAGCAACTCCAGGCTGGGCGCAGGCACGCGGAAGATCTGCGGGCTGCTCTGCCCATCAGGTATCGCCGAGAACACCAGCACCGGTTCCTGCTGCGGCACCAGCAGTTCGTGGGGCGCCGTGGGCGTCCAGCCCACGCCCGTCGTCTTGGCCGTATCGCGCGGGTAGACAAGCTGGAACCACATCGAGTCGGCCCCGTATGTTGTCACGTCCACCACGTTGAACGCCTGGCGTGGCCGCACCAGGATGCGCCGGCCTTCGTGCGGTGCCTTGACGTAGATGTAGGTGTTGACCAGCGTGAAGTAGGCCCCGATGGTCTGGGCGGACGCGCTGGCGAACGTGAACGACAGCAGCACCAGCAGCAGGGCGGCCAGTCGCGTCTTCAATGGGGTGGCTCCGCAGGGGATGGGGGCACGGTCGGCTCCTGCTTTTCCAGAAAGCAGACCTGCGTGTCACCATAGCCTTTCATCCGCAACACTTCAAGGCGCGGGTGCGCCGCCAGGGCCTGCCCCTCGGCCATCTCCAGCACGATCAGGGCGCCAGGGGCCACGGCGCCGGAATCGGCCAGCCCGGCCAGCAGGGCGTCGTGCTCCCCATAGGCATAGGGCGGGTCGGCCAGCACCAGGTCCGCCGGCCGGGGCAGGGCGGCCTGCCGCAGCCAGCTCTCCACGCGGGCCGTGACCACCTGGGCTGTGGCGGGCTCCAGGCCCAGCAGGCCCAGATTGGCGCGGATGCCCGCCGCCGTGCGGCCGTGGGCCTCCACGAAGGTGCAGTGCGCCGCACCGCGGCTGAGGGCCTCCAGCCCCAGGGCACCCGAACCCGCGAAGAGGTCCAGCGCCTCCACACCATCGAGGTCCATCAGCGAGGCCAGGGTGTTGAAGATTGCCTCGCGCACCTTGTCCGCGGTGGGCCGAGTCTGGCGGCCCGGCGGGGCATTGAAGCGCCGTCCGCGCAGCCGGCCTCCGATGATCCGCAGCATGGCGGCTCCTTTGCATTGAACATCAGCGCCCGCCCCGGTACGGTACTGCCGGCCGGCAGCGCCGCCGGGCATGGGCTGGCAGCACGTTACTCCCGCGAACCGGGCATGGCCAACTACCTTCGATCCTCGCGCAGTGCCTTCTACGGCGTGATCGCCGCGCTGCCGCTGCTGCTCGCCTACGAGCTGCTGCTGCTGGTTTCGGGCAGCATCGGCGGCTGGCAGGTGCGCAACGCGGGCGACGTGTGGCTGCGCCTGCTGCTGGAGAGCCTGGACGTGGGCCCCACCCACGCTTCGGCCGTGATGATCCTGATCCTGCTGCTGGCCATTCCCGCCGTGCGGCGCCGCGATACGCCCCTGCGCGGCACGTACTGCGTGCTGATGGTGGCGGAGGCGTTCTGCTACAGCCTCATGCTGGGGCTGCTGATCAACATCATCCTGGAGTTCATCTTCTCGGCCATTCCCTCGGTCATTCTCAGCCGCGCGCTCTTCCCCGCCGCGATGCCCTTCGCGGGCGATACGGCGCGGGGCCTGGCGCTCTCGCTGGGCGCGGGGCTGTTCGAGGAGTTCATCTTCCGCGTGGTGCTGCTGGGCGGGCTGCTGCTGCTGATGCGCCTGGTGTTGCCGCACCACCTGGCCACCGTGGTGGCGATCGTGCTGGCGGCCCTGCTCTTCTCCGCCGCCCACTACATCGGGCCGCTGGGCGACCACTTCACGTTCGCCAGCTTCCTGTTCCGCTTCGTGGCGGGGCTGCTCTTCACCGGGCTATACTACCTGCGCGGCTTCGGCGTGACGGCCTATGCCCACGCCTTCTACGACATGCGCGTGCTCCTGTTCTGAGACGCCGCGCCGCCGGACAGGTCATTCCGAGGCTCGCTTTGCGGGCCGAGGAATCTGCTTGCTCTCCCACACAACAGATTTCTCACTGCGCTCGGAATGACAGATTCCGACCGCGGGTCGGGGCGATTCCAGACACAGTCTACGGCTTGTGCTCCACCTGGGCGCGTTGCTTGAGCTCCAGCAGCTCGCTGTCCACGTCGGTGCCGGCGGCGTCCAGCTCCGCGAAGCGCTGCTCCAGACGGTCGCCGGAGAACTCGTGGTTCAGCTCGTGGCGGGCGTCGGCGAGGGCCGCCATCTCCTGGATCTTGTTCTCCATGCGGTCGATGGTGTCCACGGCACCGGCGGAATCGATGCCTTCGATGGTGCGGTAGATCTGGTCCTGCGCCTCCGCGCGGTGCTGCATGGAGACGAGCAGGTTCTTCTTGCGGCGCAGTTCCTCGATCTTGTCTTCCAACTCGTGCAGGCTGTCCTTGAGCCGCTGCACGTTGGTGGCATGGGCCTCGTGCTCGTGCTCGTATTGAGCGGCCATGCGCGCGTGCTCCTTCTTGCGGCGCAGAGCCTCCTTGGCTAGGTCGTCATCGCCCTGCTGCACGGCGCGCATCGCGCGCTCGTCCCAGCGCTGCACCTCCGCCTGCTGATCCATGAGGGACTTTTCCAGGCGCTTCTCGTCCGCCAGGGAGCGGGCGACGTGCTCCTTGGCCTTGGCGTAGGCGGCCTCCATGTCGATCAGGGTCTGATCGAGCATTTTGGCCGGATCTTCGGCCCGGTTCAGCAGCGCGTTCAGGTTCGCGCGCACCACGTTGATGAATCGCGACAGAATGCCCATCGTGCTCCTACGAGATGTGCCCGGCCGGCTTGCCCGGCGCGTCGGGGGCGGCTCGGCGGCGGGCGGAGGCCTCAGCCGGAGCGCAGCAGCAGTCCCGCGCCCTTGATGGCGTTGCGCCCAGCCTGCTCCAGCGCGGCGGTGGCCTGCTCGAGTTGTTGGTTGGGATCGAGGTTGGCCGCGGCCACGGCCATGGGCAGGTTCACGCCCGTGACCACCTCCACGCTGGCATCTTGCAGCAGGGAGAGGGCCAGGTTGCCCGGCGTGCCGCCGAACAGGTCCACGAGGATGATCACGCCCTGGCCGTGGTCGCACTTCTTGATGAGCGACTGCAGCCGGCGCGATGCGGCCTTGGGGTCCTCGTGGGCCACGAACGTGAACGCCGTGAGTCCACTGGGGCGCTGCAGGATCAGCCCGGCCGTCTCCACCAGGGATTCGGCGAGCTGCCCGTGCGTGGCCACGATGATTCCGATCCCACTGTCCATGGTCGGGCCCGGGCGATGGCGAGTCAGTGGGGTGCGGCGGCGTGCCCCACCCAACTTCACACTATCGCCTCGGGTGAGGGCGCAAGGCAAGCGTGATGCGGGGGCAGCCGATCGTGTGCCCGGCTCAGGCGGGCTCGCGGGCGTTGAACAGCTCCAGCACCTGGTCGTTGCTGTCGATGGCCAGCAACTGCTCGCGCGTAGCCGAGTCGCGCATCAGGCGGGCGATCTTGGCCAGCAGATGCAGGTGCTCGTTGCCCCCGTTCTCCGGGGCGACGAGCAGGAAGAAGATGCGCGTGGGGAGGCCGTCGATGGAGTCGAAGTCCACCTCGTGCTCCGAGCGCGCGAAGGCGATGGCCGGGGCCGCAAGCTCGCGACAGCGGCCGTGGGGAATGGCCACACCGTGGCCGATGCCCGTGGAGCCCAGCCCCTCGCGCTCCATCAGCGATTCCAGCAGGGCGTCGCGATGCTCGATCTTGCCGCGGCTGGCCAGAAGGCCGACCAGGTTGGCCAGGATCTGCTCTTTGTCTTCGCCCTGCAGATGGAGGTCAATCAGTGCGGGGTCCAGATAGTCCAGCAATCTCATGAGTCGGTCCGCTGCGGACGGTTGGGGTGCCTTATTGGATGGCACGGTGCGGGGCGCCAGGCGCACCACCATGCGGCGTCCCGCGGTGCCGGGGAGCACCTTGCAGGAGGCCGGACGCCTTCAGAACATCTTCTTGCGTTTGTTCGAGGGGAGCAAGTTCAACGCCTCGCGGTACTTGGCCACGGTGCGCCGGGCCACCTTGATCTTGCTTTCGTTGGAGAGCCGCTCGGCGATCTGGATGTCGGTCAGCGGCTCGCGGGCGTCCTCACCGCTGATGATGCGCAGGATCATATCCTTGATCTTCTTGGACGAGATCACTTCGCCCTGGCCCTGGTCGATGCCGCTGGTGAAGAAGTACTTCAGCTCGAAGATGCCCTGCGGCGTGTGGGCGTACTTGTTGGTGGTGATGCGGCTCACGGTGGATTCGTGTACGTCGATGTCCTCCGCCACATCCTTGAGCACCAGCGGACGCAGGTAGTTGATGCCCTGCTCGAAGAACTCGTACTGGTGCTTGAGGATGCTTCGCGTGACCCGCAGGATGGTCTTCTGCCGCTGCTCGATGCTCTTCATGAGCCAGTTGCCGGCCTTGATCTTCTCCTGGATGTACTCCTGGGTCAGCGAGGAGTTGCCGGCGCCGTTGTCCGCCATCTCGCGGTAGAAGTCGCTGATGCGCAGGCGGGTGATGCCGGTGTCGTTGAGGGTGACCTTGTACTGCCCGTAACGGTCTTCGCCGTCCTCGTCCGGATCGCCGTACACCTTGTGGATGTACACGTCCGGAATGATGGTCTGCGCGCGGTCGCGTACGAAGGGTCGGCCCGGCTTGGGCTCCAGGTACATGATCAGCTTGTAGGCCTCGATCACATCGTCCAGCTCGGCCTTGCGGCGGCGGGCGATCTTCTTGAGGTCCTTGTTCTCCAGCAGCTTCAGATCGTGGTGCACGATCTGGTAGGCCAAGTGGACGCCCATGCCCAGTGCGCGCAGTTGCACCTCCAGGCATTCCTGCAAGTGACGCGCACCCACGCCGATGGGATCGAACTGCTGGATCTGGCGCAGCACGCCTTCCATTACGCCGGCCACCTCCGGCTTGACCTTGATGCGCTCGATGCGCGGACGTTCGGCCTGGGCGGCGGCCTCCGCCTCCTCCTCCGCGAAGGCGGGCAGGGCCTTCTTGCGGCCCTTGGTGCGCACCTCCGGCTCGGAGGATTGGTGCCGCGCAATGAGCAGGGCCGGGTCCAGATCGGCCGGCACCCGCACGGTGAGGCGCTTGCGGCGCAGGGCCTGCTCGATGGCCCGGTGCAGTTCCGGGTCGCTCTCCAGCAGCTCCAGGATGCTCGACGTGAGATAGCCGTCGTCGTCCATGTTGCCGATCAGCAGCCGCCCGATGGTCTTCTCCAGGGGCGTCAGCGGCGCCATCTCCAGCTGCCAGAGCAGGTGCTCGTGCAGGGTGTCGCTGCGGCTGAGGGTGGCCTCCAGGTTCGATTCCTCGCCGGAATCGCGCGCGTGGCGCTCAGGAATGACCCCGCTGCCCGAGGCCAGATACTGCTGCCAGTCCACGTCATTGTCCGCCTGGGTGTGATCCTCGATCACATCCTCCTGGGGCGCCATGGCGTCGGTTTCCGCGGCGGGCAGGGCCTCGTCCAGGGACTCGTTGTTCTCCGGCGGCGATTCTTCCAGCACCGGGTTCTCGATCAGCGCCTGGTCGATCAACTCTTCCAGCTCCTGCCGGGAGAGTTGCAGGAGCTTGATGGCCTGCTGCAGCTGCGGCGTCATGATGAGCTGTTGGCTCAACCGCATCTGGAGCTTCAGATTCAAAGACATGGCGCTCGACTGCAGAGGGGATGGCAGTGTCTCGAAAAATCCCTTTGTCCGATTGCCTCCGCCGCCACTCTAGCGGCTCCGGGACCACCATGCAACCCTGTTGGCATCAATCTTGCCGAAGAAGAGGGGCGTTGCGAGGCAGGCCACTGGGGGCGCCGGTGCGCGGGCGTGGCGGGCGATGGCTGGCGGGTGGCCGCAGGATAGGCCGGGCGGCCCGTGGGCTCACAAAGTGAACTGCTCGCCCAGGTAGATCTTGCGCGCGATCTCGTTGTTCACCAGGTCGTCCGGTACGCCATGCACCAGCACCTCGCCCTGGTTGATGATGTAGGCGCGGTCGGTGATGTGCAGCGTCTCGCGCACGTTGTGGTCGGTGATCAGCACGCCGATGCCGCGGTTGCGGATCTGCGCGATCACCTCCTGGATGTCCAGCACGGCGATGGGGTCCACTCCGGCGAAGGGCTCGTCCAGCAGCACGAACGAGGGCCGCAGCACCAGCGCCCGCGCGATCTCCAGGCGGCGGGCCTCGCCGCCGGAGAGCTGGTAGCCCAGCGAGGTGCGGATCTGCTGCAGGCCCAGCTCCTCCAGGCCCGTTTCCATACGGGCGAAGCGCTCCTCGCGGGAGAGCGGAATCTGCTCCAACACGGCCAGCAGGTTCTGCTCCACGGTGAGGCGGCGGAACACGGAGCGTTCCTGGGGCAGGTAGCCCAATCCGCGCCGCGCGCGGCGGTGCATGGGCAGGTGCGTGATATTGTCGCCGGCCAGGAACACCTGGCCCTCCTCCGGGCGGATCACGCCGGCGATCATGTAGAAGATGGTCGTCTTGCCCGCGCCATTGGGCCCCAGCAGCCCCACCACCTCGCCCGGCGTGACGGCCAGGGAGGCGTGGTTCACCACGATGCGGCGGTTGTAGGCCTTCAGCAGGCCGGCGGCCGCCAAGGCGTTGTCCGCCAGCGGGATGCCGAAGTCGATGCCCTCCAGTGGGGTGGCGTGATCGGTCATGGGTGGGGTGCTCAGCGGGCGTTGGCCAGGATCGTTTCCAGGTGCGCGTCCGACTCACGCCGGGTGAGACGGCCGGCCACGGCCTCGCGAAAGGCCGCGCGGGACTTGAAGGTCTCGCCGATCAGCGGCGCCAGCTTGTCCAGCACGGCGGGCGGCACGCTCTTCTGGGAGAGCTTGAGCATGCCGGCCTGGGTGAGCCCGTAGGTCTGGCCGCCGGCCAGATCCAGCGAGAGCGTGATCGGCTTCTGGCGGTCGTGGGTCTCCATGACGCCCTTGTCCGCATCCGCGTAAACCTCCATGCGGTCGGACTTGAGCTCGAACTGCCCCTCCTGCTGCATGGTGGCATGGCCCACCAGCAGGATCGTGCGCAGGTTGTTGCGCGACTGCGCAAAGTCCGCCGTGATGCGCCGCTGGGGCTGGGCAATCACCACGTGGCCATCGGCCCGGAAGGACTCCAGCGTGGAATCGCGCGCAAACAGCAAGGTCACCTCCTGCGCGTCGACACGCAGGCGCTGGTTGGACTGCTCGATGTGCACGTCACCCGTGAGCACGGCGCGGCGCGGCTGGTCCTCCAGCACGGCCTTCTGGGCGCGCAGCTCCGTGGTGACGTCGGCATCCGCCGGGGCTGGCCCATCGCCCTCCACCAGCAGCGCACGCTGCACCTGCATCGTGAGTGGCGCCCCGGCCTGCCCACGCACGATGGTGCGCTTGCCGTCCGCGTGCATCTCCGCCTCGTTGCCCTCGATGCGCAGGTCGGGCTGCTCGATGCGCACGTTGCCGGTGAGGCGGATCTGGTCGCGCTCCAGCACGCCATGGTCGCTCTCGCTCTCCCGGCCGTCCTGACTGAGCCGCACGTCCTGCTCCAGCACGAGCCGCACCCACTCCTGTCCGCCGTCGCGATAGGCGGTGAGGCTGCCGCCCTGGAAGCTGAGTCCGCGCGAACGCACGACGCCGCGCACGTTGCCCTCCAGGTGCGCCACGCCGGTCTTGAGGTCGATGCCGCCCGTGTGCTCCGCCTGCACGCACAGTTCCTTGTCCGGCGGGCACGCCGGCGGCGGCGCGGCTACCTGGGCGGCGGGCTGGGCCGAGGACTCCGCGGGCAGTGGGGCTGCCGGTGCCGTTCGAACCGGCAATGCCACGGCGACCAGGGTCGCCACGAGCAGCGCCGGCAGGAGCCTCATGGGGGGGCGGGGGGTGGGGGTGCCGATGACCGCTGGGCCCTCAGGCCGTCTCCCGCTGGAGCAGCGATTCCTGTTCATAGCGCCTGGAATGCTCCACAGCGGCTTTGATGAACGACTTGAACAGGGGATGGGGCGCGAAGGGCTTGGACTTGAATTCGGGATGGTACTGGCAGCCGATGAACCAGGGGTGGTCCTCCAGCTCGATCGTTTCCACCAGGGAACCATCCGGGCTGGTGCCGGAGAAGACCAGCCCCGCCTGCTTGAGCGTGGGCACGAACGCGTTGTTCACCTCGAAGCGATGCCGGTGGCGCTCACTGATGGACTTCTTGCCGTAGATCTTGGCGATCAGGGTGCCGTCGGCCAGCACGGCGGGGTAGGCGCCCAGCCGCATGGTGCCGCCTTTCGCCGTGACGTCCTGCTGCTCGGGCATCAGGTCGATCACGTTGAACTGATGATCGGGGGTGAACTCGCCGGAGCTGGCCTTGGGAATACCCGCCACGTGGCGCGCGTACTCGATCACGGCCATCTGCATGCCGAAGCAGATGCCGAAGAAGGGCACGTTGTTCTCGCGGGCGTAGCGGATCGCCTCGATCTTGCCCTCCACCCCCCGCGAGCCGAAGCCGTAGGGCACGAGGATGGCGTCGAAGCCGCGCAGTTGGCCCTCGGCGTTGCTCTGCTCCAGGTCCTCCGAGTTCACATACTCCACGTTCAGCTTGACCTGGTTGGCGATGGCGCCGTGCACCAGTCCTTCGTTGATGCTCTCGTAGGCATCGCGGTTGCCCACGTACTTGCCCACCATCGCCAGGCGCACGGTGCCCAGGGGGTTGCCGTAACGGTCCGCGATTTCCTCCCAGGCCTTCAGGTTGGGCCGGCCGGTCCAGATGTCCAGCCTCTCCACGATGCGGGCGTCCAGTCCTTCCTCGTGCAGGGACAGGGGCACCTGGTACACGCTGGGGCGGTCAATGCAGGGGATGACGCAATCCTCGTCCACGTTGGTGAACAGGGCGATCTTGCGGCGCAGTTCCGCGGCGATGTCCTGATTGGCCCGGCAGATCAGGATGTCGGGCTGGATACCGATCTCGCGCAGCTTGTTCACGCTGTGCTGGGCGGGCTTGGTCTTCAGCTCCCCGGCCGCATCGATGAAAGGCACCAGCACCAGGTGCACGTAGAGGATGTCGCGCCGCTGGTGGTCGAAGCGGAACTGGCGGATCGCCTCCAGGAACGGCAGCGATTCGATATCGCCCACCGTACCGCCGATCTCCACCAGCGCCAGGTCCACGCCCTGGGAGGCCGCCAGAATGCGCGCCTTGATCTCGTCCGTGACGTGCGGGATCACCTGCACCGTCTTGCCCAGATAGTCGCCACGCCGCTCCTTCTGCAGGATCGTGTCGTAGATCTGGCCCGTGGTGCAGTTGTTGTTGCGGGTGTACTGGGCGTGGGTGAAGCGCTCGTAGTGGCCCAGGTCCAGGTCCGTCTCGGCCCCGTCGTCCGTCACGAACACCTCGCCGTGCTGGAACGGGCTCATGGTGCCCGGGTCCACGTTGAGGTACGGATCGAGCTTGGTGATGCTGACGGTGAGGCCCCGGCTTTCCAGCAACGCCCCGATGGACGCTGTGGTGATGCCTTTGCCCAGCCCTGATACGACGCCGCCGGTCACGAAAATAAACTTGGTTTTGCGCGATTCGGCTGACATGGCGCCACCGGGGCATGGGGGATGGTCGGGCGCCCTCGCGAGGGCCGACCGCGTGGGCTCGCGGGGCCACGGGATCGCCCCCGCATGCCCGTAGCCAAGGTACTCGGTCGGTCGGCCCGATGTCAAACCGAAACGGCCTCCGTGGGCGCCCTCCAGGCCCCGTGCGATGCGCCCTGGCGGCTTGCCGGACGTTCGGTCGATCGGGCTCCACAGCGCCGTGGGTGGCGCATTATCGACCGGCCTCGCGCCCTGGGCAATGCTCAGCCCAGGGCCAGCAGTTCGCGTTCCAGCAGGCCGGGATCGCCCAGGTTGAGCTCCATCAGGCGCCGCAGATGGGTGATGCTGTCCACGTCGATGGAGAGGCAGTGCAGGCCCAGGCGCTCCGCGGAGAGGTGCGCCACGGTGCCCTTCATGGTGATGACCACCGGGCTGTCCTCCAGATGCACGCTCAGCACGGCGGGAGCACCGGGCACCACCTCCTCCAACGCGGAAGGCCGGTGCACCAGCGCGCCCTTCAACGATAGGTCGATCAGATCGGTCTCGTAGGCACGTCCGGAGGTGCCCACGGTGAGCGTGGAGGCGGTCGGAAATGGCAGGCGGGAAAAACGGCGTTGCTGGGCCATTGCATTCAGTGCTCGCAATTGACGTATAATAGGGCGCTGGACCTGGATTGCTCCCGGGGCTTCGGGCGGCATGGATGCCGCGGTCAGGCTGCCCCGGCAGCGCGCTCGACCGGCTGGGATGCCGACGGTGGCGCCACCTGCATCGTCCCGCTCACCTGTCACCACCGCTTCCGGAATCCGGAGCCGTCATGCCGGCAGCGCACGCGGACCTCCGCCTGAACCACCGCGGCGGGTTCCGTCTCCTGTTCGTGGAACGGTGGGGCGGCGTGCATGTTGCACGGCCGGAAGCAGGCGCGACCGCCGGTGGCCGCTCCGGCCGGTCGTTCCGCCCGTACCTCCAGCCTCTCTCCTGTTGGCCGTGATGCGCAACTGGCTGCAATCGGATCGACTGTGGATCATCCCCGCCTGGATCCTGGGCGGGCTGGCAGCGCTCACCCTGGGGCTCGTGGTGGGCTTCCAGCTCTATGCCCCGGCCGTGGTACGGCAATTCAACGCGGCCGTCGCCGAGGCCTCCAACAACACGCTCATCTACGACAAGGACGACCAGCTCATCGCCGCGGTGGAGGGGCAGCAGGACCGCCACTCCGTGCCCATCACGCGCATCAGCCCCTTTCTGCAGAAGGCCGTGGTGGCCATCGAGGACCGCCGCTTCTTCTCCCACCGCGGGCTGGACCCGATCCGGTTGCTGGGGGCCGTATGGGCCGATCTGCGGGCCATGGGCTACGAGCAGGGCGGGAGCACGATCACCCAGCAGCTCGTCAAGCTGACCCTGCTCACGCCGGAGCGCACCCTGACGCGCAAGATCCGCGAGGTCTTCATGGCCATCGCGCTGGAGAATGCCTTTCCCAAGCTCAAGCTGCTGGAGTTCTATCTGAACCGTGTGTACCTGGGCAACGGTGTGTACGGCGTGGAGAAGGCCTCGCAGGCTTACTTCCACAAGTCCGCCGCGGACCTGGACGTGAGCGAGGCGGCCTTCCTGGCGGCGCTGATCAAGAAGCCGGAGGGCTACCTGGCCCTACCCGAGGGCGAGACGCCGCCGCCCGGCCCCACGTTGCCGCTGGATCAGCTCAAGCCGTTGATGGAGCGGCACACCCAGGTGCTGCGGTCGCTGGCGGAGCTGGGCTGGATCACGGCGGACGAGCTGAAGGACGCGCTGGACAAACCGCTGGTGGTGTATCGGCCAGAGCCTGACCTGGTGAGCGCGCCGTACTTCGTGCAGGAGGTGCTCAAGCAATTGCGCGATTCCCTGGGCGTGCGCAGCGTCTCGGGCAAGGGCTATCGCGTGTACACGACGCTGGACTCCAACGCCCAACGCGTGGCCGAGCAGCTTATCAGCCACCTGCCCCAGCGGGATTCGGACGCGCACCAGGGCTCCCTGATCGCGCTGGATCCCTATAGCGGAGCCGTGCGCGCGCTGGTGGGTGGAGTGGACTATCACGAGTCCCAGTTCAACCGGGCCACCCAGGCGCTGCGTCAGCCGGGCTCGGCCATTAAGCCGATCCTCTACTCAGCGGCGCTGGAGCACCACTTCCGACCCAACATGGTGTTCCTGGACGAGCCTGTCCGATACACCTGGGACGAGATGGGCAACTACCTGCGGCTGTACGAGAAAGACGTCCCGCTGGACTCCACGGTGGGGCTGAACGATATCGACCCGAGTCTGGTGTATTCCCCCCGCAACTACGACGACCACTACGGACTCCCGGCACTGCGGCATGGAGAGCCCGTGGCCGAGGATCGCCGCATGACGCTGGAGCGCGCCCTGGAGCTGTCCAGCAACGTGATCGCCGTGCAATTGCTGGATAAGCTGGGCATGGATCCCCTGGTGCGTCTGGCACGGCGCTGGGGGGTGCCGCTGCGCAAGCAGAACGGGCTGTGCGTTGCGCTGGGCTGCTCGGAGGTGACCCTGGAAGACCTCACGGCGGCCTACGCGGCATTCGCCAATGGTGGCATGCGCGTGCACCCGGTTTTCATCCGCAAGGTGACCAACAGCGATGGCGACGTGCTCTACGAGCACTTCCCCGACCCCCCGGTGGAGGTGATCTCCCCCTGGACGGCCTTCCAGATGCGCCACCTGCTGGCCGGCGTGCTGGAGCGCGGCACGGGCTGGCGTGCGCGCCTGGACCGCCCCGCGGGCGGCAAGACGGGCACCAACGACGGGCCGCGCGATGCGTGGTTCGTCGGCTTCACGCCCAACCTGGTCGCGGGCGTGTGGGTGGGCAACGACGACAATGCGGTGATGCCTCGCGAGTTTGGCGGCCGCATGCCTGCGGAGATCTGGCACAGCTTCATGAAGCAGGCGCTGCCGCCCTACAATGGCGAGACCTTCCCCCAGCCGCCGGACGAATACGTCGGGGTGCGCGTGTGCAACGTGGACGGGCGGCTGGACTACCCGGACTGTCCCGATTCCAGCGTGGAGTATTTCCGCGAGTCGGAGTTCAACCAGAACGTCTTTGACCAGGGCATCGCCGGTTCCGTGATCACGCCCGATCCGGGCACGGTGCGTCCGCGTCCGGGCGAGGTTTCCAGCCAACCGGCGAATCCCGCCAACCCCTCCCTCTTCGCCAAGCGCCTGGATCAGGCGTTCAACGCCCCACCCACCGCACCGCCCCCGGCGCTGCCCTCACCCCCGCCCAGCGAATAGGCGGTGCAGGGGCCGCTGGAGAACAACAAGAAATTCGATGCGGGGGCCGAGGGCCCCGGCGCCCCCAAGACAAGTCTCGGCCAGGGTCAGCGAGGTCTCACCCGCAAATAGAGCCCAGGGAGCCGTACTCCCTGGCGGGGCTGTGGGGGCAGAGCCCCCAGGGTCGGAATGCCTTGCGGAACCAGGGCGTCAGGTGGCTTCCACGCGGTGCTTGAGGCGGTCGCGCTGATCCTCGGAAATCACGTCGGACATGCGGGCCAAAGCTGGGCGCGAGATCTTCAGCTCGGGCAGGCGGTCGTCCAGCTTCAGGTTGGTGAGGCGCTCGCGCAGGGCGTTGGTGCTCTTTTCCTGGCGCAGATACTCCTCATAGAACTGAAAGCGCTGGCCCATCGTCTGGTTGATGTTCTCCCAGCGCTTCTGGGAGCGGGCCAGGGCGTACTGGAGGATCTGCGCCTGCGTATCCACGAGCCGCAGCGCACTGCCGTTGCGGGGGTTGAAGTAGAGCGCCTCGCCGTTCAGGTCGATGGCCTGGTCCAGGTTCGCGTACTCGATCACCAGATCGCTGCCGCCCCGGCCCTGCATGAGCGCCAGGGAGGTGAAGGCGTGCGCGATGTAGAACAGCAGCGCCGAGTGCAGTTCGTCGTTCTCCAGGCTCTTGATGAACTCCTCGTCCTTCATGCGGAACGACGAGCGGTAGGCATCCAGGTAGGCGATCGAGAAGTCGTGGGCATTGAGGATATACAGGGTCTTCAGCTCCTGCAGCATCCGCTGGGCCTTGTTCAGCTCCCCGCCCGTGCAGAACTCGGACAGCAGCAGCCACTGCACCACCTCCGGCGAGAGCCGCTGCTGGTTGGCGTGGTGCTCCTGCACGGCCAGGTTCCGGAATGCCGTGCCGTTGATCTGCTCCAGGTCTTTCTTGAAGTGCTGCAGGTACAGGCGGATCAGCTCGTCCGGCTCCCCCGGCTCCCCCCGGTGGCGCAGCGCCACCAGCAGATTCACGTAGGCTTGGTGGTAGTGCGGCTGTAACGCGATGGCCCGCATCAGTCCCGCTGCGCAATTGTCCAGCATACCGCGCAGCAGCTCGCCGCCCGGCCGCTGCTCCAGGGCCGCGCGCAGGAACGAGGTGCCCACCATGAACGGAATATCCGGGAACTTCTCGTGCTGGAACTGGCGGATCTGCTTGTCTTCCGGACTGATGCGCGCACTAGCCTTGAGCGTGCGCAGCAGGGCGCTCACGGTCCCTTCCGGATTCTCGCGCAGGAACTGCAGGATGCCCAGTTGCAGCAGATGCCCGGTGAACTTGCGAATGTCCTTCTCGCTCCGGGCCGCGTCGATCTGGCGCGTCACGTTGCCGACGGCGGTCTCCAGTTGCGATGGCGTGATCCCGCGCGGCAGGGCGATATCCGACGTGAGCGACACGGAGGGTGGCAGCGCCGTCTCCACGAACCGGGCAATGGATTGCACGTTGGAGATCAGGTAGCGCGTCACGCGATCCACCGCCTTCACGGCGATGTCATGCTCGGCGATGAACTGCTTGGCCCGGATTACCCCCGCCGCCAGGGTCAGTTCCTGGCGTAGTTTCTCCAGGATCTGCGTCAGCGCCACCATGCGGTGTTCCACGACGCGATCGCGGTAGAACAGCACTACCTCATCGCGGAAGGGCGGAAACAGCGGGATCACGCCGCTGTACCAGGCGCTGGGGAGCGGATCGAACGTGGTGGGGAAGTTCTTCAGCAGCGTCTCGCAGATGGACAGCGCGCGCGTGTCCTCCTCGTTGAAGATGCATGCCGGCTTGTCTCTGGGCTCGGCCTCCTGGTAGGTCAGCGCCGAGAGGTGCAGCAGCAGGTCCACTTCCATGCGAAGAGCCAGCGTGAAGAACACGCGGTCCTCGCGGAACTGCTTGATCTCGCGCAGCACGCCCATGGCCTGGGCGATGATCTTGCGCAGGTCGGCACCTTGTCCGTCCGCCGAGTTGTAGTAGGCGAACGCAGCCATGGTGAGCTGGATCAGGTAGCGATCCCGGGAACGCGGTGGCGCCTCCTCGGCCATCTCCTGCAACTGGCGCTGGGAGCGCCGGTCGAACAGGAACAGCACCTGTGCGTTCTCAATGGCTGCTTCAAACTCCATCGGCATGGTCGCAACCCCGGGCAACGGATGGCGGCACGCGCGACGGAGTTCCGGCCCATCGGTGGGCGCCGAGCCGCCGTCATCCGTGCCCTGCCGGCCCATTGCGCCACCCCTGGCCGGCCGGCGGGCCGCGCGGCCCGGAGCCCGCTGCGCATGGCAGGGGCTCCAGGGGCCGTGGCTTCGGGCGGATGGCCGCTGCAAGGCAGAGAAACCGCGCCACTGCGCCGTCTGTAGATATGTACGTGAGACCGCAGCCGAAGACAACCGCGGCCCGTGCGCTATACTGCGGGTGCTGCCGCTGAGCATTGCCCCCGCACCCCTTCACCCGACGGAGAGGAGCCATGGCCATCCCGATGCCGTCCCCGCGCGGAAAGGCCGCCCGCCGGAGCCGGTCGGTGCCGCTGGCGCTGTCTTATGCGCTGCTGGTGCTGCTGTCGCTGGGCGTCACGCTGCCGCGCGCCAGGGGAGCGGAACCGTCCCAGGCCACGCTGCTGCGCGAGCTCCACGACGGCGACGCAGCCGCGCGCCGAGCCGCGCTGCTGGGGCTGAAAGCGAGCGGCGACTTCTCTGCCGTGCCGCAGGTGGCCGTCGCCCTGCGCGATGACGATGCGGGGGTGCGCCAGCTCGCCGAAGAGGCGCTGTGGGCCATCTGGAGCCGCTCGGGCAAGCCGGAGGTGGACGACGAGTTCAACGCGGGCACGCTGCTGCTGGCGCGGGGCCTGACGGAGGCCGCCGTGGGCGTGTTCACGCGCGTGATCGAGCGCGCGCCGGACTTCGCCGAGGCCTACAACAAGCGGGCCACGGCCGAATACCAGCTTGGCCGCTACGAGGACTCGCTGAAGGACATCGCCGCCGTGCTGAAGCGCAACCCGTACCACTTCGGTGCGCTTTCCGGCGCGGGTCTGTGCCTGATTGAGCTGGGGCGCTTCCCGGAGGCGATCGGCTACTTTGACCGTGCGCTCAACATCAATCCTAACCTGGACGGCATTGCGGAGCTGAAGCAGGCCGTGGAAAAGCGCCTGCGCAAGCCGCTGATCTAGCCCGGCCTCCCATAGCCCTATCAGGGAGCAGGACTCCCCGGGCCCTGGTTGCGTGCGGGGCCGCGGCCTTCGGTCAGGACTTGTATTGGGGGGTGCGGGGGACATAGGCCCCCGCACTGGATTGTCTGCGGCTATCGAGCAGAGCCTAGCCGACCTGGGGCAGCTCTTTCAACGCCGCCTCCACCGCCGCCTCTGGATACTCGTAGTCCTCGAGCTTTTTGGCGAAGTAGTCGTCGTACGCCTGCATGTCGAAGTGCCCGTGACCCGAGAGGTTGAAAGCGATCACTTTCTTCTCGCCGGTCTGCTTGCACCGGAGGGCCTCGTCGATGGCCACGCGGATGGCATGGGACGTTTCCGGGGCGGGGATGATGCCTTCGGCGCGGGCGAAGGTCACGGCGGCCTCGAACACGGGATTCTGCGGCACGGCCACGGCCTCGATCAGCTTCAGGTCGTACAGGTGGCAGATCAGCGGAGCCATGCCGTGGTAGCGCAACCCGCCGGCGTGGATGGGTGCCGGGATGAACGAGTGCCCCAGCGTGTACATCTTCATCAGCGGCGTGGTGGCCGCCGTATCGCCGAAGTCGTACACGTAGCGGCCCTTGGTGAGGCTGGGCGAGGCCGTCGGCTCCACGGCGACGATGCGCGCCTTCTTGCCGCCCACCAGGTTCTCGCGCACGAAGGGGATGGCGAAGCCGCCGAAGTTGGAGCCGCCGCCGACGCAGCCGATCACCACGTCGGGATACTCCCCGGCCAGCTCCATCTGCTTGAGCGTCTCCTCGCCGATCACCGTCTGGTGCATCAGCACGTGGTTGAGCACGGAGCCCAGGCTGTACTTCTTCTTGCCGCCGCTGCTGGCCGCGGCCTCCACGGCCTCCGAGATGGCGATGCCCAGGGAGCCGGTGGAGTTGGGGTCCTTCTCCAGCACGGCCTGCCCGGCGTGGGTCTTCTCCGAGGGGCTGGGGGTCACCTCCGCACCGTAGGTGTGCATCATGGAGCGGCGGTAGGGCTTCTGCTGGTAGGAGACCTTGACCATGAACACCTCCAGCGAAAGGCCGAAGTAGTTCGCCGCCATGGCCAGCGCCGAGCCCCACTGGCCCGCGCCCGTCTCCGTGGTGAGCTGATGCACGCCCTCCTGCTGGTTGTAGAAGGCCTGCGGGATGGCCGTGTTCAGCTTGTGCGAGCCCACGGGCGAGACGCTCTCGTTCTTGTAGTAGATGTGCGCGGGGGTATCGAGCGCGCGCTCCAGCCGCCAGGCGCGGTGCATGGGCGTGGGCCGCCACAGCCGATAGGCGTCCGCCACGGGCTCCGGGATTTCGATGTGCCGCTCCTGGCTCACCTCCTGACCGATCAGGGCCATGGGGAACAGCGGCGCCAGGTCTTCCGGCCCGATGGGCTGCATCGTGCCGGGGTGAATCACAGGCGGTAGCGGCTCGGGCAGGTCGGCCTGCAGGTTGTACCAGTGGCGGGGGATGTCGGTTTCGCCCAGCAGGTATTTGTAGCGCTCGGTCATGGGACTCTCCGGGCAGGACAATGCCGCGCGGCGGCAAGCGTTACGGGCCGCAACGGATGCTGCGGTTGCGATGGCGTCGCGGCCGGGGGTCTCGCAGCAGGGTCCGGCGCGCGGGTGGTGAAGGTGCCTTCATTCATCCGCCGTTCGGGCCCCGAATGCAAGGCTACAGCGCGGCTTCCGGGGGCCGGCCGGGCCGTGGGAGGCATCGTGGCGCGGTGTGGCGGCCGCCAACCACAGCGGATGCCCGGCTGCGCCCGGAATGACGGTGGAGAAGGGGGTGCCGTTTCCCGCAGAGTCGCCGCGTGGTATACAAACAAGGTGGGGGGGCCGCCGCCGCTTCGTTGGCGCAAGGCCGCCACGCGGCGTTTTGTGCTGCATCCTTGGCTGTTCCCCATGGTTGCGCTGCCCACCCTCCCCTGAAATCTCCCGTGAGCCTTCTGCGCAGCCGCTGTCGGTGCTTCGACCGCCGCCTGCCCCGCTGGGGGAGCCGCAACTTGCTGTTCGTGCCGCTGCTGGCGCTGCTGCTGGGCTTGTGGGCGCCGTGGCCGGCGACAGCCTCCCCGCCGGAGCGGCGGCGGGATTATGAGGACCGGGCGCCCAACGAGTACCTGGCCGTGCCCGCCGTGGCGTCACTACCGGGTATCGGGGTGTTCGTGGGGGTGATCGGCTCGGCCAGCAATGTGGGCGATACGGGGATCAACGGGGGTGCCACGGTCGCCAAGTCCATCGACGGCTCGGACATCAGTATTGCCGCGCTGGCGGTGCAGGAGGTGCCCACCGGTGTTCCGCACCTGAGCTTCGACTACCAATACGCGGACATCCGCCTGGGCAACCTGGCGGTCTATCTGCCCGGCCGCGACTCGCCCAACTTCACGATCCCCATCACGGCGCGCTTCAAGTTCCAGTTGCTGCGGCCCACGCTGCGGTTCTGGGAGCGGCGCATCGTGGCCAGCTACACCCTGGCGTACTTCCGGGGCTTCGACCTGGGCCCCTCCGGCAACGAGGAGCCGCTGACCCGCAACTCGGCCTCGGCGGACCTGCTGTTGGACTTCACGGACGACGTGGTGGACCCGCACACGGGCGTGCGCCTGAGCTTCGGCACCACGCTGCCCGCGCCGCACCACTCCATCCTGGGCGACGATTCGGGCACGCAGACGGCCTTCGGCAACGATCCGCACCTGCGCATCCGCAACTATGGCGCGGCGTTCTACTGGCCGCTGAGCAAACGCCTGGTGCTGGCCTGGGACAACCAGTACTTCACGACCAGCGGCGACATTCCATCGGGCCAGGTGGTGGCCGGGGGCAGTCCGCCCCTGCGGGGCTATCCGGAGGGGCGCTGGTCGGACCGCTATGGCGTGTTCAGCGGGCTGGAGGCGCGCTACATCTACCCGCTCAACACGCACCTGGACATTGTGATCGCCCACGGCGTGCTGGAGGCGATCCAACTGGCAGCGTTCTACGAGGTAGGCCAGGTCTCGCCCACCAACAACCACACGCTATTCGAGCAGATGCACCACTCCTATGGGCTGGGCGCACGGGCGCTGTTCCAGGCCATCGTGCTGCGCTTCGATCTGGCAGCCAGCGACGAGGGCGTGCAGACCCATCTCACCATCGGCCAGGCCTTCTGACATGGGTACCGCGACACATCGCCCCCGGGCCTTGCATCGCGGTCGTCGCACAGCGCTGCGCCGCATGGCGCTCGTGGGTGCGCTGGCGCTGCTGCTGGCGGGCTGCGGACTGGCGCCGGACAACGAGACCCCCACACCCTTCGGCCCGGGCACCGCGCCCCCCACGGCCGGGACACCCAGCGCCGCGCAGTCCATTCCCGATCTCACCGGGGGAAGCATCGGCCAGTTCGAATACGACAGCACCTATTTTGCAGCGTATGTCACCTCCACACCAACGCTGGACAACCCGCAGTTCGGGTCGCTGTCCACGGCGGCGGGCGACGTGGTGGTGCAACTCAGCGTCATCTTCGGGCGGCCGGATACGCCGTGCCGCTATCAGGCGGCACTGGCCGCACGGGACGACGGCTATGCCATCGATGGGGACGGCGCGAAGCGCATCAACGACCAGCAAGTGGAGTTCGCCGAGGTGCTGCTGAACAATGGCAGCGCCTATTGGCGGCTGGATTGCGCTCAGCCCACGGGAAACGTGGGCGTCCAGGTATGGGGCATCGCCGATGCACCGGACAAGCTGGGGACGGAGCCCGTACACCTGTTGCTCAATTCCATCCGTCCCTGAGGCGCGGGCTGCCCGGCGGCCCGGATGCGGGCGGTGTATCCGGCGGTGGAGGCGGCGGTACGCCCCGCACGAGCGCCTGCAGGCGCTCTTCCAGCTCCCACTGGCGGTAGGCCTTGCGGCGCTGCCACCAGCGGCGCGCCACGGCCAGCAGCAGCAGCGGGATGCCCAGGCCCCCCAGCAGGCTGCTGGTGGTGATCAGCGTCAGCGTGGAGAAGCGCTGGGAAAGCTGCTGCTGCCAGCGGTGCTCCAGCGTGCCCAGCGGCTGCCCGTAGGTCTGAAGGAAGGCCTCCTGCGGGGACGCTCCCGCGGCCAAGTGCCGCAGCAGGCGCTGCAGGCCGCCCATGCCATCCTCCCGCAGCAGGAAGCGCACGAAGCTCGCCGCCTGGGCATAGGCTAGCGTGCGGGCCCCGTGGCCGTGGGGAAACGACGCGAAAAGCTGCGGCAGGGGGATCAGCCGGCCCAGCACGGCCAGCGTGGTGAGCTGCGCTTCGTCCAGGTAGTCCAGCTCGTCCGAGACCAGGATGGCCAGGCCCTCGTTCAGCCATAGCGGGATGGGTTGCGCGATGGCCATGTCGATGATGCCGTGGGCCAACTCGTGCCGCAGCACGCCCCGCAGGTCCCAGTTCCCGCCCGGCGCCGTGCGTGGCGAGCGCAACACGATGGTGCGCTGGCCCAGCAGGTACACGCCCAGCGTGCCTTCGGGCGGGGCCCCGCCCAGTAGCGCGTCGAAGCGCCGCACGGTGGGCGCCAGCACGACGCGCAACTCCGCATCGGGAAACATGCGCAGGCGCTCCATCACCGCCTGGCGGTCCGTCTCCATCACGGGCCACAGGCGCGCGGCGAGGGCCTCGTCCTGCGGCGCGTATTCGAAACGCAGGCCCGGCTCCGCCCGCACCCGCCAGTCCGACGCCGGGAGCGCGGCCGCGGCGCTATCCGGCGGCTCCACCGGGGCAGCGGACCGCGATGCGGCGGCCGGTGGTGGGCCGGCCAGCGCCGGTGCGGTCGTGGCGAGCAGCAACACCACCACCAGCAGCGCTGCCTTGAGGCCCGCCACGGCGACCCACCGCGTGCGTGGGCGGAGTCCGGGCAGAAGGAGGCATGGAAAGCGAAGACTCATGCGCCGCGGGCCGATTGGGAGATGAAGCATCGTCCCATTGTACGGCCAATCGCGGCGCAGCCCAACAGGCGGCCAGGGGCGGCTGGATGGCGGGGAGCGCTGCCCCGCGGCAGCGGAGGCGAATCCCGCCGGGTGGGAGATTACCGCGCGGCGGTGTTCATGCCGATGGCGTCCATCTCGCGGGAGGCCTTGCGGCCGGCGGAGGTATCCGGGAAGCGCTCGGCCAGCACGCCGAAGAACAGGCGCGCGCGCCGCTGGTCGCCCCGTTGGGCGTAGAGCTGGCCCAGGCGATAGATGGCGTCGGGCGTCTTGTAGCCTTCAAGCGTGCTGCGGTGCTCGTAATCGCGCAGCACGTCGCGGTAGGCGGCTTCGGCCTCCGCGGGGCGCTTTTCGGCGCGGTAGGCCTCGGCGATCCAGAACTGCGCGTTGTCGCTGTAGATGTCGTCCGGGAAGCGCTGGAGGAAGTTCTTGAACACAATGATGGACTGGTCGTAATCCTTGCGCGCGAACAGGTCGAAGCCCTTCTCATAGAGGGGCTTGGCCTCCTGGTGCGCAGTGAGGTGCCGCGGGTTCTGCGGGGGCAGCAGGTCGGGATCCTCCGCGGCCGCCTCCTGCGCGGTGGCCGGGGAGCGCATGGCGACCGGCGTGGCCTCCACTGCGTTGGGATTGGCGCGCATCACGGCCGGCGTGGGCTGGGCCGCGGTGGGCATCGCCATGGACGTGGTCCGGGCTGCAGCGGCCGGCTGACTCGCCTTCGCCGAGGCGGAGGCCGTCGCGGCGTGGGCCTTGCTGACGGCCGGGGCGGTGCTTGCGTGCGCCGTGGGCGTGGGCCGGGTCGGCCGGGCCTGCGGCTGGGCGGGTGCGGCGCTCAGGGCCGGGCGGTTGCCCAGGTCTGCCGTAATGGTCTTGGAGAGCGTCAGCGAGACCGACTGTTCGAGCAGGTCGAAGTTCTTGGTCATGGACTCGCGGTAGCGCCGCTGCTCTTCCTGGGTCTGCGCCAGCGTGTGCTGCAGGTCCTGCATGCGGTTCTGCATGGCGGCCTGCTGATCGCGCAACTGCGCGTTCTCCTTGCGCAGGCTCTCCACGTCGGATGCGATGCCGGAGGCCTTGGCCTGTCCGCGGGCGGCCCCTTCGGGAGCCCGGCCGCGTCCGATGGAGCAGCCGGCGGCCAGCAGGGTCAGGGCGCACAGGGCGGTGATCGCACGCAGGGTCGTTGCCGTCATCGCAGGTCCTTGTCGTCGAGAGGTGCAGTTAGGGGTGGCGGCGCAGAGCGCTCCGCACTCCTTCTGACAAGCAATTTGCGCGCCGCTCCGGAGAAGCGCGTGCGAGCCCCCAACGCCGCGCCCCACGGACGCTGCGAGCACTGCCCGCGAGCCAGTTCGTGTCCCGCCGCGGGCGCCATCCACGGCGGTGCGGATTTGACAATCAGCCCGGGGTTCGTGTTTCGTGCGAAGTTGTCGGTGCTGCCCGCTCCGCGACGGCTCCCGCGGACCGCAGTGCCCAGCCCTTCACCTTCCCCTCTGGAGCCCGACGCCGGCGGCCCATCAGGCGGCCCACGCATCCTGGATACACATGGACGTGTTGAGCGATCTTCTGCTGCACCTGAACCTTGCCTGCGAACTGCTGCCGCTGCCGCGCTGCTTTGCCCCCTGGGGATTGGAGCAGGGGCCCAGCCCGGAGGCGGTGTTCTATCTAATCCTGGGCGGGGTGGCCTGTCTGAGCGTGCGAGGGCAACCCCAACCGATCGAGCTGCACACCGGGGACTTCGTGCTGCTGCCCCACGGCGATGCGCACAGCCTGTCCGATGCGCCGGAGAGTCCGCGGCAATCCGCCGAGGCGCTGCTGGCGGACCGGACGCCGGAAGCTGTGGCGGAGATGCGCCTGGGCGGCGACGGTCGCGAGACCCTGCTCATCACGGGCCGCTATCGCTTCTCGCGCCACGGGGTGCACCCGCTGCTCTCGCAACTGCCGCCCGTGCTGCACGTGAGCTGCGGCGAGGGTTGGCGCGCCATGCCGCTGGAGCACGGCGTGCAGTTGCTCTCCGCCGAGCTGGCCTCGGCGCGGCCGGGTTCGCGGGAGATCGTGGAGCGGCTGCTGGAGGTGCTGTTCCTGCAGGCGGTGCGGGGCACAATCGAGGATGGCCGCGGAGCCTGCGCGGGGTGGCTGCGGGCGCTGGGCGACGAGCGCATCGCGCGGGCGCTGGGTTGCATCCACGGCGAGCCCGCGCGGGCCTGGAGCACCGCCTCGCTGGCCGAGCACGTGGGCATGTCGCGCACGGCCTTCGCCGCCCAGTTCACGGCCATGGTGGGCGAGCCGCCCCCGAATTACCTTACGCGCTGGCGCATCCAGGCGTCGCTGCAAATGCTGCGCGCCCCCCGGCGCCCGCTGGGCGAGGTGGCGCGGGCGGTGGGCTATCCCTCCACGGCGGCCTTCACCCGCATCTTCAAGCGCATGGTGGGCATGCCGCCGGCACAGTACCGTCGTGTCGCGTTGCAGGGCCAGGAGCCGCAACTGAATGCGCATCGGCGCCCGGGCAGCCAACCGCCCGCCTTCGCGACGGCGCGTTCCCGCTCCGCCTGAGGTGGCTGGGCCGCTCAGGAACCACGACAAATCCAATGCGGGGGCCGAGGGCCCCCGCACCCCCCGTACGGACTCTGGCCAAGGCAAGCGCGGACTTGCCCGCACTCAGGGTCCAAAGAGCCCGGCTCCCTGGTGGGGCCATGAGGGCAACGCCCCCATGGCCGAGGTCTTTTCTTGAATGCAGCGTCGTCGCGAGCGGGCGCCGGGGCGCCCGCCGGGGCATCAGAAGAAGATCAGCGTGACCAGCACGAACACCGGGAACAGCACGAGCATCGAGTAGGCCATGTAGCCGAAGAAGCTCGGCATGCGGATGCCGCTGCCCTCCGCGATGGCCTTGACCATGAAGTTGGGGCCGTTGCCGATGTACGTCATTGCACCCATGAACACGGAGCCGGCCGAGATGCCCTCCAGGATCTGGATGGATGCGACAGAGTGCGTGGTCATGTCCACGGCGTGCTGAATGCCCAGCGAGCCCATGCCCGTGGCCAGGAAGGTCAGGTAGGTGGGGGCGTTGTCCAGGAACGACGAGAGCAGCCCCGAGGCCCAGAAGTAGCTGGCGCCACCGCTGAGACCCAGTTCGCCGCCGCGGGCATTGAGCAGCATCAGGGCGGGGATCATGCAGGTGAAGATGCCGATGAAGAGGTAGGCCACCTCCTTGATCGGCCCGAAGTTGAAGTTATTGGCCTGGCGCACCACCCGCGGCGTGATGGCCACGGAAATCAGGGCCAGCACCACCTGCCCGCCGTCGCGCAGCAGCGAGGTGCCGTCAATCACGCCCAGGCTGCCGATGGGGATGCCCCAGTCGATGTGCAGCACGCCGCTCGTGATCACCAACGCCACCACGCCCAGCAGCAGCACGAAGTTCCACGCGCCCTGCACACGGATCGGCGCGCCGCCGCCCGTCGGCTTGGCCAGGCCCTCCCTGCGGGCCAGGTGGGAATCCATGAAGTAGAACACCACCAGCACCACGCCGATGGCGAACATCCAGTGCGGGGTCAGCTTCAGCGTCCACTCGAACGGGATGCCCTGCAGGAAGCCCAGAAACAGCGGCGGATCGCCGATGGGCGTCAGCGCCCCCCCGATGTTGCACACCAGGAAGATGAAGAACAGCACCACATGCGACTGGTACTCGCGGCCGGAGTTGGCGCGGATCAGCGGGCGTACCAGCAGCATCGCCGCGCCCGTGGTGCCGATCAGGCTGGCCAGCATGGCCCCGATCAGGATGATCGTGGAGTTGACCAGCGGTGTGGCCTTCAGGTCGCCCGAGATGTAGATGCCACCCGAGATGACGAACAGCGAGCCCAGCAGAATGATGAACGCGACGTACTCCTCGTAAGTCGAGAAGAAGCGCTCGCCGAAGGCCGCCCCGAAGCCGACGTCCGACGGCACGGAGAAATACATCAGCACCACCGCCACCACGAGCCATGCCGCGCTCACCTTGGGGTAATGGTGCTCCCAGAAGTGGTTTGCGAACAGCGGGAACAGGGCGATGGAGAGCAGGATGCCGATGAAGGGCAGGATGGTCCACACGGGCGGAATATAGGCCACTGTGGCGCCGTGACCCATGCCCTCCGCCGCCATGGCCGGCACGGCCAGGAACAGCAGGGCGAGCGTCAGCAGAATGCGTCGGTGCAGGCGTCGTTGGGTGGTGCGCATCGTGGCTCCGGTGGGGTGTCCTGGCCGCGGATGACCGGCCGCAGTCCGAGCGCGCGGGGCAGGAGGCTGCGGTGTCCTCGGGTAGCCGGGTTGGCTGGCAGGCGTCCCGTGCCCTTCTCGTGGTTGGTATGTGGATCGGCGCCCGGCTGGGAGTCACACGAGGGCTGCCCCCTTTCAACCGCCGCGCCAGTCCGCGTGGCGGCGCCTCCTGCGCCGCGCTGACTATTACTATAAAGCCGTGGCGTCGGCAACCGGCAGCACAAGGCACGCGCCGCGACCGGGGGCCTTTTGCGAGGCCTTGGCCAGAGGCGGCGCGAGCCAGCCATCCGCCGCGCGTGGCTCTGTCCACCGTGGGCAATGCGCCCGCCGGCTCCGTGCCGTTGCCGACAACCGATTCGCTATCTAAACGGCGGACGGGCCGGAAGGTTCGCTACGCGCGGCGCAGCAGGGACTTCGCGTCTGGATGGGAGGTGCGGTGCCCCGGGCTGTGGGGTCAGTCACGGAACCATGGAAAAGAGGCGGGGGCGGCCGGCCCCCGCAGCTGACCAATGGGCGCCGGGGAGTTGGTCCGTTGGCGTCCGTTTCCCGCTCAGCGACTAGTGGGTCGCTTGAGGGATGCGCATGCGTGGCAGGAATGTCCATGCGGCGAAGAGCGCAATGACCGCGCCCAGGGCCCAACTGTTCCAGGCCGCATTGGTGATCTCGCTGTAGCCCATTGCCCAGGGGGCGAGGAACAGCAACACGCCCAGCACCAGGCTTGCCCACTCGGGCAGGCGCCGGCGCGGCTGGTACAAGGCCCATGCGGATACGGCCATCACGAGGATGCCCAGCACCACCGCCGTCCAGACGGCACTCATGCTGGCGGAAAAGCCCAGTACCCAGGGCGAGATCAGCACCCAGAAACCGAGAACGATGTTGGTCCAGTCGAACATCTTCTTGTCGAGCATGGCGAACTCCTTCCAGTCGGTGTGAAGTTCAGCGGCACCCGGGGGCGCCCGCCTCATCACCGTCGGCCGCCGTGGCCGCGAGATCTGCCTTCGCGTGCCGCGGCCGCACCGCCGGGACGAGGTGTCGAGCCCTCACCCGGCGCCGCCGCCACTCGACTCGGGTGGCTAATCTTCATTGTGGGATCGCGGGGCCGTTTGGTCAATGTTGTCAGCGAGCTATCGTTTTCTGTCGGGGCGGCGAATAGTGAGCCGGTTGAGGCGCCCGACGGTTGCGGGACAGGCGGTTTGGGTCGAACGGGAGGAGCCTGGAGCGGGTCAGAATGAGACGCGGCCCGCATGTGCGTCTGCTTGACGCCATGAGAAAAATAGGGCGCAATAATAGTTGGTGCCCCGGTCTGCGGGGGCGTGGGGTGAGCCCTCGCCCGAAGCGCGGAGGTCCTCAAATGAACCCCGCGGCGCCTGCGTGCTCGCGAGTCCGGATCTTCAGCCCAGCGCAGCCGGTCCGTCCACCCAACCCAGGCAGGTGATGTTTCGTAAGCTCTATTCGTGGATCGTTCCTTCCCGCAACGACCGCAACCTGAAGCAGTTCCGCCGGCTGGTGGCCGAGGTGAACGACCTTGAGCCGCGGATGCAGGCGATTCCCGACGACGACTTTCCGGCCCAGACGGCGGCGCTGAGGGAGCGCCTGGCCAACGGCGAGGAGCTGGACGACCTGTTGCCGGAGGCCTTCGCACTGGTGCGGGAGGTGAGCCTGCGGGTGAATGGCGAGCGGCACTTCGACGTGCAGCTCATCGGCGGGGTGGGGATGCACAACGGCATGATCGCCGAGATGAAGACCGGCGAGGGCAAGACGCTGGCCTCCACGGCCCCGGCTTACCTGAACGCGCTGACCGGCAAGGGCGTGCACATCGTGACGCCCAACGACTACCTGGCCAAGCGCGACAGCCAGTGGATGGGGGCGATCTACCGCGCCCTGGGGCTGGAGGTGGGGCTGGTCCAGCACGGCATGGACGATGAGGAGCGGCGCGTCGCCTACGCCGCTGATATCACCTACGGTACCAACAACGAGTTCGGCTTCGACTACCTCCGGGACAACATGAAGTTCCGCCTGGAGGACTACGTGCAGCGCCCCTTCCACTACGCCATCGTGGACGAGGTGGACTCGATCCTGGTCGACGAGGCGCGCACGCCGCTGATCATCAGCGGGCCCACCGATGAATCGACGGAGAAGTACTTCGAGATCCACGGCATCATGCCCGGCCTCTCCCGCGAAGTGCGCAAGGAGGAGGTGACCAACCTGCCCACGCACGAGATGCACGACTTCATCGAGGGCTGGGAGCGGGAGATTGACGACAAGGCCGTGGTGCGCGACGGCGACTACTCGCTGGACGAGAAGTCGCGCACGATCGTGCTCACCGAGCAGGGTGGGCAGCTCATCGAGGAGCGCCTGCGCAAGGCGGGGCATCTCACCCAGGGCAGCCTGTTCGACATCGAGAACATCGAGCTGCTGCACCATGTGAACCAGGCCCTGCGCGCCAACTACATGTTCCGGCGCGATGTAGACTACGTGGTGGCCGAGGGCAAGGTCGTCATCGTGGACGAGTTCACCGGACGCCTAATGCCTGGCCGGCGCTTTTCCGATGGCCTGCACCAGGCGCTGGAGGCCAAGGAGGACGTGCACGTCGAGCGCGAGAGCCAGACCTACGCGACGATCACGTTCCAGAACTACTTCCGCATGTACGACAAGCTGGCCGGCATGACCGGTACGGCCAAGACGGAAGAGGAGGAATTCCAGAAGATCTACAATATGGACGTGCTGGTGGTGCCCACCAACCGGGCCATGGTGCGCGTGGATCACCCGGACGTGATCTACAAAACTACCGAGGCCAAGCAGCGTGCGGTGGTGCGCGATATCGAGGAAGTCAACGAGAGTGGCCAGCCCGTGCTGGTGGGCACGGTGTCCATCGAGACCTCCGAGGCCTTCAGCCACCGGCTGAAGAGCGTGGGCATCCCCCACACCGTGCTGAACGCCAAGTACCACGAGCAGGAAGCCGAGATCATCGCCCATGCGGGCGAGCTGGGGCAGGTCACCATCGCCACCAACATGGCCGGCCGCGGGACGGACATCAAGCTGGGCGAGGGCGTCGCGGAACGGGGCGGGCTGTTCATCATCGGCACCGAGCGCCACGAGTCGCGCCGCATCGACAACCAGTTGCGGGGCCGCTCCGGCCGCCAGGGCGATCCGGGGGCGTCGCGCTTCTACCTGTCGCTGGAAGACGACCTGATGCGCATCTTCGGCGGCGAGCGCATCGCGAACCTGATGACGCGCCTGCGGGTGGAGGAGGACGAGGCCATTACGCACGTGCTGATCAGCCGCGCCATCGAGAACGCCCAGAAAAAGGTGGAGGGCCACAACTTCGAGATTCGCAAGCACGTGCTGGAGTACGACGATGTCATGAACAAGCAGCGCGAGATCATCTATGGTCGGCGCCGCGTGATTCTTGGCAGCGACATCGGCGAGGTGCTGCTGGACCTGGCGGACGAGGCGCTGGAGGAGGTGATTTCCGTCCACACCGAGGCCAAGCACCTGGATACCTGGGATACCGAGGGGCTGGACACCCAGTTCCGCGCCACGTTCGGTGCGGAGCCGGAGGTGGACTGGAGCGACGAGAACCTCTCGCCCGACTCCGTGCGCGCCACGCTGATGGCCCAGGTGGAGCAACTGTACGCGCAGAAGCGCGAAGGACTGAGCCAACTCATGCGCGCGGCCCAGGGCCAGCCGCCCAGCGACGCGCAACTGGACGAGGTCTTCTACGACTTCCAGCGCCACATCCTGCTGAGCATCCACGACAACCTGTGGAAGGACCACCTGCTGTCGATGGATCACCTGCGCGAGGGCATCGGCCTGGTCGGCTACGCGCAGCTTAAGCCCATCGATGAGTACAAGCGCGAGGGCTTCGCGATGTTCGAAGACCTCATGGCCCGCATCAGCAAGGAGTGCGTCACCACCTTCTTCCGCGCCCAGTTCAGCGCGGAGCCGCCCCGCGCCGAGCAGGAGCGCAAGGTGCAGGCCGACCTGGCCTACAGCCACGGCGACGAACCCGCCGACGGCAGCGCCAAGCCTCAGCAGGTGCGCAAGCTCCCCAACTGGGGCAAGAAGCGCTCCGGCGGCCGCAAGCGCCAGCGCCAGGCAGCCCGCTAGCAGCGGGCCCTGGCATGCGCCGGGTGCGACGCCACTTGCCAGACCCCCCGCAGATTCGCTAAACTACACTGTTTAGAGCAGGCTCGACTGTGGGACGGGGTCGCCCGTCCGCGCCAGGGCCATCGTACCGCAGCATCACCACGGTCCCACGGCGCCCGATAGCGGGCGGCAGGGGCCCTTAGACGGGAGCGCGCACGGCGCTCCAAGGGAAAAGGTCGTCCGCCGCGAGCATCCCGCGTCCGTCCCGGGCGCGCAGGAACGTGGCAAGGGACGGCCTGCGCCAGCAATGCAGGCGTTGTGACCCGCACCGCGCCTCCGCAATCGAGGAGTTGAGAGCACATGGCAGTCGTGTCGATGAAGCAGTTCATCGAGGCCGGCGTCCACTACGGACACCAGACGCGTCGGTGGAACCCGAAGATGAAGCCGTACATCTTCGGCACCAAGCATGGCATCCACATCATCGATCTGCAGAAGAGTCTGCGGATGCTGAAGGAGGCCTACGAGTTCGTGCGCGACCTTTCGGCGCGCGGCGAGCCGGTGCTGTTCGTGGGCACCAAGCCCCAGGCGCGGGAAGTGATCAAGGACGAGGCGGTGCGCTCGGGCAGCTTCTACATCAACGAGCGCTGGCTGGGCGGCCTGCTGACCAACTTCAACACGGTCAAGCAATCCATTGCCCAGCTCAAGAAGATGGAGGAGCAGCGCGGCGAGAGTGGTCTCTACGAGGGCATCATCAAGAAAGAGGCCATGAAGCTGGAGAAGAGGCGCGTCAAGCTGGAGAAGGCCCTGGGGGGCATCAAGGAGATGCGCAAGCTGCCGGGTGCCATCTACATCATCGACTGCAAGAAGGAGCGCATCGCGGTGCAGGAGGCGCAGAAGCTGGGCGTGCCCATCGTGGCGGTGGTGGATACCAACTGCGATCCGGATCAGATCGACAAGGTGATTCCAGGCAACGACGACGCCATCCGCGCGATTCAGCTCTTCACGGCCACGATGGCCAACGCAGTGGCCGAGGGGCGTGCCATCTACGACGCCCAGGCCAAGACGGTGGACGAGGAGCGGCCGGCCAAACCGGCGCGCGGCCGCGGCCCCCGCACGCCTCGCGCCAAGGCCCCGGAGGCTGCCGAAGCCAAAGCGGAAACCAAGCCGGAAGCCGCGACCCCTGCCGCCGAGCCTGCTGCTGCTGCGGCCGTTGAGTCAGTCGCGGCACCGGAGGCCGCTCCCGCCGCTGCGGCGGATGCGGGTGCCAAGGCCGAGCCGGAAGCCAAGCCGGCCCCCGAAGCGGCCCCCGAGGCTGCCGGCGGCGACACCCCGACCACCAACTAGCGTACACCGACCGACGCATCCGCGAGCTGAGGAGTCCGTATCGACATGGCAATTTCGGCATCCCAGGTGATGGAACTGCGCGCCGCCACGGGCGCGGGCATGATGGACTGCAAGAAGGCCCTGGAGGAGATGGGCGGCGACATGGATGCCGCCAAAGACTATCTGCGCAAGAAAGGCATCGCCATCGCGCAGAAGAAGTCCAGCCGCGAAACCAACGAGGGCGGGGTCGCCATCCGCATCGCGGATGACAAGAAGTCCGCCGCCATCGTGCAACTGGCTTGCGAAACGGACTTCGTGGCCCGCAACGAGGCCTTCACGGCGCTGCTGGAGCGGCTTACCGCGCAGGTGCTGGCGAAGGGCGAGGCCGGCTTGGCCGGCCAGGCGCTGGTGGAGGGCAAGGGCACCGTGGAGGAGTTGGTCACGGAGTCCATCGCCAAGCTGGGCGAAAACCTGCAGCTTGTGGCCGCCGCGCGGGTAAACCTGCCGGGCGAGGGCACCATCGGCGGTTATGTGCACTCCAACCAGAAGATCGGGGTGCTGGTGTCCGTCACCAGCGACAAGCCGGTGGCCGGGGACGTCCTGGATGTGCTAGCCAAGGACGTGGCCATGCACGTCGCCGCCTCGCAGGTGGCAGCCGTGCGCGAGGACGAGATCGACCCAGCCGTGCTGGCCAAGGAAAAGGAGATCTACGCGGCGCAGGCGCTTGAATCGGGCAAGCCGCAGGAGATCGTGGACAAGATGGTGCAGGGGCGCATCGCGAAGTTCGTCAAGGAGGTCTCGCTGCTGGAGCAGCCCTTCGTGAAGGACCCCGAGCGCACGATCAAGCAGCTCGTGGCCGAGACAGGCAAGGCCGCGGGCGCCACACTGGCCGTCGACCGCTTCGTGAAGCTCCAGTTCTGAGCGCCGCCGTGCCCACTCATCCGCTCACAGGGAGAGCAGCCGCTCGGTGGATCTGAAATACACGCGCGTACTGCTCAAGCTGAGCGGCGAAATCTTCGGCGGTGCCAAAGGCTCCGGGTTCGACTATCCGGCGATCAACGGGCTGGCCTCGCAGGTTGCGGTGGCGAGTCGGCTGGGCGTGCGGCTCGGCGTGGTGGTGGGGGGCGGCAACATCTTCCGGGGCACCTCCTCGGCCCCGCCCGGCATGGATCGGGTGGCGGCGGACCACATGGGGATGCTGGCCACGGTGATCAACGCCATCTGCATGCAGGATGCGCTGGAGCGGCTGGAGGTGCAGACGCGGGTCATGACGGCCATCGAGATCCGCCAGATTGCCGAGCCCTACATCAAGCGCCGGGCGGACCGGCACATGGAAAAGGGGCGGGTGGTGATCTTCGCGGCGGGCACGGGCAATCCGTTCTTCACGACGGACACCGCCGCAGCCCTGCGAGCCTCGGAAATGGGGGCGCAGGTGCTCATCAAGGCCACCAAGGTGGACGGCGTCTACGACAAGGACCCCAACAAGTACCCGGATGCCGTGCGCTACGACCAGGTGGGCTATCACGAGGTGCTGAACCGCGACCTGAAGGTGATGGACTCCACGGCCGTGGCATTCTGCAAGGACAACCACATTCCGATTCTGGTATTGGATATCCGCCAGCAGGATGCGCTGAAGACGGCCGTGTACGGCCGTTCCGTGGGCACCGTCGTGTGCTGAGGGCGGGGTGCGGTGCCGCTTGGCGGCCCGCTGCAGGCAACGCTGAGATCCGACGTGAGAGGTGATGCGATGGTCTCCGACATCATGGCCGACCTGAAACACAAGATGGATCAAACCATCCGGGTGTTCAAGGACGAGCTGGGCGCCGTGCGCACCGGGCGGGCCTCGGCGGACATCCTGAAGCCGGTGATGGTGGACTATTACGGCACCCCCACGCCGCTGCACCAGTTGGCCAACATCGCCGCGCCCGATTCGCAGCTCATCACCGTCTCGCCCTACGATCCCGCCTCGGCCAAGGCCATCGAGAAGAGCATCAACAGCTCGGACCTGGGGCTGAACAGCATGCTGGAAAGCGGTGTGATCCGCGTGCCCGTGCCTGTCCTGACCCAGGAGCGGCGCAAGGAGTTGGTGAAGCACGTGCACAAGCTTGGCGAGGATACCAAGGTGGCCATCCGCAACGTCCGCCGCGATTCCAACGAGCGGGTGAAGAAGATGGAGAAGGACAAGGAGATCTCCCAGGATGAGGAGCGCTCCGCCGAGACGGCTATCCAGACCGAAACCGATCATCATATCAAGCACATCGACGAGCTCGTGAAGAGCAAGGAGCACGACCTGATGACCGTCTGACCGGGCTTCGCCCGCCGCACCCGTCCCCTCGCTCCGGCCCCTGAACGCCGGCGCGCGGTAATCGAAGCGCGGTGTCCCGTCTCCGGCCACCAGGCCCGCTCCCGCACCCCCGGGCACCCATAAGATGCTGGCGGACCTCCTCTACGCGATCTGGCCCTACCAGATCTTCAAGTCCGTGTTCTTCCGCGGCGGCGTGGCGTTTCTCACCACGTACTGGGTGATCGTTGCCCTGATGCCCTCGGTGATCCGCTACTTCCGGGCGCAGGGGATCACGTCGGACTTCAAGCGGCCCGAGCCGGGCGGGAAGCCGTACGCGGGCGGCAAGCCGATCATGGGCGGCGGTCTGCTGATCCTGGCCATCCTCGTCTCCATGGTGCTGTGGATGGAGATGAACCAGTTCATCGTGGCGCTGCTGCTGATCATGGTGGCCTTCGGCGTGATCGGTGCGCTGGACGACCTGCAGAAGGTGGTGCACCGGCGCCGGGTGGAGCGGGGCGAAGCGGAGAAGAAGAGCTACACGGACAAGGCGGACGGCATCTCGGGCACAGTGCGGCTGGGTCTGGAGTTCCTGGTGGCGTCGGTCGTGGTGATCGGCCTGTATCGCTTCGTGCAGATCGACGGGCACCTGGTGGTGCCCATGATTCCCCTCAAGTGGTGGTACCCCTACCTGCCGCGCTACGTGTTCGTGCCGTTCATGATCGTCATCATCGTGGCCGGCGCCAATGCGGTGAACCTCACGGACGGCATGGACTCGCTGGCCACCGTGCCGATCCTCACCTGCACCCTGTTCGTGGCGGCCGTGGCCTACGTGGGCAGCGATCCGGAGCTGTACCTGCGTCTGCGGCTACCGCCGTTGCCCGCGAACCTGAAGGAGCTGGTGGTGCTGGGCTCCGCGATCACCAGCGCAAGCCTGGCCTTTCTCCGCTACAACGCGCCCCCGGCCATGATCACCCTGGGTGACCTCGGCGCGCTGGCGCTGGGCAGCGTCATCTCCGCCATGTTCATCTTCGCCAAGGCGGAGCTGTTCCTGCCGCTGGTGGGCGGGGTGTTCGTGCTCACCACGCTTTCCACCATCATCCAGCGCCTGTTCTTCAAGTACATGCTACGGCGCAAGGGGCGACCGGCGGCCGAAAAACGCCGCTTCTTCTATCGCGCGCCGTATCACCACCACCTGCAAGCCTTGTGGACGTACTCCGAGCAGGAGCGGGCGGTGCAGTCGGTCTGGGTGCAATGGCTGCGCAAGCTGGGCATCCGTCCCCCGGGCGTGGACGATCAGTTGCTGCGCGCAGGCGATGTGGACAGCCGGGTGGTCTGGCGCCTGCACATGATGTCCATCTGGCTGCTCGTGTTGGCCCTGGTGGTGTACTTCAAGGTGCGGTAAACCCCGCCCGAGCGGGCAGGCTGCCCGATATACGTTGCCTGTTGGCGCAGAGCCACGCCGGGGGCGCTTTTCCCGTTGCAATCCCCGAGTACCTTTGGCAAGGTGTTTGGGTTTTTGGTGAGGCAGGTCACGATTGATGGCGCCGAACGGCAAGGCACGCGTTCCGCCGGGCACCTACCCGGGGAGCGCGACCGTCATGCCGGGAGTGGGACCGGAGGGGAACATCCCACGTTAGCTTGAAGGACCCCGAAGGGTCCAGCGGTGCATTGTCGCACCGCACGTACGGCTCCGGTGGACACACCGCAGGAGCCGGCGGCGGGCATATCCGTTGCCTCCATGGCTTCGGCGCAAGGGCCGACCGGCCACGGTGGTGTCCGCAATGGCCCTGGCTGGGCCCGGATCAGATTGACGGCAGGACCCTCCACGTCCCTTGGGGGCAGGGGTGGTTCCGAATCTAGCGATGCCGGCGCGGCGCAAGCAGTGCTCCCCCGGCCTTACAGGCAACCGGAACGGAAAGGATCCGATGCAACAACACCGTTTCCACCCCTTGATGAAGATGTTGCGCACCGTGGTGCCCTTGGGGGCTGCGGTGCTCCTGGCGGGCTGTGGCGGACCAGCGGGTTTCGGCACCGGCAAACAGACCACGATCGAGCCGCTGACGCAGAACGCGGAGGTCGTCCAGCACATTTACGCGCTGGTGACCTGGATCGACATTGCCATCTTCATCGTCGTGGCCGGGCTGCTGGCCTTCGCGGTCATCCGCTACCGGGCGCGCCCGGGGCAGGAAAACGAGCTGCCCAAGCAGGTGCACGGCAACGTGCTGATGGAGCTGACCTGGACGATCATTCCAGCCATCATCCTGATCTTCATCGCCGTGCCCACGTGGAGCGGCATCTTCCATGCGGCGCATCCGCCCACGGAAGGGGCCTACACGGTGGAAGCGATTGGCCACCAGTGGTTCTGGGAGTTTCGCTATCCCGATCACGGTGTCGTCACCGCGAACGAGCTGGTGCTGCCCGCCAACAAGCCGGTGGTGATCAAGACCCGCTCGGTGGACGTGATCCACTCGTTCTGGGTGCCGCGCCTGTCGGGCAAGATCGACTCATTCCCCGACCACGTGAATCAGATCTGGTTCAAGCCGGTGAAGATCGGCCTGTACTACGGCCAGTGCGCGGAATTCTGCGGCACCTCGCACGCCAACATGCGCTTCCGGGTGCACGTGGTGAGCGAAGGCGACTTCAACACCTGGCTGCAGCACGAGAAGGAGCCGCCCCAGCCCACGTCGGAAGACGCCAAGGCCGGCCAGCAGCTCTTCGTGACCAAGACCTGTATCGCGTGCCACAGCATCTCCGGCAATCCGATGGCCGTGGGCGTGGCCGGGCCGAACCTGACGAACCTGTCTTATCGCACCACCATCGGGGCAGGCATCCTGGAGAATACGCAGGCCAACATCGTGCAGTGGATCCGGCACACGCAGAGCATCAAACCCGGCGCCAAGATGGGCGTGCCCCAGGAAGACGGGAGCTACCGCCCCATCGACATGACCGACCAGGAAGCCGCGCAGATCGCCGCCTACCTGGATAGCCCGCCCGGCCCGGCCGCTGGCGCGGCGCCCGCAGGTCAGGCCGCCGCCATGACCACGGGCGGCGCGGCCGCTCCGGCGGGTGGCGAGACCGCCGTGTCGCTGTTCCAAAGCAAGGGCTGCATCGGCTGCCACACGATTCCGGGCGTGCCCGGCGCCGTGGGCAAGATCGGCCCCAACCTGGAGCACCTGATGAGCCGGCCCACCATCGCGGCCGGGAAGCTGAAGAACACGCCGGAAAACCTGCACAAGTGGATTTCGAATCCCAAGGCGATCAAGCCCGATACGCTGATGGCACCATTGCCCATGACACCGCAGGAACTGGATACGGTCGTCGCGTATCTCGAGACCCTGAAATAGCGCTGCGGCCTTGATGTCGCGCGAACGCCGGGCGCTCACTGTGCGCCCGGCCCTTCAGTCAACGCAGGAGAATTCTCCATGACGGAAGCCGCCCTTCACCCCAGCTACCCCAAGTCCGGGCTCTGGAGCTGGCTCACGACCGTCGATCACAAGCGGATCGGGATCCTCTACGGCGTGACAGCGCTGATCCTGCTGTGCATCGGCGGCACCGAAGCGATGCTGATTCGGACGCAGCTGATCGTGCCGAACAACACGTTCCTGTCGGCCGACACGTTCAACGCCATGTTCACCATGCACGGCGTCACGATGATCTTCATGTTCGTGATGCCCATGAACGCGGCGTTCTTCAACTACATGGTGCCCCTGCAGATCGGGGCGCGCGACGTGGCCTTCCCACGGCTCAACGCATTGAGCTACTGGGTGTTTCTGTTCGGCGCACTGCTGTTCCACACCAGCTTCCTGGTGGGGCACCTGCCGGAAGTGGGCTGGTTCGGCTATGCCAACCTGACCACGGAGAAGTATTCGCCGGGCATGGGCACGGACTTCTGGGTGATCGGCCTGCAGCTCCTCGGCCTGGCCTCCCTGATCGCGTCCATCAACTTCATCACGACCATCGTGAACATGCGGGCGCCGGGCATGACGGCCATGCGCATGCCGCTGTATACCTGGACGGCCCTGATCACGAACATCCTGCTGCTGCTGGCCCTGCCGGTGATCACGGTTGCGCTGGCGCAGGTGTTGTTCGACCGCCACTTCGGCACCAAGATCTACGAGCCGGGCGAAGGCGGCAGCGTGATTCTGTGGCAGCACTTGTTCTGGGTGTTCGGCCACCCGGAAGTGTACATCCTGATCCTGCCCCCGATGGGCATCGTGTCCGAGATTCTGCCCACCTTCTCCCGCAAGCCTCTGTTCGGCTATTCGGCGATGGTGTATGCGACGGCGGGCATTGGCTTCCTGGCCTTCACGGTGTGGGCGCACCACATGTTCACGGTGGGTATGGGCCCCTGGGCCACGGCTATCTTCTCGGCGTCCACGATGCTGATCGCCATCCCCACCGGCGTGAAGATCTTCAACTGGATCTTCACCATGGTCGGCGGGCAGGTGCGGCTCACCACGGCCTGCCTGTTCTCGATCGGCTTCATCGCCATGTTCACCATCGGCGGGCTGAGCGGCGTTATGCACGCCTCGCCGCCCATCGATACGCAGCAGCAGGATTCCTACTTCGTGGTGGCGCACTTCCACTACGTGCTGGTGGCCGGCGCCGCGCAGGGCCTCCTGGCGGGCATCTACTACTGGTTCCCCAAGTTCACCGGCCGCATGATGAGCGAGAAGTTGGGCAAGATCCACTTCTGGCTGAACATCATCGGGGTCAACCTGACGTTCTTCCCCATGCACTTCCTGGGGGCGGACGGCATGCCGCGCCGCATCTATACGTACCCGTCCGGCATGGGTTTCGACTTCTGGAACTTCTGGATCACCATGGGCGCGTACATCACGGCCGTCTCGGGTCTGATCTTCCTCATCAACGTGTGGACGAGCCTGCGCAACGGCGAGAAGGCGTCCGCCGACCCGTGGGATGCCCGCACGCTGGAATGGGCCATCAGCTCGCCGCCGCCTGAGTACAACTTCGCCAAGCTGCCCACCGTGACGGCGCGCGATGACTTCTGGCACCGCAAGTACGAGCTGAAGAACTTCCAGCCGGAGGGCCCGGCGCACGTGGAGCTGCCCAATCCCACGGCCTGGCCGCTGGTGGTGGGGATCGGGCTGGCCTTGTTGGGCTACGGGTTCATCTTCGGCTATGCGCTGAGCTTCATCGGCGTGGCCATCACCATTATCGGCGCCTACGGCTGGTCCTTCGCCAAGTTCGAGGGCTAAGCGCGCGAAGCCCGGCAGCCCGCCCCGCTCGGGGCGGGCCGTCCGGTACGCGAGAACACAGGAGGGAACATTGAGCGACGCATCGCACGCGGAACACCACTACACCAGCCTGGGGATCGACAACCGCAAGCTGGGCATGTGGTTGCTGATCGCCTCCGAATGCCTGCTGTTCGGAACGCTGATCACCACCTTCATGATTTTCCGGCACCACAGCGTCTCGGGGCCCAGCCCAGCGGACGTGCTCGATATCCCGATCACCAGCATCAGCACGTTCGACCTGCTGATGAGCTCCTTTTCGATCGTGTTGGCGCTGTACGCCATCGAGCAGGGGAACCATAAGCTGTTCCGCCGCTGGATTCTCGTAACGGCCATTGGCGGCCTGATCTTCCTGGGCTTCCAGACGTACGAGTTCACGAACTTCGTGCACGAGGGCCTGGGCCTTTCCACCAACGTGTTCGGCTCGAGCTTCTTCATGCTCACGGGCACGCACGGCTTGCACGTGGCGGTGGGGGTCATCTGGCTGCTCTCGCTCTACTTCGCCTCGCTGCGGGGCAAGCTGCGGGAGGATGCCGCGCTCAAGGTGGACACGATGGCGCTGTATTGGCACTTCGTGGACGTGATCTGGATCGTGATCTTCACGGTCGTCTACCTCTTCGTGTACGTCTAGGCGGAGCCTCACATGTCTGCGGAACACAACGCACACGCTTTGGAACACGAGCATCCCGGGCCACTGACCTACGCCAAGGTCGCCGCGGTGCTGACCATCCTGACGGCGATGGAAGTATGGGTCTTCTACCTGCCTGCAGTGCGGTCGATGCTGGTGCCCATCCTGATCGTTCTGTCCGGTACCAAGTTCACGCTGGTGGTCATGTTCTACATGCACCTCAAGTATGACCATGGCGCCTTTAGCCGCGTCCTGATCGGCGGGGTGTTCATCGCCTTCGGGATCTTCCTGTGGATCCTGGCTTTGTTTACCTACTCGCTTCCCATTCCGTTGAGCATTTCCTGATCGACATACCCGGACAGGCACCGCCTGTCTGTCGTCCGGAGCGGCCTCCCCCGCGGGGAGGGCCGCCCCCGGTAGTTCACCCGACTTATCCGAGCGCGATGCCATGAACTTGGCATATGCTCATGGGCTGTCGCCCGAGGGGATGGTCGGCGCGCATGACGCGCTGACCGAGGCGGCGCATGCCTGGGCCGGTCCGCACGTCTCCCTGCTGACCGACTGGAGCTTCGACCCGACCTTCCTCGTGCCGCTGCTGCTGGCGGTGCTGTACTTCAAGGGCTACGTGCGCTATCGGCGCCGGGGCGGGCGGCGCTTCCCGGCGTGGCGGGCGGTGTTGTTCGCGTTGGGCGTGGCGGTGGTGGGCATCGCGCTGATGAGCCCCATCGACATGCTGGCGGACTACTCGTTCACCTTCCACATGGTGCAGCACGACCTGCTGATGCTGGTGGCCGCACCGTTGATCCTGCTGGGGGCGCCGTTCATCCCGGTCATCCGCGGTCTGCCGATGGGGCTGCGCCGCCGCTGGTTCGTGCCGGCGGCGCGCCGGGGTCCGCTGCGCGTGGCGGCGAAGTTTCTCACGCGGCCACTGGTGGCGCTGGTGCTCTTTGAGGCCACTGTCGTGGCGTGGCATCTGCCGGGGCTATATAACGCGGCGCTGTTCAATAACGCCGTGCACTACGGGATGCACTTCTCGTTCATCGCGACGGCCATCCTCTTCTGGTGGCACATCGTCACGCCCTACCCGTTCCCCTCACGGCTGCACTACTTTCTGCGCATGGCGATGCTCGTCGCCTCGGCCATCGTGAACAGCTTCCTGGCTGCCTTGATCGCCTTCTCCGGCACCGTGCTCTACGGCTACGGGGCCCGGCACGGCTTCTGGGGCCTCAGCCCCATCGATGACCAGTCCATCGGCGGCGTGCTGATGTGGGTGATGGGCGACATGCTGCGGTTGGGCGCGATCACGGTGCTCTTTGCCGTGTACGTGGCACGGGAGAACGCCAAGGAGCCCCACGCCCGGCAGGCGGCCCAGGTCGCGCGCACCAAGCTGGCCCACACCACCTGAGCGTTGGCCGCTGCAAGCCCCCTGACAAACGGATGGACTTCGGGGGCGCTGCCCCCAAACTCCCGGCAGGGAGCGTCGCCCCCCTGCACTCCAAGGGGAAGGCTGCTTTTCGCGGCGTGACCCGGTCGCGAAAACCCCGAACGGGGTGCGCAAGGGGCGGGGGTGGCGTGGACTACTCCGGCGCGCCGTCCAGGCCCGCACGCAGGGCGCGCACGTAGTCCAGCGCGGCCTGCTCGGCGGCATCGCGTGTGGGCCCCGCGGCGATGCGGGAGACCAGCCCGGTGCCGACCACCACGCCGTCGCAGAGCCGGCTCACCGTGCGGGCCTGCTCGGGCGTGGAGATGCCGAAGCCCACGATCAGCGGCGTGCCCGCGCCCAGGCTGCGGAAGCGATCAACGCGGGCCTGCAGGTTCTCGCCCAGCCCCATGTCCGTGCCCGTCACACCCTTCAGCGAGACCAGGTAGATAAAGCCAGCGGCGGCCTCGGCGATGCGCCGGGCGTGCACGTCATCCGTGTTGGGCGCCTCCAGCAGCACGGGGGCCACGCCCAGTTCGCGGCACATGGCGGGCCAGTCGCCCGCCTCGTCCACCGGCAGATCGGGGATGATCGCCCCGCTCAGGCCGGCCTCCGCCGCGCGCTCCAGGAAGGCGCGCTCACCGAAGCGGAAGATCGGGTTGTAGTGCGTCATCAGCACCAGCGGAACCGGTGTGGCCGCGTGGATACGGCGCACCAGCTCCAGGTAGTCCTCCAGGCCGCTGAACTGGTGCAGGGCGCGCTTGCCGGCGGCCTGGATCACCGGCCCGTCCGCTATCGGATCGGAGAACGGGAAGCCCAGCTCCACCACGTCCGCGCCGGCCTCGGCCAGCTTGGCACCAGGCGCGCGGTGAACTCGGGGTCGGGATCGCCTGCCATCAGGTAGGTGACGAGCGCCTTGCGTCCGGCCGCCTTGAGCCGCGCGAAGGTCGCCTGAAGCTGGTGCAGGCCCTCGCCCTTCACTGGCCCTCCTTGCCCGCCGTGCGGCCGGTGGGGGTCTGGAAGCGCTCCGGGGCGGCCTTCATCAGCGTGCCCAGGTCCTTGTCCCCCCGGCCGGAGAG
>DATFMP010000084.1:0-98147 GCA_035266845.1 bacterium
CATTCCTGCTGAACCGGAACTACGATGGGTTCCTGAAGAAGAGCAAGCGTCGTACTGGCATGCGCACGTTGCGGATTTGAGCGGCCATGCGGGTGATCTTCCTCGGTCCGCCCGGCTCCGGCAAGGGCACGCAGGCCAAACGCCTGCAGGAAACGCGGCGTATCCCCCAGGTATCCACCGGCGACCTCCTGCGGCAAGCCGTGCGGGATGGGACCGAATTGGGCCGCGAGGCCAAGGGTTACATGGATTCCGGCGGACTTGTGCCGGACCAACTGGTGATTGATTTGTTGCTAGAGCGCATTGAACAGGACGATTGCGAGAACGGATTCATTCTGGACGGGTTCCCGCGCACCGTGAAGCAAGCCGATGCGCTGGAGCAAGCCCTGGCCGCGAAGGCCAAGCCGATCGACGCGGTGATCAACTTCGAGATCGAACTGGGGATACTGGTGGAGCGACTGGTGGGGCGGCGCGTGTGTCCAAAGGGGCACGGCGAATGGCACGTGAAGTTCAACCCGCCACGCACCGCAGGTATCTGCGATGTATGCGGCGAGGCACTGATTCAGCGCGAGGATGACCAGGAAGATCGCATCCGCACCCGGATGGAGACCTACCGGCGCGATACGGAACCGCTGATTGGCTTCTACCGGCAGCGCGACTTGCTACACGGAGTCAATGCGTTGGGCTCGATGCAGGATGTGAGCGAGCAGATTGAAGCCATTTTCGCTGAGAGGTACTAGGTGCCCCGGCCACGGCCGAAGAGGTCGCGCCCGGCGCGCGGGTCCCAGGGCGAGGAGGGGCGTTTGCCGAAGGAAGACAGTCTTGAGGTGGAAGGGACGGTGGTCGAGTCGCTTCCCAATGCGATGTTCAGGGTGGAACTGCCCAATGGGCACAGGATACTGGCCCATATCTCGGGCAAGATGCGCATGCACTACATCCGCATCCTGCCGGGAGACAAGGTGACGGTGGAAATGTCGCCGTATGACTTGACTCGGGGCCGCATCACCTATCGAAGCAAGTAACACCAGCCTCCGGCGCTTGAATGCCGGTGGCACAACAGCCGCGAGGGCGGGATGAAAGTACGATCCTCGGTGAAAAAGATGTGCGATCACTGCAAGCTGATCCGCAGGCGCGGAGTCTTGCGTGTGATCTGCTCGAACCCCAAGCACAAGCAGCGGCAAGGCTAACCCAACAGCCGAAGGAGTGACCTGTGGCCCGCATTGCAGGCGTTGATCTTCCGAACAAGCGCATGATCGTAGCGCTGACCTACATCTATGGGATCGGCCGCACCAGCTCCAAGAAGATCCTGGAGCGTGCGGGGATCGGCGAGAGCGAGCGTCCGGACCACCTGTCCGATGATCAGATCTCCAAGCTGCGGGAGATCATGGGCGATTACCGGATCGAGGGCGAGTTGCGCAGCGAGATACAGCTCAACATCAAGCGGCTGATGGATCTGGGCAACTACCGGGGCCTGCGGCACCGCCGCGGACTGCCCGTGCGCGGGCAGCGCACCAAGACCAACGCCCGCACCCGCAAGGGCCCGCGGCACAAGATCGGCAGCAAGAAATAGCGCGGCCGCGGCGGCCGGTTGGCCGCCGCGGTGCCTCCTCACGCTTCCAGGAGATGCATGGCCAGGGGTAAACGCAGCGCGACCAAGCGCAAGGAAAAGAAGAACGTGCCGGTGGGCGTGTGCCACATTACGGCCACGTTCAACAACACGATCGTCACGTTCACCGACCCCCAGGGAAATCTGGTGTCCTGGTCGAGCACGGGCGCTGTGGGCTTTCACGGCTCGCGCAAGAGCACGCCGTTTGCCGCCAAGACGGCTACGGAAGATGCTGTGCGCAAGGCCAAGGAGCATGGTATGCGCCAGATCGACGTGCACGTGAAGGGTCCTGGCTCGGGTCGCGAGGCGGCCCTGCGCGCGCTTTCGGCCGAAGGATTGAAGATCACCACGATCCGTGACGTGACGCCCGTGCCGCACAACGGCTGCAAGCCGCCCAAGATGCGACGCATCTGAGGCGGCACGGCGGGATGGAACCCGGCCCCGTGGCCGGCGCAATGGAAAACGACAGAGGCTAACGACAGAGGAGCAGCCCCTTGGCCCGATACCTAGGATCCGTATGCCGCCAATGCCGGCGTGAAGGCGTGAAGCTCTTTCTCAAGGGCGACCGCTGCTATACGGATAAGTGTGCCATCGAGAAGCGTAGCTATCCCCCCGGCCAACACGGCAGCAGTTTCCGCCGCAAGGTTTCCGAATTCGGCCAGCAACTGCGGGAGAAGCAAAAGGTCAAGCGCATCTACGGCATGCTGGAGAAGCAGTTCAAGCGCTTCTTCGACGAAGCCTACCGCCGCAAGGGCATGACCGGCGAGCAACTGCTGCGGCTGCTGGAACTGCGCCTGGACAACGCGGTCTACCGGGTGGGCTTCGCCTCTTCGCGGGCGGAGGCCCGGCAGTTCGTCAAGCACGGTCACATCCGCGTGAACGGCAAGAAGGCGACCATTCCGTCCATGCAGGTGCGGGTGGATGACGAGATCAGCGTGCGCGAAAAGAGCCGCAAGATCCCGCAGGTTGTCAGTGCGATAGAGGCGTCCCTGCGCAAGGGCACGACGAGTTGGCTGCAGGTTGACGCCAAAAACTTCACGGCCAAGGTCGTCTCCGAACCCAAGCGGGAAGAGATAACGCTGCCCATCCAGGAGCAGCTGATCGTGGAGCTCTACTCCCGCTAGCGCCGCAAACCGATGGAGAGTGTGGATGTATACCAGGAACTGGGAAGCACTGCAGCGACCGAAGCGGGCCGAAGTGGATTCGGCTACGTATTCCCCCAGCTACGGCCGATTCATCATCGAGCCGTTGGAGAAGGGGTTCGGCATCACCATCGGCCATGCCCTCCGGCGCGTCCTGCTGTCTTCTCTGCAGGGTTGTGCGCCGATCGCCGTGAAGATCACGGGCGTCTCGCACGAGTTCGAGGCGATCACCGGCGTGCAGGAGGACGTCGTCCAGATCATCCTGAACCTCAAGGCCCTGCAGCTCAAGCAGCTTGAGGAAGGCGTGCACGAGCTGGAGTTGGTGGGCGTTGGCCCCGCGCAGCTCCGGGCGCGTGACATCGTGACGGGCGGACGGGTGGAGGTGATGAATCCCGACCAGGTGATCGCCACGCTGGACGAGGGCGGGCAACTGGAGATGCGCATCTTCGTCACGACCAGCCACGGCTACGTGACGGCAGAGGAGAACCAGTCCGAGGACCTGCCAACGGACGTGATCTACCTGGATTCGGTGCACACCCCCATCAAGCGTATCAACTATGAAGTGCAGAACGCGCGGGTTGGCCAGAAGACGGATTACGACCGGCTGATCTTCGAGATCTGGACCAATGGTGCGATGGACCCCACAGATGCACTGGCTTATGCCTCCAAGATCCTCAAGGAATACCTCACCATCTTCATCAACTTCGATGAAGCGGTGCCCTCCGAGGAACGGCTGATCGAGCCGGAGGCGGGCCTGATGAACGACAACCTGTACCGACCGGTGAGCGAGTTAGAGCTATCCGTGCGCTCGATCAACTGTCTCCAGAACGCCAAGATCGAAACGATCGGTGAACTGGTGCAGAAGACTGAGGCGGAGATGCTTAAGACCAAGAACTTCGGTCGCAAATCACTGAACGAGATCAAGCACATCTTGTCCACGATGGGCCTCAGCCTGGGCATGAAGATCGAGGGGTTCGACCCCAAGAACAAGCCCGTGGTGAGCCAGCCCAGTAGTGAGATGATGTAACGACAAGGGCCGCATGCGACACCTGAAATCCGGCCGCGCTCTGGGCGTTAAATCCGCCCATCGGCGCGCAATGATGCGCAATATGGTGACGTCCCTGCTGGAGCAGGGCCAGATCCGCACCACGGTGGCGCGGGCCAAGGAACTGCGCAAGCCACTGGACCACATGATCACGCTGGGCAAGCAGGGTGACTTGGCGGCCCGGCGGCGCGCGTTGAGCTTCGTGAAGAGCAAGACCGCCATGGCCAATCTCTTCGGCGAACTGGCGGAGCGCTACAAGGAACGGCCCGGCGGCTACTCGCGCATTATGCGCATGGCCCCGCGTCGGGGCGATGGGGCCGAGATGGCTCTCATCATGCTGGTCGGCTCGGAGAACGACCCGTTTGCCGAGGAGAAGCAGCCTCGTCGCCGTCGCGCGGCCAAAGCGCCCAAGCAGGTGCTGGAGGAAGTGGCCGAAGAGGTGCGCAGCGAGGAGGCGCCGAAGGCCAAGGCGGATAGTTCCAAGGCCGAGGCCGAAGCCCCGGAAGCGGGGGCCGAGGCCGAGACGCCTGGCGAAGAGTCCAAAGGGGATTGACGCCGGCGCCTGCCGGTACCGAGTGCCAGTCACACCAACGGCCGGCACGGGTTGCGACCCGTGCCGGCCGTTGGTGTTTTGTGGGTGGGCGTGCGGTGCGTGGTTGCGTGATCGTCAGGAGCCCGATCCAGCAACGATGGGGGCCAGCACGGCGGCGGCTGCCTCGTAGTCGGCGGGATCGCAGTACAGGCTCTCGATCGTGAACACTTGGTTGTAGCGCTCCAACAGCACCGACACCTCGTGCAGGGGTCGGTAGGTGGTGCCGCCCAGCAGGGTGCGCTCCACGTAGATGGGGAAGCCGCCCTCCCGGCCCGGCGCACCCAGGGTGGAAAGCGGCCGTGCCTCGCGCAGGTGGATGATCTCCACGTTCCGCTCGCCCAGGGCTTGCGCGGCCTCGAGCAGTCGCTGCCGCTGCCCATCGTCCCGCATGTCCTCCAACTGCAGCAGCCGGGCGATGGGCCGGCGATGCACGATGCGCCCGGACCAGCGCCGCTCGCGGGCATGGTAGAGCGCATCCAGCACCCGGTCCTCGCGGGCGGCGAGGAAGTTCTCCAGACTCCCGTCCACGCGGAAGTCGATCTCCCCCTCCTCCATGGCGCGCTTCAGGAAGAGCTCGAAGGGCAACAGCGTCTTGTGAAAGTAGACCTGCATGGCCATGTGGAAGCGGGCCATCAGGAAGTTCTCGTAGGTGTACAGCGCGTTCTGCTCCAGCGTCATCACCAGCCCTTCAGCGAGGTCCGCGCAGGCCAGGGACTGGATCAGTCGGGACAGATCGAACATCCCGTAGGTCACGCCGACGAAGTGGGCGTCCCGCCGCAGATAGTCCATGCGGTCCGCATCGATCTCCCCACTGATGATCTGCTTCAGCAGTGGATAGATCGGCCGCCGGCCATTGCCGCCGCTGAGGGCGGGCCCGGGTGCGACACGCCCATCGATCAGCGAGCAGATGTCCCGCGCCTCTTCGGCGCTCAGCGGGGCGGCGTCCTCGCGGGCCAGGGCCCACACGGCGGCAACGGAGAAATCCTCGTGGGTGGCTCGTGCCTCCAGTTCCCCGCGGCCCGCCTCGTACCAGTCCCGCGGCAGGGGCAGCGCGGAACGGGGCGGCAGCAGCGGCTCGAAGCTGTGAGAGAACGGCGGATGTCCCACGTCGTGCAGCAGCCCAGCCAGCCGCACGATGCGCCGGCAATAGGCCAGTGCCGCATGCGTGTAGCCGGCAGTCGCCAGCGCGGGGCCGGAGGCCTCCTCGATGTGGTCGAACACCCGCCCGGCCAGGTGCATCACGCCCAGCGAGTGGCTGAAGCGGGAGTGTGTGGCGCCCGGATACACCAGCGCCGCGAAGCCGAGCTGCGAGATGTAGCGCAGACGCTGCACCAGCGGATGGTCAATGATCGCCCGCTCGCGCTCGTCAAAAGGGATGGATCCGTGCAACGGGCAGCGCACTTCGTAGGGGGCGTGCACGGGCAGGCTCACGGCTGGACGGAGGCTTCGGTCAGCCATGGCAGCGACTGCAGGCCGCGCCATCGCCCGGCTGGCGCTGCGGAGGCGTTTGACATTTGCACCGGGCTTCCTCAACATGTGTGAAAACAGCCGCGTAGCGCGGCCGTCAACCCCACGATAGCACACCCCGCCAAGGGTTGATTCCCATGCAGATCGAGATCGAATACTGCGGCATGTGAAACTACCTTCCGGAGGCGACCAGGGTGGCCGCCGAACTGAAGGGTGCGTTCACTGTGGAGGCGAAGCTGATTGAGGGTAGCCGGGGCATTTTTGACGTCACGGTGGACGGTCAGCTGGTCTACTCCAAGTACAAGACCAATCGCTTCCCCGACGAGGGTGAGGTGAGTCAGTTGATCGGCAAAGACTGAAGGGGGTTCCCGGGGCGCTTTCGCGCCGCCGCGACCTGTGGTAGGAAAGGTTCGGGCGAGCCGGCAGAGTGGTCAGGGTCGGGCGTCTCGCGTGACGGTGCACCGCTGAAAGAGGACGGACTGCAGATGGTCATTCACGAGAAAGTCTACGACATTACCGGGGCCGGCAAGTGGGACATCAACACCACCCGCTACGTGCCGCTCTACGGCGGATCGCGCTCGCGGCTGCCCGTGGCGGACGATCCGGAATATCGCCGCTATGTGGGCTTCGTGGGTATGGATGAGCACCTGACGCCGGATATCTATCGTCTCTCCCAGCTTTATGCCCACTTGGGTGGCAAGCCGATCATTCCGCCCGGCGATGAGGGCAAGTTCACCGCGCTGATTCTCGGTGAAACGCTGACGCGCATCGAGGAAGCCGTAGCCGCAGACACCGGCGAGGCAGCCGGGCAGTAACCCATCCAGCACGATCTCCTGTCAGTGACCACGCCGCGGCGGCTCAATCCGCCGCGGCGGCAGTAGTATCCTGCAGCCTCGCTGTGAGCCGTGGATGGCGTGGCGTGGCATCGCTGGGCTGCGCACCGGGCCCCAGGTGATGTAGCAGATCCAGCAGGGTGAGCTGCCCGCCACCGCGTGTGGGCAGGCGCCCCGCGCGTCGCCAGCGGCGCACCGTCTTGTCCGTCACACCCAGCAGATCGGCGACCTCCTTGTTATTCAGATGACGGAACAGGCCGCGCAGGAAGTCCGCGGCATCTTCCTGGCGCTCAACCTCCACGGTGAGCGCACCCAACTCCAAGCGCATCGGCATCGCTCGTCCGGAAATAGGGCGGGTCGGTCGGCAAGTACCGACCCAGGTGCAGGTTTGTATTGGAAAGTATACATTTGTATCCTAATGAGCCGAATTTGTCAAGGCGAGCACGGTAGGTTCGCGGGTTGAGAACGGCGGATTTCCAGTTGGTCTTGAAATGACAAGCGCTGGTGGCTCCGGTCCTTTCCCAGGCGCGGGCGCGGGTCTGCTGTTGGCGCACCATGTGTGGTGTCCTGCTGGGATTGGCTGCCCCTGGTCTGGGCCGGTGAGCACCCGGCTTGACCGCATATGGGTGAAGGTGATGCACTGAGGCCCATCGGGGGCAGCACCGCCAATCCATTCGACGCAACCAGACGGAGCCGTATGGGAGAGCTAATCCATACCTGCAAGGTCAAGCTGATCCGGGACAAGGGCCCGGTGCGGCGAGCCTTCATCGAGCACTTCAGCGAGCCGGTGTACTACGGCGTGCATACCGCAATCGCCAACTTCTACGGTGTGGAACCGGAGACGGAGTATCCGGCCACTCTGGACCACATGATTGCCGCCATCGGCGGGTGACTGACCGGCACCTTTGGAGGCGCGCTGGCAGCGCGCGGAATCAAGCTGGGCCCCGGCGATCTGTGGTCAGCGATCGAGGGTGATATCGAGAAGGTGGAGCGCACGATGCGCATCACGGAAATCCGTGTGAAGTACCACCTGCCGCTGGACAAGGAGCAGGAAGAGACGGCCAACCGGGTGCTGCAGGTGCATCCCGCTGGTTGTCCCGCCCACCAGAGCGTGAAGGAGTGCATCCGCTTCAAGATCGAGGCGGCGTACGATTTCCGTTAATCCTTGGCATCATGGCGCGGCGGGGCCGGCCCATCCGGTCTGCCGCGTCATCCCCACTGTCTGCCTGCCCGGAACGACGCCATGGGCGTGGAACTCACCCCCGCCGAGATCGACGCTTATCTCCTGTCGGCGCCGCGCGCGATCCTCTGCGTGACGCGCGACGACCGTCCACCCCTGCCGCTGCCCATGTGGTTCGGCTGGGCGGAGGGTTGCATCGTGATGCACACGCTGGCATCGAGTCGCAAAGTGCCGCACATCCGGCGCCATCCCGAGGTGTCCTGTCTGGTGGAGTCCGGCGAGGATTATTACAGCCTCAAGGCCGTGCTGGTGTTGGGCCATTGCGATGTGGTGGACGACCCCGGCGAGGTGAAGCGCTGGATCGAGCGCATGAACGAGAGCAAGCCGCTGTATCGCCAACTGCGTCCGTCCAGTTGGCCTGAGCACCTGCAGCGTCACTACGCGAAGCCCCGCGTGGCACTTGTCGTGACGCCGGTGTCCATCACCAGTTGGGATTTCGCCAAGATCTGCCGCTAGCGGCGGCACCGCAAGGGCGTGCGGGATTCGGCTCAGGCCTCGTCCTCGTCGTCCAGCAGGCGTAGCAGCGTGGTTTGCGCGCGGGGCTTGGGCTTGCTGCGGGCAGGCTCGGCCGGCGCCTCGCCGGGCGGGGGCGGCGCGATACACAGCGGCCCCTCGTTGCGCACGTTGTTGACGTAGCTGGCGATGGGCGTGGCACGCATCTCCGGCCAGTTGCGGGAGGCCAGGAGCGGGGCCAGGGTTTCCGGCTTCTGCTCATCCAGCGCCAGCCAGGCGTTGTAGTCCTCCGGCGCAATGATGACGGGCATGCGGTTGTGGATGGGCCGCATCAGCTCGTTGGCCTCCGTGGTGAGGATCGCGCACGATTCGATTTCCTCGCCGTTGGGGCCCTGCCAGTGCTCCCATAGCCCGGCGAAGGCGAACGGAGCGCCATCGGCCCGGGTTACGTCGTAGGGCTGCTTGGAGCCGCGGTCGCGCTTCCGCCATTCGTAGAAGCCGTCCGCCGGGATCAGGCAGCGCCGCCAGCGCAGGGCGTTGCGGAAGGAGGGCTTCTCACCCACCGTTTCCGCCCGTGCGTTGATCATGCGGTTGCCAATCGCCGGGTCCTTGGCCCAGCCGGGGATCAACCCCCAGTGCAGGTGCACCAACTCGCGCCGCCCATCCGGCCGCAGGCGGACGGCGACCACGGGCTGGGTCGGGGCGATGTTGTAGCGCGGGGGTATCGCCCGCCCGTCCTGGGCCACCCGGTCCAGCGCGAACTGCTCGTAGAGCGCCTGGGGGTGTGTGCTGAGTCGGTAGCGGCCACACATGGCGGTATCGCGGGGGCAGTGGGGACGACGCGCGCATCCATCCGGGGATACACCGCGGAGTGCGATGGGAGCCGCGCGGGAGCGGTGCCTCTCGGGCCAGCGTAGCATCCACCGCCCCAGCCTGCACCCGCGCCCCTTGCGCAAGCGCATTGACGGGTGGCCGTCGACGGCCTAAGCTACGTGGATAGGCAATCAATTCCGCCATCCGGTAGGGGGAAGCCCGGAGGCAGCTTCATAAGGTGAGCCGAGCATGAGGCGCCGGCAGCGCTTCCCCTATTCTTACGACAGCTCCTATCGATCGGAGTCCATGCGGCCCTGGAGTCACCGACTGGCCTGGGTGTTGTGCTGCGCCACGGTGGTGCTGCTGGCGGCCGGCGCGATGGTGACCAGCACGGGCTCTTCCCTGGCCGTGCCGGATTGGCCGCTGGCCTATGGCCAGCTCTTCCCACCCATGGTGGGCGGCATCCTCTATGAGCACGGGCACCGCCTGATCGCGGCCACCGTGGGTCTGCTGACCATCGGCATGGTCGGCTGGCTTTGGTGGGCCGAGCCCCGGCGCTGGGTGCGCTGGCTGGGCGTGGGCGCGCTGTGCGCCGTGATCCTGCAGGGCGTGCTGGGCGGCCTTACCGTCCTGTTCCTGCTGCCCAAGCCCATCTCGATTGGCCATGCGCTGCTGGCGGAGGCCTTCTTCATGACCACCGTGGCGCTGGTGCAGGTGACCTCGTCCGGCTGGGACGACATGGTGCGTCGGGGTCGGCAACCAGTCCGCAGCCGACTGGCGTCCTGGGCCACGGTCACGTGGGGCGCCTTGCTGGGTGAGCTATTGCTGGGTGCCGTGGTGCGGCACTTCAACGCCGGGCTCGCCATTCCGGATTTCCCGCTGGCCTACGGCCGCCTGATTCCGCCGCTGACGGCCTTCCCGATCCTGATCCACTTCCTGCATCGGCTGGGCGCGCTGGTGGTGCTGGTGCTCATCATCGGCACGATCTGGCAGGTGCGCCGCCACCACTGGAATGAGTCGGCGTTGCGGCGCCCGGTGACCGTCATGGGGTGGCTGGTGGCGCTGCAGATTCTGCTGGGCGGCACGGTGATCTGGACGCAGCGCGCGCCAACCATCACTACGTTGCACGTGGTCAATGGGGCCCTGCTGATTGCCACCACGGCGCTGCTGACGCTGCGCGCCTGGGTGCTCACCGCCCCGCCGCGGCCGGCTACGCGTTCCTCCTCCGCAGAGTACTCCGCCCGATGAAGGCCTCCCCGCTCCCCGGTGCTGAGAGCGCCGCCGACCGGCACGCGCGGCTGGGCGACTGGCTGCAGCTTGGCAAGCCCCGCATCAGCACGATGGTGCTCATCAGCACGGCGCTGGGCTTTGCGCTGGGTGGCAACGGCCCGTTCCCCTGGGGGCGCTTCGGATGGCTGATGCTGGGCACGGGCTTGGTGGCGTGGGGCATCAATGCCGTGAATCAGTACATGGAACGCGACATTGACGCGCTGATGAAGCGCACGCGCAACCGCCCGCTGCCCATGGGGCGGCTCTCGCCCCTACCCGTGCTGGTGGGCGGCCTCGCGGGGACTGCGGCCGGGCTGGCCGTGCTGGCGCTGACGATCAGCCTGCTGGCGTTTTTGATCGCGCTCACGGTGGCTGTGCTCTATGTGGCGGTCTACACGCCCCTCAAGCGCGTCACGGCGCTCAATACGCTGATCGGAGCCGTGCCGGGCGCCCTTCCGGCCCCGCTGGGCTGGGCCGCCGCCCGGGGCAGCGTGGGGGTGGAGGCGCTATCTCTGTTCCTGATCATGTTCATCTGGCAGCTGCCACACTTCCTTCCCATTGCCTGGCTGTATCGCAACGACTACCGCAATGCCGGGCTTTCCATGATCACGGTGAACGACCCCAGCGGCGGCAGTACGCGTCGCCAGCAGCTCCTGTACACGGCCACGCTGGTGTTGATCAGCCTGCATCCGACGCTGATCGGCATGGCCGGCATGACCTACTTTGTGGGAGCCCTCGCACTGGGGCTGGTGTTCTTCGCCGCCGCCGTCATGATGACGTTCCAGCTCACGGACGAACGCGCCCGGATGGTGCTGCGGGTGTCCGTGATCTATCTCCCGCTGCTGCTGGGACTGCTCGTCTACGACGCCACTCCGCTGTAGGTTTGTCATGTCCACTTCTCCGCAATCTACCTCCACTGCGCTTGCCGCGGACGCCATGGCCGGCCAACCGGCATCGGCCGTTCGGCGGGCAAGTACGGCAGCCGTTCGCCTGGAGGGCCTCACGCTGCGCTACGGCGGCCGCACCGCCCTGGACGCCGTGACCTTCGATGTCGGACACGGGGAGCTGTTTGCCCTGCTGGGGCCCAACGGCAGCGGCAAGAGCACGCTGCTGCGAATCCTGTCCACGCTGCTGCGGCCCGGCAGCGGCCGGGCGTTGATCGACGGCGTGGATGTGAGCGAGGCGCCAGCCGCGGCGCGACACCGCCTGGGAGTGGTGTTCCAGGCCCCAAGCGTGGACGGCAAGCTCTCCGTGATGGAGAACCTGCGCTTCCAGGGCTACCTGTACGGCCTCTCCGGGAAGGCTCTGACGGCCCGCATCGATACACTGCTGGAGCGCTTTGCCCTGGGCGAGCGCCGGCGCGACATGGCCGGCAAGCTCTCCGGCGGCCTGCGCCGCCGGGTGGAACTGGCCAAGGCGTTGCTGCATCGGCCGCGCGTACTGTTGCTGGACGAGCCCTCGACGGGACTGGACCTGCCTTCGCGGCAGGCCTTCTGGCAAACCCTGGATGAGTTGCGGGGCGAAGATGCCCTCACGGTGGTCGTGGCCTCGCACCTGATGGATGAGGCGGAACGCTGCGGCCGCGTGGCCCTGCTGGATGGCGGGCGGTTGGTGGCGGTGGATACGCCGGGCGCCCTCAAGCAGGAACTTGGCGATACCGTGATGACCCTGGAGGCATCCGATCCTGCCGCCCTGTTGGAATTGCTGACGCAGCGCATGGGGCTGCAGGGCGTCGTGCAGGACGGCACCGTGCGCCTGAGCGGCACGGCCGATCCGGCCCTGGCGCCGCGCCTGCTGGCCGAGTTCCCGGAGCAGATCAGCGCACTGCGCCTGGGGCGGCCCACCCTTGCCGACGTGTTCCTCGTGCGCACGGGACATGCCATGGCCACCGAACCCGAGCCCGCGGAGACCGCATGAACGCCGCCACCACCGGAACCATGACCGCGGGCAGCGCCGCGCCCACGCGGAGCGGCACGGCAATGCTGCTGCCCACGTGGAGCCTCTTCGCCCGCGAGATTCTGCGCTTCGTGCGCCAGCCTGGCCGCGTGATGGGCAGCCTGGGCACGCCGATCCTGTTCTGGCTGCTGCTGGGCTCCGGCTTCGGGCATACGTTCCAGCCTCCGGGCATGGGGCACAGCCTCAGCTACCTCACCTACTTCTTCCCGGGCACGGTGATGCTGGTGGTGCTGTTTACCGCCATCTTTTCGTCCATCTCGGTGATCCAGGACCGCACGGAGGGCTTTCTGCAGGGCGTGTTGGTGGCGCCCGTGCCGCGCCTTTCCATCGTGCTGGGCAAGGTGCTGGGCGGGGCCATGCTGGGCTTCGTGCAGGGGCTGATCCTGCTGCTGCTGGCACCGCTGGCCGGGCTGAGCCTGACGCTGGGGGGATTCTTCTGGGCCTGCGGCGCGATCTTCCTCACCTCGGTGGCGCTCAGCGCGCTGGGCTTCCTGTTCGCCTGGCGGATGGACTCCGTGCAGGGGTTCCACGCGGTGATGAACCTGCTGATGTTCCCCATGTGGCTGCTCTCCGGGGCATTCTTCTCGGCATCCGGGGCGTCCTTCTGGATTCGCGCCGTGATGGACATCAATCCGCTCACCTACGGCCTGACCGCCCTACGCGGGGCGCTGCACCCGGCCGCGGAGCGCGCGGCGATGGGCATCGGCGATCCGGTCGTGGCGGCGGTCGTCGTCACCGGTTTCGCCGTGGCGATGCTGCTGGGCGCGGCCTGGGTGGCGGCGCGACCGGAGCGCGGCTAGCCATGGGTGCGGGGTCGGCCAGGAGGCCGCGCGGCGCATGATCGATTACAGCGTGCTGCCCACACTCAACGCCACGCTGAACGGCATGGCGGCTGTGCTGCTCGTGGCGGGCTACGTGGCGATCCGCAGCGGCCGCATCCCGGTGCACCGTGCCTTCATGCTGGCGGCGTTCATCACCTCGGCACTGTTCCTCACGTCGTACCTGATCTACCACTTCCACTCGCCCGTCCATCCGTTCCAGGGGCACGGCCCGGTGCGCGCCGTGTACTTCGCGATCCTGATCTCGCACATCGTGCTGGCCATGGCCGTGGTACCCTTGGTGCTGGTGACGCTGTACCGTGCCCTGCGGGGGCGCTTCGAGCGGCACCGCGCCATCGCCCGCTGGACGTTCCCGTTGTGGCTGTACGTATCCGTCACGGGCGTGCTGGTGTACCTGATGCTCTACGTGTGGTTTCCGCATGGTTAGCCACCGCCATTCGCTGCGCTGAACCATGGATATGAAGGCCGCCCGCAACGACATTGGCATCGAGCCACGCAAGGTGCGCGCGGTGGTGTTCGACCTGGGCGGCGTGTTCCTGGAGGGCGGGCCATCGAACGTGCGGGCCTTCGGTGCGCGCATCGGGCTGGCGCCGGAGGCATGGGATGCCATCCGCCACGAGCTGTTCGTGGAGGGCGATGCCTGGGACCGCGTGGAGCGCGGTGAGAGCACCCTGGACCAGTTCGCGCAGGTGCTGCAGGCGCGGGTGCGTGCTGCGGGCACGGAGATCGGCCTGCGGGAGGCCCGCGACTTCATGGGCAGCCCGGGCGACCGCGCCGCCATGCCCGTGCGGCCGGCCGTCGTGGCCGCTTGTCGGGCTTTGCGCGAGCGCATGCCCACGGCTCTGCTCACAAACAACATCGCCGAGTGGCGCGAGAGCTGGCGCCGGCGTATGGACGTGGACAGCCTGTTCGATGTCGTCGTCGACTCCTCCGAGGCGGGCGTGCGCAAGCCCGATGAGGGCATCTACCGCTTGGTGGAGCAGGGGCTGGGGCTCTCCGGTGAGGCGCTTCTGTTCGTGGACGATCTGGGCGTGAACCTGAAGACGGCACGCAGGCTGGGCTGGCAGACGCTCAAGTATGTGGACACCGCCGAGGTGGTGGCTGTGCTGGACGAGGTGGTGGCCGCGCACCCCTCGCGCGGTTAAGCGGATTTCCTACCCGAAGCCGGGGGGAACCCTCCGGCCCCAAAGAGAACCCTCCCGCTTCTCCTACTCCACCTTTGCGGTGGTCGTGAGCCGCAGCCGCGCGCGCAGGTTGCGCGAGAAGGCGTCGATGCCGATGTTGAGCAGCGCGGTGAGCAGGATCAGGTACATCATGCGGTCGATGCGGATCTCCGCGATGGCGCTGTCCACGTAGAAGCCCAGCGTGCGCACGCCCAGGATGCCGAGGATGCCTGTCTCGCGCATGATCACCTCCCAGCGGTAGAACAGGAACGCCAGGAACTGCGGATACACGCGCGGCAGCACCTCGTAGCCATAGCGGTTCAGGCCGCGCGGCGCATCGGGGCGCAGGTCGATCCCGTTGGAGTACCGCCCGATCAGGTGGCCGATGATGGCCCCGTTGTGCAGGGCCAGCGCCACGATGGCCGGCAGCATGGACGGGCCCCAGAGCTGCAGGAACACGTAGGCCAGGATGTATTCCGGCGTGGAGCGTGAGACCACCAGCAACACGTGCCCGGCCAGCCGGCCCGGCCGCCCCAGGAAGTGCCGGGAGATCAGCGGGAACCACAGCAGCGTGAGGACCCCCGTGGCCACCAGCGCAATCTGCGTGAGCACCACCGTGTTTATGGCGCCGGGCAACGCCTGCCGCGTGGCCAGGTCACCCGCCCAGTGCCCCAGCGCGTGCCAGGTGGCGGCATCGCCCAGGGGCGCCCCGCGCAGGGGCGCGGGCACCACCTCGCGCGTGAAGAAGCGCGTCACGTTGGCCCACGATGTGTTGATTGGGCCGTAGAGCAGTACAGCCGAGGCGATCGCGTAGAGCGGCATCAGGCGCGGGCGCATCCACACGCGCAGGGTGGCGATCAGCACGTAGAACAGGAACAGCAGCGCGGCCACCTGGGAGTAGTCGCCCACCTGGAAATAGGACTCCAGGTGGTAGCCCAGCGTGGGCAGGCCCACGAAGCCCAGCACGGCACTGGAGCGCAGCCCGCATTCCAGCCGGTAGCCGGTGTAGGCACGCAAGTGTGACCAGCTTTGGGGCAGCCGGGCGAAGAAGAACGCGGAGAGCAGTGGTGTGCCGGCGGGCAGGGCCCGCATTGGGGAATGGTCCGCCTCCTCCAGAATTTCCGCGTAGACCTTGGCGAAGGTGCCTGCGTAGGGCACGGCGATGGCCATCAGCCCCGTGAGCGGGTTGAGCCCCAGCACCTGCAGGAAGATCAGCGCCCAGAACAGCTCGTGGATGGCTCGTACGAAGGCGCAGCCCACCCGCACGATACGCAGGTGGAACACCATCGCCAAGCAGAAGCCCACGCCGGCCCCCAGCGCCACGCCTCCGAAGGCGAAGCCCACGGTCATGGCCAGGGCGTGCAGCAGGATGTCGATGCTCAGAAAGTTGGGCGTGATCGCGCCCAGCGCCATCCGCCCCAGCTCCGCCCACGGGTGCAGCGTGGAGACCCCCAGGTCCGCGAAGAACAGCAGCAGGATCGCAGAGGCCAGGAAGGCCAGGCTGGTCTTGTACGTGGCGGAGTGCGTCATGCCGGGTGGTAGAAGGCGTCCAGGTCCGCGGCGCGCAGGCCCTGGGTGGGCCGGTCGAACTCCACCCGCCCGCCCTTGAGCCCGATCAGTCGATCTGTGAAGTCCAGCGCCAGCCCTACGTCGTGCATGGCCAGCACGACGGTGGGAAAGGCCGCGTTGATGGCCTCCAGCACGCGGCGTGACTGGAGCGGATCCACCGAGGAGACGGGTTCATCGCCCAGCAGCACCTCGCCGCCCTGGAACAGTGCGCGGCCCACGGCGGTGCGCTGCTGCTGGCCGCCGGAAAGCTCGCCCACGGGCTTGCCAAGCAGCTCCTCCAGCCCCAGCTTGCTGACGACAGGTCGCACGGCCTCGATCTCGCGGGCCAGCGGGTGCATCAGGTTGAGCAGATTGTAGGCGCTGGAGTGGCGGTGCAGGCGCCCCATGTACACGTTGTGGAAGACCGAGAGGTTCTTCACCAGCGCATACTCCTGCGGCACCAGCGCGGCGCGCTCGCGTTGCTGGGCGAAGAGGGTGCTCAGCAGGGTGGACTTGCCCGCCCCGCTGGGCCCCACGAATGCCACGCGCTCGCCGGCCTCGATCTGTAGCGTGATCTCGTGCAGGACGGGGGTGCCATTGTAGCCGATGGACGCCCTCGTCAGCTCAAACAGCGCCATGGCTAGTCCAGCAGCCCGATCTGCTTGCCCACTTCCTCCACCGGCACGTAGTCCTTGTTGCTGGCCGGCACGAAGCTCTGGCGCGGGAAGGCGGCGAGAAGCTTGGGATCTTTCATGCCGATCAGGGCCTGCTTCAGGCGCTCAGTGAAGCCCTGGCCGTAGACTTGGTCCACGTCGCCACGCACCGTCCAGTTGTAGTCCGGGTAAGTGGGCGTGCGCCAGATTACACGCACCTTGTTCGGGTCCACGTGTCCGGCCTTCTTCTCCGTCTCCCACACCTTGTAGTTCAGTGCGCCCACTTGGTACGCGCCGGATTGCACCAGTTCGAGCGTCTTGGTGTGGTCACCGCTGAAGCCGACGCGGCTGAACACCTCGTCGGGGCTCTTGCCGAAGGCCTTGCGAATGAAGTACTCGGGCATCAGCCGGCCGGAGGTGGAGCCCTTGGAGCCGAACGTGAAGGTGAGGCCCTTGATGCCCATCGGGAAGTCCCGACTCTCGGTCAACCCGGTGCTGGCGTTCGCGATGAAGTACGTCACGAAGAACTGGTCCTCATAGCCTTGCGCGATGGCCTGCGAGCCCGGCACAAGCTTGCGCGCCTGCACGCCGGATAGCCCGCCGAACCAAGCCATCTGCACTTGGTCGTTGGCGAACGCGGCGATGGAAGCGGCGTAAGACTTCACGGGCACAAACTGCACTTCCACGCCCAGCTTGTCCTGCAGGTACGCGGCGACTTGGTCGAAGCGCTGCGTGAGCCGCGTCTCGTCCTGGTCGGGAATGGCGGTGAACACGAATGGCTTGGCCAGCAGTGGCTGGACGGCCAGCAGCAGCAGGACCGACGCCAGCAGCAACTTGCGCATCATCAGACCTTCCTCCTCATCAAGAGCACTTTGTGCACGGAGCGCACCGGCCGTCTGCCCGTGCGGCGAGCGCACGCGGTCCGGGCTTGGCCGGATGGGGAACTGACGGGAAGGCGTCCGACGATGAACGATGCCCAGGGGTTTGCCCTGGGCTACCTGCCTGCGCCGGGGGGGCGGTGGGCCACGGATGCGCCGTGCCCACCCGTCCCGGGCGGTCGCTGACGTGTCGTCGTGACGCACCCGATCCGAGGCGAACGCCCGGTTCGCGTGACGATCACGCCGCGTCAGTCAGGCGGCAGAAACGGCCGCTGCACGTATGGCATTGCGCGAATCCGCGTTTGCGGCGGCGCCCGGCCACCCGGGCCTGAGCGTCGCTGAGATGGGCTGTAGAACGATAGCGTTCCCGGCTCGCGCCGGGCCTCCAGAGGCGGAGGGGGGCCCACAACCCAGTGACTGATCGTCCAAATCTACCGGCAAATCGAGGGCGGTGCAATTGCCGGCCGACCGGTCAATTGGCGCCGCCCGCACCCAGTTCGGCCAGCAGGCTCCGCCATGCCTCGCGCTCGCGGGCGGGATGGAAGCGCGGTGCCACGGCGGCCGCGGCCTCCTCCAGCGCCGCCAGGTATGCCTTGTCGATTTCGGCGCGGTGCAGCAGAGCGGCCAGAGCCGCAGCATCGCCCACGGGGAAGTAGCCCGGGTAGTCCGGCCCCAGCAGGCCGATGGTGCCGGGGATGGCACTGGCCAGCAGAGGCACGCCTGCCGTCACGGCCTCCCCCACCACGTTCGCCCCGCCCTCCGAGCGCGAACTGAGCACCAGCAGCCGGCTGCGCGCAATGAGCCGCCGCGCCCGCCAGTGCGGCAGCTCGCCCAGCCAATGGTAGCGGGGACTGGTCGCCATCTCCGCCTGCGCCTGCTGCTCCAGTTGTGCATCGAGGGCCCCGCCCGCGTGAAGTACGCGGATTCAGGAGCTTTCGGGGAGAAGCCGCGCCGCGGCCGACGTGAGCAGGGGGTCCTTGACCGCGCGAAGGTGGCCGACCACGGCTACATCGAAAGTGCGGCGCCGTGGCGGCAGGCGTCGCACGGGGTTGGCGGCCTGCACGATCACCCGCGTCTTGGCGTGAGCTTCGGGCGGGAGCACTCGCGGTGCTTCGTCCTGCAGCACCACCAGGCGATCTGCCAGCGCAATGCTCTCCAGGGTGGCGGGGTCGTCCGGCAGGTCCACGTAGAGGTCGGTACCCGTCATCACCACCACCAATGGACCGGTGGGATGCTGCCGCCGGTAGGCCGCCACGGCGGCGTGGCTGCGCCGGGCGTGCAGCGCCACCAGCAGGTCGCACGCTTCGCCTTCGTAGTGCTCCGCCACGGAGACGCGGTGACCCAGCCCGCGCAGGACGCGCGCCCACGATACGGCGGTGAGGCGGTTTCCCTTGCGAGAACGCGGTGGGGCTGGGGTGATCAGGCGGACGTGCATGAGCCGGCTAGCGTTCGCAGGTGCGGAACCCGGCGAAGACGTCGCGCCGGTCGGGCAGGAAGAAGTTCCGGTACGTGTTGCGGATCAAACGCGCGCGGGTGGCCCAACACCCGCCCCGCAGCACCTTCCAGTAGCCGAACCAGGGCGCCGAATATTCGCGGTAGGGACGATCCACCACGTAGCCGGGGAATGGGTAGAACGCGGACGCCGTCCATTCCCACACGTTGCCCAACATCTGCCGGCAGCCGAAGGCACTGTCCCCGGCGGGGTAGGCAGCCACATCCACGCAACCCAGCCGTGTCCCGTCCAGATTCGCATGCTCCGGTCCGGGTGGGGCATCGCCCCAGGGGTAGCGCCGCTTGCCCGGACCGAACGCTTGGCCTTCCGCCTCGGCACTTGCGGCCACTTCCCACTCCGCCTCCGTGGGCAAGCGCCGTCCAGCCCAGTTGCACCAAGCCTCCGCCTCGTACCAGTTCACGTGGATCACCGGGTGGTGGGGCTCCAGGGGCAGCCAGCGGTCGTAGTGCCTGCGCTCCCAGCCGCCGGTCCGCCAGCGCCAGTAGACCGGGTGCTCCGCGTCGGCGCGGGTGCGCCAGCGCCAACCCTCGTAGCTCCAGAACTCCCGGCGGGTGTAGCCCATGGCGTCCACGAAGCGGGCAAAAGCCTCGTTGGTAACCGGGGCGCGGGCGATGCGGAACGGGGCCACCTGCACCGGGTGCGCCCATTTCTCGTTGTCGAACACGAAGGGCTCGTCCTCCGTAGCGCCCAGGCGATACTCGCCGCCGGGGATCGCCACGTCCTCCGGCAGCGGCCCCGCAGGGCCGGGGGGCGGCCCCGCGGCTTCCTCTTCATTCAGCCGCGGAGGTTGATATTCGAGCGTCTGACGCGTGTACGTGAACGCCTCGTCGTGCATGTCCTCGTGGTAGGCCGCCAGCCGGTACAGATACGTTTCGCGTGCGTCCGGGGCATGGCCTTGCAGCCGCCCCAGCACCTCGTCCCGCACACGCTGCGCGTAAGCCAGCGTGCCGGCACGATCCGGCAGTGGCGCATCCCACCTGTCGTCATGGTCGATCACGAACGAGTTGTAACGCTCGTTGCCGTGTTCAATGAGCGGCGGCCGACCGGGGTCCAGCTCGCGCAGCAGGAATGTCTCCCAAAAGTTGGCCACGTGGCCAACTTCCCACAGAGGCGGGTTCACGATGGACAGGCGCGGGCCTAGCCATTGCTCGTCGCTCAGATCATCCACGAGCCGGTGCGTATGTGCGTCGGCATCGCGCACCAGGCGCGTCAGTTCGTCGGCGGAAAGGGTATGGCGTGGATTCATGCAGCGGTGGGGTCGGGTGTTCGCGGGCCGTGGGTGGCGCCGCTCTGTCGCGCCAGTATAGCCCGTGCCCGCCGGACGGCAAGCGCCGCTAACGCGCGCAGGTGCGGAAGCCCGCGATGATGTCGCGTCGGTCGGGCTGAAAGAAGTTGCGGTAGGTATTGCGGATCACGTCGGAGCGCGTGGCCCAGCTTCCGCCGCGCAGCACATGGTGATTGCCGAACCAGGGCGCGGAGCATTCGCGGTAGGGGTAGTCCACCACGTAGCCGGGATATGGGTAGAATGCCGAGGCCGTCCATTCCCACACGTTGCCCAGCATCTGGCGGCATCCGCACGCGCTGTCGCCCTCGGGATGCGCGGCCACGTCCACGCAGCCGATAGAGCCGGCGTCCAGGTGCGCATGTGCGGCGCCCGGGGTGGCATCGCCCCAAGGATAGGTGCGTCGGTTGGCCGACCCCGGTCCGGAGTGGCCGCTCGCGTGCGGCTCAGCTCCGGTGGCCGCCAACTCCCACTCCGCCTCCGTGGGCAGGCGCCGACCGGCCCACTGGCACCACGCCTCGGCCTCGAACCAATTCACGTGCACCATGGGCACGTGAGGCTCCAGAGGCACCCAGCGGTCATAGTGGCGGCGCAGCCAGCGGACCCCATCTCGGTGCCAATACAAGGGTAGCGTAGCCTCCGCTCGCTGGCGCCAGCGCCAGCCCCGATAGCTCCACAGTTCCTCCCGCTTGTAGCCGTCGGCTTCCACGAATTCGGCGAACTCGGCCTGGGTCACGGGAGCGCGGGCCATGCGGAAGGGCGCCAGTTCCACCGGGTACGCCCATTTCTCGTTATCCCACACGTAAGGCTGGTCGGGCTTGGCACCGCACAGGTACGTGCCGCCGGCCACCTCTACGTCGCCGGGCAGGGGGCCCTGCGTCCGCCCAGAGGTGGCTTTGGGGCGCGCGGTGGTATCGCGCACGGGAGCTGGAAACCCGTATATCTGGCGGTACCACGTGAGTGCCTCGCTGTGCATCTCCTCGTGCTGCACCGCCGTCAGGTATAGATAGGTCTCCCAGGCGTCCGGCTCGTGCCGCTCCAGCCAGTCCTGCACATACCAGGTGACGTGTCGCAGATACTCCAGCGTGCCCCGCCGGGAGGGCAGGGGGGCCTCCCAACGGTCGTCCCGATCGAGCGCGAAGGAATTGTACAGCGCGTACCCGTTCTCGATGAGCGGCCCGGTGTTCTCCAGCACGCCCAGTTCGCCCAGCAGGAAGCGCTCGTAGAAGTGCGCGACGTGTCCGACCTCCCAGCGGACGGGATTGGCGATGGGCGTTGGATTGCCCCGCCACTGATTCTCGTCGAGATCGTCAACCAGCTCCAGCGTGCGGCGCCGAACGTCCTGTAGCCGATCGGTCAGTGTGGCGGGGGACAGGCACAACCACTTGTCGCGGGCCTGGAGCGGGCGGCTGGCCTGGGAGGGGGTCACGGCGCTCTCGCTGGCGGTGCGGAACCGAAGTGGACGGGCGTTGGCAGCGGTGGCACCACCCGTTGCGCCGTCCCTCCCGAGCCGCGGTGGGCCGTGCCGGCCAAGCCACCTTTCGCGGGCCGTAGTGCACTCCGGCATGGGACAGCGCGCCAGTTCACTATACCGGCCGAAATGACCGGGTCAAATGCGGCTGCCGGCAAGGGCACGCCTCGCTACTCGGTGGTGTGGACGATCAGTTCGCGGCGGTAGCGGTCGAACAGGGTGGACTTGGACATCATGCCCAGGTAGCGGCCGTCCTCGATGACGGGCAGGGACCAAGCCCCACTGCTCTCGAAGCGCTGAATGGCCGAGAGCGCACTCTCACGGGCGTCGATGGTGGGCAGGTCCGTGTGCATCACGGAGCCGATGGTCATGATGGGGTACAACGTGGTGTCGAACAGGTAGGGGCGCAGGTCGTCCAGGTGCACCACGCCCTCCCAGGCCCGGGTTTCCGGATCCACCACCGGGAAGATGTTGCGCTTGGCGTGCTTGAAGATCTCCACAAACTCGCCCAGCAGCATGGACTCGTGCAGGACGATGTCCTCCTTGTCCACCAACTCGCGGGGCTCCATGGTCTGCAGCAGGTGTTGATCCGAGCCGCGCCGGGCCAGCTCGCCTCGGTCGATCAACTCGCGGGTATAGACAGAGCCTTCCTCGAAGAAATAGCTGATCAGCATCGCCAGCGCGGCCACGATCATGAGGGGCAGGATCAGCTCGTATCCGTCTGTCACTTCCAGCACGAGGAACATCCCGGTCAGCGGCGCGTGCATGATGCCCGCCATCATGGCGGCCATGCCCACCAGGGCATAGGCGGACGGGGTGGCCAGCGCCCAGCCGCCAAACACCGTGCGGATGAGTTCGCCGAAGCCGTAGCCCAGGCCGCTGCCCAGCACCAGGGCGGGGGCGAACATGCCGCCGGAGCCCCCGCTGCCCAGCGTCATGCAGACCGCCAGAAACTTGAGCAGGACGAAGAGGCCAACGCCCAGCAGCGTGTAGGTGCCGAAGCCGCTCAGGAAATCCTCGATGGCCAGGTAGCCGTCGTGCAGCACCGAGGGCATGAAGTAGCCGAAGATGCCCACAATCAGCCCACCGATCCCGGCCTTCACCCAGTTCGGCAGCTTCATCCCGCCAAAGATTTCCTCGGTGAGCCCCAGCGCCCGTTGGAAGAGCACGGAGATGCCGCCCCCGACGACGCCCAGTACGATGCAGGCCAGCAGATCCACCGTGCTGAAGTGGAAGAGCTGATGCGTGAACTGAATTTGGTTGCCCAACAGCCATCGGCTGAGCTGCGTGGCCGAGACGGCCGCGATGACCGACGGCAGGATGGACAGCGCGCTCCATTCACCCAGGATCACCTCCAACGCGAACACGGCTCCGGTGACGGGCGCATTGAAGATGGCCGCGATGCCTCCGGCCACGCCATAGCCCAGCAGCAGGGTGCGCCGCCGCTCGTTGAAGCGCAGTGCCGCCCCGATGGCACTGCCGATGGCACCGCCGCTGGTGGCGATCGGGCCTTCGAGCCCAGCCGAGCCGCCACTGCCCACGGTAAGGAAGCTGGAGATGAGGCGCGAGTACGTCATGCTCTTGCGCAAGGAGCCGCCGCCGAAGCTGGACGAGCGGATCAGCTCCGGCACCCCGTGTCCGCCGGTTTCCCGGACGACATGGCGCAGGAAGAGCGAGGACAACATCGCCCCCCCCGCCGGCAACACGATCATGAGGGGCGTGTGGTGGAATCTGGCCAGAAAGTCGATCAGCCGGTGCACTGCGATGTTGAGGACCACCGCCGGCACGCCGGCGGCCAGCCCTACGCCCACGGCGAGCACCATGAGCAGCGCCGCCTCCCGCGCCGAGGTGCGGTGCAGCATCCGCCGTGCGCTCTGGGGGCCCTCCATGGCCATCGCGCCCGGGTCATGTCGTCTCAGAAAATGCATCGCGGATGCGCTCCAGCAGGTCGGTGCGATTGGGAATGCTGCGCAGGAACTCGCGCATCTCGGGCTGGCTCACCAGATGAGAAACGCGGGAGAGCATGTTCAGGTGTCCCTTGACCGTCCCGCACAGGATCACGAAAAGCACAAACACGGGCTCGCCGTCCAGCGCGTGGAAGTCCACCGGATGATCCAGGAAGAAGATGCCCACAGCCGGATGGCCCAGACCCCAATCGCGCGGGTGGCGCGGATGCGGCAACGCAATGCCGTGGCCGATGCCCGTGGAGACCAGCCCCTCGCGCTCGTTCAGGGTGGCTTCCAGGGTTTCCTTGAAGGTGGGCGCCAGCCGGGGGCTGAAGGGAAACTGCTCGGCCACCTGTCGGTACAGCTCTGCCGTCGTGTCGCCTTCGATCTTGTAGTGGATGCCGCCGAGCTGCACCGCACGCTCCAGAGACGCTTCGTCCTCCGGGCCAATATCGGCCGAACCGGAAGGAAAGCTGCCGATGCGGTTGTGTCGCGCCCAACCCTCCAACTCCACCCGGTCGAAGCGGTATTGCCCCTGCAGCTTGATGACGGGAATCACACCCTGCCGGATCCAGCGGTAGATGGTCTTTTCCGAGACTTTGAGCAGCTCGGCGGCTTCCTTGACCGAGATGTCCCGCGTCATAAAGACTCCTCAGAGACGTTTGGACAGTGTTTCCAATCTTCATACATTCTTGGACATGACTGCCCAAGTCAATGAGAATTCGTGGGTCGGCTTGGACTTTCGGCGCGGGTAGCCGGCGTCGTGCCGTGCGGGCCGGGCAAGCGGCCGGGAACCTGGCGCGGGTCAAGTTCCCTTTGGTGGGCGGATCGGTGCTGCCACCCGGCCGGGCTGCCCTATGGCAAACATCCGCGCCGCGGCATTGCCCACTGACGAGCCTCGCTGGTGCTGCCGGGAGCGCTGTGGCGGACGGCCGTCGGCGCTTGCGTCGGTAACCGGCGGAGGCCCTAGCCGGGCAGTGGATAGTAGAGTTGGAACGTGGTGCCCCGGCCTCGCCGTGTAACCAGACGCATGCGACCGTGCATGCGTTCCACGTCCGTGCGCACCACATCCAGTCCCACGCCGCGGCCCGACAGGTCGGTGACGGTGTCCTTGGAGCTGAACGCGGGCAGGAACAGCAGGCGCAGGATATCCTCGCGGCTCAGGGAACCGGCACGATCCGGCGGCACGAACCCGCGCTCGATTCCGATATCGCGGATGCGTCGCAGGTCGATGCCTCGCCCATCATCCGCGATGGAGAAGACGATGCCGCCGTTGCTACGCCGTGTGGTGCAGGTGATGGTGGCCTGGGGCTCCTTGCCGGATTCGAGCCGTCCATCGATGTCCTCGATGCCGTGATCCAAGGCATTGCGGATGATGTGCAGAAAGGTGGGATCAAGCTGCTGGAAGAACGGAGCGGGCATGTCCGTGTCATCTTCCTCCTGAATCACAAACTGCGCTTGCTTGCCCAACTTCTCCGCGGTTGCTTCCACCAGCGTGCGGTACTTGCGCAGCAGGCGGCCGGCGGGGATGCGCTTGAGCCGGGCCAGCACGGCCCCGAGCGGTCCAGCCGCCTCCGGTGGGACGGCGGCAAGGGCTTCGGCCGTGATGCGGTCGAGGCGGCTCTCGCTCAGCGTGAAGCTGTTCTCCGATTCATCCTCGCCGATCAGTTCCAGAAAGGCCGAGCGCCCGAACACCAGCCCTTCGCGTACATCCGCGACGCCTTGGCGCAGAGCTTCCCGCTCGGCTTCGGACCAGGCTTCGTCGCGGCGAGTGTTCAGGTCGCGGAGGGTGTCCTCCACCTCGTGGGCGCGCGTGCCTACCTCGCGCATGCCGAAAACGCCAGCGGTGCCCTTGATGGTGTGCAGGGTGCGGAAGAGCTCGTCCACCGCGCCGCGCCGGATCAGCTCCATCTGCGAGATCGAGCGGAGCCCCTCGTCCAGCAATTGCAGCGCATCCTGGTAGAACAGCTCGAAGGTCTCGCGGTTCTGCAGGATGCGTACGACCATCGTCTGCTCGTCCCGATTGCGGTCGATGTCCGCCTGCAGCGCCTTCTCCTGGCTGATGTCCTGCAGGATCACCATCGCCCGCTCGATCTTCTCGCCTGCCATGTCATAGACGGGGCGGTAGCGCGCGCGCAGCCAGGCGTCGCCCTCGCCCCGCAGTTCCGTCGGCAGATTGACCACCATGTCGTCCCAGTCCAGCAGCAGCGTCCCGCTCAGCAGCAGGCCGAACGTGTCGCGGACGGTCTTGCGGGTATCCTCGCTGTCGCTGAGGCGATCGATGAAGTTGGTCTCGTCGCCGATCTCGCCCAGCATCTGGCGGGTGGCGGCAGAGTAGCGCGGGTCGATCACGCCCTCGGCATTGATGGTGAAGAGCCCTTCGTCCATGTTGTCCAGCAGCCCTTGCAGTTCCCACGTGCGCTGGGCGATGCGTTGCTCCAGGGTGCGGTTGTGCTCCTCGATGGCCGCGCGGCTGGCTCGCAGATCCTCCACCATGGTGCGGAAGCTGCGGTTCAGCACGCCGATCTCCGAGCGGCTGCGGTTGTCCGGAATCTCGATGTCCAGGTTACCCGCGGCGATCTCCCGCGAGGCCCGCTGGAGGCGGATCAACGGCCGCAGGCTGCGGCTGGTGATGAACCACCACACGAAGATGCCCCCCGCCAGCGCCAGTGACATGCCGACCAGGATATCGTGCTGGCGTTTGTCGATGGCGATGGCAATGGGCGTGGCGAACTTGTTGAGCAGCAGCAGCGCCACCACGCGGTTACCCTGCTTGAGCGGCGTATAGACCTGGAACCAGCGGTTGCTTCCACTCTGGAACAGCGCGGTCTTGGTAGGCTGGCCGGAATCCCAGGCGCTGTTGGCGGGTGGAAAGGTCTGGGGGAAGATGCGATGCAGGTCCACCGACTGGTTGATCGCAAACTGCCCGTTCCCGTCCGCGATGTACTCGAACTGCCCGTTGGGCATGCGCCGCATGAGCACGGCGTTGTCCACGCCGAAGTTGCGCTGGATGGTGGCCAGGGTGGCCACGATATCCTCGTATTCGGGCGTCTCGTACCAGATCATGTTGCGCACGTCGGCCACCTCGTCCACCTTGAGCATGAAGCGGCCCAACTCCGCCACGGCATCCAACTGCGCCTTGATGGTGTCGCTCATCAGGTCTTCCACGTCGTTCAGGTACCGGTAGACCAGCGGCACCACCACGAGCGTCAGGATGACCAGGAACGTGGCGATGTTGCGGGTGACGATGGAAAAGACGATGCGCTTGAGCGTGTCTTTCATGAGCGATCCGGGCACGACGGTGTGGGGGGATGGGAGGCCGGGGGCTGTTCCCGCGGCTCGTTGCGTTTTACCCGATTTGCCTGGGTTCGTATAGCGGCGAAAGCACGCCACTGTGTACGCTGAAGCTTGCACGGATCGGCACTGCGCGGCAGTGTGCCGCCATACGGAACGCAGCTTTGCGATGCCGTCGCACGGACTCCCCACAGCCTCGGCCGGCGTCCGGTGGTGTGGGTGGGAAACTTGCATGAAACGCTGGAGACAAGGGGCCTGCACCCGGGCGCTGGACATTGGCTGCCGCGGTGCAGGTCAGACCCGGCGAAGCCGTCCCGCGGACGGCGCTGAACCCGGCATCAACGCGGTGCATCGGAACGCTACTATGCTCCCATCGCTTTCGTCCCCACTTCTCACGAGGAAGGCCCCCCGCCGGAGCGCCAACGCCCGGTGGCGCGGCGTGCGTGCGGGGCTGGCCGCACTGGTGTTGGCGATGGTGCTGGCCGCGGCCCAAACAGGCGCGCAGGAGCCGGTGGTGCACACATGGCAGCGGCTCTACTATGCCACGCTGGACGGCACGGAAAGCCTGGTGTTCCTGGAGCACTTCGACCGCGCCAAGCCTGCCCTGGTGGACATCGACGGCGATGGCGACCTTGATCTGTTTATCGGCACGGCCGATGGGCGCGTGATGTTCTTCGAGAACCAGGGCGGCGCCAAAGCGCCGCGCTGGCACCTAGCCAATCCGGCTATCTCCGCCCAGCAGGGGCCGGACCGCGATGCGCCCTTCGTCGCGATCAACGTGGGCGCCAACGCAGCGCCTGCGCTGGTGGATATCGACGGGGATGGCGACCTGGATCTGTTCGTGGGCTCGGCTTCCGGCAAGCTGTGGTTCTTCCGCAACGAGGGAAACCGCTTCCTCCCCAGCTTCCGTCTGGTCACCGACGACTTCCTGGGCACCAAGCTGGGCCTGAACCTGGTGGCCAGCTTCCCGGACGTGAACGGCGACGGACTGCCCGACCTTAGCTTCGGCAACGAGGCGGGTGAGTTCTATCTGGCCCTGAACGTGGGAACGCGCGCCAATCCGCGCTACTGCCTCCAGTCCAAGGCGACGCCGGAGTGCCTCTCGCCCCTGACCAAGCTGGGCAAGCTCGACCCGGAAGACAACGCCGTGCCGGTCTGGAGCGATTGGGACGGTGACGGCGACCTGGACCTGTTCGTGGGCAAGAGCGACGGCACCATTGCCTACTACCAGAACATCGGTTCGCGTCAGGAGGGCGCCTGGGAACTCAAGGAGTCCCATTTCAACATCCTGGACAGCGGTGGTTTCGCAGCGCCCGTTTTCGCGGACCTGAACGGCGATGGGGTCGCCGACCTGCTGCTGGCCGGCGGCGGCGAGCATCTCGCTTACTACACGCGGCGGCCCAAGGATCCCCGCTTTGCGCTGTGGCTGGAGGACAAGAATGTGCTCCACGTCCGGCGCCTGGGGGGCTTCTCCTCGGACGTGCACGTGGCTGCGGGTGACCTGAATGGGGATGGCCGTGCGGACCTGATCGTGGGCACGCGTGGGGGCGAACTGCTCTACTACGAGAACGTAAGCACGAATGACACGCTGGCCTTCAAGTCGCCCCAGGGGCCGATCCTGCCCACGCCACAGCGTGCCTTCGCGGCACCGGCCTTGGCGGACGTGGACGGCGACGGCGACCTGGACCTGATCGTGGGCGGTCGCGAGGGCCGGCTGGAGTGGATCGAGAACACGGGCACGGCCAAGCAGCCCCGCTGGGCCGCCCGCAGCCTGTACTATGGCCGCATCGACGTGGGCAGCCTCAGCGTGCCCCTGTTCGCTGACGTCAACGGCGACGGCAAGCTCGACCTGATCGTCGGTAACAGCGTGGGCAACGTGGTGTACTACGAGAACGTGGGCGTGGCCACGCGGCCCGAGTATGCGCTGCGCAGCGTGCACTTCGCCGATCTGCGCGTGCCGAACAATGCCTCGCCCGCGCTGTTCCAGTGGAATCCCAAGGGTCCGCCGGACATCGTGGTGGGCAACCAGGCCGGCACGCTGATCCCCGCCGTGCGCAATCCCGCCGTGAAGGTCTCGGCACGCGGGGCCTACCAGCCGGAGCGGGCCTGGGGGGGGAACCTGCGGGCACCCGCCTACAGCGCACCGACATTCGTGGACCTCACGGGCGACGGGCGCCCGGACCTGCTGCTGGGCACGGGCGATGGCGGCATCCTCTTCTGGCGCTACGAGGGCCACACCACCCCGGCGCAGATCGCCAAGGCGCAGCACCCACGGCGCTCCAACGTGGTCGAAGAGCCGCCGGCCACCACCTCGGCCGCCGGGCTGACGGAGCCAGGCGGCAAGCCTGCACCGGCCGTCGCGGGTCAGGCGGCTGCGATACAGCAGGCCAACCTGCCGCTCGATCCGATTCTCGTGTACGAGCAATCCTCGCTGCAGAAGCTGAACCTGGGCCGCAACACCAAGCCGGCCTTCTTCGACGCCAATGGAGACGGGCGGCCCGACCTCGTCGTGGGCACGGGTGCAGGAAGGCTCGTGCTGCTGCTGAACACAGGCGATGCGCGCAACCCCACCTGGAAGCGCGCGACGGATGACCTCGCCGGCTACGACAAGGGCCGCAACGCCGCGCCGACCTTCGCGGACGTGAACGGGGATGGCAAGCCGGATCTCGTCGTCGGCAATGAGTTGGGCCAGGTGTTCTACTACGAGAACACCGGCACCCGCACCGATCCGCGCTTCGCGCTGCGAGAGGACGCCACAGCGCGGGTGCGGGCCGGGCGCAACGCCGTGCCGGCCTTTGTGGACGTGGACGGCGACGGGCGGCCCGATCTGGTGGTGGGCGACCTCAAGGGCGAGCTCTTGCTCTACCTCAACAAGCCCGGGCCGCGCTTCGACCTGGCGGTGCGGCGCTTCATCGGGCTCAACGTGGGCATCAACGCCAGCCCCGCCGTGGCGGACCTGACGATGCGCGAGCGCCCGTTCCTCATCGTGGGCTCGGACAAGGGTGACATCCAGATCCTGGGCGTCACTGGCACCAGCCGCCTGCGTAGCTCGGGCTGGAAGGCCATCCGCTCCTACCTGGAGGGGCTGAAGTTCCCGCCGGGCTCGCACCCGGCGTTCGCCGATATTGATGGCGACGGCGACCTGGACATGGTGGTGGGCAGCGACAAGGGGACGCTGTATCTCTTCCGCAACCAAGCCCGCCAGCCTGGGCTGGCCCAGAGCCCGCAGGTCCCGCCACGCTAGCAGCGGTCTCTGCGCCGCTTAGCCGGCCGCCTGATCCGATGGGCCGGCGGAGCCGGAGGCTCCCGCGGGCCCATGCTGCTCCGGCTCCAGCCGCTGGGCCAGATCGCGCAGGGTGAGGGTGGTCAGGGAGGTGGCCAGCGCGCGATTGGCGTCGCGGAACAAGCCCAGCAGCGGATGCCCCGCAGGATGACCGTGCCACAACGGTACGTCCGGGAAGCCGGGCAGCAGCTCTGTGCGCTGCAGCACGTCCAGTGCCGTGAGGCGATCCAGCACCTCCTGCGGGACATACCGCGCGGCATCGCCCTGCACGGGGGTAATTAGCCCTGCGCCGGTGAGCACCCCCAGGATATCGTGCACCGTGTCGTTGGGCAGGTGCAGCGTGCGAGCCAGCTCCTGCCGGCGCACCCCCTTGCCGGTGGCGGCCAACTCGCGCAGCAGCGTGGCCAGCACCAGCAGGGCCAGGTACGGCCGATGCGCCAGCGCGCTCTCTCCCGCCCGCTTCAGCTCCAGTTCCCGCTCAAAGTGCTGCACGACGAAGCCCAACTGCGCGCCGGCGAGGAACACGATCCAGGCCAGGTAGAACCACAGCATCAGGAACGGCAGCAAGGCCAGGGCGCCGTAGATGGGGCTCTCGCGGGACATCAGCACGATCAGCACAACATAGAACTTCTGCACCAGCACCAGCCCGGTGGCAGCCACCAGCGCGCCCAGCAGGGCAGGGGCCGCGTCCACGCGCGCATCCGGCAGGAAGCGGTAGGCGTAGAACGTCACCAGTACGATGATGGCGTACCCAGAGAGATTGGCGACGGGAATGGAGGGCAGCACCCGCAGCACCCACGCGGGCACATACTCCATCACCATCTGACTGCCCAGAAAGCCGGTTACGCTGAAGGCCACGGCCAGCAGCACTGGCGTCACGGTGAGCACCGCCACGTACTCGATGAAGCGCGAGCGATAGCCTTGGGGCCGGTCCACCTCCCACACGATGTTCAGCGTCGTCTTGACCCGCTGCAGCAGGACGAAGCCCACGGTGAACGTGACGGCCACGCCCAGTCCGCCCACCATGCCGCTCTGTGCATTGCGGATGTACTCGTCGATGCGGGGCACGAGGTCCATGTTGCCCCCGGCCACGAAGGATAGGATGTACGGCCGCAGCCGCTCGGCCACCTGGAAGACGCGCAGCACCAGCAGCACGAAGGCCAGGAACGGCACCACCGTCAGCAGCAGGTAGAACGTGAGGCCGGATGCGTGGATCGTAAGGTGATTGCGCTCGAAGGATTCGACGGTCAGCCACAGCGCGCGCAGGACCCGCAGCCACCAGGGGCCGGGCCCCATGCCGGGCTTGCCCCAGAGCCGCGCCCGCCAGCGCGCGGGGAGGGAGGCCAATGCGCGGCGGGTCTGCGCCATCGAGGCACCACGGGGTTCGAGGATCGCCGGTGCGCCGGCTGGGGAGTCTGATGCATTTATACCCGCGGCCGGCGGGCTTGCATAGCGCGACGGGCGCCGCGCACTCAGCCCAGGGTCGCCCGCAGGCGCGACAGCATAGCCAGTGTGGCCTCCAGCGGCAGGCCATCTACCAGCGGCTCGTTGCGGAAGGTGTGGCCGCAACAGCCGCCCGCCGCCACGCAGGCGTGGATGTCTGCCGCGGCGTGCTCGTCGGAGGGCAGCAGGTCGCGCCCGGCCAGCAGCGAGAGCGCGGCCACCAAGCCGTAGGCACCGAAGTTGGAAACGCCGGCGACGATCAGGTGGTCGGCCAGGATGACGCTGGCGATCTGCGCGCCGTTGGGCACGTCGCGCTCCACGAGGGCGTGCACCTTGCCCATGCCGATCTCGTTGCCGCCGTCCCCAATGGCCACGGTGGGGATGCCGCGCGTGGGGGCCTGCAGGAACAGCTCGTCGATAGGCGCTGTATAGGGCGTCACGTCGCGGCCGGACATGGAGTAATAGCGGCCGTCCGCCGCCCGGCCGGGGCGCTCGGTGGACAGCAGGTGCGTCAGCGCCAGCGCATCCAGCAGGCCTTCCGCATAGGGCTTGACCTGGAGCCCCATTGCCTCGAACAGCGGCGCGTTGGGCGCATCGGTGATGAACACGATCTCCGCCCCCAGTGCCTGCAGCGCCTCGCCGATGGCCTTGGCCCCCGGCGGCCCGTCCGTCTCGCCTCGCTGAGGCACGGGCAGGAAGAAGCCGCTCACGATGCCTACGCGCCGGGCTCCGAGCAGCAGCCGGGCGGCGGCCTCCAGCGCCCCCCACTGCACGAGTTGGGCAATGCCCCGCTCGCGCGGATCCTCGGCGATGATGCGTTCGATCTCGGCGAAGCGGTTGGTCATGGCAAAGGCCGGTGTGGGAGTGCTGGGGCGTGCCCAGGGTGACTAGCGATGCGCTGCGAGCAACTTGAAGTCATCGTCGAACTTCGTGTTGGTAAGCAACCAGCGGTCATGTGGCTTGTAGAAGTAGAACTCCCACTCCGCCGGGGCTGATTCGAACTTGAGCAGGTAGACCAGGCGCACGAGGGACTGTCCGAAGGGCTCCTGGTTGACCATCTCGAAGCCCAGGGGCCGGCCATAGATTTCCAGCATGGTCTGGGTCTGCTTGAGGATCACGGTGACCTGCTGCGGCTTGGCCCGGGCAATGGTGGTGCCGTCGAAGAGCTTGTTGTAGGCAGCCTTCACCTGCCCTGCCTGAACGGCCCGCAGGAACGCTTCCGCCTGGTCTTTCGGCGTGCCGTCCGCATGCGCCAAGGCGGGCAGAGCCAAGGCCAGGGTCAACAGCAGGAGCAGGGTCGGTACGACGCGTTTCATGTTGCCTCCGTTTGGGAATCCCTTGGGGTAGACGGTGGTCGCCGAGCAGCCCGCTGGGGTGCGGGCCGCGACCCTCCCTTGTCAGGGGTGTACGGGCTTGAGGTCATAAACGACGCGTCCGCTGACAAGGGTCACTTCCGGCCGGCCCCGCAGATGGCGCCCTCCGTAAACCGTCCAGCCGCACTGGCTGGCCACTTGGTCGTCGCCCTCGGCGATCGTCCATTCCGCATCGGGGCGCATCAGTACCAGGTCCGCATCGGCACCGACTGCTACGGCGCCCTTAGGCATGCCGAACCAACGCGCTGCGTTGCCGGAGGTGAGCGCAATCAGGCGCTCCAGCGAGATCGCATCCCGGCGCCACCAGTCCAAAGCCAGCGGAAACAGGTACTCCACCCCCGGGATGCCGCTGGGCGCTTGGTCGTAGGGCTGCTCCTTCTCGGCCAGGGTGTGTGGGGCGTGGTCGCTGCCCAGGCCGTCAATGCCTTTGCCCAGGCACGCATACAGTTCGGCGCGCTCGGCTTCCGTGCGCAGGGGCGGGTTCACCTTGTAGCGATTCTCCACCGGCGGCGCGATGGATTCCACCGAGAGCAGTAGGTGGTGCGGGCACACCTCCACGAACACCCGCTCGCGGATGCCGCTCTCCTCGGCCAAGCGGATGGCGCCGGGCACTGTGCAGTGGGCCAGGTACAGCCGCACGCCGTACTCGCGCGCCCAGTCCAGCGCCTGCCGCACGGCGGCCAGCTCGCCCTCGCTGCTGCGCAGCAGGTGATGGTGGTAAGCGTCGTGCGGGTGGCGCGCCGCATTGGCTTCGATTCGCTCCAGGTCCTCGGCGTGTACCATCACGGGCAGGTCCAGTTCCGCCGCCAGCCGGAAGTGCGCCTGCACGTCATCCGGCGGCAGGCCGCCCTGGCCCGTGGAGGGGCCCATGTAGATCTTCAGCGCCTTGACGGCCGGATGGGCCGCGGCCCGGCGCACCTCGTCCGCGTTGTCGGGCTCGGCGCCGAAGTTGAACAGCAGGTTGGCGGGCGCTCCCGCGGCCAGAGCCACCTTGGCCTCCAGGGCAGCCAGGGTGGTCGTGCGGGGCGAGGTATTGGGCATGTCCGCGCAGGTCGTGGTGCCGCCCTTCACTGCGGCGCGGGCGCCCGAGAGTAGCGTCTCCTTGTGCTCCCCACCGGGTTGGCGGAAGTGCACGTGCATGTCGATGGCCCCGGGGAGCACCAGCCGTCCGCCACCCTCCAGCACGGGCACCTCCGGTGTGGCCTGCACGGCCGGCCCCAGCGCGGCGATGCGTCCATCGTGTACGCGCACGGAACCGGCGCTGCCATCGGGCAGCCGCACGTTGCGAATCAGCAGGTCGCTCATCGGGGGGCGTTCGGGGCTCGCGGCCCTGGGGGTGCGATGCAGGAGGCGTCGTGCGCCTGCGGCTCGGGGGGGCGCCGGCCGGCCCGGCACCAGTCTTGCCGCCCGGCGTGCAAACGGCTTACCCTAGCCCGGCCGGTGCCGCGGAGTAAAGCGGCGCCAGACCGCCTGTGCCGTGCCGTCGCGGCCACCGGCAGTCGTTCGTTCCTTCATGCCTTCCCCTTTCGCCAATGGCCGGTCTCACTCCGCTCGTGTTCGTCACCACCAATGCCGGCAAGCTGCGCGAGGCGCGGGACTGGCTGAGCACGCCCGTGGAGGGCGTTGATCTGGAACTGGACGAACTGCAGACGACCGACCTGGATGCGCTCACGCGGCACAAGACCGAGCAGGCCTACGCGCGACTCGGGCGCCCGTTGCTGGTGGAGGACACAGCCCTGACCTTTGCCGCGTGGGGCGCTCTGCCTGGGCCGTTCATCAAGTTCTTCCTGAGCGAGCTGGGCACGCGCGGCATCGTACAGGCGCTGCAGCCCTTCGGCGACGACCGCGCTGAGTGCACCTGCACGGTGGGCTACCATGATGGCGGCGCCGTGCACCTCTTCACGGGCAGGGTCACGGGGCGCATCGTGCCGCCCCGGGGTGAGCAGGGCTTCGGCTGGGACCCCATCTTCGAGCCGGAGGGCGTGCCCCGCACCTTCGGTGAGATGGCCCTGGCGGAAAAGCAGCGCCATTCCATGCGCGCGCGGGCCTTCTCCGCCCTGGCGGCCTACCTGCACGAGCGTGGATGAACGCCGCACCCTGCCAGTCACGAGCCGGCGCGCCTGCGCAACCTCGATCGAAGCGGTGGGACAGATGGCTTAGCGCAGGCCGGGCAGGAGGCCGAAGAGGCTCCAGCCCTGCGCCTGGAGGAGGAACACCACGAACCCGCCCACACAGAGCGACGGTGCGAAGGGCAGCGGCGTGTTGAGCGGGCGCCGGGTCAGCAGCAGCAGCGGCACGCCCGCCAGAAGACCCGTGGCCGTGCCCAACAGCACGACCGGCAGCAGACCGCTCCAGCCCACGAAAGCGCCGATCAGCCCCAGCACGGCGGGGTCGCCCTCGCCCAGTCCTTCGCGGCCTCGCAGCCACTGATAAGCGAAGCCGATTAGCGCCAGCAGGCCGGCTCCGGCCAGCATCCCGCCCAACATCTCCGTCGTCGCGCCACGCTGCAGGCCCAGCACAGATGCTCCGCGTAGCACGATGCCTCCCACCACGAGCGCCGGCTCGATGGTAAGCGTAGCGAAGTCCACCACGGCCAGCGGATAGAGCAGGTACAGCAGCAGCAGCGCCTGGGACAGCGCCACCGGCTCCCGCAGCCCCGGCAGGCGGCTGAGGACCAAGCTGACCGCCCCCAGCAGCACAGGATTGGCTAGCCGTGCGCCCAGCGACAGCGGGGCCGGCAAGGGGAGTTCCGCCATGCTTGCAGGAGTCTCGTCTGCAAGCCCGGCGGTGGACGCCAGCGCCTGTTCGGCTATGCGCTCGGCGAGCAGGCGGTTGACGGCCAATCCCACGGCCACGCCGCACAGCAGGGATGCGGCGGCAAGGACGAGGGATAGCGACATGCGTCGGCGAAATGTGGGCGACTGAAAGGGACGGGGGGATGGGCACCGCCGGGGGTGCCTCGGCGACCGGGGCACCCCGCGCGGCGGCTCAGGCCGGACTCAGGCGGACTTCTGCTGATGGATGACAGCCTCCAGGCGGTCTTTCAGGAGCAGCTTTTCCTTCTTCAGGCGGTGCAACTCGATGTCTTCTTCGGGCGTGAGGTGGGTCTTTTCCGACAGATGGGTCACTTGCTCGTCCAGCGCGCGGTGTTCCCGAATCAGGCTCGCGATCTCCGGGTCGGTTTTTCCAAGGGCTTCCAACTGTTCCTGGATGTGTTGATCCATGTTGCACTCCTGATGAGGTTAGTCCTCGCCTGCGTCACTGCCAGCGGTCGATGTCGAAGCGAAGTCAAACGAAAGCATCTTTTTTGCCTGGGAGGGAGCCTACTCATTTTTAACGTCAATGCGCGGAGAATGGCAATCGGATTTTCGCCGCCAGGGAGGCCCCGCACGCCTCTGGCGGCGGTCCGCAGCCTCACGAGGCCGTATTGGATGGACGCATGCGGGCCTGGCGGCGGTGCAACGCCCAACCCACCATCGCCAGCAGCAGGGCGTAATAGGCGACGAACGCCTGCGGCGGCCAAGTCAGCCGCACCGGGATCACCCCGTAGCCGCTGAGGGTATCCAGTCGCTCCACCAGCCACACGTAGCTCCGCAGAACGGCGTCCAGGGCCGCGAAGACGGCGGGCTCGAGCCAGCCGCCCGGCGCAGTGCCCAGGACCGCCAGACTGGCGAGCAACGCGGCCAAGCCGAGCGGCAGCACGAACGCGCCCAGCAGCGGCACCATCACCAGGTTGCCCAGGAACACCAGCAGCGACACGCGCCCGAACGTCACGGCCACCAGCGGCCACAGGCCCAGCGTGATCAGTGCGGTCAGCCACAGGTTGAGCCGCGCGCCCTCCACGAGGCCCGACAGCCAGCGTGACCAGCGAGTGCCACTGGTGCGCCCCGCACCTGGCCGATATAGGCCCAGCGCGCACAGCAGGAACAGGTAGGCCAGGAAGGAGAGCTGGAACGACACGTCGTAGAGCTGGCTCGGATCGAAGGCCAGCAGTCCCAGTGCGGTCAGTCCCAGGATGTACAGCGGTGGTGACCGTGTGCCCCACTGCTCGTTCCAGAGCAGGAGGGTGCCCATCAGGGCTGCACGCACGGCGGGCACGGGAAAGCCGATCAGCGCGATGTAGGCCCATACGGCCGCCAGGGCCACGGCCCGGCGCAGGGCGGGGCCGTGCACGGAACCCTGGCTCCGCCGCAGCCAGCCCATCCAGCCCAGGCCCCAGTGCACCAACGCCGCGAAGAGCAGATAGAGCAGGCCTACGTGCAGCCCGCTGATGGCGAACAGATGGGCCACCCCCACGCGGCGGAAGGCCCCTGCGACCTGCCGCGCTTCCGGCGTGTCCCGCTCCCGCAGGCCCAGCACGACCGGCAAGTACACGGCCAGCGCCGGGCGGCTGAGGTAGTACGCGGCGCGATCCCGCAGGCGCAGGCGCAGTGCCTCTCCGCTCCAGGGGCGGACGGGCCAGACGCGTTGATAATGCTCGGCTGCTTCGAAGGACAGCCGCAGCCGGCCCCGCACCCGCGACACGCCTGTGGCGCCGGGCAGGGGCACGCCCCCGATGCGCTGGCGCGAACGGTAGGGGAAGGCCCAGGCGCTGTGCGCCGGCAGATCGGTTTCCAGTTCCGCCAGGGTTTGGCGACTGCCTCCCACCCAAAGCATGACATCGCCCAGCAGCAGGCGCACAACGCCCGGGGCGGGCTCGCTGCGGCCGCGCACGGTGCCCTCCAGGCGGACGTAATCGCCGTACGTCACCGCCTGGAGCAGCGCCCGTCGGGTTGCCGGCAGCGCGATGGCGAAGTGCCAGGCCAGTGGCGCCAGCAGCAGGGCCACCAGCAGCGCCGTGACCCCGTGGCGGCGCGCCGCGAGCCATGCCGCGCCGGCCAGCCCCGCGCCGAGCAGGTGCGCCAGGTCCGGCCGCAGGGTACCGTGGAGGGCGCCCCAGCCCAGCCACGCCAGGGCTGCGGCGAAGGGAACCCAGCGCAGGAAGCCCGGCCAGCCGGTCATGCGCGGGCCCCCGGGGCCGCAGGGCGGCGCGGTATACCCCCTGCATGCACGGTTGGCGCGCCCCAGCCGGAGGAAATCCATTTTGACATCGAACGCAGATGTGGTCTTATTACAGTTGGGGCGGCGTGTGGTCTGGGGGCATCAGCATAGCCTGAATTCGCCGAGGCACAAGAGGGCAACCCATCGATGAGCCAGCCAGCAATCAACGACATCAATATCGGCATCGCGACCGAGAACGGAAGCGGTAGCGCATCCGCTAACAGCATTCTTTTCAAATCGATCTTCAAGATGGGCATCCCCTGTTCCGGGAAGAACATGTTCCCGTCGAACATCCAGGGCCTGCCCACGTGGTATCAGGTACGCGCTTCGGAGGAAGGCTACCTGGGCCGCAAGGACGTCATTGACGTCATGGTGATCTTCAACGACGTCACCGCACACCTGGATGTGGACAAGGTGCGTGCGGGCGGGCTGATCATCTACGACGACTCGACGCCGCTGCCCCAGGGGCTGATCCGCGATTCGCTCAAGTACATCGGCGTGCCGGCGTGGAACCTGGTGCGCGAGCACATCAAGGTCACCCAACTGCGCGCCAAGCAGCGCAACATGGTCTACGTGGGCGCGATCGCCAAGTTGTTCGGCATTCCGCTGCAGATTGTGGCCGAGGTGCTGAAAGACACCTTCAGCAACAAGCAGGCGGTGATCGACTCCAACTACCAGTGCATCGAACTGGGCTACAAGCACATCGAATCCACCGGTGCGACCCAGGATCTGTGCCAGTTGGAGGCGATCCCGGACGGCAACAAGGGTAAGATCATGACCGAGGGCAACGTCGTGGCCGCGCTCGGCGCGATCTTCGGCGGCTGCTCGGTGGTGGCGTGGTATCCCATCACGCCCTCCAGTTCCCTGGTGGAGGAGATGATCGCCCGCGTTCCGGATCTGCGGAAGGATCCGAGCGGCAAGAACCGCTATGCGATCGTGCAGGCCGAGGACGAACTGGCCTCCGCGGCGATGGTGGTTGGGGCCGGCTTCTCCGGGGCGCGTGCCATGACCGCCACCTCCGGTCCAGGCCTCTCGCTCATGCAGGAGGGCATTGGGCTGGGCTACTTCGTGGAAGTGCCAAGCGTGTACTTCGTCATTCAGCGCGGAGGGCCCTCCACCGGTCTGCCTACGCGCACGCAGCAGGCGGACATCACGATGATGCACCAGGGATCACACGGGGACACGCGCCATCTGGTGCTGATCCCGCACGACAATCCCTCCGTGTTCGAGATGGCTTGGAAGGCGTTCGACTATGCCGATCGCTTCCAGTGCCCGGTGTTCGTGATGATGGACCTGGACCTGGGGATGAATCTGAGCATCTCCGGTCCGCTGCAGTACCCGGACAAGCCGATGGACCGGGGCAAGGTGCTCAGCCGCGAAGACCTGGAGGCACAGGGCGGCAAGTTCAAGCGCTACCTGGACGTGGATGGCGATGGCATTCCGTACCGGACGTTGCCCGGCACGGACCATCCGGGAGCGGCGTACTTCGCCCGCGGCTCCGGTCACAACGTGGACGCCAGCTACAGCGAGGACAACCGCGTCTACAAGGCGCTGCTGGACCGCTTGCGCAAGAAGTACGAGACAGCGCGCCAGTTCGTGCCACCGCCTGTGATCCAGAACGGCGCCAAGACCGGAGACGGCGTCATCAGCTTCGGCTCCAGCTTCATTCCGGCGTGCGAGGCGCTGGATCGGATGAAAAAGGCGGGGCGCCCCATGGATCACCTGCTGCTGCGGGCCCTGCCCGTGAACGGAGAGGTGCGGGACTTCATCTCCAAGCACGAGCAGGTGTTTCTGGTGGAGCAGAACCGGGACGGGCAAATGACCCAGATTCTGCGCGACGAGTTCCCGGAATATGCCGCGCGTATCCACCCGGTGTTGATCTACGACGGCTTGCCGGCAACCGCTGGCGCAATCGTGCAACTGATCCAGGAGGGTCACTGAGATGTCGGAACCTGCACGTCAGATCCAGGATCCGGTCAACCGGATTCATCTGATCAAAAAGGACTACGAGGGCGCCAACTCCACCCTCTGCAAGGGCTGCGGCCACGACGCCATCACGGCGTCGATCATTACGGCCGCCTATGAGGCCAGCCTGGATCCCAAGCGCGTGATCAAGCTGAGCGGCATCGGCTGCTCGGCCAAGACCACGAACTACTTCATGAACCAGTCGTTCGGGTTCAACGGCATCCATGGGCGCATGGCCGCCATGGCGACCGGCACCACCATGGCCAACCACACGCTGATTCCCATTGGGGTCTCCGGCGATGGCGACACGGCCTCTATCGGCCTGGGCAACTTCGCCCACATGGTGCGCCGCAACCTGCGCATCTGCTACATCGTCGAGGATAACGGCGTGTACGGCCTCACCAAGGGCCAGTTCTCCGCTACGGCCGATCGCGGCTCGCGGCAGAAGAAGGGTGGCGCCAACCCGTGGGAGGCCATCGACATCGCCGAACTGGCGATCATGATGGGTGCGACCTTCGTGGCGCGCAGCTTCTCCGGCGACCGCAAGCAGCTGGCTCCCCTGCTTGAGGCGGCCCTCAACCACAAGGGCACCGCAGTGCTGGATGTGCTGAGCCCCTGCGTGACGTTCAACGACCACGAGGGCTCGACCAAGAGCCTGAAGAACATCCGCGCCAATCGGGACGTGCTGCACGACATCGACTTCATCCCGGACTTCGACCAGGTGACAGCCGACTATCCTGAGGGCACGGACATCCACGTGCGGATGCACAACGCCGGCACCATCACGCTGCACAAGATCAAGGACCACGATCCGCGCGACCGCTTGGCGGCGCTGCAACTGCTGGAGCGTACCCGCGTGGAGAACAAGTTCGCGACGGGCCTGCTCTATATCAACGAGGACATGCCGGACTTTGCCGAGGTCGAGCAATTGCCGGACGTGCCGCTGGCGTTCATGGGCGAAGAGGAGCTGCGGCCCTCGCGCCAAGCGCTCGACGCCATCAACGCCTCGCTGATGCTCTGATTGTTGGGCAGCCAGCGAGGCCGTACAGGACTCAGGCAGACCCGGGCGGCTCCGTCCGGGTCTGCCTTTTCTTTTGCCGGCCACCCGCTCATACCGGTGCGGGTGACTCCCCACCCCTTGTGAGCCCACCATGAAGAAGGTGCAGGATCATTACTTCCAGCGCGCCAAGCGCGAGGGCTATGCCGCGCGCTCGGTGTACAAGCTGGAGGAACTGGACCAGCGCTACCACCTGCTGTCGCCGGGCATGCGCGTGCTGGATCTGGGCTGCGCGCCCGGCTCGTGGTTGCAGTATGCGGCTCGGTGCGTGGGTCCGCAGGGGCGTGTGGTGGGGGTGGATCTACAGGCCCTGGAGGTATCCCTGCCGCCGCAGGTGCGGGTGATCCAGGCGGACGTGTTCGAGCTGGCGCCTGAGGAACTGGCGGCGGACGGTGCGCCGTTCGACCTCGTGATCAGTGACATGGCCCCGCGCACCTCGGGCATCAAGAGCGCCGATGCCGCGCGCTCGGCGCAGCTCGTGCTACGCGCCCTGGCGCTGGCGGAGGCGGTGCTGCGGCCGGGCGGCACGCTGCTCGTGAAGGTCTTCCAAGGGGCCCAACTGCCGGAGTTGCGAAATGCCTTCCGGCTGGTCTTCTCCCGCGTGAGCATCGCCAAGCCCAGGGCCAGCCGCTCGGAGAGCGTGGAGGTGTACCTGCTGGGAGACGAGCGCCTGGCGCCCTCGGTGCAGGGCGTTCCCTAAGCCCGCGCGGCGCTGCTATAGTGGCGCGGAAGCGCCCGATGCGCCGCATCCGATCGCCCCTTCTCACGGGCGGCGGCCCGCACCCGCACGACAGGAGCCCATGACCCTCGACACGTCCGCCCGGAGCGTCCCCGCGCCGGACAGCTCCGCCCGGCGCATCTGCGTGTTCTGCGGCTCCCACCTGGGGGCGCGGCCGGAGTATGCCGAAGCCGCGCGCGCCTTCGGCTCCCTGCTGGCACGGCAAGGCCTGGGCCTGGTCTACGGCGGCACGAGCATCGGCCTGATGGGCGAGGTGGCCGGGGCGGCGCTGGCGGGCGGCTCGGAAGTGATCGGTGTGCTGCCCGGCTCCCTGGCGGAAAAGGAGATCGCGCACCGCGGTCTAAGCAAGCTCCACGTCGTGGATTCGCTCGCCGAGCGCAAGCAGCTCATGTTCGATCTCTCGAATGGCTTCGTGACCCTGCCTGGCGGCACGGGCACGCTGGACGAGTTGAGCGAGATGCTCACGTGGGCGCAGCTTGGCTTTCACAGCAAGCCGCTGGGCCTGTTGAACGTGGCGGGCTTCTTCGATCCGCTGCTCGAATGGCTGCGCTTGGCCACGGCCGAGGGCATGGTGCGCGAGAAGCACTTGGCGCTGCTGCTGGTGGAGCGCGAGCCCGCCGCGCTGGTGGAAGCCCTGCTGCCGCGCCTACCGGCCGCCGCCGGCGGCCGGTAGCCGCGACCCGCCCGGGGCACGCCGTGAAACTGCTCTATCTGGACCTGGTCGGTGGCATCAGTGGCGACATGACCGTGGCCGCGCTGCTGGAACTGGGTGTGCCCCTGGAGCACCTGCGCGGCGCCCTGGCCCAAGTGGGGCTTGAGGGCATCGAGCTGAGCACGGAGCGTGCGGAGCGCCATCATCTGGCAGGCACGCGCTTCCTCGTGCGCGATGTCCACGGCGCCGTGCCCGACCAAGGGCATGCGCATGACGGGTCGCATGGCTCCGACGCGCACGGCCACGAGCGCGGCCCGTCTCACGCACATGACCCCGGTGCCGAACACGGGCACAGCCATCCGCATCGCGCGTACCGGGATATCCGCCGCATGCTGGAGGAGAGTCGCCTGCCGGAGGGCACGCGACGCCGGGCGCTGGCCGTCTTTGCCCGCCTGGCCGATGCGGAGGGCGCCGTGCACGGGGTACCTGCGGAGGCCGTGACCTTCCACGAGGTGGGGGCCTGGGACTCCATCGCGGACATCGTCTGCACGGCCGCCGCGCTGGAGCACCTGGGCGTGGAGGAGGTGCTTTGCTCGCCGGTGCCCACGGGCAGCGGCAGCGTGGAGACCGCGCACGGGCGCATGCCCATTCCCGCGCCCGCCACCCTGCTGTTGCTGCAGGGCTTCCCGGTGGAGCAGGGCGGGCCTGCCTATGAGCGCACGACGCCCACCGGTGCGGCCATCCTCGCGGCGCTGGCGCGGCCGGCGCCCGCGGAGCTCACCTACGTGCCGCTGCGGGTGGGCGTGGGCATCGGCGGCAAGGACTCCCCGGCCGTGCCCAACCTGATGCGGGCGGTGCTGGGCGAGCGGGGCGAGGTGGCGCCGGCGGACGCCGCCGAGACGATCGAATGTGCCGAGGCCAACCTCGATGACGCCAACCCGGAGTGGATCGGCTACCTGATGGAGCGCCTGCTGGCCGCGGGAGCGCTGGACGTGGCGTTGATTCCGGCACACATGAAGAAGAACCGGCCGGGCACGCTGGTGCAGGTGCTCTATCCGCCGGCTCTGCGCGAGACGGTGCAAGGGTTGCTGTTCAGCGAGACCACCACGCTGGGCGTGCGCTACCGGCCGCTGCAGCGCGTGGCCCTGCCGCGCCGGAAGATCGAGGTGGCCACGCCCTGGGGCGTGGTGAGCGGCGTGGAGGCGCGGCACGCCGGCAAAGCCTACTTCTCCCCCGAATACGAGGCCTGCCGGCGTGTGGCCGAGGCAACCGGCGTCCCCCTGCGCGAGGTATATCGGGCGGCCCAGCAGGCATGGTACTCGGACGGGAGCCGCAACGAGGACAGAGACGGCTAGTTAGGCATGCGCCCAGTGCCGGCACAGGCGCCGCGAGCGAGGCTCAGTCGCCGGAGACGGCCGCGTTGCCGCGCTCCATCTCCTTCAGCAACACCAGCAGGTGCTTGCCGTTGGTCACGTCATGGAAGCGGCAACGCACGCGGTAGCACACCTCCAGCAGGTCCGCGTTTGTCTCCTCCATCGCGCAGCCCAGCACCTTCACCTGGAAGGCCAATGTGCCGCGGAGGATCACCTGCAGCATATCGCCGGGGTGGAAGGTCCGATCGGACAGGAAGGCTATCCCGGACGCCGATAGATCCACCACGCGCACCTCCGGCTCCACGCGCACGGCGACGTGGCCGCCGCACAGGCGTAACCGTGGCGTGGCGCGATGGTCCGGCCCGTCCGCGCGGATCATGACGTCGCCTGCGGCGAGACCTTCCTCGAGGAGCCGTTGGTACTCCCGATCCAGATTCCACTGCCCCATTCCATGCCCCCTTGCATTCGCTATTTGTTCTGCGGGGAGTCCCCTCGGCCTCCTATCGACTCCGTATCAACAATCCGCCGGAATTGCACCGGTACCGGACCGTGTGGAGCGCGATAGCGCCGGGCGAGTTTACATCGCTCCGGGCCGGCGCTATCGTAGGGGGCGAGCCTGAACGCACCCGCCGGCCCTGCCATCCGCAAGGCCGATTCCCGTGGCACTCTGACGCCACGGGGACGATCCACCGCTGGTGAACCCAGTAGGAACCTGAGTGACGCTCTTTCACGGAACGACCATCCTCTCCGTGCGCCGCGGCCACAACGTGGTTATGGCCGGCGACGGGCAGGTGACCATGGGCCAGACCGTGATGAAGGCCAATGCCCGGAAGGTGCGCCGCACCTATCACGGGCGTGTGCTGGCCGGATTCGCGGGTGCCACGGCCGATGCCTTCACGCTGTTCGAGAAGTTCGACGCGAAGCTGGACGAATACGGCGGCAATCTGATGCGCGCTTCCGTCGAGCTGGCCAAGGAGTGGCGCACCAGCCGCATGCTGCGCAATCTGGAGGCACTGCTCACCGTCGCGGACGTGGACAGCTCTCTGATCATCTCCGGCAATGGCGACGTGATCGAGCCGGAGGAGGGCCTGATGGCCGTCGGTTCCGGCGGCATGTACGCGCTCGCCGCTGCGCGTGGCCTGCTCGCGCACACCCAGCTTCCGCCGCGCCAGGTGGCGGAGGAGGCGCTGCGCATCGCGTCGGGTATCGACGTCTACACCAATTCCAACCTCGTCATCGAAGAGTTGAGCTGAACCGCCTCATGTCCGCCCAGACCGAGCCCACCAACCTTACCCCGCGCGAGATTGTCGAGGCGCTGGACCGCTACATCATCGGCCAGCACGAGGCCAAACGCAGCGTGGCTATCGCATTGCGCAACCGCTGGCGCCGGCAGCAGGTGCCAGAGGCCCTGCGCGACGAGATTCTGCCCAAGAATATCACCATGATCGGGCCCACCGGCGTGGGCAAGACGGAGATCGCACGGCGCATGGCCCGGCTCACCGGGGCGCCGTTCGTGAAGGTGGAGGCCTCCAAGTTCACGGAGGTAGGCTATGTAGGGCGCGACGTGGAGTCCATCATCCGTGACCTCACCGAGGTGGGAATCGCCATGGTGCGCAAGGAGCAGATGGAGCAGGTGCAGGACGCCGCCCGCCTGCATGCCGAGGATCGCCTGCTGGAGATCCTGGTGCCTTCGGTGAATCCGACCCCTGGCTCCACCGCGGCCGCCGAGAACGCCTCCGGCACACGGGAGAAGTTCCGCGCCAAGCTGCGTGCGGGCGAGCTGGACGAAAAGCCGGTGGATGTGGATGTGGCCGAGCGCGGCGGGGGACCCATGATCGAGTTCATGCCGCTCTCGGGTATGGAGAGCATGGACATGAACCTGAAGGACATGCTCTCCAGCATGATGCCCAAGGGCAAGAAACGTCGCCGCATGCCGGTGAGGGAAGCCCTGGATATCCTGCAGCAGGAGGAGGCCGAACGCCTGATCGATATGGACGAGGTCTCGCGGGTCGCCATCCAGAGCGTGGAGCAGAATGGGATCGTGTTCCTGGACGAGATTGACAAGATCGCCGGTCGCAGCCAAACCAACGGGCCGGACGTCTCCCGTGAGGGCGTGCAGCGCGACCTGCTGCCCATCGTAGAGGGCTCCACCGTGAACACCAAGCACGGGCCCGTGCGCACCGATCACATCCTGTTCATCGCCGCGGGCGCCTTCCACGTTTCCAAGCCGGCGGACCTGATTCCGGAGTTGCAGGGGCGCTTCCCGATCCGCGTGGAGCTGAAGCCGCTGAGCAAAGAGGACTTTGTGCGCATCCTGACGGAGCCGGACAACGCGTTGATCAAGCAGTACACCGAACTGCTGCACACAGAGGACGTGACGCTGGACTTCACGCCGGAGTCTATCCAGGAGCTGGCAGCCATCGCCTACCAGGTGAACGCGCAGAACGAGAACATCGGCGCGCGGCGCCTGCACACGATTCTGGAGAAGACGCTGGAGGATGTGAGCTTCGAGGCACCCAACCTGAAAGGCCAGACCATCACCATCACGCCCGACTACATCCGCAAGCAGCTTGGCACCATCCTGGCCGACCAGGATCTCTCCCGCTACATCCTCTAGGCGCCGGTTGCCGCCGATCCGCCCTGGCCACCTTGCCCCACGCCCAGCGGGGGGCGGTGCCCGGCCCAGGGCCGCGCCTGCTCCAGTTGGCCTGCCAGACGGAACAGCACGGCCTCCCGCCCGAAGCCGGCCATGAAGTGCACGCCGATGGGCAGGCCCTCCGCATTCCAGTGCAGCGGCACGGACATGGCTGGCTGACCGGTCACGTTGGCCAGCAGCGTGAAGTGGGAGTACTCGCCCTGGCGTTCGGGCGAGCGTTGTGGCTCCGCCGGGTCGTGGTCGAAGTAGCCCAGCGGCATGGGCGGTTGGCGCAGCGTGGGGGTCAGCCACAGATCGTAGCCGGCGCAGAAGGCGGCGATCTCCCGTGCCAGGCGCTGCAGGTCCTGCAGGGCCAGCAGATAGTCCGCGGGGGTGCGCCGGTTGTGTACCTCGTAGCCCCGCCAGGTGGCCGGCTCGAAGTTCGCCTCGCGCGGCTCCCTGCCGGTGCGGCGTGCCCAGTCGCGGATGGCCCAGCCTAGCATGGCCGTCCACACGTGCCCGAAGCGGCGCACCAGCAACTCGGCGTCCAGCCGTGGGGCCGCCTCGCTCACCTCGTGGCCGAGTTCCTCGCAGAGCCGGGCTGCCTCCTTCACGGCGGCCACGCAGTCGGCATGCACTGGCAGCCCCGTCACGGGCGCCGTGGAGAATGCAATGCGCAGCCGGCCCGGCGCCGTGCGTGCCTCCTCCGAATAGGGCTGCGCGGGCGGGGAAATCACGTAGGGGTCACCCCGCAGCGGGCCGGCCGTGGCGTCCAGCAGCGCGGCGCTATCCCGCACGGAGCGCGTCACCGCGTGCTCGCAGATCAGGCCGCCGGCGAGATCGCCATAGTCCGGGCCCAGCGGATTGCGGCCGCGTGTGGGCTTGAGCCCGAACAGGCCGCAGCAGGAGGCCGGGATGCGGATGGAGCCTCCACCGTCGTTGGCGTGCGCCATGGGTACCAGCCCTGCGGCCACCGCCGCGGCGGAGCCGCCGCTGGATCCGCCTGTCGTGAGGGCCGGATTCCACGGGTTGTGGGTCGCGCCGAAGCGCCGTGGTTCCGTGGTGGGCAGCAGGGCCAGCTCGGGCGTGTTGGTCTTGCCCAGCACGATCAGCCCCGCGCGCTCGAAGCGGGCGGCCAACTCTGAATCATGGGGCGAGACGTAGCCATCCAGGAAGGCCGTGCCCTCGTTGAGCGGCGTGCCGGCCAGTTCCGCCAGCAGATCCTTGAGCAGGAATGGCACCCCGGCGAAGGGGCCGCTCAGGAGGCCTGCGGCTTTGCCGCGCGCGCGCTCGTAAAGCGGCGCGATCACGGCGTTGAGCGCGGGGTTGTGCTGTTCAATGGCCGCGACGGCCGCGTCGGTCACCTCCGGGGCGGACAGCTCCCGGTGCGCGATTCGCGCGGCCAGTTCCGTCGCGTCCAGCCAAGCCAGCTCACTCCATGGGGTCATGCACGGGTCTCCTCTTTGTGGCTTTGTGGCGGTCGCGGCCTCAGTGGTTCTTGCGCAGCACACGGCCCGGCGTATCGCCCGTGGCACGGCCGTTTCGCACGACGCGTGTGCCATTGACGATCACCGTGTCGATGCCCTGTGGTGGCTGGAACGGATCCAGGTAGTCCGCGCGGTCCAGGATGCTTGCGGGGTCGAACACGACCAGATCCGCCGCCAGCCCTGTCTGCACGCGGCCGCGATCGCGCAGGCCCATGATGTCCGCGCAGAGCGAGGTCATCTTGCGCACGGCTTCGGGCAGGCTCAGCACGCCCTCGTCCCGCGCGTAGCGACCCACCACGCGGGGAAAGGTGCCGAAGTAGCGGGGGTGGGGCCGGCCCTCGCGCAGGTGACCCGGGCGCCCGAAGTAGATGCCGTCCGAGCCGATGGCCACCTGGCCGTGGGCCATGATGCGGCGCACGTCGCCCTCGTCCATCAGGAAGTATACGGCCAGCGTCTTGGCACGGTCGGCAATGAGCAGATCCATCATGGCGTCCACGGGCTCCTGCCCTTCACGGCGGCCCAGCTCCTCCAGGCTCAGGCCGGCCGCCTCCGGCCGCGTGGGCGATTCGGCGATCATCACCTGATCCCAGCTGGACATGCGCATGAAGTGCCGGGCCATGTCCCGCAGCACCTCGCTCCGGATGCGGGCGCGCGTGGGGGTGTCACGCAGGCGCTCGACCAGCGTCTCGCTCCCACCCACGTAGGTCCAGGGCGGCAGGATCACCTTGAGGCCCGTGCTGCCTGCGTTGTAGGGATACTGATCGCAGTGCAGCTTCACGCCGCGGGCCCGCGCGTTGTCCAGGAACGCGAGCAGTTCCGGTGCGCGGCCGAAGTTGTGCGCGCCGCCCACCTTGAGGTGGGAGATCTGCACATGGGCGCCCGAGTGCTCGCCCACCGCCACGTTCTCCGCCAGCGAATCCAGCACGCCATCGGCCTCGTCGCGCATGTGCACGAAGTAGCCGCCCTCGTGGGCAGCAGCCACGCGGGCCAACTCCACTAGCTCGTCGGTGTCCGCATAGCAGGCGGGGGGATAGATGAGGCCCGTGGAGAAGCCGAAGGCCCCCGCCACCATGGCCTCGGCCACCAGCGCGCGCATGTGCTCCAGCTCGGTGGCGGTGGGTGGGCGATCCTCCACGCCCATCGCCCCGCAGCGCACCGTGGTGTGCCCCACCAGCGGTGCCATGTTCAGCCCCAGCGGCGGCAGGCGTTCCAGAAACTCGGCAAAGCTGTGCCAGGCGAAGTCCAGGCCGGAATCCACGAACGAGACGTTCTCGCGGAACAACTGCTCGCGTCCCGGCACCATCGGTGCCGGGGAGAAGCCGCAGTTGCCCGTGACCTCCGTGGTAACGCCCTGCTCGGTCTTGCCTGCGGCCATCGGATTCACGGGCAGGTTGAAGTCCGAGTGCGTGTGGATATCGATGAAGCCCGGCGCCACGACGCGGCCCTCCGCCTCCACCAAGGTACCCGCGCGCTCGCCGGCGAGGTCGCCGACCTCTGCGATGCGTCCGTCGCGCACCCCCACGTCCGCACGGAAGCCGGGGCTGCCCGTGCCGTCAATCACCTCGCCCCCACGGATGAGCAGATCGAACATCGCTGCGGCCTCCTGATGGGCTGCATGCCCCCCCGGGCCGAACGAAACGCGCGGCGAACGCAGGGTGGGCATCGGGTCTGACCTGTGGCAATACTAGGCCCACGGAGGGCGGGGCGGCAACCGCATCGCCCGCTCCGCGGAGCCTCCGCACGATTCCGCACCCGCACGCACCGACGCCGACCATGAGCGCTGACTCTCACGCCGACCGCCGCCTGCTTGCCACGCTGGAGCGCGAGCTGGAGGCGCTGGAGCGCAGCGGCGTGCGCTGGCTCAGCGTTGCGCCCGATCCCACGGCCGCCGCGCCGGTCGAGCGATCAGCCTACCGGCCGCCGGAGGCGTCCGAGGCAGCCGCCCCAGCGCGCGCTGCGGCGGCCCCGCCGAAAAACGATAAGCCCACGCTGGGCGAGCCACAAGTACCGATGGCGTCGCGACCTTCCGAGTCGCCGCCGCAGCCGGCGGTCGCGGGTGACCCCGGCGAGGCATCGCCACATCCATCCGCACTGGACACGCTGGAGTCGCTGCGGTTCCAGTACCGCGATTGCCAGAACTGCAAGCTGGGCGGTTCGCGCACGCACCTGGTGTTCGGCGTGGGCAGCGACCGGCCGCGCCTGATGTTTATCGGCGAGGGCCCGGGCGCAGACGAGGACGAGCAGGGCTTGCCCTTCGTGGGCCGGGCGGGCAAGCTGCTCACGGGGCTGATCGAAGCGATGGGGCTGGTGCGCGACGACGTGTACATTACGAACGTCGTCAAGTGCCGACCGCCCGGCAACCGCAATCCGGAGCCGGACGAGGTGGCGAGCTGCCGACCCATTTTGCAGCGGCAGATCGAGCTGCTGAACCCGCGGCTGATCGTGACCCTGGGCAATGTGCCCCTGAAGGTGCTCAGGCCGGAGGCCGGGGGCATCACCCGTGAGCGCGGCAGGCCCTTCACCTACCAACGGTGGCAAGTGCTGCCCACGTTTCATCCCTCATACCTGCTGCGCAATCCGTCGGCGATCGAGACCTGTTGGCCGGACTTCCGCAAGGCGCTGCAAATGGCGTATGTGGAGGAGTGACAGGCGGCAGCCGGCGGCGGACGCCGCACGGCCGGGGCGCCACCCGAAAAAAATGGCCACAGGCTTGCATTTATGAGGGAGGATGTGAAAGATGGAGTCGAACCTTCGGGGGTAGTCTGCTCCATCAGGCAAGAGGCCGCGCATCGGTGCGCTGGGAAGGCGTTCCAGACCATCGTTGCGATAAGGGACAGGGACGTGTGACACCTCGAATGAGTCCTGCATCCAGAGCGTTCCCGTCACGAGGGCGGTCCGTCGCCGGCGCGATTCGGCAGGGGAAGGCGGTCATGGCCACGGGAAGCGCTGCATACTGCGGCATCTTCTTGCGTCTGCACATCCACGGAAAACTACGTCTCGGGTTGCCGGCCATGGGCCGGTATCGTGTCGCAGGGGGCCGGCCTTATCGTGCCGGCCAATGGAGTCACCGTGCAGACGCGCGGGATTTCAGATGTCGTCCTCCTACGGGGTTTCCCGAAGCCCCGCCGACTTACCTGTTATCCTGCGTGTCTGTGCGGTGTTCCATCACGTCGGGCCCTGTCGACTGATCCCAGCCACCCCCGATTCCTTCGGTATCCCAGCCTCCATCGCCCGCCCCCGCGAGCGAGGTGCTGACGGTTCCCCACGTCGTTACCTGGATTTTCGAAAACTGCTGGTAGGTATTGCCACACGGGCTTGCACACACCTCGTCTGCCAACCCGCGCACGACGCCGTGCACCCGGCACCACAGTTGGGCGGGGCCGAACCTGATGCGGAGGCACTCGTGCCCCGGACGCGCCCGTCCGGGAGCGTCGGATGTCGCCACCTTGGAAGGTTGCCTGGAGAGTTCGCTGTTGGGTGGGACTACAGCGGCATCGAGGCTACTCGTTCGCGGAGGCGATGGGCTTGCTGGCGGGAGCTTCGGGCAGCACCGCCAGGGCATCCTGGGCGGCCCGCCGCACCTGCGGGAAGAGTGAGTTCTTGGCGTAGTAGCTCAGCGCGTCGCGAGCCACCTGACCGCCGATTTGTCCCAGCGCGCCGGCGGCCGCCGTGCGCACCTCGATGGCCGGATCCATCTGCAGGGCATGCACGAGACCCGCGGAGACGGTCTCGCGCTTGCGCTGGCCCATCGTTTCCACGATGGTGCGGCGCACGATGCGTTCGCGCTCCTCCTGCAGCGCCGCCAGCAGCGCCTTGTCCACCGCCTCGCCATCGATTACCACGCCCAGCGCCTTGGTGGCGGCAATGCGCACGTCGGGCACCGGATCGTCGCGCATGGCGTGCACCAACGCCGTGGCGCCCTCCTTGGCCTTCAGGCTGGCAAGGGCATCGGCCACGGCGATGCGCACCTCAACGCGCCCGTCGTTGAGCAATTGCGCGGACAGCGCGGTCACGACGGCGCCGGGAGGCTGCAGTTGGCCCAGCGACTCGGCCGATGCCGCTCGCACCTGCCATTCGGGATCTTTCTGCAGCGCGGTCACCAGATCGGTCGCGGCGTCCTGGGCCTGGATGTTCCCCAGCGCCCGGCCCGCGGCGACGCGCACCAGTTCACGCTTGTCATTGGCGAGGGCCTGCGTGAGTGGCTTGACGGAGGCGATAGTGCCGATCTGCCCCAGCGCCTGGGCCGCGTTGACGCGCACGAATTCGCCATCGTCCTTGGCGAGGGCTTCGGCCAAATACGGGATCGCATCGGGCGCACCCCGTTCGCCCAGCCGCTCCGCCGCCAGTTCGCGCAGGGCCTGAGTCTCGCCGAAGCGCAACTGCGAAATGCACGTCGAGACGTCGGTGCACTGGGCCGCGCGGGCCGTCTGGGGCGAGCCCCCGGCCAGAACGAGCAGCAGCACGGCGGTGCAGGCAGCCAGGGTGCGCAGAGGGTTCATGACTCGGTGGCCCGCAACAGATGGTTGGCGCTGGTGCAGAGATGCCGCGCTCATATGCGCTGACCGCGCCGCAGCGGGTCGCGCAGGTAGTCCCCGCCGGCAATGAGGCGCGCGTTGTCGGTGGGACGATTGTACAGGTAGATCCAGGCCGTGACCGCCGTTCCATCTTCGCGGATCACGGGCTGCCGCTCGCGGCGATATTCCGCGCCGGGATCGCCCTGGTCCGTGCAACCTTCATACCGATCGAGCACCGGGAGCACCGCCTCCGGTCGCGGCAAGCGATAGAGTTCGCCCACGACCGTCGGGGTGCTGCCGGGCTGGGGCACCACGGCGGGGTAGAGGCCCAGATCGAACAGGCGCCCCGCATAGCGGCCCAAGCCGCTGTATTCCCCGCCCTGGGCCAGCGCCCGGTGCATGGGATGTCCGCAGCCGCGACGCAAGGTGCCGTAGACGAAGAGGTACGTTTCTTTCATTGCGATACCGGAACTTTCGAGCCGGGATTGCACCATGACGCAGAGGAATAACTCCGCCACTGCGGGTGTTGGTAATTCAGGTTACCGCATCCACAGAGGCGTGCTTCGGATGATGGACTTCGACGAAGGAGCCGGAGCGTCGCATTTCCGGTGCGCAGTGCGCGCCGGGGATGTATTGACGCCACTGTGGTTCGCGCATAGGCTGACGGCAATTGACTGTATTCTCCAGATCGGCGATGGCACCGGCGACCCGAGAGCAGCACGGGCGGTAGCGGGCCATCCCGCCGAAGTGATCACACGGGCAGGGATGCCCTGGACGGCGCGCAAGCGCCGGATGGGCAGGCCCGACGCCCCGTATCCTATCATTTGGGGGGAACGCCCCCAGCCTTGCGCTGGGCCGCATGGGCCATCCAGGATGGCTTTGCCGGCGGATCGTACCGTTTCCACGAGGATTCTCCCATGAGTGCCAGCAAGATCCTCATCGTGGACGACGAGTTGTCCATCCGGATCATGCTGACGCGCATGATCGAGCCCCTCAAGCATGAGGTGTACTGCGCAGAGGATGGCGCCATGGCGCTGGATCTGGTGCGCCAGGCGGGCATCGATCTGGTCATCTCCGACCTGATGATGCCGCGCATGGATGGGCTGGCGCTGCTGGCACAGATTCGCAATGAAGGCCATGACTGCGCGTTCATCATCCTCACCGGGTTCGGCGACCTGCCCCAGGCCCTGTCCGCACGCGACAAATTCAACATTTCCAACTTCCTGGTGAAACCGATCCACAACATGGATCAGTTTCTCTTCGACGTGGAATCGGCCCTGTCTCGGCGCGTGCTGGAGCGCGAGAACCGCCAGCTCATGCGCAGTCTGCGGGAAGTCAATGCACAGTTGGAAGAGAAGGTGCGCGAACGCACGCGCGAGCTGGAGGTGAAGAACCAGGAACTGGGGCGGCTCTCCACGTTCCGCGCGGATGCGCTGAAAGTGCTGGGTCACGAGCTGCGCACGCCGCTGGCCATCGTTTCCGGCTACTATGCGCTGGCGACTAGCGGCGGTACTGAAGAATTCAAGACGCTGGCGCCCCCCATGGGCAGCTCGATCCGCCGCCTGCAGCAGATCGTGGACAAGGCGCTGCTCCTGCTTCAGGCCAGCGAGACCACCGAGTTCCCGTTGGAACTGACGGAGATGTACCCGCGGGACCTGTGCAACGCGGTGGCAGACCGCATCCGGCCGTTCGTTGCGGATCGGCGCCTGGAAATCCAACCCGTGCCGCCCTGTGACGCCCGCCAGCTGTGCCTGTGGGATCATGAGAAGATAGAGGAGGTCATCGAGGAACTGCTCATCAACGCCATCCGTGCCAGCATGGATGGCTCCCGGATCGAGATCGACGTGCGACCTGCGGGTGAGATGGTCGAAATGATGATCACGGACTACGGCGTGGGCATCCCGGAGGGCGAGCACGAGCGGATCTTCGAGCCCTTCGTGACATTGCGCAAGGCTGACCAGCACTCCAGCGGCCTGTTCGAATTCGGCGCGGAGGGGGTGGGCATCGGTCTGTCCACGGCGCGCCGGTGGGTGGCGCTGCACGGCGGTACCCTCACGGCCCGCGGCAACGAGGGCCGCCCCGGCACCACCATGACCGTGCGTCTGCCCCGTCGCGTCAGATTGCCCAATTCGCGCCGCCACGGCTCCTCACAGAAGGAGCCCCAGCGCGATGGCGCGAAAGTCGAGGCATCCCACCTGCCGATCGGAGTCTGAGCCGCGGCGGGTGTGCCCGCGGTGCACCCAGGGAAAGTCAGGGGGCCGGCGGCGTGGCGCAGGCCTCGTGCAGCCAGAGCCGGTGCGGCTCCTCCAGTCGCGGCGCAAGCTGCTCCTCCACCCACGCGTGGTAGTCCCGCAGCCACTGGAACTCCTCGCGGGTGAGGCGAGGCCAGTCCACCAGCGTGCGATCGAAGGGGATGGCCGTCAGCGGCGAAAATCGAAGCCAGCGCTTGCCGCCGGGATGGCTGGGCAGCCCCAGCGCTTCTTCTACCACGTACAGGTTCTCCAGGCGGATGCCGCCCCACCCGGTCCGGTAGTAGCCCGGCTCGTTGGAAACGATCATGCCGGGCTCCAGCGGCACGGTGCCGCGGCTGCTGATACTCTGCGGGCCCTCGTGCACGTTCAGGTAGGCACCGACGCCGTGACCCGTGCCGTGGCCATAGTCCAGCCCCTCGTTCCACAGGGGGGAGCGCGCCAAAGCATCAAGCATCTGGCCGGTGGTGCCTTCGGGAAAGATCTGCAGCGCCAGCCGGATATGGCCGCGCAGCACGGACGTGAAGCGCTCGCGCTGATGCGCGTCCGGCGCGCCGATGGCGATGGTTCGCGTGTCGTCTGTGGTGGCGCCGAGAATCTGCACGCCCGAATCCACCAGCAGCATCTCGCCCGGCTGCAACTCCTGCCGCGCGTCGGGCGTGCCGTAGTGCACGATGGCGCCATTGGCCCCGAAGGCGGCAATGGTGGTGAAGCTCAGCTCGCTGAAGCCCTCCTCGCGCGCGTACTCCTCGTAGAGCAGATCGGCGTAATCTGCTTCGCTGACGCGCTGCCCCTCGCGCAGCCGCGCCGCCAGTTGCGAGAAACTGCGCACCTTGGCCGCACCGGCCTTCAGGTGGGCATCGCGGCTGACGGTGATCTCCACCGGGTTCTTCACCGCCTTCATGGCGACGACGGGATTCGGCGAGCGGCTCACCAGCCGGGCATCCTGCGCCAAGAGTTGCAGACCTTGGGTTGTGCCGGCGGGGTCCAGCCACACCGTCCGGCCGCCGGCCACCAGTCCGCGCATGGCATCGGGCAGCGCATCGTAGGGGGCGAAGGCAACCTGCCCCTCCAGCGCCCCGGGCACGCCTTGCGGCAGTGGATCGTCCGTGAAGCAGATCGCGCGCTGCGGCTCGACGATGAGGTAGGCCTCGAAGACGGGATTGTAGGGCACGTCCCCGCCGCGCAGGTTGGTCAGCCAGGCCACCTCGTCCAACTTCGTAAGTACCAGCGCGTCGGCACCCGCCTCGGCCATCGCTGAGCGTACGCGGGCCAGCTTGTCCGCCACCGGCTCGCCGGTGAGTGCATCGGGCAGGGCATAGATGGGCCGGGACGGTCCCGCCGGGCGTTCGGCCCACACCGCGTCCACCAGGTTCCCCGTCACCGGCACCAGCCGCGAGCCCTCCGCTTGCAGGGCGCCGGCCAGGCGCTCCACGGTCCGCACGCTCATCAGGAAGGGGTCATAGCCCACCTGCAGCGGCCCGTGCTCGGCCTCGTGGGCGGTGAGCCATTCGGTCAGTTCCTGCTCGCCGGCCTGCCCGAACTTGTGTACGCGGATCAGGGCCGGGTCCACCTCCAGATCGGCCTGCACATGGTAGCGCGAATCCACGAACAGGTGCGCCTCTATGGGTGTTACGGCGACATCCCCGGCGGAGCCGGTGAAGCCGCTGATGGCCTGACGGCGCTGCTTGTGGGCGGGGAGGTACTCGTTCTGGTGCTCGTCCGCGGAGGGCACCAGGTACACGTTTATGTCGTGGCCGGCCATGCGCTCGCGGACAGCTGACAAGCGTGCCCCCACCTGGGCGTCGTCGTCCGCTGCCTCGGTGTGTGGGCCAGGCTGGGGCGGGGCCCCTGCACTGCTAGCGGCCTTGGATTCAACCTTCGACATGGGACGGGTAGGGCTGGCGGGAGGGTGGGCGGCGCGCCCGCTATTGGAGGGCGCGCCGCTGGAGCACGGCTACTTGCCCGTCTGACCCGGGCGCAGGGGCCGCAGCACGCGGCCGGCCGTCCACAGTTCGGACTCGTCGATCTCCTTGAGCTCCTTGTCCAGTTGCTCACGGTAGTCCGCGCGGGAGTTGGTCTCGATGGCGATGGCCGTCTCCTTGCCCTCGCGCACCCGCTTGTAGACGTCCTCGATGATGGGCTCCAGCGCCGCCTCGAACTTCGGCGCCCAGTCCAGCGCGCCGCGCTGCGCCGTGGCGGAGCAGTTGGCGTACATCCAGTCCATCCCGCGCTCGTTGATGAGTGGGTAGAGGCTCATCAGGGCTTCTTCCACCGTCTCGTTGAACGCCTCGGACGCCGAATGCCCGTGGCGGCGCAGCACGTTGAACTGCGCCCGGAAGGCGCCTTCGATGAGGCCCATCAGCACGCAGCGCTCGCCCGTCAGGTCGCTGTACACCTCGTGCTCAAAGGTCGTCTCGAAGATATGCGCGGAGCCGATGGCGAAGGCCGTGGCGAGGCAGCGCTCGCGTGCGCGCCCGGTGTAGTCCTGGTGCACGGCGTAGGACGAGTTGATGCCCTGGCCCGCCTCGAACAGCCGACGCAGCGAGAGTCCGCTGCCCTTGGGGGCCACCATCATCACGTCCACGTTGTCCGGCGGGATGATATTCGTCTGATCCTTATAGACGATGCCGAAGCCGTGGGAGAAGTACAGCGCGTCGCCGTCCTTCAGGTGACTCTTGACCATGGGCCAGTTGGAGATCTGGCCGGCGTCGGAGATGAGGTACTGCACGATCGTCCCCCGCTCCGCCGCTTCCTCCAGGCTCACCAGATTCTTGCCTTCCTCCCAGCCGTCCTCCAGCGCGCGGTCCCAACTGCGGCCCTTGCGCAGTCCGATCAGCACGTCGAAGCCCTGGTCGCGCATGTTCAGGCCCTGGCCGCGACCCTGCGGGCCATAGCCCAGGATCGCCGTGACCTCATTGGCCAGAATCTCTTTGCACTTGGCCAGCGGATAATCCGTGCGTTCGATGATGGTTTCCTTGTTGCCCTTGATGTCGATGGTCTTCATTGCCTCTCTGCCTCTGGGTCGACTGGCGGTTGCTCAAGCGGCCGCTGCCCCCACGCACGTCCGGTGGCCGGGCCGCGCGTTCGGCCGCTGCCGGCAAAACGGGCCGCATGCTCTGGGGTGGCTTCGCGGAAAACCTATGTATAGCCCGAAAGCCCTGCTTACCTCAATGGGTTACCGCCATGCGCGCCGGTTTCGGGTGGGCGGGAGTGCGCGGTGTTTGGCGGACCCACTGAGGGCGATCGCGGGGGAAGGCGCCCGGCGGCCTCGCTGCGGGGCATGCCGGCAAGACCGCCTCGGTCGCCGGGTGTGCTGAGGCCGTGGCCGCCGGGGATTCTTTTCATTCGTGGCGCTCAGGGCTATGTTGGGGAAAAATCGAGGCCATCCGCGGCTTCGCCCGCGCTGTCGGGCGCTGCGGCATTCCCCGATATCCACACACCCCGACCGATCGATTCGAAAGAGAGCGCCCATGGCGAAATCCGATCCCTTCAACGCCCGCGATTCGCTGCAAACGTCCGCCGGAGCCGTCTCCATGTATCGGCTGGACGCGCTGGAGAAAGCGGGATTGTGCACCGTCTCCCGCATTCCCTATTCAATTCGCGTGCTGCTGGAATCGGTGCTGCGCCATGCCGGCGGTGGACTGGTGTCCGAGGAGGACGTGCGATCGCTGGCCTCATGGAGCGGGGGCGCCGTGCCGACCGGCGAGGTGCCGTTCATGGTGGGGCGGGTGCTGATGCAGGACTTCACGGGTGTGCCGGCCATCGTGGACCTGGCCGCCATGCGTGGCGCCATGAAGGCCCTGGGCGGCGACCCCAATCGCATCAATCCGCTCATTCCCACCGAACTGGTGATCGACCACTCGGTGCAGATCGACTACTTCGGCAGCAAGGACGCGCTGGAGAAGAACGAGAAGCGCGAGTTCGAGCGCAACCGGGAGCGCTACGAGTTCCTCAAGTGGGGCCAGCGTGCCTTCGACAACCTGCTGGTGGTGCCCCCGTCCACCGGCATCGTGCACCAGGTGAACCTGGAGTACCTGGCGCGGGTGGTGCAGACCGCATCGGACGGCAACGGCGGAAAAGTGGCCTACCCGGACTCGGTCATCGGCACGGACTCGCACACGACCATGGTCAACGGCATGGGTGTGCTGGGCTGGGGCGTGGGCGGCATCGAAGCGGAAGCCGCCATGCTGGGCCAGCCCTACTACATGCTGGCGCCGGAGGTGGTGGGCGTGCGGCTGAAGGGCGAACTGCGCGATGGCGTGCTGGCCACGGATCTCGTGCTGCAGGTCACGCAGATGCTGCGCGAGTTGGGCGTGGTGGGCAAGTTCGTGGAGTACTTCGGCCCCGGCCTGCGCAGCCTGACGCTGGCAGACCGCACCACTCTGGCCAACATGGCACCGGAGTATGGCGCCACCATGGGCTTCTTCCCTGTGGACGATCAGACGCTGGCCTACCTCAAGATGACGGGCCGCGACGCCGCCCAGGTGGACCTGGTGGAACGCTACCTGAAGGAGCAGGGCCTGTTCGCTACGGCCACTGGGCCGGAGCCGGAATACACCACCACGGTGGAGCTGGACATGGGCATCGTGGAGGCCAATCTGGCCGGCCCCAAGCGCCCGCAGGACCGCGTGGCTCTTCGCGACATGAGGACGGAGTTCCGCAAGAGCTTCACGGCGCCTATCGGCAAGCGGGGCTTCAACCTGCCCGAGTCCGACCTGGCCAAGACGGTGGACGCGGACCTGCCCGGCGGCAAGGCGCCCATCGGCCAGGGTTCGGTAGTCATCGCGGCAATCACCAGCTGCACCAACACCTCCAACCCCGGCGTGCTGATCGGCGCGGGGCTGGTGGCCAAAAAGGCCGTGGAAAAGGGTCTGCGGGCCAAATCGCACGTGAAGACCAGTCTGGCGCCCGGCTCCCGTGTGGTGACGGACTACCTGGAGAAGGCGGGCCTGCTGCCCTACCTGGAGCAGATCGGCTTCGGGGTGGTGGCCTATGGCTGCACCACCTGCATCGGCAACAGCGGGCCCCTGCCCGAGCCGGTAGCCGAAGCCGTGCAGACCGGTGACCTGGTGGCCGCGGCCGTGCTGAGCGGCAACCGCAACTTCGAGGGCCGCATCAATCCGCTGGTGAAGGCGAACTACCTGGCTTCCCCGCCGCTGGTGGTGGCGTTCGCCCTGGCCGGCACGGTGGATATCGACCTGAGCTCCGAGCCCCTGGGCATGGGCAAGGACGGCAAGCCGGTGTACCTGAAGGACATCTGGCCCACCTCCAAGGAGATCAGCGACGGGATCGCCAGTTCCGTGCTGCCCGAAATGTTCAAGCGCCGCTATGCGAACGTGCTGGAGGGCAACCCGACCTGGAACGAGATCGGCGTGGCTGGCGGCGAACTGTATGCGTGGGACGAGAAGTCCACCTACATCCAGGAGCCGCCGTACTTCGAGGGACTCACCGCCAAGCCGGATTCCGTGGGTGACCTCAAGGGCATGCGGCTGATGGCGCTGCTGGGCGATTCGGTCACGACCGACCACATTTCGCCTGCGGGCACCATCCAGCCGGACAGCCCTGCGGGCAAATTCCTGCTCGGCCGCGACGTTTCGCAGAACCAGTTCAACTCCTTCGGCTCCCGGCGCGGCAACGACCGCGTGATGACCCGCGGCACCTTCGGGAACGTCCGCATCAAGAACATGCTCGTGGCCGGCACCGAGGGCCCCATGACGCGCCATCTGCCCAGCGGCGAGCGCATGACCATCTACGACGCGGCCATGCGCTACAAGCAGGAGGGCGTGCCGCTGATGGTGGTGGGCGGCAAGGAGTACGGCACGGGCAGCTCGCGCGACTGGGCGGCTAAGGGCACGCTGCTGCTGGGCGTGCGGGCCGTGCTGGCGGAGAGCTTCGAGCGCATCCACCGCAGCAACCTGGTGGGCATGGGCGTGCTGCCGCTGCAGTTCCGCCAGGGCGAGAACCTGAGCACCTATGGGCTCACCGGCGAGGAACTGTACGACGTCGAGGGCATCCGCGACGACATGCAGCCCGGTGCGGAACTGACAGTGCGGGCCACCAAGGCCGATGGAGCCTCGGTGACCTTCCCCGTCAAGTCGCGCATCGATACGCGTGTCGAGGTGGGCTACTACCACAACGGGGGCATTCTGCAGACGGTGCTGCGGCAGATGGTCTCCCGCAACTGAGCGCCGCCGGCCGCGCGGATGGGCTTGATTCGCGCGGCCGGCCAGTGCGGCGCAGGAAGCGCCGCGGCATCCCATGGAACGACCCGGACGGATCGCGGACCCGGAGGACGCACCCCTCTCGCCTGGCGAGGCCCGCCTGGAGGCCCTGCTGGACGAGCGCTTCTCGTCCGCCCAGCGCGATGCCTTCGCCCGCGAACTGGACGCGCACGACCGCGGCCGGGGCGAGCCCGTGCGGCTCGATCCGGCGCTGGTGCGGCGCAACTTGCGCTTCCAGGGCGCCGTGCCGGAGAAGGTGCGCGCGCTGCTGAAGGAGTGGGTGCCCGAGCTGATGGCCCACGCCGCCGCGCGTGGCTTGGCCCTGCGCGATCCGCACCAGGAGCTGCGCATCTACACCCGCAGCGCCTTCGAGCAGGAGCAGGGCGCCCTGCCGCCCGGCCTTAAGCTGCCCGCCTCGTCCTTCCAGCACGATCCGCTCTATCGCCGCTACAGCATCCGCGTGGTGCTGCCGGAGGCCGTGCGTACGCTGGAGGAGCTGTTCACCGTACTGCGGGCCCTGCTGACGCGGCTCTACGGGGATATCTTCCTGCGCGAGGAGATCTACCCGCTGGCGGCCTACCGCGAGGACGTGGAGCATCGGGAGGCCCAGGTCTCCGTGGGCTTGGCGGAGCAGATCGCCGTGCTGGCCGAGCTGCCCCATACCACGCGGGCGCTGGATCGGGCCCTGGCCGATTATGCCCGCACGGTGGGCATCAACTTCAAGCGCCACCCGGAGCAGGCCCGTCGCGCATGGTTCAAGGAGTTGGCGCAGGATCTGGCCCTGCAGCGCCTGACGCCGGATCGGCGAGATCTGTCGGAGGAGGCCTTCCTGGCCTATCTGCAGGCGCTGCTGGACGACGTGCCCGTCGGCGTGGCGGCCCTGGTGGAGACCGTGGAGACGCAGGACCGGCAGCTGCACTTCCTGCCTCCCGGCGAGGCGCCGGACTACGAGCGCTTGCGCCAGCAGAATCCGCTGCACTTCCTGCGCTCGGCCAAGCTGAGGTTGGAGTTCCTCATCGAGGCCTTTGGGGGGCTGATCGAGGACTTCGAGGCCCTGGCCACGCCCGGCGCCGGCTATCCCGCGCTGGCGGAGGAACGCGTGGCGGGCACCATCGCGGAGCTGGAGCGGGGCGGGCTGGCCCGCGCCTATCTGGTGCCGGAGGTGCGGCTCAGCGAAGACCTGGAACGCAAGCGGAACGGCTTTCCGCTGGAGGTGCACGCGTTGATGGCCGCCTACCCGCCCGAGCAGCAGACCGAGCGGCTCTTCCGCACGCTCTCCAAGCGGCTGGAGGGCTCGCTGCACCAGCGGCTCTACAACGCGCTGGTGCTGCTGCGGCACTGGATGCGGCTGCACGATACGGGGCGGGAAGACACCTTCGCCGGGTCGCCACAGTTCCAGACGCTCAAGGGGCTGGTGGCCAACTTCCGCTTCCGCAAACCCCTGCTGGAGTCTCTCTTCCTGCGCATCGGGATCGTGCTGGAGGTGGCCGAGCACGCCCCGGACGCCCCCGGCGCCGAGGGCGAGCGCAAGCGCTTTCCCGTGGACGAGTTTGCCCGTGCCTGGGGCCAGTTCGTGGCCCACGCCCTGCTGGCGGACTACCTGGCCGGGCCGAAGCAGCTCAAGGGCTTCGATCCCGACCGCTACTGGCAGCGCGTGGAAGAACGCCTGCGCGCCCAGGTGGCCGCCGGCAACGGCGGCGCCCAACTCATGCACCTGCTGCGATGCGTGCAGGTGGCCGCCGGAGCGGAGGCGGGCCTGCCCGTGCTGGGCGAGGTGCTGCGCCAGTCCACTCCCACCTTCCGTTTCACCGTGGCCCAGGCCCTGCGGCCGCGCCCCGAGGGTAAGGACGCCGCCGCTTGGCTGGCGCAGCTCGATGCTTGGGCGGAGAGCGTGCTGCAGGCCCGCGAGGGCAGCCTGCGCAACGCCATCGTCATCGAAGGGACGCCCCGCCCCTGATCTCCGCTGCGGGTGCTGCGTCGCAGGCCCGGATGTAATCCCGTCACTGTTCTGTCACATAACCATGTGATAGTAGAACAGGAGAGGCGTGATGCACGGCCTCCATCGACCTGCACCCCGCACACCGGTGCCCCCATGCAACGTCCAGCCGCCATCTCACCCCGGGCCGCTGTGGAGCCCGGACCGGAGCCATTGATCGAAGCGGTGCGCGCCGCCGTGATCGGCGACGACCACTTGATGGAAGGGCCGTACGGCCCGCGGCGGATCGTGTATGCGGACTACACCGCCTCCGGCCGCCCCCTGGCGTTCATCGAGGACTTCATCCGCCAGCGGGTGATGCCCACCTACGCCAACACGCACACGGAATCCTCCGGCACGGGGCAACAGACCACGCACTTCCGGGAAGAGGCGCGGGAGACCATCCGCCGGGCCGTGGGCGCCACGGCTGAGGATGCGGTGATCTTCTGCGGTTCGGGCTCCACCAGTGCCATCAACCGGCTGATCGACATCCTCAACCTGCGCATCCCGGCCGATCTGGAGCGTCGCTACGGGCTGGCCGCGCACATCCCGGAGGCAGAGCGACCGGTGGTGTTTGTGGGGCCCTACGAGCACCACTCCAACGAGTTGCCCTGGCGCGAGAGCATCGCCGACGTGGTGGAGATTCCGGAGGATGCCGATGGTCACATTGATCTCACACGGCTGGAGCGGCACCTGCGGGAATATGCGGCGCGTCCGCTCAAGATCGGCAGCTTCTCCGCCGCCTCCAATGTGACGGGCATCATGACCGACGTCGCCGCGGTGAGTGCACTGCTGCACGCCCACGGCGCGTTGACCTTCTGGGACTATGCCGCCGCGGCGCCCTACGTGCCGATCCACATGAGTGGCGACGGTGCCGGTCAAGTGCCGCTTGACGCGGTGTTCCTCTCGCCCCACAAGCTGGTGGGCGGGCCGGGCTCCCCGGGTGTGCTGGTGGTCAAGCGCCGTCTGCTCACCAACCGCGTGCCCAGCCTGCCCGGCGGTGGCACGGTGGCCTACGTGAGCCCCGAAGAGCACTTCTATATCGCCGATGCGGAGCACCGCGAAGAGGGCGGCACGCCGGAGATCCTGGGCGCGATCCGCGCCGGGCTCGCGTTCGCGCTCAAGGAGCGCGTGGGCAGCGAGGCTATCCTGGCCCGCGAGCAGGCCTTCACTCGGCGTGCGCTGGCCGCCTGGGAGCGGCACCCGAACCTGATCGTGCTGGGCAATCCGCGTGTGGAGCGGCTCTCCATCCTGGCGTTCCTGGTGCGGGCGGGCGAAGGCTTCCTGCACCACGAGTTCGTGGTGGCGCTGCTGAACGATCTGTTCGGCATCCAGTCGCGCAGCGGCTGTTCCTGCGCCGGGCCCTACGGGCACCGCCTGCTGGGTATCGACCCGGCCACCTCGCGGCGCTTCGAGGCGGCCATCCTGCAGGGCTGCGAGGGCGTGAAGCCCGGCTGGGCGCGGCTGGGATTCAATTACTTCTTCAGCGAGGCCGTGGTGGACTACATCATCCAGGCCGTGGAGTGGGTGGCTGATCACGGCTGGCGGCTGCTGCCGGAGTACCGCTTCGATCCTCTGCGCGGGCACTGGGAGCACTGCGACGCCCCGCTGCGGCCCCAGGCCAGCCTGAGTGACCTCTCGCTGGAGGGCGGCGCGCCGACGTATCCGCGTCCGGGCGCGACGGCGCCCGAGTCCGCGCTGGCCGGCTATCTGGTTCAGGCGGACGCGATCGCTACCGCTGCGGCGGGCCGACCGCGCGACTTCGCCGCGGATGCGCAATTGGCACCGGCCCACGAGCCGCTGCGTTGGTTCCCGTTGCCGGCGCAGGCCTGGGCCGCCCTGCAGGGCCAGGCCGATGCGATGACGGCGCCCACGGTGCTGCGCCCGCTGTCCTAGCGCCGGCGCGGCTCCGGGCCGGTCCCGCCCCAGGCGCGCGGAGGAGCGCCCTCCTTCTCGAGGCGGGCGTTCCGCGCCAGGCTCGCTTGCCTGCCCCCGTCTCAGTCTCTACAATATCGCTTTCACGATCAGCCCTCCGGGCCACAGGACCCTCCACCCGTAGCCGCTGGACCGTTCCGCATGACCGAGGCTCCGTTGCCGTACGTGGAAGGGAGCGGCGAAGGCCGGCTCTCCTTCGAAGACATTGACCAGCAGTACCGGCTCAAGATCCGCGCGTTTATCCGGCTGTGCATGCCGCCGGTGTTCTCCAGCCTCGAGCACCAGTTCGACCTGAAGTCTCTGCGGGCCGAGGGCACGGTGCCCATCATGTTCTTCCTGCAGTTCGAAACCCTGCCCCAGCCGCTGGCCTTCTTCGCCCGCACGCGCACCGAGCACCGCGTGTATCTGCGCCGCAGTGTGGTGCCCGGGCCGCATGGCGCCGCGGTGGGCCAGATAGAGCGGCTGCTGCTGGACATGAACATCAACGTCTCCAGCCAGGGCAGCGACGGCGATCCGACGTCGCTGGGCGCCGCGGTGCGCTCCGATGGCTTGGTGCCCGCGGGCCGCATGCGTGGCGTACACGTCATCACGCGGCCGGTGGCGCCGCCCGGCGAACGGCAGGTGACGGCCGTGCCTGAGCAGCTGCGCGGACTACAGGAGCATCCCTGGGACGAGCCCTACCCCAGCGTGGAACTGCTCAGTGAGCTGCCGCCGGGCTATCACGAGCGCGAGACTGGCCCCTGGCAGGAACTGCGCTCCGTGTGGGCCCTGCACAACACGGACATTAACCAGCACGTCAACGTGCTGGAGTACATCACGAGCCTGGAGAACCATTTCTCGCGAATGCTCTTCGGCGCCAACCTGCCCGTGGCGCGGCACCGCATCGAGCGCATGAGCATCCTGTTCCGCAAGCCGTTCTTCCTGGGCGAGCCCCATGCCTTGCGCGCGCGGCTGTACACGGACGACCACCGCACGCTGCTGCTGGGCGGGGTGCACCGCCTGGAGCCGGAGGGCGGGCTAGACCCGCGCCCGTCCGTCTTCGCCCGCATCGAAGGGCAGGTCTCCCCGGCGGACTAGCGCCGCGAGGCAACGCCCGCCACCACCCGGGAGCCCTGATGGAACCGAGCTCCTCCCCGCCTCACGCCGTCGCGGCCCCCCACGGCGCGCCGGCCTACTGGCGCTACGACCAGTTCGCCCTGCCGCTGCCCACACGGCACCGCTATCCGCGCAGCCGCTTTCAGGTGGTGCGCGAGCGGCTGGAGGCTGAGGGTGCGCTGGGGCCGGCGCAGTTCCGCGCGGCCGAGCCCGTGCCGTGGTCGCTGCTGGAACTGGTGCATGGACCGCACTATCTGCGCGACGTGCGCGACGGGACGCTGAGTCCCGCGGCCGTGCGGGAGATCGGCCTGCCCTTTTCCGCGGCCCTGGTGGAGCGCGCCCGGGCGGCGGTGGGGGCCACCTGCGCGGCCTCCTGGCATGCACTGGAGGCGGGTGCCGCGTGCGTCATCGGGGGCGGCACGCACCACGCGTTCGTGGATCGCGGCGCGGGCTACTGCCTGTTCAGCGACATTGCCGTGGCCATCCGTGACCTGCAACGGCGCCATGCGGCGCACCGCGTGGCCATCGTGGATCTGGACGTGCACCAGGGCAACGGCAACGCAGAGATCTTTCAGCATGACCCCAATGTGTTCACGTTCTCCGTGCACGGGGCGCGCAACTGGCCCTACCGCAAGTCCGTGGGCGACCTGGACCTGGCGCTGCCCGACGGTACGGAGGACGCGGCCTACCTGGCAGCGCTGGAGCCGCCCCTGCGCCGGTTGTTCGAGCACTTCCGGCCCGATCTGGTGTTCTACCTCGCCGGGGCGGACCCCCTGCACAGCGACCGCCTGGGCCGGCTGTCCCTCACGCACCCCGGGCTGCTGGCGCGGGACCGGGCGGTGCTACAGCTTTGCGCGGATCACTACGTGCCGGTGGTGGTGACAATGGGCGGGGGCTATGCCGTGCCGCAGGACGACACCGTCGCCGTACATGTGAACACCGTGCGCGCCCTGCAGGCCATCTACGGCCGCGGGGAATAGCTGCCGGGGCGCGTACTTGCCCTTGGCCCTCGGGATGTCAGGTTAACGGAGGGTGTGGCCGGCGCAACTGTCGCCGTTGGTGCTGCTGTTGACGCCGTCCGGGCAGATGGTATTGATCATCCGCGCCTGCTCCAGCGAGGTGGAGGTGGTGGCGAGGAAGAGGGTGGAATCCTGGAACACGGCCTGACGCAGGTCCACGCCAGACAGGTTGGCCCGGCTGAGGTCGCTCCCGTAGACCTGGCTCATGATCATCGACGCGTCGGTGAGATCGGCCCCCACCAGCTTGGCCTTGGTGGTGCGGGAGAGGGAGAGTTCTGCCTTGCGCAGCACGACGCCCGATAGGTCCCCGCCATCGATGTGCACGCTGCCCAGCCGCGCGAAGGAGAGGTTGGCGTAGGACAGGTTCACGTCCGTGAGGTCCGCGCCGGTCAGTTCCGCCTTGCGCAGATCGGCCCCCTGCAGGTCCGTGCCCTGCAGGGTCGTGCGCAGGTCCGCCATCACCATGGTGGCGAAGCTGAGGTCGCGTCCGGCCAGGTTCTGGCCCCGCAGGTCGCAGCGGCGCAGATCGGCCGCCGAGACGAGCGTCTTCGGGCAGTCCACGCCTACGCCTTCGGTGGCGGCGGGCGTGATGCTCCCGCAGAGCACGTTGCCGAAGGCGTCGAATCCGGAGACGGCCTGGCCGGCCTTGCAGGCCTCGTCGGCCAGTTGCAGGTTGCCCGGCAGCCCCTGGTCTCCGCGCGGGCCGCTGGGGCCTGGCGGGCCGGAGGGGCCCGGCGGCCCGGGCTGGAGTTGCACGGCGGCCAGTTCCTTGCGCAGAGCGTCCAACTGGGTCTGAAGGGTAGCGATCTGCTGCTGCAGCGCGGCCTGTCTCGTGTTGAAGTCCTGCTCCAGATTCTCGTAGGGGGCGCGGCGCCATTCCTCAAAGGTCTGACGCAGGGTAGACATCTTGCTGAGGATGGAGGAGACGAAGCCGCCGGAGTCCTCCGCGGGCGGCTGTTGCGCCCGCACGGTCATGCCGGTGCAGAGCAGCAGCGCCACCAGCAACGGAAGCCAACGGTGCGCCGCCATGCCGACCTCCATGCTCTTGATGCGTGTGATGTCGTTTGCGGCTGGATTCCGCAAGAGTTCTCCCTCCAATTGCATAGGGATCGGCGCCCCTGAATGTCAAGGACGGAGCCGATCCTATGTGCAAGCGCACTGCAAATGAGGTGAAGGGGTAGCTGCCGTCGTGCGCCGATTCCTTGGGCGGCGCTGTCCGGGGTCCGCACGAAATGGCGCCGAATGGGGAGACATCGCCATGATGATTTGCTATCAAGAGCAGTTCACGCGCAGTTGGATTTGCGGGAGATGCAGCGCATGCAGCACGGTTGCGAAGTTGGGGTCGGCGCTCGTGCGGAGCGCTGCCGGATGCGCCGCCAGTCGGAGTGCGCACGGTGACCGTTCACGGTAACGTCTATGCCCTCCAGGGCCACACGCCGCGGATCGACCCGAGCTGCTACATCGCGCCGGGCGCGATGGTACTGGGCCGCGTCACGCTGGCACGCGACGTCTCGATCTGGTTCAACTGCGTGCTGCGGGCCGACTTGGCGCCCATCGAGATCGGCGAGGGCAGCAATATCCAGGACCTCACGACGATCCACGTGGAAGGTGTGGAGGAGCGCGTGGACGGCACGGAGCGAGGCACCCTGATCGGGCGCAACGTGACGGTGGGCCACAACTGCGTGATCCATTCCTGCGTGCTGGAGGATGAGTGCCTGATTGGCATGGGCGCCGTGGTGATGAGTGGCGCACGCATCGGCCAGGGCGCCATCGTGGCGGCCGGCGCCGTGGTGCTGGAAGGCACGGAGATTCCGCCCTATGCCCTGGCCGCGGGGAACCCGGCCCAGGTGAAGAAGATCTATGATCCGAACCTGAGCCGCCGGCTTACCCTGGGCGCGGCCAGTATCTATCGGAAGCGCATCGAGCGCTTCAAGCAGGGCCTGCAACCCGTGGCGTGGCCATAGGCTTGGCCCGGCAACCGCAGCAAGGAGCATCCCAGTGGAACCGCTGCTGGAAGCGGTAGACATCGAGAAGAACTTCGGCGGCCTGCGGGCCATCGACGGCTGTAGCATCGCCGTGCCGAAGCAGTCCATCACCGGACTGATCGGGCCCAACGGCGCCGGCAAGACGACGCTGTTCAACCTGATCAGCGGCTTTCACCGCCCCGACCGCGGGCGCGTGATGCTGGGCGGTGATCGTATCGACAACCTCCCGCCGCATCGCATCGTGCGCAAGGGGTTGGCCCGCACGTTCCAGATTCCCCGCGAACTGAAGGAAATGACGGTGCTGGAGAACATGCTGCTGTTCCCACAGCACCAGCAAGGCGAGTGGCTTTGGCGGCCGCTGCTAACCCCTGCGCGCGTGCGTCTGGCAGAGCGTGAATTGCAGGAGCGGGCTGAGGCCACGCTGGAGTTCGTGCAATTGATCCACCTGCGCGACGAGTTCGCGAAGAATCTCTCTGGCGGCCAGAAGAAGCTGCTGGAACTGGCGCGCACGCTGATGCTGGATCCGCAGGTGATCCTGCTGGACGAGCCCGGGGCGGGCGTGAACACGAAGCTGATGGAGAAGCTGAGCGCCAACATTCTGGAACTGCGCGACCAGGGCAAGACCTTCCTGCTCATCGAGCACGACATGGACGTCATCACGCACCTGTGTGACCAGGTGATCGTGATGGCAAAGGGTCAGGTGCTTGCCAAAGGCACGTTTGCCGAGATCGAGCGCAACGAACAGGTGCTGGACGCCTATTTGACGGGCTAGGAGCGCGAATGAGTCTGCTGGAAACCCAGTCGGTGCACTCCGGCTACGGGGAGACCGAGATCCTCCATGGGGTCTCCCTGCACGTCGAGCCGGGCGAGGTGGTGGTCATCATCGGCCCCAACGGCGCGGGCAAGTCCACTGTCATGAAGACGGTCTTCGGGCTGCTGCGGCCCACGAGCGGCCACGTGATCCTCGACGGCGAGGACATCTCCGGACTGCGGCCGGACAAGCTGGTGGGGCGGGGCATGAGCTACGTGCCCCAGACGGACAATGTGTTTGCCTCCCTCACCATCCAGGAAAACCTGGAGATGGGCGCCTTTATCCGACGCGACGACTACAGCGCCGCGCTGCAGGCCGTGTTCGAGCGCTTCCCCGTGCTTTACGAGCGGCGGCGAGTGCGTGCCGGCACGCTTTCCGGTGGGGAGCGGCAGATGCTGGCGATGGGCAAGGCCCTGATGCTGGAGCCCAAGCTGCTGCTGCTGGATGAGCCCTCGGCAGGTCTGGCGCCGCGGCTGGTGGAGGAAATTTTCGTCAAGGTGGGGCAGATCGCCGAGACTGGCGTGGGCGTGCTGATCATCGAGCAGAACGCCAAGCAGGCCCTGAAGATTGCCCAGCGCGGCTACGTGATGGCCATGGGCGAGATTCGGCTGGAAGACGCGGGCGCCACGCTGCTGGCCCACCCGGATCTGGCCAGCCTCTACCTGGGAGCCTGAGCGGATGGTGCACGAGGCACTTCAGCTCATCGTATTCGGCCTCATCTCCGGCGCCATCCTGGCGCTTTCGGGAATCGGCCTTTCGCTCACCTACGGCATCCTCAAGTTCGCCAACTTCGCCCACGGGGACATGATGACCCTCGGCGCCTTCATGGCGCTGATGGTGCTCTCCGGGCTGCGGGCGATGGGGTGGCACGGCGCGCCGCTGGGCCCGCTGTCCTTCGGCTGGCCGATGCTGGTGTCCACAGTCGCCGCGATGGTGCTCACGGCCGTGGTGGCGGTGGTGCTGGATCGCATCCTCTACCGCCCCTTACGTACGATGGGCTCGGCGATCCTGCTCATCTCCTCGGTAGGCGTGGCCTTCGGCCTGCGTGCCGTGATCCAGTTCATCTGGAGCCCGCAGCCCCAGTACTACATCCGCAAGATCCAGATCTCGCGCGAGATGCTGGGCGTGCGCGTCAAGCCGGACCAGATCTTTATCCTGGTGCTCTCGGCGGCGTTGGTGCTGGCGCTGCACCTGTTCCTCACGCGCACGCGCATGGGCAAGGCCATGCGGGCCACTGCCGACAACATGGAACTGGCCCGCGTGACGGGCATCGACACTGAGCGCGTGATCCTGTGGACGTGGGTCATCGGAGCCATGCTGGCCGCGGCGGCGGGCGTCATGATCGGCATCGAGAACAAGTTCATCACGCCGCTCATCGGCTGGGAGATCCTCATCTACATCTTCGCGGCGGTGATCCTGGGTGGGATCGGCAGCCCCTATGGCGCCATGGCCGGCGGCGTGATCATCGGGGTTTCGGGCGAGCTTTCCACGATGGTGATTCCCACCGAGTACAAGCCGGTGGTCGCCTTCGTGATCATGATTCTCATGTTGCTGGTCAAGCCGACGGGCTTGTTCGGGGAGCGCTAGCATGGACATGCTCGTCGGTTACGTGAACTACCTGGTGTTCTTCTCCATCCAGGCGGGCATCTTTGCTGTCCTGTGCCTGGGGCTGAACGTGCAATGGGGCTACACGGGGCTCTTCAACATTGGCATCGCCGGCTTTTATGCCGTGGGGGCTTATACCTCGGCCCTCGTCTCCGGGCTGCCGCCCGCCGCGACCGACCTGCGGGTGGTAGGTGGGCTGAACCTGCCTTTCGGCGTCGGTCTGGTGGCCGCCATGGTGGTCTCGGGCATTGTGGCGTTCATCATCAGCATTCCGGTGTTGCGGCTCAAGGAGGACTACCTGGCCATCGCCACCATCGGCATCGCGGAGGTGATCCGCATGGTGCTGCAGAACGAGGCGTGGCTTAGCAATGGCGTGTGGGGCATCAAGCAGATCCCCGCGCCCCTGGCGGATACGATCCGTCCCGCGGTAGAGGCCTTTCTGGGTCGCCATCCGGACTTTTCCGGCTGGCTGAACCGGCTCATCTCCAACGGTTACAACTGGTTCTATCTGTCGTTGGTGGTGCTGGTGCTGGTCGCCATCTATTGGCTGTTGAACCGGCTGATGGAGTCGCCCTGGGGGCGCGTGCTCAAGGCGATTCGGGAGGATGAGGTTGTGGCCTCCTTCGCCGGCAAGGACGTATTCTGGTTCAAGATGCAGTCCATGGTGGTGGGTTCGATGCTGATGGGCGCCGCCGGCGCGCTCTATGCCCATTTCGCCACGTTCATCAACGCCAACACCTTCGAGCCGATGTTCGGCACCTTCCTGATCTGGGTGATGCTGATCGTGGGCGGCAGCGGCAGCAACCGTGGTGCCATCGTGGGTGCCTTCGCGGTGTGGATGATCTGGTCCGGCAGCGATTTCATATCGGGATTCGTGAACCTGCAAGGCTACCAGAGCGCGGCCCTGCGCATCTTGCTGGTGGCTGTGCTGCTGGAGGTGATGCTGCTCTACAAGCCCCAGGGGCTGATGGGTGAACGGCGCCGGCGTGTGCCCGTCCTCCCTGCCCCCGAGCCGGCCGAGACTGACTGACGCGGCAGCGCGCCCGGGAGGCTGTGGCCCCGGCGACCCGCGGAGGGTCCCCGCAGCCGCGATTAACCGTCCAGCCGGGCGACCCGCAGCCGCGCAAAAATCCGTACCGATCTCACGAAAAGCAAACGCCCCCGTCCCGCCAGCCATGGCGGAACGGGGGCGTTTCACCCTTGTCGCTACTGCGGCGGAGGCTGTCGCCTCCATTCGCAGCCCGGGTGCTATCGCATCGCGATGGACGCTACTGCACCGTCCAGATCGTGGCGACCTTGCCCTTGTGGAAGCTCCAGAGGTCGAACGCGGCTTCCTCGATGTCGCCATGGCGATCGAACGTGAGCGGGCCGCTCACGCCCTGGTAGTTAACCTGCTGGCCTTTGCCGATCATGGAGAAGGCCTTCTTGAAGTTGTTGTAGCCCACCTGCACGCCCTTGGGCCCGGTGACGCGACGGATGTGGTCGCGGATGGCCTTGCCTTGCTCTTTGGGCGCCATCTTGAGGAAGTGCGGCCCCACGGCGCGGATGGCCAGCAGGATGGTGCTCATGGCGTCATAGGCTTCCTTGCGGTAGGGCGCCGTCACGTCCACCTTCTTGCCCGTGCGCTTGGCGAAGTCCCGATAGTCCTGCTCGAAGCGCTGGCCAGCCGGCGTGTCCAGGCTGCCGGGGGCCGTGCCCATCGTGCCGTTGATCTGGTCGCCGGCCGGGCCGGTGGCCACGGAATCGGCCTTCATGCCGTCGGCAAAGATGAAGTCGCCCTTGTAGCCCTGCTCGATGGCGGAGACGAGCTGCTTGTTGCCGTCCGCCGGATAGGCGATGACGTTCAGCACGTCCGGGTTGCCCCCGATCGCCTTTTGCACCTCACCGCGGTAGGAGGGCTTCTCCTGGTCGTAGGCCACCATCTCCGTGACCTTGCCGCCGGCCTTCTCGAACGCAGCCTTGAAGTTCTCGGCCAGTCCCTTGCCATAGGGGTTGTTCACGTAGATGATGCCGGCCGTCTTGTAGGCCATGTTGCGGGCCAGCGTGCCCTGGACTTTGCCCTGCAGGGCATCGGAAGGGCAGGTGCGGAAGAAGTAGTCGTTGTCCTTCAGGGTGGTCAGGGCGGGCGACGTGGACGCCGGGGAGATCATGACCACCTGGTTGGGGATGGTCACGCTGCTCGCTGCCGTGGTGGCTCCACTGGCCAGGGCTCCCACGATGGCGGGCACGCGATCCACCTCGACCAGCTTGGAGGCGGCATCTAGCGCCACCTGCTCGTTGGCCCGTGTGTCACGCTGCACGGTTTCGATCTTCTTGCCGAACAAACCGCCGGCCTTATTGGCCTGGTCCACAGCCAGTTCCGCACCCGCCTCAATAGAGGGGGAAAGCGAGGCCAACGGACCGGAGAAGTCCATCAGAATGCCGACCTTTACGCCTTGGGCCCAACTCGTCGTCGCGACGAAGCAGAGCGCCATCAGCAGTACGAGCCGTTTTTTCATGGCAATGGCTCCTTCAAGTGGGTTCCCTTCCGGCGGGACGCAGCGGCGGGCCGTGCCGGCCGGCTTTGTGCGCGACGGCAGGGAGGGATGACTGGCGCCCAGTGCCCACGTCCATTGCGTTCGGTGGGTATGTGTGGCGCGCCGGTTCCAATGCTATAGCGAACTGCGAATTGCTTCGCCTCCATCCCTTAGCAGCATCGTGCGCACTGTCAAGCCATGAGGGAGCGCTATCCCCCGCTATCCAGCGTACAGGGGCCGCGGGAGTCCCGTGCATGGCTGCCTCCGGCGCCACTTGTTGCGTGTGGCGCTATTCGTACGTCCAGTCGGGCGCGTCGCCTTCAAAGAAGGCGCGCATCGCCTTGGCGGCGTCCTGCGTGCGGCCGCTCAGGCCGAGCCCGTATTCGTCCAGGTGAAACACCGAGCGGTCCAGGGCCCGCACCAGTGCATTGATGGACGCCTTCGTCATCTCCACGGGCAGAGGCGGCTGACGCAACACCTTCTCTGCCAGTTGGCGTGCCGCGAGGAGGAGGTCATCGTCGCCCACCACTTCGTTGAAGAATCCCCACGCCGCCAGGGTGGGGGCATCGTGCATCTCCCCGAACACGATCATCTCCTTGGCTCGCGACGGCCCCACCAAGTGCACGAAGTTGGGAATGGAGTGCCAGGAGAGGCTTAGGCCCAGGCTCACCTCGCGCACGCTGATCTGCGCGCTGCGGGCGCCGATGCGGAAATCGCAGGCGGCCCCCAGGCAGGCGCCGCCGCCGATGGCGTGGCCTTGCATGGCCGCGATGGTGATGGGCGCGAGCTGGCCCAGCGCATCCACGGCCCGGCCACCCAGCCGCGAGCGCATGATCGTGTCGCGCATGGCGCCGCCGTGGGTCAGCTTCTCCTTGAGGTCGGCCCCGGCGCAGAAGGTGGGGCCCTCGCCCCGCAGGATCACCACGCGGCAGTCCGGCTGTGTGTCCAGATGGGCGCAGGCGGCGTTCAGGTCGGCCAGCATCTGCGTGTTCACCGCATTGCGCACCCGCGGCCGGTTGAGCACCAGCTCACGCACGGCGCCCTCGCCATCCAGCCGGATCGTTTCCCAGTCCATCGCCTCTGCTCCGCCTGCGGGTGCCGGGTGTGAGGGGGCCGCCGTCGCTACTCCGCCCCGGCCGCGCCGGGCGCGGGAGTCTCGTGCGCGGCCCGCACGAAGCGCAGCACGTTCTCGAAGGGCGTGTCGGGCAGTAACCCGTGGTTCAGGTTCAGAATGTGGCCCGGTCCGCCTGCTTCCGCGATGCAGGCGCGCACGGCCGCTTCCACCGCGTCGCCGTCGCCCTCCACCAGGAGGCGGTTGTCCACGTTCCCCTGGACGGCGATGCGGCCCGCTCCGCGCGCCAGCAAGCCACCCAGGGAGACGCTGCGCCCCACGCTGAGCACCGCGGCTCCGCTCTCCAGCATCAGTTCGGGGAAGGGGCTCTCCCGCACGAACAGGATGGCGGGCAGGTCGCGCGGCAGCGCCGCGAAAATGCGCTGCTGGCTGGGCTGGGCAAAGCGCTCGTAGAGGTCACGGGGAATCTGGTCGCCCACGGACTCGAAGAGTTGCACGGCGTGCACGCCGCGGGTGCCCTGGTAGCTCAGGTAGGCCGCGGTCATCTCCGTGAGGCGCTCGATCAGGTCGCCGAAGACCTGTGGATGCTCGCGCGCCAGGGCGATTGTGTGCGGCATGGCTTGGCCCGGGCTGCGGCCCTCGATCATGAACGCGGCCAGTGTGAAGGGCGCCCCGGCGAAGCCCAGCAGCGGCAGCGCGCCATCCAGCCGCGCCAGCACACCCTCGATAGTGGCGCCGACGAAGGGAAGCTGACCCGCTGGCTCACGGTGTCGCAGCGCGGCCACCTGCGCGGCTGTGCGGATGGGCTCGGCCAGTTGGGGCCCCGGGGCGAAATCGAACACGGCACCCATGGGCTCCAGGGGCGTCAGGATGTCCTGGAATATGATGAGGGCGTCCACGCCGAAGCGCTGGGGCAGCAGCGTGATGGGGATGGCGTGCTCGGCGGCGCGGAACAGGTCGAACAGGGGCAGGCCGGCGTGTTCGCGGTAGGCCCGGTACTCCGGGTCGGCCCGGCCGGCCTGGCGCATCATCCACACGGGCACGTGCGGCACGGGCATGCGGTTGATGGCCCGCAGCAGCAGATCGTTCTTCAGAGAGGGAAGCGGATAGACCAAGGCCATTTGGCGCCAAGCGCCGGTTTGGGGAGCAGCGTTCTCCGATTCGTTAGGCGCCGGTCGGGATTGCAGCCTGCCGAGGGCCCCCGTTCCGACCGTGCTGCGTCTGCGGGGCGGACTCGCTGCCGCACGCGATGTGCCGCCGGGCGGGCCCTGAAGCCTGAACCGGGGCGGTCATCATCACAGTCACGGCAAATCTCGAACCGGATATGGGACAGGCAAATCAAACAAATGTGAACGAGGCAACGTGGCTGCCATTCCAGCATGGGCTGGCAAACGATGGCAAGCGCGCCAAGGCAAGGGAGAGCATGAAGGAAACACGCACCAAGAAGATCACGGAAGCTGAATTGCAGGCGGCAATGCGGAGATTCGTGGAGGCCGGTGGCATGATCAAGAAGCTTCCTGACCAAAAAAGCATTGCATCTCAGGCGGTTGGAGTACGATGGAACAATTCTGACATCGGTGGTGAACCGAACTGAACATAGGTGACTCCAACTATTTGACGAGTATTGCTCCCAAGCCCCAGGTCGGCCCTCCGCAGGCAGGGTTTTTCCTCCTTTTTTCCTGTCTACCGACCTGGGGTTTCTTTTTCGTCCCGCAGCATTCCTGGAAAGCCGGCGTCAGAGCCCCCGCCGGGCGGGACGCAGCATTGCGTTGCGTCTGCCCAGCATCGTCCTGCCGCACTAGCGGATGGCCATGGCATTTGGGGGTGAGCCTACGCCGCCCCGCAGGTGCAAGGGGCTGGAGGTAAAGAAGCTGGCGTAGTGCCCATCCCGCGCGCAGTCCGCGGCCAGCGCCTCCAGGTCGAACAGCTCGCCCACGGTCAGGCCCATCCGGGCGATGGCCAGGTGCAGGCTGGGCTTGCCTTCGTGGAGGGGCCAGACCTCCGTCGTTGGCATGTCCGAGGCCACTGCGGCTACGCGCCGCTCCCAGAGCCACTCCCACATTTCCACGCCCCCGGACAGGCCGGAGAACGTGCGCTCGGCCATGATTGCGTCGCGCCGCTCCAGTCCGGCCGCCAGGAAGTCCGCCAGCCAGCCCATTCGCACCAGCACGATATCCCCCGGCTGCACGCGCGCGCCTGCGTCCTGCAGGCAGGCCTCCAACTCGGCGGGGCTCACCACGTCCTGCGTGTTGGGCTGCCACTCGCGCCCGATCTTGGCGAAGTAACGAGGCAGGTCGGCCAGCACGGCGCGCCCGGCAATGCCGAAGCGCGCCATGTTCTCGATGCCGTTGCGGGTGCCGTCCTGGCCGGTGATCTGCTCCCCCTGCACTCCGTTGTAGAAGCCATGGCGAGGATCGCCGATGTGCGTCAGCCCGTCCCACTGGCTGGCGGCCTGGGGAAAGAACGAGTCCAGGCGATCGTCCCGTCCGATCAGCTTGCCCGTCACCTCGATGGACAGGATCGTGTGCTGGGGCGCAGTGCGGCGGCGGTGCCCGCCTGGACTGCACAGGCCATACGGCACGTGCAGCGGCAGGTCCAGAGCGAAGCGCTGCCCGCGCTGCACCAGCGCAGCGGCGGCCTGCACGGTGGCGGACGTGATGTGGTTCAGCGTGCCCAATTGGTCCTCCGGGCCCCAGACGCCCCAGGCCAGGGGCAGTCCGGTCTCGTCCGGGCGGGGCAGCTCGGCAAAGCGGGGATAGTCGCTCATGCTCGGGTCCAGGGTGACGGGTGAGCGGTCTCGGGCGCCGGCCAGGGGGATGCCCTATGAGGCGGGGCCTGTCGTGGATGTGCGGGGAGTCTATTGCAGCCGCCGGGGCAAGTCCAACCGAGGCCCCGCAGCGGGGACGGGACAGGCCGGCCGTCGCTAGGCTAGGGTATGCGTGTCACCGCACGCACCTCTGCCAGGAGCGGTAAATGCCCCGTATCGTCTCGCTGCTGCCCAGCGCCACGGAGATCGTGGCCGCACTGGGCTTCGAGGACGACCTGGTGGGGCGTTCGCACGAGTGCGACTTCCCTCTGGGCGTGGAGGCCCTGCCCATCTGCACGTCACCCCGGCTGGACGTGAGCGGCCTCAGCGGAGCCATTGACCGCGACGTGCACGACCTGCTGCGGCGGGCGCTGGCCATCTACGACCTGGACGTGGAGCGATTGCAGGCCCTGCGTCCGGACGTGGTGGTGACCCAGACACAGTGCGACGTGTGCGCCGTACCCCTGGCCCAGGTGGAACTGGCAGCGCGCACGTGCCTGGCGCCGGAGGCCCGCATCGTGGCCCTGGAACCAACCTCGCTCGAGGCCGTGTGGGCAGACATGCGACGCGTGGCAGCGGCCCTGGGAGCGCCTGATCGCGGCGAAGCGTTGGTGGAACGGCTGCGGGGGCGTCTGGATGGCATCGCCACGCAGGAACAAGCGCTTCATAAGCGCCCCCGCGTGGCGAGTATCGAGTGGATCGAGCCCCTGATGGCCGGCGGGAACTGGATGCCAGAGCTGATCGCCCTGGCTGGGGGGGATAACCTGCTGGGCACGGCGGGGACGCACTCGCCTGTCATCGCGTGGGAGGCCCTGCGCGCCGCGGATCCCGACGTGTTACTGGTGCTGCCGTGCGGCTTCGGGCTGGGGCGCACCCGCGCGGAGGCCGAGGCCCTGCGGGCGCTGCCGGGCTGGCCGGCGCTGCGTGCCGTGCGCAGCGGGCGTGTGTATCTGCTGGACGGTAATCAGTACTTTAACCGCCCCGGCCCGCGGCTGGTGGAGTCGGTGGAGATCCTGGCTGAAGTGCTGCACCCGGGCGCCTTCCGCTTTGGGCACGAGGGCCGGGGCTGGGAACATATGGCCGGGTGAGGGCGCCGCCCGCTGCATGCCGGCGCACGAAACGCCAAAGCCGCCCGGAGGCGGCTTTGGTCGGTATGACGATGGCTTGGAGCCCCCTTGGGCGCGCCGCCGCCGTGCTCAGGTGAGCGCGATGGTGCGCAGCAGGTCGATCTGGTCGAGGGCCTTGCCCGTGCCCAGCGCCACGCAGGAGAGCGGGTCTTCCGCCTGGATGATGGGCAGCCCCGTGCGTTCGCGCAGCAGCACGTCCAGCCCCCGCAGCAGCGAGCCGCCGCCGGCCAGCACGATACCCTTGTCCACGATGTCCGCGGCCAGCTCGGGCGGGGTGCGCTCCAGGGCGTTCTTCACGGTCTGCACGATGGCATCGTAGACCTCCGCCAGGGCCCCGCGGATCTCCTCGTCGTTCAGCGTAAGGGTCTTGGGAATCCCGGTGACCAGGTCGCGCCCCTTGACCTCGTGGGTGCGGGGCGGCCCGTTGGCGTACGCCGAGCCGATCTGCATCTTGATCTCCTCGGACGTGCGCTCGCCGATGAGCATGTTGTACTGGCGCTTGATGTACTGGGCGATGGCCTCATCCATGCGGTCGCCCCCGATGCGGGCGGAATCGCTGTAGACGATGCCGGCCAGGGAGATCACGGCCACCTCGGTGGTGCCTCCGCCGATGTCCACGATCATGTTGCCGTTGGGCTCCGTGATGGGCAGCCCGGCGCCGATGGCCGCGGCCATGGGCTCCACGATCAGGTACACCTCCTTGGCTCCGGCAGATTCCGCCGATTCGCGCACGGCCCGCTTCTCGACCTGGGTGATGCCGGAGGGCACGCCGATGATAATGCGCGGCTTGAAGCGGATAAAGGAGTTCTGGCGCTGCACCTGGCGAATGAAGTGGCGCAGCATCTCTTCGGCGATTTCGAAGTCCGCGATCACGCCGTCCTTCATGGGCCGGATGGCGTAGATGCTTCCGGGTGTGCGGCCCAGCATGATCTTGGCCTCGCGACCCACAGCGAGCACCTTGTGGCCGCCCTTGTTGTCCCGCTTGACCGCGACGACTGACGGCTCGCGGATCACGATGCCCTGACCCCGCACGTAGACCAGCGTGTTGGCCGTCCCCAGATCGATCGCCATGTCGCTGGTAAACAAGTCCTTGACCTTCTTGAAGATATTCATCCCTGTTCCGGGTTCCTCTTGGGAATTATAGGGCCGAGCGGGGCTAAAATCCCTGCCGTCCGCGATCCCCTGCGCCTGCCGAGTTGTGCCGTGACGGGCCCCGAGAGCGGGCGGCCTGCCGGCGTTGGAGCATGCAGGAGTTGTTCCGGGGCATCGAGGTGCTAGGCCGACTTCTTCAGGTAATGCTCCATGAGCGGCATGCGATCGTGGCCCCAGAACATCTTGTGATCATCCACCCAGAAGGTGGGGGCCCCGAATACGCCTTTGGCAATAGCCTCGTCCGTGATGGCCTTCAACTCGTTCTTGATCTCCGGGTCCTGCGTTCGTTCCACGAGTGCCGCGCCATCGAACCCAGCCTCGTTCAGCAGGCGTGCCACGACCTCCGGTTCGCCCAGGTCCAGATCTTCCGCGAACGCACCGCGATACAGCGCATGCACGGCCTTGGCCCGCTCGGCCCCCTGCGGCACGGCCAGCGTGACCCGCAGGGCGAGGATCGGCTTAAAGAGGAACGTCGTGCGCTCCTTGTACGGGATGCCGTAGTAGGCAGCCAGATCGTGCAGGTCCTCGAACAGGTAGCGGCGCCGGTTGTCCTTGGTGTGCGCGGGCTCGATCGCGTTGCTCTGAAAGATTCCGCCGAGCACCACGGGCGACCATTCCAGTTCCGCGCCCACCCGCTCGCACAACGCTTCCACCTGCAGCGAAGCGATGTAGGAGTAGGGGCTGTTGTAGTCGAAATACAGCTTGATCTTGTGATTCGTCATCGTCGGCGTGCCATTCCCCTCAAGCATGGACATTAAGCCCCACTTGTACCCGGTTTCCTGGCGCAACACAACTGAAATGGCGGCGGAAATGGCGGCAGGCGCCGTCAGGTGGTGTAGTCGGCGTTGATGTGCACGTAGCCCTCGCTGAGGTCGCAGCCCCACACGGTTTCGGCGTGCTGGCCCTGGCCCAGACGGATGCGGATCTGCACGGTCTCGCCCCGCAGATAGTCCGAGATCCGCTGCAGCGCGGCTTCGTCCAGGCGCTCGGCCGCAATGGTGAGCGGCCCGCCGGGTGTGGCGAATTCGATGCGCAGCGCTTCCAGCGGTACGGGATGCTCGAACACCTTGCCCACGGCCATGACGAAGCGGCCCCAGTTGGGATCGGCGCCGTGGATGGCCGTCTTGACCAGCGGCGAATTGACGACGGCCTTGGCGATGGCCAGTGCCGCGGCTTGACTGGGCGCCTCGCAGCACGTGATCTCCACCAGCCGGGTAGCACCTTCGCCGTCGCGGGCAATGGCCTGCGCCAGTTCGATCGCCGCGTCGGTGAAGGCCTCTTCGAAGGCGGCAGGCTCCACGGGCCCAGCCTGCCCGTTGGCCATCACCACCACGGTGTCACTGGTGGAGGTGTCCGTATCCACTGAGACGCGGTTGAACGAACGGTTTACGGCCCGGTTCAGCACGTCTTGCAGCGCGGCCGGCTCCAGCGCGGCGTCGGTGAAGAAATACGAAAGCATGGTCGCCATGTTGGGCTCGATCATGCCCGAGCCCTTGGCCACGGCGCTCAGCGTGGCCGGCCCGATGCGCCGCGAGGTCCACTTGGGCCGCGTGTCCGTGGTCATGATGGCCCGGGCGAAGCGCTCCAGGGCCTCGGGAGCTTCCTGCAATTCGTCGCGCGCTTCCCGGCAGGCGGCCTCGATGCGTGCAATAGGCAGCGGCCGTCCGATCACGCCCGTGGAACTCGGCAGCACCAGTCGCGGCTCGATTCCCAGCGCGGCGCCGATGGCCCGGCACATGCGGCGGGCATCCTCGATGCCGTCGGGACCCGTGGCCACGTTGGCATTCTTGGAGTTGACGACGATGGCTTGCAGGTGGCTTCCCCGCAGGTGCTCGCGGCCCACGATGACCGGTGCGCCGGGGAAGTTGTTGCGCGTGAACACGCCCGCCGCGCTGCACGGCACGCGCGAGAAGGCCACGGCAAAGTCCGGTGTGTCGTCCTTGATGCCGATGTTCTTGCCCAGCCAGGAAAATCCCGGCACGGGCAGCGGCGGGCGGGGCGCTGCGGCCATGGCGTCAGCGGCAGATGCCGCGCTTGGAATGCCGGATGAAATCGACGAAGTGCTTGACGTGCTCGGAAGCGGAGAACCTGGCCTCGATGGCGGCGAGGGCCTCCTCGCTGCTCATCTTGCCGCGGAAGTACAGCTTGTAGGCCCGTTGAACGGCCTCGATTTCCTCCGGCGGCAGGCCGTTGCGCTCCAGTCCGATGCGGTTCACGCCGAACAGGCGGGCGCGGTTGCCCGCGGCGATCACGTAGGGCGGTACATCCTGGGCGATCATGGTCTGGCCGCCCGTCATGGTCATCTCGCCCACTGAGCAAAACTGGTGCACCGCCGTGAACCCGCCCAGGTAGGCCTTGTTGCCGATATGCACATGTCCGCCCAGGGTGGCGCAGTTGGCAAATACGGTGTCGTCTCCCACCTGGCAGTCGTGCGCGATGTGGCAATAGGCCATGATCAGGTTGCGGGCACCTACCCGTGTCACCCCGCCACCGCCCTGGGTGCCACGATTGATCGTGGCATATTCGCGGATTACGTTGTCGTCCCCAATCTCCAGGGACGAGGCCTCGCCGCGCTTGAACTTCTTGTCCTGCGGGTCCTGGCCGAGGAAGGCATAGGGGTAGATGCGGTTTCGTTGGCCGATCACCGTGGGCCCGTGAATGGTGACGTGGTTCATCACCTCGGTGCCGTCGCCGATCTGCACGTCCGCCTCGATCACGCAGTAAGGGCCGATGCTCACGCCCTTGCCCAGACGCGCGTTCGGGTCCACCACGGCGGTAGGATGAATGGCGGAAGAGTCTTTAGTAGGTTGGGTCATCCCCCGTTCCGCGTTTGCATATCCAGAGCGAATGACGGAGCGAACTCGAAGTCATATGTAGGTACGGGAAAACGCGGGCGTGCGATTACCTGCGGGCCTCCCTGTCCCGACCGAATGCCGGCAATGCCTGGGCATCGCAGCGGCGCCATTCTGCATCATTTGCCAACCGAGCGCAACGGGCGTGCGGACGCCCGCGGCGCCGATGCGTGGCGCTGGTTGTACGCCCTGGCCCGAAGCGATGCCGCAATCGCTCCTTGACCCCGCCGGCGATTCGTCGTATGAAAATAGTTTACGTCGCAGCGGCACCTGCCAAAGCGATCCGGCAACGAAACCCGCTGCCGCCGGGAAAACCCGGTGTCGGCTCGAAGCGCAGCATGGAGGTGGGAACGCATGACGGAGATGACCCTGACGGCCAGCGTGCGGCAGGGCACGGGCAAGGGCGTGGCGCGCAAGCTGCGCCAGGCAGGCCAGCTTCCCGCTATCGTTTACGGCGTCGGAGAACCGGTGCCGATCCAGTGCGACGCGCACGAGGCCGACTTGCTGGTGCACGCGCTGCACGGCAGCGAGCGCCTGATCTCCCTGCAGCTTAGCGGCAGCGGCGGCTCGGAGCAGCAACGCCACGTGCTGCTGAAGTCCGTGCAGACGACTGCGGTGGGTGCCAAATTGCTGCACATCGACTTTCACGAGGTGGACGTCACGAAGACCGTGCACGTCTCCGTGGAGGTGCACGCACAAGGCAAGCCGGTGGGCGAGAAGGAGGGCGGCATTCTCCAGCAGGTCACTTATGAGGTGCACATCGAGTGTTTGCCCACGATCATCCCGGAGTTCCTGACCCTGGACGTGAGCGGGCTGCAGATCGGTGACAGTCTGCACGTGAGCGACCTGCCCTTTCCCGAGGGCGTGAAGGTGCTCAGCGCGCTGGAAGATACGCTGTTCGTCGTCGTGGCCCCGCGCGTTGAGGAAGAGGCCGCCGCCGCGGTCGAGCCGGGTGCCGTGCCGGTGGAGGGCGCTGCCTCTGCCGAGGGTGCTGCCGCGCCGAAGGCGGAGGGCGAGGACAAGGAATAGGCCGCGTCGGCCCGCATGGTTCTCATTGTTGGGCTGGGCAACCCGGGCAAGGAATACGAGCGCTCGCGCCACAACCTGGGATTCCTGGTGGTGGATCGGCTGGCGGAGATGCTGCAGGCCCCGGCATGGAAGCGCCAGCACAATGCGCTGGTGACGCGAGGCAGCCGCGATGGGCGGGCTTGGCTGTTGGCCAAGCCGCAGACGTACATGAACCACAGCGGCGAGGCGGTGCAGGCGTTACTGCACTACTATCGCGTTCCGCTGCCGGAATGCTTGGTGATCGTGGACGATCTGGATCTGCAGCCGGGCAAGATCCGCATGCGCGCTGAGGGATCAGACGGCGGCCACCGTGGGCTGCGTTCGATCATCCAGCAGGTGGGCAGCCGAGCCTTCAAGCGCATGCGCATTGGCATCGGGCGGCCGCCGGAAAAGGCAAATGTCGTCTCGTACGTGTTGGGAGGCGGCAGCAGTGACGAGACATTGAACGCCGCGGTGGAAGAGGCGGCCCGGTTGGTGCTGGCGTACGTGGAGACGGGCCGGTTCGAGAATTGGAGCTCACCGTAGAAGATAGCCGCCCGCGGTTCGGGCGGTGCGCCGCGGGCGGACGAGCCGTCCTCCGGCAGCAGGCCCTTGACGACTGATAAGGACGACCGAAAGCGATGCAGGGTTACGAATCCGTGCTGGTACTCGATCCCGAGACCTCCGATGAGGCGCAGAACGAGCTGATCGAGAAGTACAAATCCCTCGTCGGCACCAACGGCGGGCAGGTGCTGCATCATGCCGTCTGGGGCCGCCGCAAGCTGGCCTACGAGGTGGAGAAGCGCCAATACGGCATCTACCATCTGCTATACCTGGACAAGACGCCACAGGCCTTGAAGGCGATGGAGACCAGCTTCCGCATCGACGATGCCGTCATCAAATGGCTGAGCGTCGCCGTGGAGGATGTGAGCAAGGAATTCGAGGCGTTCGAGAAGCTCAAGACCGAGGGCAGCATCGCCCAAACCCTTACCGAGTAAGACGGAACAGCCATGGCCAGAGGGAGAAGCACATCGAACAGGCGGCGGGGCCTGGGAAATCGCATCATCATCCCCCGCCGCAAGACCTCCGCGCTGAACAAGCTGACGGAAATCCCGTACAAGGATGTGGAGTTGCTGCGGGGATACATCACCGAGCGCGGGCGCATTCTGCCGCGCCGCATCACGGGCAATACCGCCGCCACGCAACGGGCCTTGCGGCAAGCGATCAAGCGCGCGCGCAACATCGGGCTGCTGTCGTTCTCCGAAGGCTTCGTGAACCAGGATTAGCGGCGGCACCGACCCCGCCATGCCAGAGCAACCCATGAGGATCATTCTGACGCAGAACGTGCCCAATCTGGGCTCGCTGGGCGATGAGGTGGCCGTGAAAGACGGCTACGCCCGTAACTTTCTACTGCCGCGCGGCATGGCTATGCCGGCCAGCGGTGAGAACGCCAAGGCTATCCAGCATCGCCGCGCGTATCTGGAAAAGCAGCGTGCCGAGGCCATCGCTGAGGCGACGGGCGAGGCGGATAAGGTTTCCGCCATGGAGATCGTTGTGCGGGCCCGCTCGGGCACCGGCGGCCGGCTCTTCGGCTCCATCACCAACCGCGACCTGCAGGCGGCCTTCGCCGAACAGGGCCTGGAGTTGGACCGCAAGGCCATCATCCTGAAGACCCCCGTCAAGACCCTGGGCACCTTTGGCGCCACGGTGCGGCTGCACACGGACGTCAAGGTGGACGTGGACTTCCGCGTGGAGTCATCGGAGATCGTCCAGGCCGAGACGACCGAGGAAGGCGCAGGTGCCGAGACCGCCCCGGAAGGCGAAGCCGCCGCGGTGGCGGGCGAAGCCTCGGGCGATGTGTCCGCGCCGGCCCCAGAAGGCGAGCCGGCCGGCGAGAAACCTGCCGAAGCCTGAGCGCCCCGACCCGGGCCGGCTCGCTGTTGCACGGCCCGGAGCATTCCCGCATTGCCATCCGTCAAGCCCCGGCGCACGGGCATCCGCGCGCCGTTCCGCACCCAGCTCCGAGACTGAAGCGCGCCCGCGGCGGCTCTGCCGCGCGCCGTTGACCGCCCCGCGGCAGCTGGCTATAAAGAGTCTCGAACCTGAATTTTCCGCCGGCATGGATCGCTGGCGCGGGCCCATCCAGGGAGGGAGCGGTGGTCGCCAAGGAAAGTGTGCCTTCGCAAGGCATGCTGCCCCACGACAAGGAGGCCGAGCAAGGGGTGCTCGGTGCCATCATCCACAACAACGAGGCCTTCTACCAGGCTTCGGAGATTCTCCAGCCCGAGTTCTTCTTCTCCCCGGCACACCGGGAACTGTTCAAGGCCATGCACGGCCTGACCGAACAGCAGGATCCCATCGACGAAATCACGCTGGGCAACTATCTGAAGTCCCGCAACAAGCTGGAGCAGGTGGGGGGCTTGGTCTACATCGCGGAACTGGTGGACCTCACGCCCGTCACGGCCAACGTGCTGGTGTACGCGGAGATCGTGCGCGAGAAGTACCAGTTGCGCCAGCTCATCGACGCGGCCACGGAGATCGCCAGCCGCGGGCGGGGCTCCAGCGAGAACGTGCAGGGCCTGATCCAGGAGGCGGAGCACGTCTTCCTCAATCTGGCCACCAATGCCACCCGCCACAGCTTCAGCCACCTCAAGGAGTTGCTCATGCGCAACTTCGAGATGCTCGAAGCGGCGCAGGATCGCGTGGAGGGCGTCACCGGGGTCGCCACTGGCTTCGAGGATCTGGACGACTACACGAGCGGTCTGCAGCCGGGTGACCTGATCATCCTGGCGGCGCGGCCCTCCATGGGCAAGACGTCCTTTGCACTGAATATGGCGCGCCATGCGGCCGCGCACCGGCAAGTGCCCGCGCTCATCTTCACCCTTGAGATGTCCAAGGAGCAGATGGCCCAGCGGCTGCTGTGCTCCGAGGCGGGCGTGGACAGCCAGAAGCTGCGCGTGGGGAACCTGGATGAGTTCGAGTGGGACAAGCTTGCGGCCGCGGCGGGCACGCTCTCCGAAGCGCCGGTGTTCGTGGACGAGACGCCGGAGGTGACGCCGCTGGGCATCAAGGCCATCGCCCGGCGTATCCAGGCGGAACACGGCCTGGGAATGATCGTCGTGGACTACCTGCAGCTCATGCGCGCCAACCACCGCACGGACAACCGTGAGCAAGAGATCGCCGAGATCTCGCGCGGGTTGAAGGCCGTGGCCAAGGAGCTTAACGTGCCCGTGCTGGCCTGCGCCCAGCTCAACCGCTCCCTGGAACAGAGGCCCGACAAGCGCCCGCGCCTCTCCGACCTGCGGGAGTCCGGCTCCATCGAGCAGGATGCCGACTTGGTGATGTTCATCTATCGGGACGAGGTCTACAACCCGGAAACCGAAGACCAGGGTATCGCGGAAATCCACATCGCCAAGCACCGCAACGGCCCCATCACCTCGCGGCCGATCCGGCTGGCCTTCGTCGCCCAATTCACAAAGTTCGCCAAGCTCTCCCTGCGCAGCGACGACGCACCCTCGTTCAACTAACAACGAGGTCGCCACGCGCCCGAGTTCCGCCCAGCCCGCAGCCGAGCGGGTGGCCTGTCTCTCCCTGGGCGCCCAACTTGCATGGAGGCTGCAGGAGGGCTGCGCACAGGATCCCATCCAGCGGGACTGTGCATTGGAAGCGGAATCCACTACAATGACCGGCAACCGCACAGCACAAGGCCGGACGACACTGCAAGGGCGACCATGACCGAGGACTTCGACAAGGATCTCGAGGGTCTGGCGGGCGACCTGGACAATCTGGACCTGGGCGATATCTCAGCCGGTGAGGATGCACCTGCCGCCGCGGCCGAGGAGGGCGGGGGTGAGTCTGTCGAGTTGGACGACGACCTGCAGGCGATGCTGGACAGCTCGGGCGAGGGTGAGGAAGGCGAGGCCGACGCCGGCGAGGACATCCTCGGGGGTGGCGAGCCGGAAGCGTCCTCCGAGCCGGCGGCACCCGCGCGAGCGGCCGCGGCCCCCGCACCGGCCCCTCAGCCACCGCCGCTGCCGACGGCGGGCCTCAGTGGCGACCAGGTGGTCAACCTGGAATTCCTGCTGGATATCAAGCTGCACGTGACCTTCGAGGTAGGCCGCTCCAAGATGCTCATCAGCGACCTGCTGACGCTGGGTCAGGGCTCCGTGATTGAGCTGCACCGGTTGGTGGGGGATGAGCTGGACCTGCTCATCAACGGCAAGTTGATTGCCAAGGGCGAAGTGGTGGTGGTCAACGAGAAGTTTGGCTGCAAGATTACGGACATCATCCCGCCCGAAGACCGGGTGAAGCACCTGGGCACCGTCTAGCTACACCCGCTTCGCCGCCGCAAGGGGCGGACGGCCCGTCAGTCGCGCTCGGACGGGTCCTCGTCCAGCTCCGGCCAATCCTCCCCATCGTCCTCATCGGTCATATCGTCGGTAGCGTCATCGGGCTCAACCGAGCCCGGCGTCCTGGCGGTGTGCTTCGGTGTGTCCGGCGCCAGTGCGGCCGGATCCGACCAGTCCGCCGCCTCCGGGGACTCCGGCTCGGGGGGCGTTTGCTCCTCCTGCCGTGCCCGTACGCCCAGATCGTCCGGGGCCTCCTGTGAAGGAGCATGGTCTGCCGGCTCCACAGTCACGGTGACACCCGGCTCGGCGCCCCCAACCAGTTCGGCTGGGCGATGCGCCGCCTCGGCTGCAGCCGAGGGCGCAGGGTGAGACTGCTCCGGTGGCGGCGGGGCCGCAGCCGATTCTGCCCGCGTGAGGGTCTCGCCGGGCACTTCGACCGGTGGCGGTGGGGTGAGTGGCGCCCGGGCCCGTGGGGGCTCCTCTCGGCCACGAGAACCGCGGCCGCGTCCCCGACCACCGTGGCTGGAGCGTTCCTCGCGGGTGGGCTCGTTGCCCTCGCTCTCTCCGGTGCGCCGGCCCGGCCGCAGCAGACGCAGCATTTCGGCGATAAGCGGCTCACGCTCCCGGAACAGTCCGGCGTGCGTACGGCCCGGGAAAGAGACAAAGCGTGCCCGATGGATGCGGCGTCGCGCGTCGCGCATGCGGTCCAGGGCCGGGTCATCCTCCCCGGTGAATAGGGCCACCGGCGAATCCACGCTAATGCGCCCCTCGTCCGGCCGCATTGGCTCGGAGGCCAGGCTTTCCAGCAGCGCCAATGCCGCGGCTTGTTCGCCCTCCTGCTCCAACTCCGCCTGCGTGGTAGCGATCCGCTGTTCGGCGCCAAGGCGCTCGCGTACGGGGGCCAGGCCGTCGGCGCGGATGGCGTCGGCCAGGCTGTGCCATTCCGCCTGCATGGTCTCGGAGACGAACGGCGACTCGCCCGCCAGCATCACGATGCGCACGCGCTCCGGGTGGCGCATCAGTAGCTCGAAGCCCACCAGCGCGCCGAGCGAATAGCCGCAGAAGTGCAGGTTGCGGATATCCAACTCGTCCATGATGGCCACCACGTCATCCGCCATGGCCTGCAAGCGATAGGCGTCGGGCTCCAGCGGGTGATCGCTGCGGCCATGCCCACGGGCATCCATCACGATCAGTCGAAACTCGTTGCGCAGCGCGTCCACGTAGCCGGCGTCGAACCAATCCTGGTGCGACCCGAACAGGCCGTGGTGCAGGAGCAGATAGGCGCCCTTCTCGCCCTCGAAGCGATAGTAGAGGCGCTGCTTGTCGTGCACGACCATCGTCATGGTGCGGGCGGCTCCCTCAGTGGGCGTTGGACGGTGTGGCGGAACGGCGTGTGGGGCATTGGTTCGATCTTAGTCCCCGGCCCAACCTTGAACAAGGCTCGTGCACGAGCCCGCCATCCGCGGGGGGCAAAGCGCGTCTAGTGCCCCAGCAGCGCCGGCAGCTCTACGAGGCTCCGCAACTCGTACGTGGGGCGGCACTCCGCGGGGCAGGGTGTGGCGTGGGGATTGAGCCACGCAACGTCCAGGCCCGCCCCTTGGCTGCCCAGCACGTCGTCCTCCAGCGAATCGCCCACGAACAACACGGCCTCAGCCGTCGCCCCGATCTGTTCCAGCGCAGCGGTGAAGGCGGCCCGGCCCGGCTTGCGCCAGCCCAGGCCATCGGAGATCAACAGCGGATCGAGCCAGTCGGCGATGCCCGTCTCGGCCAACAGGCGCCGCAGGGCGGGCCCGTGGTCAAAGTTGGACAGCAACGCCAAGCGATAGCGGCCGCGCAGACCCTCCAGCACCGCGCGGTGCTCAGGGGGGAACTGGAAGCTACCTGTCAGCGCCCGCATGTGCACGTCCAGCGCCTCCAGCACCAGCGCCTCGTCCGCATCGCCCAGCCCCAGCTCCTCGAAGGCCCGCCGGAAGCGCCGCGGTGCAGGCACCTCGCGCAGTTCCGGGCCGCGCTGGGCCTCCGCCCATTTCCAGGCGGCGCGGTGGGCGTGGTGCACGGCTTCCGCCTGCAGGCCGGGATCCAACGCGCGCAACCGCTCCAGCAGCAGCCCTGCCGTGGAAGTTACGCGCTTGCCGTCCAGCTCCACCTGCGGCAGGTGCGATGGGTCCTGGAGGTAAAGTGTGTTAAAGCAATCGAACAGGATCACCCGGTAGGGTTGGCTCATGGCGACATTGCAGTTCCTTGCGTTCCCCGCCGCACAGCGCTCCGGCTTCGAGATGAGACCCGACCATGCTTGACATGGCGCGCCGCTGCGCTGCAATCCCCGTGCGACCCGACCCGGCAAAGCGGCGCCAACTGCAGTCCGTGTGGCTGCTGACCGCGGTGCTGCTCGCCGCCCTGCTGGGCGCCTGTGGCTATCACCAGGACGTACCCCATCTGCCCGGTGGGGCGCACACGCTGACCCTGCGCCGCATCACCAACCTCACGGACACAGGCGAACTGGACGTGCGCCTGCGCACTGCCCTGCAGCAGCGCCTGGCGCAGCAAGCGCACATCCGGCTGCAACCGCCGGAGCGCAGCGCCCTGGCGCTCTCAATCGAGCTGAGCAGCTTCACGCTGAACCGCGTGCTCGACCCTGCCATCACCACGGAGCGCAGCTTCGTCTATACGCTGACGGGCAGGGTGACGCTCACCGACCTCCGGAACGGACGCACGTACATCGCCGGCGAGGCGCTCACGGCGTCCGTCACGCGACTCTATGCGCCGGACGTGCAGGAGACGCCTGCCATCCGCGACGAGGGCCTGAACGACGCGGTGGCCGCCTTCGCCGAGCAGGTGCAGCAGCGCATCCAGCGCACGTTCTAGCCGGTCTTCGCGGCGCCTGGGCCCGGGACTCCGCCGGCTTCGTCCGGCGGGCGGCGCTTCCAGCGGCGGTGGTTCCACATCCACTGCTCCGGATGGGCGCGGATGTGGGCCTCCACTTGGTCGCTGACGGCTTGGGTGAGCGATCGCACCGGGTCGGCCGCTGTGCGGATGGCCTCGGTGATCGGCACCTCCTGGAAGCGCAGCACGTGCGAGCCGTCCGGCAGGCGCGTGTCGAAGTACGTCAGCAGGGGCGTATCCAGCTTCAGCGCCAGGCTGGCCGGAGCCCGCGGCGTGTTGGCGGGGATACCGAAAAAGTCCACGAACACGCCCTGCGCCTCGATGTCCACGTCGTTGACCAGCACCAGCGCATCCCCACGCTTGAGACAGCCCAGCAGTTGCCGGGGCGAGGTTTCCGAGCCGCGCTCGGCCACATCCATGTACTCGAAGCGGCGGATCTCGCCGATGAGTCGGTTGAGGCGGGGGTTGGTGAGCGTGCTGGCCACGGCCATGGCGCGGATGCGCAGGCGCTCCAGAGCGATGGGAAGCAGCTCCCAGTTGGCCGCGTGGGCCGTCACCAGCACCACGCCGCGGCCGCGGGCGTGCGCGGCGACGAGCAACTCCTCGTTCTCCAGGCGCAGCCAGGGCGTGGGCCTGCGGCGCAGGCGCGGCAGGGCGATGGTTTCCAGCAGCGTCATGCCCTGGTGTTCCATGCACTGGCGGGCGATGCGGGTGCGTTCCGCCTCGCTCAACTCCGGCAGGGCCATGGCCAGTTGCAGGTGAGCCAAGCGCCGGTAGCGTGCCGAAAAGCGGTACACAAGGCGGCCCAGCACGCGCCCCAGCCGTTGCAGGGCTCGGAGGGACAGGCGTCCGGCCAGAAACACCAGCCCGCGCACAACCACATACACGGCCCCCTGGCGCAATGGCTTGAGGGAGGCCGGATGGTGAATTGAAAAGGCCTTGTAATCCGGCAGCGGGGGTGTGCGGGTCATCGGAGTGGGGTGGTCGGTCAGGCCGGCTTGGCGGTGGAGGCTTCACCCCGGGCCTCGATATCGGCCGAGGGGGCGGGTCGCGTATCGCGCCAGAGCACAAGGTACTCGCGATTGCCGCTCTTCTTGCCCAGGATCGGCGAGGGGATCTGTCCCACGGCTTCCAGGCCCAGGCTGGCGCCCGCCTTGCGCACGTGGGCCAGCACCTCGGCGTGCACGGCCTCATCGGTCACCCGGCCTCCGCGCCGCACGTGTTCGCGGCCGGCCTCGAACTGTGGCTTGACCAGTCCCACGATGGCGCCGCCGGGTGCCAGGAAGCGCACGGCATCCCGCAGCACCGTGGTTAGCGCGATGAAGGAGACGTCCACCACGATGAGTTGCATGGCCTCGGGCACGGCGTCCGTGGCCAGGTGGCGGATGTTGGTCCGTTCCAGCACGCGCACGGCGGGGTGGTTGCGAACCTCCCAGGCCAACTGGCCGTAGCCCACATCTACGGCGTACACGCGCGCCGCGCCTTGCAGCAGCAGGCAGTGGGTGAAGCCCCCCGTGGAGGCGCCGATGTCCATGCACACCAGTCCGGCGGGGTCCAGCGAGAAGGCCCGCAGGGCCGCCTCCAGCTTCAGACCGCCGCGGCTCACGTAGGGATGATCCTTGCCGGTTACCGCGACGTTCGCATCTTCCTCCACGCGGGCACCGGCCTTATCCGCCGGAGCATCGTTCACGCGCACCTGTCCGGCGAGGATATAGGCCTGGGCCTTCTCCCGCGTGGGAGCCAGGCCGCGTTGCACCAGCAGCTTGTCCAGGCGTTCCTTCATCGATGCGCCGTGTGACGGCGGGGGCCGGGCATCAGCCGGCGCGGCCGCCGGTCACCATGTGCAGGACGTCGTTGTACGTGACGAAGAGGATGAGCAGGAGCAGCAGCGACAGGCCGATCATCTGCGTGCGCTCGCGCAGGCGGGCGCTGAGGGGGGCGCGATTGACCGTCTCGAGGCCGATCATGAACATGTGCCCGCCATCCAGGGCCGGGATGGGCAGCAGGTTGAAGATACCCAGTTGCAGACTGATGAAGGACATCAGGAAGATGAGATCCACCGCGCCGGTGCGGGCCGCCTGGCCGATCACCACGCCGATCTTGACCGGTCCGCCCAGGGAATTCAGCGAGCCCTGCCCCGTCAGCAAGCGCCCCAGGAACACCAGCGTGCTCTCCGTCAGCCCCGTCAGGCGCTTGGTGCCCAGCACGAGGGCCTCGACGGGGTTATGCCGCACGGTGTGCATGCCCAGGGCAATGTGGATCAGCCAACGGTCGTGACCGGCATCGAAGCGCGGTGTGACGGTATAGGTATGCTCACCGCCCTGGCGCTCCACGGTGATCTCTACCGGTCGGCCCTGTGTGGCCTGGATGGCCCCCGGCACCTCGCCCCAGGTGATGATGGACTTGCCGTTGACGGCCACGATGCGGTCACCCACCTGCATCCCCGCGGCCTGGGCCGGAGAATCCTCGCCGAACGAGCCCACCACGGGCGGAATCACCGGCTCCCAGCCAAAGTCTCCACCGTTCATAAATGCGGTGGGATCGACCAGCAGGGTCTGCTCGTGCCCACTCCGCTCCACCTGAAACTGGAGCCGGTCGTGGCGGATCGCCTGCTGCTCGATTGTGTCGAAGAGTTCCTTCCACGAGTGGATCGGCGCACCTTCCAGCGCAATGATGCGGTCGCCGGGCTGGAATCCGCTCTCGGCTGCCGGGGATCCCTGTTCCACGCCCGCCAGGAACGGCGGTGTGAGGCGGTAGTCCGGCGTTTGCACGCCCAGCATGTACACCACCGCCATCAGCAGCACGGCGGCGATGAGGTTCATGGCCGGGCCGGCCGCCAGGATGTACAGGCGCTGCAGCTTGGACTTGGCTGCGTAGTTGCGGGGGTCGTTGGGGTCCTCGTCGTCGATGTTCTGTCCGTAGAGCTTCACGTAGCCGCCCAGCGGAATCCAGGACAGCACGTACTCGGTCTCACCGATGGTCTTGCCAAAGGCCTTGGGCGGGAAGCCGATGGAGAAGCGCTCCACTCGCACACCCACATGGCGGGCAGCCAGATAGTGGCCAAGCTCGTGTACGAACACGAGGAAGCCCAGCACCAGAATGAACGAGACGACGGTGGTCAACACGATGGCGTCCTGGTTTGCGCGAGTTCCGCCGCGGCGAGCTGACGGCCATAGGCGTCAGCGGCAACGGCGTCTTCGACCGTCGCGATGCGGCGCAGGAATGTTGGGGCGTCCACGCTTTCGCGTCGGGCGGTGAGGCGGTTCATCACGCCCTCTAGAATAGCTGCAATTTGCGTGAATGGGAACGCGTCGTTCAGGTACGCCTGCACCACTTCCTCGTTGGCGCCGTTCAGCGCGGCAGGCATCCCGCCACCCTGGCGCAGGGCCTCCAGGGCCAGGAAGAAGCAGGGGTAGCGTCCCTCGGAGACCTCGGCGAAGTCCAGCCGGCCCACCTTGGCCAGATCCAGGCGCGGCAGCTCCAGCGGCAGGCGCTGCGGGTGAGCCAGACAGCAAGCGATGGGCGTGCGCATGTCGGGCAGGCCCATCTGCGCGATCACCGACCCGTCCACAAACTCCACCAAAGCGTGCACGATGCTTTGGCGATGGATCAGCACGTCAATCTGCTCGGGCAGCAGGTCGAACAGCCAGCGCGCCTCGATCACTTCCAGCCCCTTGTTCATCATGGTGGCGGAATCGATGGTGATCTTGGGCCCCATGCGCCAGTTGGGGTGGGCCAGGGCCTGCGCCTTGCTGATGCTGTGGAACGCCTCGGGTGCCAGATCGCGGAACGGCCCGCCGGAGGCCGTCAGCACGATGCGTCGCACCTGCTCGTGGGCGCTGCCGTTGATGCATTGGAAGACGGCGTTGTGCTCGCTATCCATGGGCAGCAGGGCGCTGCCGGTCTCCCGGGCGCGGGCTGTCATCAGCTCGCCAGCCAGCACCATCACCTCCTTGTTGGCGACCGAGAGCTCCTTGCCCGCATCCACGGCGGCATAGGCAGGTCGCAGCCCCACGGCGCCCACGATGCCGGCCACCACGTGTTGCACTTCCGGTGCGGCGGCTGCCTCCAGCAGCCCTTCCATGCCCGACAGCACGGTGGTGCGGCTCGCCACGCCCCGCTCGCGCAGGCGCTGAGCCGCTTCGGGATCATACAGCACGGCCACGCGGGGCTGGAAGCGCTCGATCTGCTCGGCCAGCAGCGCGTCGTTGGAGTGCGCGGCCAGGGCGTGCACGCGGTAGCGATCCGGAAAGCGACCCACCACGTCCAGGGTATTGCACCCGATGGAACCGGTGGAGCCGAGCACGGTGAGCGTCTTGGGGGTCATGAAGGCGGGGGTTGGGGATGGCCGGGACAGCGCGCGACGGCTTTAGCCGCCCAGGTAGCGCAAGAGGTAGAACGACAGCGGCGCCGCCAACAGGTAGGCGTCCACGCGATCCAGCAGCCCGCCGTGACCGGGCAGGAAGTGCCCCGAATCGTCCGCATTCGTGAGGCGCTTGATCTTGGATTCAAGCAGATCGCCCGCCTGCCCGGCAATCGCCAGCCCGGCACCCAGCAGGATCAGTCCCAGCAGGGACATCGGCACGGGCTCGCCGCCCATCCAGAAGCGTGCCAGCACGCCCGCCAGGGCACCGCCCAGCACGCCCCCGATGGCGCCTTCCACCGTCTTGTTGGGGCTGACCCGGGGAATCAGAGGCCAGTTGCCGAAGAAGGTGCCTACCAGGTAAGCCAGGGTGTCGTTCAGCGTCAGTACGACGATTAGGAAGGCCGCGAATCCGCGTCCACCCGGCTGCTGTACCAGCAGCCCGACATGATTGAGCAGCCAAGGCACCAGCAGCAAGCCGGCCAGCGCCACGCCCATGGTGCGCAAGGCATCGCCGCCGGGCGCCGACCGGGCGAACCAGAGCGTCCAGGCCAGGAACGCTCCGCCCACCAGCAAACCGGCATTGAGCGCGACTGGTGTGCCAACGACGCCGCCCACACCGATGGCCACTCCCGCGAAGAGCATGGGGGCCATGGGCAGCGCCGTGCCATCGCCGGTGGCGACGAGCCGCGTGTACTCGTAGACGCCGTAGACTCCCGCCGCGGCCGCTACAAGCGCCAGCACGCGCGCGGGCGCCACGGCGATGAGCAGCAGGACGACAATCAGCAGTGGTACGCCTGTCAGCACCCGCTGGGCGAGGTTGACAGCCCAGCCGCCGGATCTGCCGCTCTCCGGCAGGGCGGCGCGCGGCTCCTGCTCCAAGCGAGGTGTTTCGCCGTTGTGATCGGTCGTGGGGTCGTCGGCCATGGTCGCTCGGGGTCTCCGTGGGGCAAATGCGGCCGTCCAACTCGGCCGCGCGGTGCAGGCAGCCGCGGATCTGGGCTCAGCGCAGGTAGTACTTGACCAGGCTCTTGCGCACGGCCACCACGGCCTGTGGGCTGACGCTGAACACCTGCGGTTCAATACCGTCCTGGTAGTAGACGATCTCTATGTTCTGTACCGGCCGCAGGAAGATGATGCGGATCGCCTTGCGATTCGTGACCAGCAGGCGGCTGGAGCCCAGCGCGCCTTGGACTACTGTATCCCGGCTGAACTGGTGACCCTCTCCCACCACCGGTAGCACGGAGAAGCCGTTCTTATAGTACAGCCCCAGCAGGGCGGGCTCCACCCGTTCGGCAAACTGCCCATCCAGCACGTCCTGCTTGAGCAGGGGATTGTGCGCGACCTGATCCTCCCAGCCAAACTGGGCCGCGAGTTGCGCCAGCAATTGCGTGGGGCTGCCCGCCGGGGCGCGCTGGGCGATCGTGTTCAGCACCCCTGCCGCGAACGGGCCTTGCGGCTGGGCCCCCTCTGCTCCCGCGGCCTGGCCGGAGCCAGCCGGGGCCTCGGCTGCCTGCGGGGCCGGCTTGCTGCCGCCGAACCAACTGCAGCCGCCGAGTCCGAGGGCCAGGGCCAGGGCCAGCAACGAGATGGCGATTGCCCGCGAATGCCTCATCAATGGTCCCAAGCCCAGGCGGGAAGTGCCGGCCACGCACCTTGCGCCGCCGGTGAAGCCGCTCCATGTTACTCTCGCCGGGCGCCGGGCGGCAATCCCTTTGCCTGCGTGGTCACTGTGGCAGTGTGAGCCCGGTACCGGCGAGGTGCCGCCGCAACCGCGTCACTCAACTGCCCGGGCCGCCGTGGCGCCGTGGATCGGCTCTCGCGCCGGTCATGGTGCATTTGCGCCGGTGCGTCTTGTGCATGGGAGGCTCGGGTATCCCATTGGACGGCGGCCCCAACTGTGTTGTAGACTACCAACCGTCACGTGACCCCTTTCCTTCAGGACACTCCGACAGACCTGTTGCGGCTGCGGACCTGGCCAATTGATGCGGAAATCAAATCCTCGACAGCGGCTGACCTTCGTTGAGGCCGAACGCATTGCCAGTGACTATTCCCTGGCAAGCGGCCGACCCCACCCGTACTTCAGCGAAAGCAGCTTGGCGGGTGTGCTCTCGCCGGGCGAGATCAAGCAGCAGATCCGCCGTCTGCGCAAACTGTCCGTGGACGACTACATCCGCGAGACGGTCAATCCCTCCGAGAATCCCAAGCGCAAGAGCGCGCCAGACCTGATCCGGCAACTGGGTGGGACAATCATCCAGGAGATCCAGGAGGGCCCGCTGTACCTGGCGGAGATGAACTTCACCTGGCGGGGGCGGCAGCGCCGGCTGGTGATGCTCGCGCAGAACCGCAAGAGCAAGAATGGCGTGTGGTCGCCCCAGCACCATACGCGGGCTGCTCAGCTGATCCGCTTCTACTCCGCCCACGGCATGCCGCTGGTGTGCTTTATCGATACGCCGGGTGCCGACGCGGGCGAGGAGGCCAACCGCCACAACCAGGCCCACACGATCTCCAACCTCATCAC
>DATFMP010000085.1:0-8148 GCA_035266845.1 bacterium
TGGTTGTCAAGCTGGGCCGAGTCTGCATAGATTGGGGGCACTTTTGCGATAAGTGGCTGCCAGGGGGCATCCGTGAGACCACAGCTCACACGGCAGCCAGGGATCCTGCACCCATTGGGAGGGGACATGAGCACACGCGACGAACGCGGCCTTTCGCGCCGCGAGCTGTTTACCCGTTCCGCAGCCGCCGGATTGGGCTTGGTCGTCTATGCCAACACGCGCACGGCATTTGGCCAGAAGAAGAAGGTGTCGAAGTTCATCACCGTTTCGCACAGCGTCAACACGTCGGTGTATGCACCGCACATGGTGGCCGAGGCGATGGGATTCTTCGCCGATGAGGGCCTCGGCGTGACGTTCGTTGTGCCGGGCGGCGGAGCCCGTGTGGCCCAGCTCGTGGCCGGCCGGCAGGTGGGCTATGGCCTGGGCGATAGCGCGCACGTGCTGAAGATCTCCGAGCGGGGCAAGCCCACAGAGATGATCCTCGGAACGGACACGCGCTGCTCCTATGCCAACATCATGGTGCGCAAGGAACTGTGGGATCAGGGCCTGAACACGGTGGAGAAACTGGCCACCATGAAGCGCCCCGGAGGCGAGCCGCGCATTATCGCCGCCACACGCATCGGCTCGGGCACCTGGGTCTACGGCAACTATGTGCTGAGCCAATTCCATGCAAACGGCAAGTCGGTCAACGACCAGGTGAAGTGGATCGGCGGGGGTGGCACGACCACCATGCTGGGCGGCCTCAAGTCCGGCCAGTTCGACGCCATCATGTGCGTGCCGGAATGGATCGATGCGGCTGTCGGCGGCGGCTACGGCACGGTGTTGTTCGATGTGTCCTCCCGAGCAGCGTGGGACCGCGTCTTCGGCGCCAACATCCCCACCACGGTGGGTTATGCGCTCAAAGAGACGGCCAACGAGGATGAGAAGGTGACGCAGGCGTACGTGACTGCCATGTACCGCGCCATGCAGTGGATCAAGGGCCGGACCCCGGGCGAAATCTACGAGAAGATCGGGCCCAAGTTCATGGCCGAGTTCAAGCGCGAGGATGTTGAGAAGACGCTCAAGTATTACCAGAACATCTTCAACTACGACCTCATCGTCACGCCCAAGGACTTCGCGGCGGGCAAAAAGGTGTGGGTGCCCCGCGCGACCAAGAAGGATTGGGCCTACGACGAGGTGGTGGACATGCGCTTCGTCAAACAGGCCATGAAGGCGTGAGTTGCGGATCCTGGGCGGCGGTGGGCCTTCCTGCCGTTGCCCGTCCGCGACCACGCGCCATTCCTGTCGCATCATGACGAGCCTGCCCCATCCCAGGGAATTGTCGCAGCCGGCCGACGTGCGCATCCGCATTGACTCGCTGCATCGGCGCTTCCAACTCAAGGACCGCGAGGTCGTGGCCTTGGGGGATGTGACCTTCGATGTGGCGGATCACGAGTTCGTCTCGCTGATCGGCCCCAGCGGCTGCGGCAAGTCCACTGTGCTCAACATTGCCGCCGGGCTGATGACGCCCACCAGCGGCAGCGTCCACATTGACGGCGAGCTGGTGACCCGGCCCCTCGCCAAGGTGGGCTACATCTTCCAGAAGGACACCACGTTCCCCTGGAAGACGGTGGAGGACAACATCGGCATCGGCTTGGCATACCGAGGCGTGCCGGCGGAAGAGCGCCGCCGCCGCGTGGCAGAGATGGTGCGCATGGCCAAGCTCGAGGGCTTCGAGAAGGCCTATCCGGCCATGCTCTCCGGCGGTATGCGCCAGCGCGTGGCGCTGATGCGCAGCTTCATCGTGGAGCCCGAGGTGCTGATGATGGACGAGCCCTTCGGGGCGCTGGACACGCACACCCGGCTCAACCTGCACGACGAGCTGCTGCGGCTGTGGGAGCGCACGCGCCAGGTGATCCTCTTCGTCACCCATGACCTGAGTGAGGCCATCACGCTGTCGGATCGCATCGTGCTGCTGAGCCACCGGCCCAGCCGTGTGAAGGCCATCGTGGACATCCCGCTGAAGCGGCCGCGGGATGTCATCACCCTGCGGGAAACGCCGGAGTACCTGGAGATATACCGGGATCTGTGGCACCTGCTGGGTGAGGAATTCCAACTGGAAAGCGAGGGCTGATGAGGTCGCGACGCTGGAGCATTCACTTCTGGCAGGCGGTCATCGTCATCGTCGTGCTGCTGATCTGGGAGTATGGCACCCAGGTGCCCTGGATCACGCGCCACATCAAGATCCTGGACCCCTTCTTCATCAGCACGCCCAGCCGCATCGTGCAGCGCTTCATCGAGCTGAGCAACCCGGCGCTGCCCGTCACGCTGCCCGAGCGCGTGCTCTCCACGCTGGCCCACACCATCGTGGGCTTCTTCGTGGGCGTCTCCACCGGCTTCCTGGCCGGGCTGTACCTGGGGCGCGACCGCTACCTGGCAGCGGTGTTCGAGCCGTTCATCATCGCGTTCAACACGCTGCCCCGCATCGCGCTGGTGCCGTTGGTGACGCTGCTGTTCGGCTTCGGCTCCCTGGCGAAGATCATGATGGCGTGGCTGATCTGCTTCTTCATCGTGTTCTTCAACACGTTCGAAGGCGTAAAGAACGTGGACCGCGACATCGTGAACTCCGCCCGCATGCTGGGCGCGACGCGCGGACAGATCATGCGCACGGTCTACCTGCCCGCGGCGCTGGGCTGGACTTTCGCCTCGCTCACACCGGCTATCAGCTTCGCGCTGATCGGCGTGGTCATCGGCGAATTCCTGGGCGGCGACCAGGGCATCGGCTACCTGATCATCCTCTCCCTGGCCACGCTGGAGTCGGCGGACATGATGGTCGCGCTGATCGTCCTGGCCGCAGTCGGCATCGCCCTGGCGCTGATCGTTCGGCGAGCGGAGCGCTACCTGCTGCGTTGGCAGCCCCGCTATTACGCCCCAACCGACGGCGCCGACTAGTCCAGGCATTCGGCAGCTGCAGGCAAACCCGGGCGGCGCAGCCCACGGCATCCGTGCTTGCCGGGTGCTTGGCCGGCGCAAACGGGTGCGCTCAGCGTGAAGCCGGCGCGTCTTGCACAATTCGTTTGTGGGAAAAAGTAACCGCGTCCGCCTGGGCGGCAGACGCGGACTGGATGTGCACCGCCCGCCGTGACGCGGGCGTGACAGCCGCCTGTCTCAGGCCAGCCAGCGCTTGCGACGGCGGTAGTGCTTGACGTCCCGGTAGCTCTTGCGCCCGCCAGTTTCCAGGCCCAGGTAGAACTCCTTGACGTCCTCGTTGCTCGCCAGGGTCTGGGCGTCACCTTCCAGCACCACCCGTCCATTCTCCAGGATGTAGCCGTAGGTGGCGTGCTTGAGCGCGACGAACGTGTTCTGCTCCGCCACCAGAAGGCTGACGCCTTCCTTCTTGTTAAGTTGGTCGACGATCTGGAAGATCTCGTCCACCAGTTGTGGCGCCAGGCCCATGGAGGGCTCGTCCAGCAGCATCACTTTCGGCCGCGCCATCAGGGCCCGCCCGATAGCGACCATCTGCTGCTCGCCTCCGGACGTGTAGCCCGCCTGCTCGTGGCGACGTTCCTTCAGCCGCGGGAAGTAGTGGTACACGCGCTCCATGTCGTCCTGCACGGCCTTGCGGCCGTCGGCGCGCGTGTAAGCGCCGGTGAGCAGGTTTTCCTCCACCGAGAGATGGCCGAAGACGTGCCGGCCCTCCATCACCTGGATCACCCCGCGCTTCACCAAGTCGTTCGGCGTGAGCTGATCCACCCGCTCGCCGTGAAACTTGATGATGCCCTTGGTGACATCCCCCCGCTCCGCGCGGAGCAGGTTGGAGATGGCCTTGAGGGTGGTGGTCTTACCCGCCCCATTGGCCCCGAGGAGGGCGACGATGCCTCCCTCGGGAACGCTCAGGGATACCCCTTTCAACACGAGGATCACGTGATCGTAGATCACCTCGATGTTGTTGACGGCGAGCAACGGCTCAGCCGTTGCCGCCGCCGGGGACTGCGATTGGGATTGCGTCGGAGTTTGCATCCGCCTATTTGCAGCTGCGGGGCTTGATGTTGTTCTCCTTCGCATAGGCCATGGCTGCTTCCACCACCATGGGACGCACGACGTCGCGCATGGGCTGGATCCAGTCGGTGACCATGTTCCACTTCTTGCCGTCCCATTGCTGGATACGGATGGTTCCGTTGGCCTCGTGGTCTTCGCAGGTGATCTTGATGGGCTGCAGCATGCCGTCACCGAAGCCCAACTCGTTCAGGCGTTCCTGCGTGAGGTTCAGGTTCTCAAGGCCCCAGCGCACCTGCTCGCCGGTGAGCGGCTTGTGGCCATATTTGCCCTGGGCCGTGCGGATGGCCTCCGTGTCGTACATGGCGTTCGCGAGGTTGCGATCGTAGAGCACCTCGCCCCAGTGGTTGGCTTTCGCCTCAGCCACATTGCCCTTGTAGACGTACTTCAGCACGTCCTGCACCACTTTGTAGTGCGTGCCGGTACCGTTGAACGTGGCCGCCTTGTAGCCGATGGCACCCTTGCCCGCCGGGATCACGTCCGCTTCCGAACCGCTCCACCACACGCCGATGAAGTGATCCATCGGGTAGTTGATGGACGCGGCTTCCTTGATGGCCACCGAGTTCATCACGCCCCAGCCCCACATCAGAATCCAGTCCGGGCGCAGCCGGCGGATCTGCAGCCACGTCGCGCCTTGCTCCTGGCCCGGGTGGTCCACTGGCAGGGTGGTGAAGTTGTAGCCGAACTTCTCCGCGAGCTTGGTCAGCGTCGGGATGGGCTCCTTGCCGTAGGCGCTGTTGTGATAGATCAGCGCGATCTTCTTGCCCTTCAGGTTGTTCAGGCCGCCTTCCTGCTCGCCGATGTACCGGATCAGCGCCGAGGCTTGGCTCCAGTAGGTGCCGGGGAAGTTGAACACGTACGGGAACACCTCACCGTCCGCGGCGGCCGTGCGGCCGTACCCCATGGAGTGCAGGGGAATCTTGTCCACGGCCGACTTGGGAATCAACTGGTACGTGATGCCCGTGGAATAGGGGTTGAAGAGCGAGGCGCCCGTGGGGCCCTTGTTCTTCAGCTTCTCATAGCACTCCACACCCTTGGCGTTGTTGTAGGAGGTTTCGCACTCTTCCCAGGTCACTTTGACGCCGTTGATGCCGTGATCGCGGATGTCCAGCAGCTTCAGGTAGTCGCGGTAGCCGTCGGCCGTGGGAATGCCGCTGGGGGCATAGGGGCCCGTGCGGTACACCATCATTGGAATGAACTGCTCCTTCTGCGCCTGTGCCGTGCCCAGGCCAAGACCCATCAGGGCCGTGGCGCCGACGAGCAGGCCCACGAGCATATTTCGGAAACACATGACTCCCTCCGTTCGATTGTGTATCGAATCCCCGCTTGCGTGAATCGGGGTGACTCTAGCACGGGGCGCTCGGTCGCTCCAGCGCGATCCGTGCGTTCCAGCCGCTTTCCCCCAAGCTCAATAAGGGAACGGCCACCTGCGCAGCTTCTCCTTGGCAATCTGCCAAAGTCGGGCGAAGCCGTTGGGTTCGACGATCAGAAAGTAGATGATCATCGCGCCAAAGACGATGGCCTCGGCGTTCTGTTCCAGGGCGGTGGGAATGTGCAGCCCCACCAGGTCCGGCGCGTTGGTGAGGAAAATCGGCACCAGCACGATGAATGCCGCACCCATGATCGATCCCAGAATGCTGCCCAGCCCGCCGATGATCACCATGAACAGCACTTCGAAGGACAGGTTGATGTCGAAGGCCAACGTGTCCGTGCTGCCCAGCCACAGGAAGATCATCATCGCGCCCGCCACGCCGCAATAGAACGAACTGACCGCGAACGCCATCAGCTTGGTCTGCAGCGGGCGGATGCCCATGATCTCCGCAGCGATGTCCATGTCGCGGATGGCCATCCAACTCCGGCCGATCCGACCGCGTACGATGTTCTTGGCCGCCACCCCGAATACCACCAGCACCGCCAGCGCCAGCACGTAGCGCGCGGAAGCCGTGGCCGCGGGCCCGGAGACCATGAAGCCCAGCACAAAGCGCGGCGGGGCCTGGATCGTGCCCGAGGGATTGTTGTTGTAGAACCAGCCCACCTTGTTGAACAGCCACAGGATGAAGAACTGGGCGGCCAGCGTGGCAACGGCCAGGTAGAAGCCCTTGATGCGCAGTGAGGGCAGGCCGAACACAATGCCCACTGCCGCGGTAACCAGCCCGGCCAGCAGGAACACGACGATCAGGTTCAGATCCGGAAAGCCCGTGCTGAGCTTATAGGTGGCATAGGCCCCCACGGCCATGAACGCGCCCGTGCCCAGGCTTAACTGGCCCGCGTAACCGGTCAGCAGGTTCAGCCCGATCGCGGCCAGCGAGAAGATCAGGAACGGAATCAGGACGGCCTGCAGCCAGTACTCGTTGGCCACCAACGGCACCAGGAAGGCCACCACGATCGCGACCAGCACGAAAATGCGGTCCTGCAGGATGGGGAAGACCGCCTGGTCTTCCACATAGGTGCTCTTGAACTGCCCCGCCTCGCGATAGATCATCGCCGCCTAGATCCTCTCGATGATGCGTTCGCCGAAGAGCCCCTGCGGGCGGAAGAACAGGAACACCATCGCCAGCATATAGGCGAACCAGTTCTCGATGGCACCGCCGACATACGGGCCCCAGTACACCTCGGCGATCTTCTCGCCCACTCCGATGATGAGCCCGCCCACGATGGCGCCTGGTACGGAGGTAAATCCGCCCAGGATCAGCACCGGCAGGGCCTTGAGCGCGATCAGCGCCAGCGAGAACTGCACGCCGCTCTTGGCGCCCCACATGATCCCGGCCACCAGCCCCACGAAGCCCGCCACCGACCACACCACCACCCAGATCGTCTTGAGCGGAATGCCCACGGACAGCGCTGCCTGGTGGTCGTCCGCCACCGCGCGCAGGGCCCGCCCGATCGACGTCTTCTGGAAGAAGAGCGCCAGGGCCACCACCAGCACCGCGGCAACCACCGCCGCGACCAGGTCGAACTGGTTCAGCAGCACACCGTGCAGGGTGAACGACTTATCGGGGATACCTACGTCAAGCGCCTTGACGTTGCTTCCCCAGGCGATCTGCCCGGAGCCCTGCAGCACATAGTCCAGCCCGATGGTGGCCATGAACAGGATGATGGGCTCCTGGTTCACCAACGGTCGCAGCATCCAGCGCTCGATCAGATAGGCCAGGGCGACCATCACCACCAGCGAGAGCGCCAGCGCCAGCCACTCGGGCACGCCGTGCTCCATCAGCCCCACCAGGGTCAGCGCCGCGAAGAGCACCATGGAGCCCTGCGCGAAGTTGAACACGCCCGAGGCCTTGAAGATGAGCACGAAGCCCAGTGCCACCAGCGAGTACATCACGCCCGTGAGCAGCCCGCCGATCACCACCTCCAGGAAGAATTCGGGCGAACTGGCGATATCCAGGAACGGCTGGACGAGAACGCTCATCAACACGTGCATGGGGCCTCCGCTGGCTTCGGGCAGCCCCGCGCCGCCGCGTTCCCTACAACGTCAGACATGGCTCACTCCCAGATAGGCGTCGATCACATTCTGGTTCCCGCGCACTTCGTCCGGCGTGCCTTGAGCGATCTTGCGGCCGTAGTCCAACACGACCACGTGATCCGAGATGTCCATGACGACGCCCATGTCGTGCTCGATCAGCACCATGGTGGTGCCGAACTCGTCGTTCACGTCGAGGATGAAGCGGCACATGTCCTCCTTCTCCTCCACGTTCATGCCCGCCATGGGCTCGTCCAGCAGCAGCAGCTCGGGCTCCATCGCCAGCGCGCGGCAGAGCTCGACGCGCTTCTGGAGGCCATAGGGCAGCCGGCCCACGGGGGTCTTGCGGATGGCCTCGATCTCCAGGAAGTCGATCAGCTGCTCCACCACCCGCCGGTGCTCGATCTCCTCGGTGCGCGCCGGGCCCCAGTGCAGGGCCTGCAACAGCACGTTGCGGCGCATCTTCAGGTTGCGCCCGGTCATGATGTTGTCCAGGGTCGTCATGCCCCGGAACAGGGCGATGTTCTGGAAGGTGCGCGCGATGCCGGCGGCCGCCGCCTCGTGGGGGCGCATGTGCCCGTGGGAGACACCCTTGTAGGTGATCGTGCCCTTCTGCGGCCAGTAGAAGCCGTTGATCACGTTGAGCATGG
>DATFMP010000086.1:0-6249 GCA_035266845.1 bacterium
CGTTGGAAGGTCGAACGCTTCTTCGCCTGGCTGCACAACTTCCGCCGCCTCACCGTCCGCTGGGAGTATCACGCAGCCAACTTCCTTGGCCTGCTGAGACTGGCTTGCACCATGATCCTCCTCAGAGCATTTTCGGGATAGGTTCTACGCGCCTCCTCGGTCATGTCTAGGCTCTCCTGCAGCCATTGCTGCACAAGGCGCTTTATGTCGCGGTCCGTAAGCGTCTTCATGGCCCCGGAGCGAATGCGAATAAACAGAATTCTGCACCAATATGACACGTACGCAGCCTGCAACTTCGCTTGAGCCCGAGAGTGAGTCCGAAGCGGATAGCGAAACTGCCGGCTTGTTACGGTATCACGAAGACTGAAGGGGATGTTCAGGCAGAAGTAAAAGCCCGAGCGGCGCAGATAAATGTAGGGTGGGGAACGAAACATGATCGGCACCTATGCACACTGGTTATGCACAGGCGCCGAACCCAGAATGTTAAGCTATTGATACGATTGACTGAATAGTCAAAGAGTGGAGGCGGCGGGAATCGAACCCGCGTCCTATCGGGAGACGTCAGAGGTTTCTACAAGCTTAGCGGCTCTTTCGCGTTTCGCGGACGGGGTGTCGGCTGCCGCCGCCTCACCCGCCGCTATCCCGTAAGGTTTCACCACTCCGGACCGGGCGGCCGGGGCGGCTGAGCGCGATCTCTGTTGCGGTGATGCCCCTATCGTGCGTCAGGGCGCCGCATCCGGCTTAAGTGCGCTGGCTGGAATTAAGCAGCCAGGGCGACCGGAGAATAGTTGCTGTTGTTGGCAGCTACTATGATGATCGATTTTTTACGTGGCCCTTCGATCAACCACGGCTTGCTTTCCCTGACATCCGCACCCGTAGTCGAATCCAGTTCGCCCCCGTGTGCTGGTAGGTCGGAGAGACTCAGGCGAGATGCCGTTGGGTATCTCGTTCAACGTCGCGTTCCTTGATCTTCTCCCGTTTATCGTACTTCTTGCGGCCACGGGCCAGGGCGATTTCCACCTTGACCCACCCATGTTTAAGATAGACCCGCGTGGGAATGAGGGTCAAACCCTTCTCCCGCACACGCTGAATCAGGCGCCGGATCTCCGCGCGGTTCAGCAGCAGCTTGCGCGTGCGCAGCGGATCGTGGTTGGCGTGCGTGCCGTGGGAGTAGGGACTGATGTGCGCATCCTTCAGGTACACACTGCCGTCGCGCTCGATCACGCAATAGCTGTCGCCGAGGTTAAGCTTGCCTTCGCGCAGGCTCTTTACCTCCGTGCCTTCCAGCACGATTCCCGCCTCGAATCGCTCGAGCAACTCGTACTCGAAGCGGGCGCGCCGGTTGTCGGCGATCAGTTTGGTACCTACGTTCGCCATTGCTCGCAAGCTCGGCGGACGCACCGCCCCTGTCGATCATGCAATCTGGATACGAAGCTCCCCCACTACAGGCAAGTCCTTCATCTCTTTATGTAATATACCATAGGCGGGCCGGGGAGAACAGCGCCAAACGAGCACCCACCTGCGCCGGAGGCCCCGAGTACTGGAGCCTGGAGTGTCACGGGGGCGACCCGGTCGGGTCCGCTCGTGTCAGACCGCGTCCAGGTCGATCTCCCCCAGCGCGATGCGGCGCAGGGTCTCCGGGTACAGGCGATGCTCCGTCTCCAACACGCGCGCCTGCAACACCTGCGGCGTATCGCCGGGCTGCACAGGCACCTCTGCCTGGGCCAGAATGAGGCCGTGGTCGTATACCTCGTCCACCAAGTGGATCGTTACGCCCGTGACGCGCTCGCCGGCGGCCAGCACGGCCTCATGAACGTGCATGCCGAACATGCCGGCACCGCCGTAGCGCGGCAACAGCGCCGGGTGCACGTTCACCACCCGCTGACGGTAGGCCGCCAGCACCCGCGGACCCACCTTGCGCATATAGCCGGCGCAAACCACCAGGTTCACCTCGTGGTCGCGCAGGGCCTCCAGCATGGCGGCGTCCAGTGCATCGGCATTCCCGTGCGTGGCCGTGCTCAGGTGCAGCCCTGGCACACCGGCCGCTTGGGCACGCTGCAGGGCCGTAGCGCCTGAGTTGTTGCAGATCACCAGGCGCGGCTCCGCGGGCAGCGTCCCGGCCGCAATGGCGTCCAGGATCGCCTGCATGTTGCTCCCACCATGGGATGCGAGGAATCCGAGCCGCAGCGGCTGGGGCGGGATGGACATCAGCAGCGGCGACGGGCGGCGCAAAGCTGGGCGGGTGCCCTGCTCAGCCGCCGGCGGCCGCGATGGGGGGGTTCTTCTCGGGGCCCTTCTCTGCGGCGCCCGTCTGCCCCTTGGCGATGGGCTTGACGATGAACAGCAGGTCGCCCTGATTCACCGTCTGCCCACTTTCCGCCAGCACGCGCGTGACAGTGAACTGGTGGTCGGTCGGGAACAGCTCCTGGCCATTGCCGGCATTATAGTCGGCCAGCTTCAGATTCTCGAACACCTTCATGGCCTCCAGCAGGCACAGCGGGTGGTTCACGTCGAACACGTCGCCAATGTCCACGAAAGGCGGATCGTCCGGGGTGGGCGAGGGATAAAACACGCCTGTGCGCGGCGAGAGCACTCGCAACTCGTCCGAGTTCTCGATGCGGATCGCATCGAGGTCGATCGCCTCGTGGCTGGCACGGTTGCGGGCTTCACTGCGAGCAAGCACCTTCTTCATATCCGCGCGCTTGAAGAAGTCCGCCACGAAGCCGGTGTCGTAGTCTCCCTCCTTGAACACCGCATCGTCGAGGATCGCCTCCATCAGCGCAAGATTGGTATAGACGCCCTCGATCTCGACTGTCTCGATATACTCGCGCAGAGCCTTGATGACCTCGCCGCGCGTGCGACCGAAGCCTATGATCTGCACGATCAGGCTGTCGTAGTAAGGTGGGATGACATCGCCTTCCTCGACGGCCGAAATGAGGCGGATGTTGGGCGTCTCCGGCAGCCGCAGCCGCGTCACCTTGCCCGGAGACGGCACGAAGGCGTAGCGCCCGTCGCCGCCCGATACCATGCGCTCCGCGTTGACGCGCACCTCCATGGCATAGCCCTTGTGGGCCGTCTTCAGGTCCTCGATGGACTCCCCTGAGGCGATGCGGATCTGCTCCTGCACGATGTCCACGCCCGTCACCAACTCAGTCACCGGGTGCTCCACCTGCAGGCGCGTGTTCATCTCCATGAAGTAGACCGCCTGCTCCTTGCGATCGAAGATGAACTCGATCGTGCCCGCGCCCACGTAGTCAATGTCATCGGCGATGGCCTTCCCGTAGCTGAAAATGGCCTCCTGCAATTCCTTGGGGAACTTGTGAGAGCTGGATTCCTCGATAAGCTTCTGGTTGTCGCGCTGCACGGAGCAATCGCGCATTCCCAGCACTACCGTGTGCCCATGGCTGTCGCGCAGGATCTGCACCTCCACGTGCCGCATGGATTCGACGAACTTCTCCAGATACACGTCTCCACTGCCGAAGGCACTGCGCGCCTCCTGGGTCGTGCGCAGAAACTCGTCACGGAAGTGCGCCCCATCGTGCACCACCCGCATGCCCTTGCCACCACCGCCAAAGGTGGCCTTGATCAGCACCGGGTAGCCAATTTCGTCGGCGATAGCCTGGCCTTCCGTCGCGCTGGCGATGACTCCCTGGCTGCCGGGCACGACACTCACGTTCAGCCTGCGGGCCGTGGCGATGGCGTTCGACTTGTTGCCCATCAGTTCCATGCTGCGCGCCCGGGGCCCAACAAAATTGAAGCCATGGCGACGGCAGAGCAGGGCAAAGCTGGGATTCTCGGAGAGGAACCCGATGCCGGGGTGAATCGTGTCCACCTCTTCCTGCTCGGCAATGCGGATCACGCTCATGCCATTCAGGTAGCTGTCCGCAGGCGTATTGCCGCCCAGACAGACCAGCCGGTCCGGATCGCGCAGCAGTCGGGCCGCGTAGCTCTCCATGTCGGCGTCCGACTGAACCAGCACGCTTTCCACCCCCGCGGCCTGCGCGCCCTTGATGAGCCGCACGGCCGTGCAACCTCGCGCGTGGATGAGCATGCGCTTGACCGGCCCGAAGGTGATGAAACCCTTGGGCAGTGCCCGCTCCTCTTCCTTCTCGGCACCCTTGGCCGGCGCGACAGGGCGGTATTCGCCCTGGAGCACACGCGCGATGGTCTGCTGCATTGTCTCCGTGGCCAGCGGAATGGCGGGGTCAATCGCGTGCAGGGCCTCGTCCAGGTCGCCATCGAAAGGGTTCTGCACCAGCCCGTCCATGGCCCCTTCCACCTTGCTCAGGTAGTTGGCCAAAATCGCCTCCGCGGGCAGATGGCTCGGCACCACGCGCTGACCGGCGAAGGGCATCATGGCGCCGGAAAGGTAGTAGGTCTTCACCAGCCGGTGCGTGACGAAGCTGGCTTGGGCACCGCCTGTGCAGTCGCGGAAGCCGAAGCAGAGAACTGGCAGGTCGAAGTCCTTCACGAAGCGCGTAATGCGGCCGTTCAGCACCGGCATGGAGAAGAGCGCACCGGCCCCCTCCTTGGTCTGCATGCCGCCCGAGGAGATGAACATGATCAGGGGCAGCTTGTTGACGGCGCACTCCACCATCAGCTTGCAGACCTTCTCACCGCTGGCCATGTCGAAGGCCCCGGCCTGGAACTGCGTATTGCTCACCACCACGCCCACGCGGCTCTTGAAGCCGTCGTGCTCGAAGTCCGCGAAGCCCGTGATCACGCCCACCGGCGAAATCTTCTGCTCCAGGGCGCGCTCGATGGACTGCCGGAATCCGGGGAAGTTCACCGGATCGTTGGTGATGACGTCCTCGAAGAGCTCTTCGAAGTTGGTGAACACCGCGTCGAGCACCATCTTCGGCGTGATCGCCTGCCGCTTCTTCTGGTCCGCAAGCAGGTTCTGCAGCATCAGATCGCGATAGGCCTGGTTCAGGCGGTTCCAGAAGTCCTTGATGCCGATGTTGCGCGGATTGATACGGCCGTCGAAACGCTTCTCGCCCCGCATGGCCTCGTAGAACGAGGGCAGCAGGTGTGTGAAGTAGTAAGTGAGGATGCCAAACAGCGGCTCACTGAGCCGCGGAAAAGCCATGCGCTTCCACTCGCTCACCTGCCGCATCAGCGTTTCGAAGTCACGCCGGGAGATGAACTCCTCCAGCCACACGAAGAACTCGGGATGCTCCTGCGCCGAGGAGGTCTGGCCCAGGATACTCTGCACGGAGCCCGTGGCCTGGCGGAAGGCCTTGTCCAGCAGGCCCTCCATCGTCTCCTGGGTGATGCGGTTGGTGTCCTTCAACTCGCTGGCGATGGACGGCAAGTTCTCCACCAGCTTGTCGTAGAGGACGTCGAACAGCACCAGGTTCTTCACGATGTCCGGGAAATGCTCCCGCACGGCCGGCACCTGCAGCGCGCGCAGCACGTTGGCCTCGGCCAGCGTGCCGGGCTCTGCGTCGGGCTTCTCCGCCACGTACGCCAGCAGATGCACCAGGTTGTCCCGCGCCTCCACCTTCCAGAAGTTGTAGAGGTGCAGGCCCAGATCCATGGCCAGTTCGCGGCTGGACTGCTTGAAATTTTCCTGGGGGCTGCCGATGAAAAACGTCGTGATGCGGTTGCGCTCGTGGCCGAGCGTCTTCTGCGTGTCGATGAAGCGCTTGAAGCGGCGGGTGAGGGCGTCGTCGTAGCGGATTTCCAGCGGACTTTCCGCCCAACGCGTGAATCGCGCCAGCCGCTCGCGCTCCATACGATCCTGCAGGTCCCCGGTGGGCGGCTGAGCGGTGTGTACGCGGGAATAACGCAGCACCGACTGGCTGGTAAGCCGCCGCCTCATCTTCAGATAGCGATGGAACCGGTAAACCACGCCAAAGACGTTGAGCCGTCCAGTGGGGGTCTTGTCAATGACGCGATTCTCTTCGATCAGCAGTTCCGTGGGGTGCAGATAGTGCAGGATGTTCTCTTTGTAGTGCTCGAAGAACAGATGGAACTGGGGATCCCGCAACAGATCCGCCGCATTGTTCTCCACCGCGTCGATGGCAGAGAAGATGGCATCGGCCAGAGGCTTGGGCGAGTCGCTGGTGAGCGGCGAATAGTCCACGATGCCGTCCAGGTAGCCCGCATCGCACAGCTCATAGCAGGACACACCGATATACTTGGCGCACTCCTGCCACGACAGGTTGTAGTTGTAGGCGATCTCGCTCAGCCCCTGCGGATGGATGGTGTTGAACACGCCATCTCGCACCGAGAGCAGCACGTTGG
>DATFMP010000087.1:0-15109 GCA_035266845.1 bacterium
CACAAGGCCTGCGGTGCGGATTTCCCCGCGGGCCGGGCGGGGGCCGGCGCCGTGGTCAGCCGGGGCGGCTACGTGCTGAGCGGGGTCTGGGTGCGGGGTGAGGACTAGGGCGGGTGAGGACTATTGCACGCTGAGCAGGAAGTCGGAGCCGGTCGAGTCCGTGCCCTTGATCTGGATGTAAAGCGTGGTGACGCCGGAGCCGGAGGGCACGGTGTAAGTGCAGCTCAGCGAGCCGCTGCCGGTGCCCAACGCGGCGCAGGCAGTCTGGGTGAAACTTGCGTCCGTGAACACCCCCAGGTCGGCATCGGCGACAAGCTGTGTGACGGAGATGATATAAGTCGTGCTATCCGCGACCGGGCTGGCCATGTAGTAGCTGCTGGACGAGCCGCCCACCGTGCTCTGCCGCGATGTGGTGGGGACGGTGATCGATACCGGCGTGCTCTTGGTGCCCTCGGAGGTGAAGTTGTCGCCCGCTTGGCAGCCGGCCAGGGCCAGCAGGGCCGCCAGCGCCAGCACGCACAGCCATGCCGCCCACGCGGTGCGGGCGCGGCGGGCCGGGAAGCGGGAACGGAGCGGGTGCGGTTGCATCGAAGGTTCCTGGGCTGCAAGGGCGGCGCGCGCAAAACGGCCGCCAGCGTTTCCCCTCAGCGTGCCACATTGCGTGGGCCGGCGCCACGGGGGGCGTGGCGGCGGTCGGACTCTGCACACGGGCAGGGCGTCCGCGGGCATCCCGCCCACGCATCGTAACACCACGCAAACAATTGGGCGCTAGGGTGGGTGCGCTGACCCGCCGCCCGGCGGCGCCGATGACATTCGGCCGGGCCGCTGGTAATCTCAAAAGCTTATAGCAGCGCGCCACCCACCGGCAAAGAGGTGCCATGAGCATGCACATGCAACGCGAGATCGAGAAGCTGAAGAAGCTCGTGCTCACGCTGGGGGCCGATGTGGAGGAGTGCGTGCACAAGGCCGTGCAGTCGCTGGAATCGCGCGACCGTGCGCTGGCCGAGCAGGTCATCGGCGGAGATGAGGAGGTCGACCGCTCCGAGGTGTTCCTGGAGGAGGAGTGCCTGAAGATCCTGGCGCTCTACCAGCCGGTGGCCATCGACCTGCGCTTCGTGATCGCGGTGCTGAAGATCAACAACGACCTGGAGCGTATCGGCGACCTGGCGGTGAATATCGCCGAGCGCGCCATGTACCTTGCGGCCCAGGAGCCCGTGGTGATCCCGTTCGACTTCGTCGGGATGGCGGACAAGACGCAGCTCATGCTCAAGCGCAGTCTGGACGCCCTGGTGAACATGGACACGCGCGAGGCCTGGGAGGTCTGCGCGATGGACGACGAAGTGGACGCCATCAACCGCCAGATGTACGAGCAGGTGCAGGAGGGCATTCGCCAGCGGCCGGATCAGATGCCCAGCTTCATCCACTGTCTGTCCACCTCGCGCCACCTGGAGCGCATCGCGGACCACGCCACCAACATCGCCGAGGACGTGATCTACATGGTCGCCGGCGAGATCGTGCGCCACAAGGCCGAAGACTTCGAGCCGGACCAGGTGACCACCCCCGCCTGAGTGCCGCCGGCCGCCGTCGCGGCACCACCTCCCCCCGCAGTGGCCGCGCTGGCCCCGTGCAGCATCCCCGTCGCGCGCCCGTCCCCACCCGTGCGCACGGGCCGCAGTTTGGCCCCCCATTTGCTTGACCCTGGGTAGAAATCAGCCGCCCCCGGATGGGCGGCGCCCCCGCATCACGTGATCCATTGATGGAGACGCACGGTATGCACCCCGATTCGCATCCGCTGGAATCCTCCTACGAGCCCACGGGCGACCGCGCCGCGGCGGGGCAGGACGATTCGATGATCCAGGACTTCAATAGCTTCTTCGAAAAGCTCAGCTCGCTGGACCACCTGCAATGGTCCGCCGATCCGCAGCCGACCACCGCACCGGCCCAGCCGCCGGCAGGGGCGACGCCCCGCCGCAAGAGCGCGGCCGGCATCCGGCCCGCCAAGCCCCGCATGACGGTGGTGAAGAGCGATGTGGACCTGGACGATCCGCCGCCGGTGGACATGTCGGCACCCGAGATGCACGGGCGGGCGACGATGCGGGACGTGGCGCGTTTCCTCAAGACCACGCTGGTGGGGCTGGTGCTCTTCGCGATGGGACTGGGCGCGGGTTGGGCGGCACTGTCGCTGCCCGGGCGCTTCGACCAGGGCATGCCCAGCCTTTCGCATCTGATGGAGCGCATGCGGACGATCACCGTGTCGCGCTTCGGCGCGGAGGCGGGGCAGCCCGGCGGCCTGCATGGGGTGCAGGGCAGTCAGGCCAGCCCGGGCGCCGCACCGGCGGCCTCAACGGGCAGCGCGGCCAAGGCCGATGCCACCGCCGCGGCCACCGCAGACGCCGATGCCATCAAGCGCGCGCAGGAAACGGCCGAGCACCTGGACCCCGACGCGGGCATCCAACTGCCCAAGCTGGGCAATACGGTCACGGTGGCGTCCCACGCGAAGCCGAAGGCGGCTGCCCACGGTGCCTCCAGGGCCAAGGCGCCGCAGCCGGCCACGGCGGCCGCCCATGCCGCCACGCAGGCGGGCGCGGCCCAGGACGGCTCTGCGACCCCGGCAGCCGCGACGGCCAGCGCAAGCGGGCCGCAGTTCACGCTGCAGGTGGGGGCCTGCTCCTCGTACCGGTGCGTGGAGGCCTACAAGCGGTTGCTGGCGCCCGCGGTCAATCCGCGCTCGATCAAGGTGGTCACGGAGGGCAATGCCCAGGGCGGCCAGTCCATCCAGCGCATCCGCATCCAGCCCTTGCAGCGGACCGAGGCCGAGCGTCTCAAGGCTCGCCTGGCGGCCTCCGACGCGCGTTTCAAGGGCGCCTACCTGATCGCGCTGCACTAGGCTCTGTCAGGCGTTAATTTTCGGGTTTGCGGAGAAGGGAGGCGCGGCCTCCCTTCTCCGCACCTCCTCCCTCTGGTAGGGGCCACCGGCCCCTACACCCCTACACGAATGGGGTCCAGGGGGCTTGCTCCCTGGCGGGGGTTCCAAGGGGGCAGCGCCCTCTTTGGCCACGATCTCATCCGAAAACCAAGCCTTGTCGCTCCACCAGGCTCTGTCTGGAAGCACCAGCGGGCATGGTTCAGCAAGCCCATGCCGGTCATTCCGAGCGAAGCGAGGAATCTGTTGTGCGCTGAAACAAAACAGATTCCTCGGCCAGCTTTGCGTGCCTCGGAATGACAAGTGGCGGCCGATTGACGACGCCGGGCAATTCAAAAAAGCTTGGTGTGATGTCTGCCAGGTAAGGTCAATATTCGCGGACAAGGCTGGCACTGTCAGGGGCGGAGTCCCTGACCACTCCGCCAAGGGCCAAGGCCCTTGGAACCCGGCTTTTGCGGCAGTGGCCGGCAAGCCGGCTACTGCCGCCCAGACAGGGGGTTCGGGGGAAGGTGTTCCCCCGAAATCGGGTGGGCATCTCCAGTCCGCGCCTAGAAGCCTACCTTCAAGCCCACCGTGAACATTTTGGCGCCCACGCTGGCATCCAGCCCGGATGCCTTCTCCTTCGCCTTGCCGCTGATGGCGTGATAGCCCACGTGCACGTCGAAGACCTCGGCGAAGGGGATGCCCACGTTCACGAAGAGCTGGGTCATGGTGGCGGTATCGAACGCCCCGGCACCCGCCGGCGTGTCGAACTCGCCCTTGCCCACACCCGCACCTAGCCGCAGATTGATCACCGGCACCGGCGCGTCGAAGTACACGTCCACCATGGTGACCTTGTTCTCCAGGCTGTTGCCCGTGCCGGGCACGGTGCCGGTCACCTTGTACGATTCGCCGCCGATGCCAATCAGAAAGGGCAGTGAGACGCCCACGATCACGCCGCTGGCCTTGTCCGCGTTGAGGGCGGACTCGTTGAACTTGTAGGAAACGGGGGTGTCCACCGATACGGAGAAGGTATCGGCCCAGGAGGTGCCCGCCGCCAGCAGCAACACGGCGGTGATCGCCAGTCCCTTGAACAGTGCTTTCATGGCAATTCCATTGGATGGATGAAGGAGTCCGCGATGCCGCGCACCTCGATGCGCGCCGCCCGCGGGTTGGTGGCTAGTGCAACAGCAGATACGCTCCTACGCACAGCAGGGCCACCGCGAGTGCCTGACCGAGTCGCCGCCGCGGAAGCACACGCGCGAGTGCCAGGCCGGCGAAACCGGTCAGCGCCCCCACGGCCAGGAAGCCAGCCGTCCCGGTGAGATCGGTCTGGCCCGCCGACAGATAGCGAAGCCCGGTGGTTCCCGCGAACACGGCGATGGGCACCAGGGCGATGCCTGCGGCCATGGCCACATCTATGTCCAGGATGAACATCAGCGCCGGCACGATCATGAAGCCGCCACCGACCGCGAAGAACCCGGACACCAACCCCACCACGAACGCGGTGGGCATGAGGCGCCACAGGGTGGCGCCCGAAACGCGCAGGGCGGCAAGACCGGAGGCGGCGTCCGTGGCATCCTCGCCCCCGGCCAGCCGGGTGCTGGAGAAATACACCCACCCGGCGATGAGCAGCACGAGCAGCCCCAGCAGAAACACCAGCCGGGCCCCCGGGACGATCAATCCCAGATTGGCGCCGGCGTACGTGCCCAGCATGCCGGGCAGGGCGAATGCGATGCCGGCCGTCAGATGGGTATCGCCTCGCCGCCAGCGCAGCGCGAGCAGCACAAGGGCCACCAGAGCCACGCCCAGCGCATTGGTGCCCAGTGCGCCGTGGGACGAGAGGTTGGCCGCCTGCAGCAGCAAGGGCAGGCCTACCACTGTGCCTCCAGCGCCGAACAGGCCCAACACCAGCCCGGCGACCCCGCCGCCGATCAATGCCCATCCCATGCGTTCAACTCATCCAGCGGTGGGGAGCGCACCGGCCACGGCGGGGCAGCTAGCCGTCGCGGATGCGCCGGGTGGCGGAGCGCTCGGCGAGGTTCCCATCAGAAGCCCATCTTGAGGCCGATGGTGGCCATGCGGGCGTCCAGGTTCACCTTGCCGCTGGTGCCGACGTTGGCTTCGCCGCGGATGACGCGGTAGCCCACGTGGGCATCGAACGCCCCGCCGAAGGGCACGCCCACGGAGAAGAAGGCCTGCGCCAGGCCCGCGTCCGAGAAGGGCACCGTGGCGGGCACCGTGGCGAAGCGTCCCTTGCCCAGGCCCACCCCCAGCACCAGGTTGGCGGCGGGGAAGGGCACGTCCAGGTAGGCGTCCAGCATCGTCACCTTGTATTCGAACTCCGTGTCCGGCGGCGTGGGGTTGGCGATCTTGCCCGTCACCTTGTACGCCTCCAGCCCGACGCCCAGCAGGGACGGCAGCGAAACCCCGACCAGCAGGCCGCGGGGGCTGGTGTCCTTCAGGCTCGACTCCTTGAACGTATAGACGATGGGAACGTCCGCCGTGACCGATAGCGCATCGGCCCAGGCCGGCGCGGCGGCGGCCAGCAGCAAGGCCGCGGTCAGAATCCCTGCGCGCAACGTCCTCATCACGGATCCGGGCATGGGTTGTCTCGATCTGCAGGGAGTGGGCATGCCTTCGCTTCGTCGCGCCATCCGTCCAACGGCCAGGGCCATCATCTATCTGCAAGGCCCACACCACCGGGGAGCCGATCCATTCCGCCGGCACGAGGCAAGCCCTGCAGGCGCGGTCGGAGGCGCCTTGGCGGGGCCCGCACCGGGTCCCTCGATGCTAGCATGTCGCCTGACAAAGCACAGGGGCGGTGCATGTGGCGGGTGTGCGCGGCCACAGTGTGGCGATCCCGCCTCACCGGCTGCCGCCCGCACCCATCATGGCGCTGCGCTTGCACGGCAGCGGGAGTGGAGCGCGCCCGGCGACTCCGAGCCGTTGGTGCCGTCTTCGATTTTGTATTAGCATTGCTTTTTGTTGCTCGAATCCATTGCAGGTAAGGCCATGAAGCACTGTGTGACCCTCGACGATTTCTCCGGCGAGGAATTGCTGCACATCGTCCAGTTGGCACTCCGGCTCAAGCGGGAGCCTCAAAGCTTCGAGGGCATCCTGAAGGGGCGCTGGCTGCTGATGCTGTTCCAGAAGACCTCCACGCGCACGCGCATGTCGTTCGAGATCGGCATGGGCCGGCTGGGCGGGCGCGCGATCGTGATGGACTGGGATTCGTCCAACTTCTCCATCTCCCCGATCGAGTACGAGGCGCGCTACGCCTCCACGCACACGGACCTGATCATGGCCCGCCTGAAGCTGCACCGGGACACGCGATCCCTGGCGGACAGCTCGCAGGTGCCGGTCATCAACGGCTGCGACGACAAGTACCACCCCTGCCAGGGTCTGGCGGACCTGCTGACGGTGTACGAGCAGAACGGGAGCTTCGCCGGGCAGGCCGTGGCCTACGTGGGCATCCACAACAACGTGGCCAATTCGCTCACCTGCGGCCTGTCCAAGGTGGGTGCGCGCACGATCCTGGTCACGCCGGAGACGAACGCGGCCGCGGAGGATCCGGAGCTGATGGAGCGGGCGCTGGCCACCGGGCTGGTGGAGCGCACGCTGAACCTGCGCGATGCGGCGGAACGGGCGACCTTCGTCTACACGGACACCTGGGTGGACATGGAGTTCTTCGAGGAACCCTCGTATCAGGCGGAAAAGGAGCGCCGCATCGCGCAGATGGGGCCCTACCAGCTCAACAGGGAGAACCTGGCCGGCAGCGATGCGTACATCATGCACGACATGCCCATCCACCCCGGCTACGAGATCACAAAAGAAGTGGTGGCCTCCCCGCGCTCCGTCATCTTCCGTCAGGCCGAGAACCGCATGTACGCCCAGCAGGCGCTGATGCTCTACCTGCTCGGCATCTCCGAGGGCTAGGCCCCGACAAGCGCCACGCCGGGGCCGGGGGCCTCGCTCCCCGACGCCCGTGCCACCCCTGGGGGCCTTGGCGCCACGCCATGCGCGGGCGCTACCGGGGCCGTCCCACCGATCGCTTCCCGACACCGCAGGCGTGCCGTGGGCCATCTGGACCGGGAATTGCTTTCCTTGTCCTGAGAGGCCCGCCCGCGGCCCGACCCATGGCTAGACGAGCCCGCTGGGGCCGGGGCGGCGCCAGAACCCAGTGGAGACCACGCGATGGCAATGCACGTACGCGACACCGGCAACGGCGGTGGCGCCAACCACATGCAGGTGCGGAACAATGCCCAGGAACCCCGCGCGGGCCGCGAGGCCGGGCAGGCATTCCTGGAAACCTTCCGGCCGCTGCCCGAGTCGCGCTTTCGCACCACCGCCAGCGGACTCAAGGTGGCCGAGGTGCGGGAGGGCCACGGCAAGCCCTTCACCAATGGCATGAAGGTCAAGGTGAAGTACACGGGCTGGCTGGAGGACGGCACCAAGTTCGACAGCTCCCTGGATCACGGCTCGCCGTTCGAGTTCACGCTCGGCGCCGGGCGCGTCATCAAGGGCTGGGAGGAAGGGCTGCAGGGCATTCGCCCCGGCGAGCGCCGCCAGTTGGTGATTCCCGCGTCCCTGGGCTACGGGAACCGCCAGGTGGGCGATATTCCCCCCGGCGCCACGCTGATCTTCAACGTGGAAGCCGTGGCGGTGGAAGAGCCGCCCGCCAATCCCAAGGGCACGATGAACGTGGTGGCCTGAGCGACGACGGCCCCTCCGCCACGAGCCGTCGCAGGTTGCCGACGAGGCAGCCCCGGACGGCTCGACCGAGTCCGGGAAGGCCGATTGCGGATGGGGGTTTTGCCCTCATACCCCAACAGGGAGCGAGGCTCCCTGTCCCCAGTTTGTGTGTCAACGCCTGTTGGCATTGCTTTGCGCCCGCATCCGGCTGGTCCTGCTTCTGGCGGCTGAGCCGCCCAAAAACACAATCGAAAAACAGCACCTAGACCCCGATGTGGGTCTCCATCACGCTGAAGCGCACCCCGATCGCGTGCAGCACGACGGTGTCGAAGCGGTTCCGCGCCGTGAGCACGAAGGCCTGTGTGCCGCCTGCCGCGGGGGAGTGGTAGGCGTGGAAGGCGATGGCCTCCATGTTGCCGCTCACCAGCAGGCTCAGGCTGCTGAAGCTCGCCACCACCGTTCCTCCCGCCGACCCCACCCGGATGCCGTAGGTCGCCTGGCGTCCGTTCAGCCCGCTGAAGAACGCCGCATCGAAGCGCAGCCGCAGCGCCCCAGTGACCGCCAGGCCCAGGCTGGCGATGACCGTCTCCGTGTTGCCGTAGCCCACCGAGGTCACGAGGGTCGTGGCCAGGCCGTGCTGCGTGACCACAGTGCCCAGGCTGTTCACGCCGGGCGCGGCGATGCCGCTGCCCACTTGCAGCGTGCCCAGGCTGCTCACCTGCGGCGCCAGCAGCCCGCTGCCCACGTGGAGCGTGCCCAGGCTGCTCACGGCCGGGCCCAGGAAGCCGCTGGCCGCGTGCACGGTGGCCAGCGAGCTGACGGCGTCGATGTGCAGCGGGGGCGCGCCGGACTCCCCGGCGGCCAGCGCCGCGAAGTTGCCCTGCAGCCGGGTCATCTTGTCGGCGGTCAGCACCGAGCACTCCACGAAGGTCAGCTCGTTCCAGGCCATGAGGGCAGGCTCCTTCAGATTCAGAGCAGGGAGAGATCCGGCTGGTCCAGGCGGCCGGCCAGCGGGTCGTCAAGGATGAAGGGCAGGCCCAGCCGCAGGCGGCCATCCACGGCGGCGAGCGACAGCGTGCCGGCCCATTGCTGCGCCAATGGGGCCACGCGCCGGCCCAGCGGCTCGGCCGCCGCGACGATCCGGCACACGGCGTGGCTGCGCTGCGCGGAGTCGTCCAGCGTGAACAGCAGCCGCTCCTGACCGCGCCACCACGCGTGCAGCAGCGCCCGCGCGTCCTCCGGCACAAAGCCCAGCGGCACCTCCCAGGCGGCGTGCGTACCCCAGCGGTAGACGTAGTCCTGCCCCGCGCGGGTGCGGTGGCGGCCGGCATCGAGGCGCTGCCCGGCCCGCAGTGACCACGCCGGGTGCAGGCTCAGCGCCGTGTTGGGCTCGGTCTCGCGGATGGTGGTCAGGCGGGCATCGCCCATGGTGGTCTCCGGTGGGATGGGTTCGGCGGCAGGCGGCCTCAGAAGGAAAGCCGGCCGTCGTGGAGGCCCTCGAGTTCAAGCTCGCCGCGCCACATACCGGAATACGGACGGATGCGCTGCCCGATGGGCTGGGTGGCGTTCACGATGCGGCATAGCACGACCGCCGAGGCATCGGAGCTGTCCAGGGTAAAGGCCAGTTCCGCCTGGATTTCCCACCACCAGTTGAGGCGGTCGGCCTCCGCGGTGGTGAGCCAGCTCAGAGGCACCCGGTAGGCCGGATGGCGGTGCCAGGTGTAGGTGTGCAGCAGGCCCGACTGCGTGCGGTGCTCCGCGCGCACCAGCGCCTCGCGTTCCTCCAGCGACCAGTCCGGGTGCAGCGCGATGGCATCCGTTACGGTGAGCACGTCGTCCAGGTACAGCGTGGCCGTGGCCATCGCCGCCGCCACGCGCACGAGCCCGGCATGGGGCGTGCCCATGGCGCTGACGACCTGCGTCTCCACCCCATAGGGCGCCAGGCTGGACGCGGCGGCGATGGGCGCCGAAAGGGCGTCCGCCGCGCCACCCAGCCGCCAGCGCAGGCTGCCGGACGAGGCGGCGTCCCCAGCGCGGGCCCACACGGTGCTGCGCAGGGCATGCGTGGTCACCTCGGGAAACCACACGCGGAAGGCGTCGCCGGCGCTGCCGTGGTCGTAGCGCAGCACGTCCGGCGTGCCGCCGGTGCTGCCCACCACGGCCTCCAGCCCATGGGGCGAGCTGTGCACGGCGGTGAAGCAGTCCACCTGGAAGAACGAGGCTTGGTCGCTTTCCCGCACCCAGTCCGGCGGGTCGGTGGCGACCTCCTCGAAGCTCTGATTGCGGCCCAGCAGCGCGCCGAGCTGAAAGTCTCCCATGGCGAGGGGCTCCGTTGGTGGGGCGGATGGGGCGCCGGCTCAGGTCAGCTCGTCCGGCGCATAGTTGCGGTAGCAGTCCGTGCGCGGCCCCACGCTCATGCGGGCGACGAAGGCCTCCACGGTGCCGTCCGCGTTGGGCAGCAGCGCGATGTTGCCGCGCTTGGCGAGGCGGGCATCCTCCAGCCACGAGGCGCCCAGGTCCAGCGAGCGGTAGATAGCGCCACCGTCCACCGTGCCCGGCTCGTCGAAGCCGAAGAGCAGATGGCCACTGTCTGTGGGCAGCACGTGGGCGAAGCTCTCGCCGGAAAGCACCCGCGTCCAGGTCACGGAGCCCGAAGCGCTGCCGGTGCCGCGCAACACGCCGCGCTGGCCCGCGCCGGCCCCCGTGTGCGCCAGCAGCCAAGCCGAATCGCTGAGGTGGTACCAGCCGCCGGCGCGATAGGCATCCGCCGAGTACACGGTGAGGTGCGGGCTCCAGTTCACGCCGTCGTCCGTGGAGACCCACACGTGCAGGCCCGTGCCGAGCACCGGGTCGCTGGCGCCCGTGCCGCCCCACAGGGTGCCCGAGCAGGGCTGGAAGAAGCGCTGGACGTGCCAGGCGCCGCTGATGGTCTGCGTGAGGGCCCAGCTCGAGCCGGCGTCCGTGGAGCGCCAGATGCCGCCGGAGTGCGTGGCGGCCAGGCAGGTGCCGCTGCGCACCTCGAACAGGTCGTAGACCACCGGCACGTTGGGGGCCAGCGAGCTGACCACGGCCGTACTGGAGCCGGCATCGGCCGAGCGTTGCAGCACGGCCTGTGCGCTGCCGGAGGAGGGCGGCCCGCCCAGCAGCAGCGCACCGTCGGCCAGCACGGCGAGGGCCGTGCCCCGGGCGTCAAGGGCCACGGCGGTGCCGCTGCTGCCGTCCAGGCGCATGAGGCGGTCCCCGCCGGACGCATCCGCCAGGGCCAGCAGGCTGCCCGAGCCGATGGCGGCCAGCGTGCGCACGTGCAGGTTCTCCGTGGAGTCCACCGTGGCCTGGAACTGCCAGGGGCGGTGGTGTGCCGCCTCCAGCGTGAGGTGCACCTCGCCGGTCTGCAGGTCCACCGCCTGCTCCAGCACGCGGAAGGGCTGCGCGGCGATGCCGAAGTACGAATCGCTCCAGGCCACCACCTCGCCCACGCCCTGCTGCAGGCCCCCGGCCAGCGGGGTGCGCACCTGCAGCAGGGGCAGCAGGGCGTGCCCGAAGCGCACCCGATCCTCGGCCAGATAGCGGGCGTCCGCGCCGCCGGCGAACCATACGCCCCGCGAGGAGAAGCGCGCGCTGTGCTCGCCGAAGGTCGCCTCCGCTGCGGAGTGCACCTTGCTGTACTGCGCCGTGAAGGCACCCTTGGTGGGATCGTAGGCGGCCTCCACGAAGAAGCGTGTGACCAGCCGCGCCGGATCGAGCGCCAGCGAGGCCTCCAGCACCGTCTCGGGCGGAAAGGCCGGCGGCGCGGCGCCGAAGGGCTGCACCGCATCGCGGAAGCGCAGCCGGCCATTCTCGAAGGAGATGACGCGGCTGTCCATCAGCGCCAGCGTATCCAGCACCTGGTAGATGCGCTCGCCCGTGAGGTAGGCCTGCACGCGCACGTCGCGCACGGCGTCGGCGTCCTGCCAGGCCCGCCAACCGGCGTAGTCGATGTCCGGATTGCTTTCGCTGGTCAGCGTGGAGAAGCCCCCGTGGCAGGTGATGAGCGTCCAGGCCAGATCGGCCGGGTGCGAGGCGCTGCCCGTGAAGTCCAGTCCGGCGGACTGCGTCGCGGTGCCCAGGGACACGTCGGACAGCCGCCGCGTGCGACCCTGCAACTGCAGGCGCAGCTCCGTGCCGCCGCGCTCGAAGGCCGCGTGGGAGGGCACGCCCAGGAAGAGCGAGAGGTACTCCGGCCCGCTATCCGGATGGGCATAGCCCAGCGCCAGCTCCACCGAGGTGGTGAGCAGGGCCGGGCAATCCACCACGGCCTGGAAGGCACGGCCAATGTTGGTGAGCTGCAGCGTGGTCGTGCCCAGGTCGATCGTGTCGGCCCGGAAGCGCAGCGTGGGCCAGCGCAGCACGGCGTCCGAATAGTCGCTGCCGCCCAGCGTGAAGCGCCGCAGGGGCGCGGCGCGTCGGGCCAGGCTCTGCGCGAGGAACCAACTGGAGACGGTGAGGCTCATGGGGTCGGCTCAGGTGTTGTCCGTGACGAAGCGCGGCCGGATGCCCAGCCGCGCCAGCTCGTCCAGCATGGGGATGATGCGCTCCGTGACCACCTGCCGCAGGGCGGCGGTGTCCATGCTCAGCAGGGCTTGGGCGCTGGTGGCGTTCTCCAGCACGTGGATGGTGAGGTTCTGCACCGCCACGCCCGCAGCGGCGGCGCCGCCCGGGCTGCCCGCGCCGCCCGCGCCGGCCAGGAAGCGTGTCAGGTCGCGGTTCTGCGAGGCGCTCAGCACGCGCTCGCCGGCCTGCAGCAGAAACGTGGCATCCTGAGGCACCTGCTCCAGCCCGCCGTGGGCGATGTGCACCTGGCGGATGCGCTCCACGGTGGCCAGTCCCTCCGCCGTCACGGCGGCGGCCGCGGCCAGGTTGAACGGGAACGGCACGGAGGCCAGGGCCTGGTTGCCCGCCAGGTAGGCCGCGATCAGGGCCTCGGCGATGGCCAGGCTCTGCGCGCCGCGGGCCAGTGCGCCGCCATGGGAGGCGGCCAGGGCCTGCAGCGATTCCATCAGGTGCTGGAAGGTCTCCAGCCGCGCCGCGGTGGTGGTCTGGTCCAGCGTGACGAGCTGGTGTTGGAAGCGCCCCTCCAGCGCCAGCAGGGCGGTGTGGTGGGCCTCCCAGGCCGCCTGCTCGCGCCCGAAGGCGGCCTGCTGTTGCGCCTCGCGCTGGGCGCTGCCGGTCTCGTCCAGCGCCAGCAACTGCGCGTTGAGCGCGTCCAACGCCTGCACGTGGTGCGCGGAGAGATCGGCCAGGGCGCTTTGGCGCTGGGCATCCAGGGCGCCCAGGCGCTGCTCGGCGGCGGTGACGAAGCCGCCCAGGGCCTCGTCCGCGGCGCCACCCGCGGCGGAGAGCCGGGCGAAGGCGCCGCCCAGGTCGCCCAGCGCGCCCTGGGCCTGCCGCCCGGCCCCCTGGGTGCGCTGCAGGGCCACATCCAGTCCGGCAAAGACCGGGCTGAACTGGTCCACGGCGCGGATGACGATCTCGACGGGATTGCTCACGGGAACCTCCCTTGGCGCGGTGTGACGGGCGGCCGATGCAAAGCCGAAAAGTCGGATGCGGGGGCCGTAGGCCCCTGCACCTCCGGCACGGACCTGCACCCAGGTTGGCGCGGACCCGTCCGCAAGCAGGGGTCCCCCTGCGGGGTGCGGTGAGGGGGCGGAGCCCCCAAATCGGGATGGATTGGCCGAATCCGGCCTTACTGGGCCGGGAAGAGCCGATTGGTCTCGCGGCCGCTGTCGAGGAGCGAGCCGCCGTCCGGCAGCGGAGCATCGGGGTCGAAGGCCCAGGTGAAGCGCAGGCGCTTGTTCAGCGCGGCGAAGTACAGTGAGATGGCCCGCGTGCGCGGGGTGATGGCGGCCTCGGGGAAGATCAGGCGCGGGTAGGCATAGTGCGCGTCCCCATAGCGGCTGTGCACCTGCGCGCGGGTGAGCGGGTCGGCATCGCGCGCAGCCACGGGCAGGAACTTGCGGCCGCGGTCGTCCACGATGTAGATGCCGTCCGGCTGGTAGAAGTCCACGCTCACGGCGGAATCCACGTCGCCCAGCAGCACGCCCTCGAACACCCAGTGCTCCGCATACAGCGCGTGGGCCTGCGTCAGCACGCGCTGCTGCTCGGCGGGCGTGCGGGCATAGGCGATGCGGTTGCGCGCCTCGCGGGCCTGCGCCTGGGGCCAGGTGACCAGCGTCATGCGCGAGTTCAGCCAGATCGTGCCCAGCACGCCCAGGCCGTCCGGGTTGCGATTGGGCGAGGCGCTATAGCGCTCCAGCAGGTCCTCGCGCGCCGGGCCCTCCGGCAGCCGCAGCGGATTGGGCACGTGCACCACGTCCGGGTACGGCACGATGGGCCCGGTCGTCGTGCAGGCGGCCGGCAGCGCCGCCGCCAGGAGCAGCGCGAGCGCAATGGGGAAGCGAAGCCTCATGCCCCCTACCTACCGCGCCGCCGCCCCGGGCGAAAGCGGAACCTCACCCCCGGCCTGGCAGTCTCTCAGTTCGAATATCGCTTAACATGCCGCGCAGCGAGTTGCCCTCACAGAGCAAATTCAGGACTTGCGCGCATTCAGAATGGGCGGCTATTTCAGGGCAAGGGTCATACTGAACACCTGAGGCGACCACAAGCATTTGGTTCATCTCAGGTGCATTTCTGCTAACAGCTTGAATTCGCTGCTATAAAGAAGCCTCACAAGAAATTCCGGAATCTCAAATTTCGCCGCGATTTCAGCATCTGGTATCCGGCCTGACTCGTAATCGGCTCGATATTTCTCAACTAGATGAAGCGGCGCAAGGACCACGAGCGCCCAGATTTGATTTGCGATTTCTCCGCCGATTTTTTCGAGAAGCTCGTTCACCGTGGATTCCGATGCCCAGTCCCGGATGAGCGATGACACCTGATCTTCCGTATAGGTGCGCTCTGTGTCCCCGTCAAAGAAATGAAGCATCTCCTTGCAGCAGACGATTCGCATCATCGTAGGGGGCAATGCTTCGTTGAAATAGATGTCCGCCACCAATTCCGGCTCTGCGTAAGGGCGCGGATCTGGAATCCATCGGGTACAAAGCAGCGCCCCTCCAAGTTTGCGAAACTTGGAGGTGGGCCGAAAATTGATTTTGTCAATGAATCCGCGATCCTGAATCCACTGTTGGATCGCGTTTAGCGACACAGGAGGGTCATCAAGCTCCACTAGGTGCTTAACGAGTTCCCGTACCGACATTTGACCTAGTGGTCCTTATTGCGGATGTATGCGTCAATGTCGTCAACCTTCAGGGCACGCTCGCTCCGATGCTCTTCGACCGCATCGGCAAACTCACGGCACAGTTCTTCCTCGGTGATCGAGTGATCGAGCACGAAGAACTTGAGATTGATCAATTCCGCGCCCCCCTCCGGGGGGAACAGGGCGCTCAGAAGCCGCTCTTTCTCCCTCATGGGTTCGCCTCGCCTCGTCTCGTTGTTTCCGCTATCTGGCCGCGGCAGCTTTTCCACAATCTCCTTGCG
>DATFMP010000088.1:0-30539 GCA_035266845.1 bacterium
CGTCCGTGGAGCAGCGGGACAACCCGGCGCTGCGGGGACTGCCCGTCGTGGTGGGTGGCTCGCCGGCGGGGCGGGGCGTGGTGGCCGCGGCGAGCTACGAGGCGCGGCGCTACGGTATCCACTCCGCCATGCCCTGTGCCCGGGCGTATCGGCTGTGCCCCGATGCCCTGTTCGTGCCCCCGCGCTTCGACCAGTACCGCGCCGTCTCGGCGCAGATCCGGGCGGTCTTCCATCGCTATACCGACCTCGTGGAGCCGCTCTCCCTGGACGAGGCCTACCTGGACGTAACGGTGAACCACGTGGGAAACCCCTCGGCCACGCGCATCGCCCAGGCCATCAAGGCGGACATCCACCGCGAGACGCACCTGACGGCCTCGGCCGGTGTGGCGCCCAACAAGTTCCTGGCCAAGATCGCCTCGGACGAGAAGAAGCCCAACGGACTATTCGTGATCCGTCCGCAGGACGTGGCCGGCTTCGTGGCGGGCCTGCCGCTGCGCAAGGTGCCGGGTGTGGGCGAGGCCACCATGCGCATCTTCGAGTCCATGGGCGTGCAGACCTGCGGCGAGCTGGCGGGCGTGGCCCTGGCCGAGTTGACGCATCGCTTCGGCAAGCGCGGCCCGTGGTTCTACCGGCTGGCCCGCGGCATCGACGAGCGGCCCGTAGAGCCCCACCGCGAGCGCAAGTCCGTCAGCATCGAGGACACATTCGCCGAGGACCACGCCGAGCCGGACTGGCTGCTGGCCCGCCTCAAGGAGCTGTGTGCCGCCCTGCACGAGCGCCTGCGCAAGAGCGGCGTGAAGGGCCGCACCGTCACGCTCAAGCTGCGCACCAGCGACTTCCAGATCCACACGCGCAGCCGCACGCTGCCCGCCGTCACCGACGATGCCGGCGATCTGTACCGCGAGGCCGCGGCGCTCTACCACGCCTCCGGCCTCATAGGCCACAAGCTGCGCCTGCTGGGCGTGGGCCTGCACCAGCTGGACACGCCCGAGATCGACCCTCTGGCCGAGCTGCAGCTTGAGCTGCCCTGGGCCGGCGAGGCGTAGACTCCGACGCCGAGCGTCTGCAGGCTTCCGGGTGAACGGTGGCCTTCCGGATCGTCGCTGCCGTTCGGCGGGAGGCTCAGGCGCGGGCGGCGCTGGCGGGGACGGCCATCTGCTCCTGACTGCACAGCGCCAGAAAGTGCCGATGCAGCGCGTCGGATTCGGCTAGCTCGGGATGGAAGGTGGTGACGAGGTGGCGGCCATGGGCCAGCGCGACGGGCTGTCCTCGGCACTCGGCCAGCACGCTCACGGCCGGGTCGAGTGCCACCACTTGCGGAGCTCGGATGAACACGCCCTCCTGCTCCTGCGGTGCCTGCCCGGGCAGGTGCAGCGGGAAGCGCTCGATGAAACTCTCGTTCTGGCGGCCGTAGGCGTTGCGCCGCACGGTGATGGGCATCACGCCCAGACTCTCCTGTGGGGGATTCTCCACGTGCTCGGCCATCAGGATCGAGCCGGCGCACACGCCCCACAGCGGATGTTCGGCGGCGAAGTCCAGCAGCGGCTGCCACAGGCCGTAGGCGTGGATCAGCTTGAGGAACGTCGTGCTCTCGCCGCCGGGGACGATCAGTCCCCGGCAGGCGGCCAGCTCGGCCGCATCCCGCACGGGCACTGCGTCCGCCCCCAGCCGCGCCAGCTTGACGCGGTGGGGCTGCACGGCGCCCTGCAGGGCGAGAATGCCGACGCGCAGACGTTGGCTCATGCCGACGCCCTCACCAGCCCCGCACGGAGAGCTTCTGCTGGTCGCCCAACTCGCCCACCGCGATGCCGGACATGGGCTTGCCGAGGCCCTTGGAGACCGCCAGCAGCTCGCCCGGCTTGTCGAAGTTGGTGACGGCCTTGACGATGGCCGCGGCGCGCTTGGCCGGCTCGTCGGACTTGAAGATGCCGGAGCCCACGAACACCGCTTCGGCCCCGAGCTGCATCAGCAGCGAGGCATCGGCCGGGGTGGCCACGCCGCCCGCCGTAAACTTGGGCACGGGCAGCTTGCCGTGCTCGTGCACGTAGCGCACGACGTCGTAGGGCGCTTGCAGGCGCTTGGCCTCGGCCATCAGCTCCATCTCGCTGAGCTGGTTGATCAGCGCGATGTCGCGGTTGATGGAGCGCAGGTGGCGCACCGCCTCGATGATGTCGCCTGTGCCGGCCTCACCCTTGGTGCGGATCATCGCCGCGCCCTCGCCGATGCGGCGCAGGGCCTCGCCCAGGTTGGTGGCGCCGCAGACGAAGGGCGTCTTGAACGCCAGCTTGTCCACGTGGTTGGCCTCGTCCGCCGGCGTGAGCACCTCGCTCTCGTCGACGTAGTCCACGCCCAGCTCCTGGAGGATCTGCGCCTCGGCGAAGTGCCCGATGCGGCACTTGGCCATCACGGGGATGCTCACGACCTTCATGATCTCCTCGATCAGCGCCGGATCGCTCATGCGCGCCACGCCGCCCTCGCGACGGATATCCGCCGGCACCCGCTCCAGGGCCATCACGGCCACGGCGCCCGCGTCCTCTGCGATCTTGGCGTGCTCGGCCGTAACCACGTCCATGATCACGCCACCCTTCAGCATTTCGGCGAGACCCACTTTGAGCCGCATGGGCTCGCTGCCCCAGCTGATTCCGTTTTCCATGTCTGCTCCTCTCGGGCAATGATGCGGCACTGGGCCGCGGGATGAATGTGTGCTCCCCTGCGATGATCGGCGGCCGGCTTCCCGCCGGCGTCTGGTAGATTGCCTAGTGCATCGCCTGATACTCCTGATCGGCCGGGGTGGGCGGCGGTCGGCGCAGCAGCTCGCCCAGCTCGCGCCCCAGGATGGCGAACGCCTCGCGCAGGCGCTCTTCCGGCTCCGCCGCCACACAGAGGCGGATGCCGTTGCGGCCGCTAGCCAGCGGCTGATACAGGGAGCCCGGCGAGACCAGCACGCCCCGCCCGCGCAGGTGCTCGAAGAGCCGCTGGGGGTCCAGGTGCGAGGGCAGGTCCACCCATACGCACAGCCCGCCATCGGGCCGCGTGAAGGGCGCCTCGGCCGGCAGGGTCGCCTCCAGCATCTGCAGCACGCGCTCCATGCGGGTGCGGTAGGCCTCGCGCAGGTGCGCCACGTGCTCGTCGAAGTAGCCGCGCTCCATGAACTCCGCGATGGCCGCCTGCAGGATCAGGGACTGCGACAGGTCGGTCATCTCCTTCAGCTCCGCCAGGCGCCGCACCAAGTGCGCCGGCGCCGCCAGATAGCCCACCCGCATGGCCGGGGCCAGGGTCTTGCTGAACGTGTTGAGGTGGATCACCCGTCCGCTCGTATCCAGCGAGGCCAGCGCGGGCCATTGGTTCGGCTCGCCGTGCAGCTCGGTGTCCGATGCGTCCTCGATCACCACGCTGTCCAGGCGGTAGGCATGGCGCAGCAGCTCCGCCTTTTCCTCCAGCGAGTACGAGTGCGTGGTGGGGTTCTGGAAGTTCGGTACGGCGTAGAACAGCTTGGGCGGCGCCTGCGGGCCGAGTTGCTCCAGGGCCTTGGTGTCGATGCCCTGCGGCCCCACCAGGTAGGGGTGCAGCCGGGCGCCGTTCACGGTGAGCATCTTCAGCGCGATGGAGTACATGGGCGACTCCACCACCACGCGATCCCCGGGGTCTACGAAGGCTCTGGCCAGTAGATCGATGCCCTGCTGGCTGCCGGTGACGATGAGCACCTGGCTGGGGTCCGCCCCCACGTTCGCTTGGCGCAGGCGTCGCGCGATCTGCTCGCGCAGGGGCAGGTAGCCCGCCGGACTGCCGTAGTCCAGCAGCCGCCGCCCACCGCGCCGCAGCACCGTGTTCAGGCAGCGCCGGAAGCGCTCCAGTGGAAACAGCCCCGAATCGGGCCGCATCTGGAACAGGTTGATGGGCCGCGTCCGGCCCGCGGGAAACAGCGGCGGCGACGCGGCGGAAAGGTATGCGCCGACGTGCCGCGCGAAGCGCTGCTCCCAATCCCGCGCGGTCAGCGGCGCAGCGACGGCCTGGGCCGGAGGGTGGCGCTCGGGGGGCAGGGCGGGTGCCGGCCGGGTGGCGATGCTGCCGCCGCCGAAGCGCGTCTCCACATAGCCCTTCTCGGCCAGCTCGCGGAAGGCGTGGGCCACCGTGTTGCGGTTCACGCCCAGTTGCACGGCCAGGGCCCGGATGGAGGGCAGACGCGTGCCCGGGGGCAGCGCGCCCGAGCCGATGGAGCCCATCAGCCGCGTCACGATCTGATCCGTGAGCGGCTGTGTGCGGTCCAGCGCGAATCCGGCAAGGCCGTTGAGCGGTTCCATGGCGCGTCAGCGGGTCGGGGCGTCCGATGGGTCTTCCGGCGGCAGGTGCGCCAGCACCTGGTCGGCTGCGGCGGCGTCCTGCGCCAGCCCGCGTTGGCGCAGCGCCTCCACGATGAGGTGCCGCGTGCGCGTCGGCTTGTTCTGGCCGTACTTGGCGCGGCTGGCGGCGGTGCGGATGTGCATGCGCACGCCCGTGATGGCGTTCAGCATGCCCTGCCAGTAGCGGTCCGCGGGGTCCATGGGCGGGTGGCGGCCCTCGGGCTGGAAGCGCGCCAGCATGGCCTCCAGGATCGTCAGCAGATCCGCATGGTCGCGCACCAAAGCCACCTCCACCTGGAACTGGCCCCAGCTATAGTAGCTGGTGGGCACACCGCGCTCCTCGCCGCTGAAGTATGACGGCACGTAGGCGGAAGGCCCGGACACGGTGAACGTGGCGTGGGGGTCGGTCTCCAGCCGGCGCAGCACGGGGTTCGTGTTGGCCAGGTGGCCCCAGATCTCGCGCTCCGCGACGCGCGTCACGTAGTGCATGAAGATGGTGGACGGGCGGCGTGCCTCGCCGTCCCAAACGGTCAGGTGTCCGTGCTCCGCCGCGGCCAGCAGAGCCAGCGCCGCGTCGTCGTCCGTGCCCGCGTACAGATCGTATCCGTGTGCCATCCGCTCCCGGTTGCTCCCCAGCTCGGTGTGCGTGCCGGCCATGCCCGCACCGTGCGGTGTTTGGCCTGGGACAAGATTCTCGCGCATCGGGCTCAGCCAAATCCCGTGCATTGCACCTTCAGTGGCGCCGTTGGGCCAAGCCGTCAAGCCTCACCGTAATGGCCGGGGTCCCATAACGCAATGGTACAATCCGGCGAGAATCCAGACAACGGGATCTTCGGGGCCCAGGAATGCCTGCAAATGCTACGCGATGCAACGTGTATCGCGTGGATCGGCTAGGACAATCGGCTAAGAGAGGTGACAAGCGGATTGGCGGGGTGTCGGCGGTAGGGTGGGAACCTCAGATGGGGCGCAGCAGGTATTGACCATTGCCGATATGGCGTCCGCCGCGCAGGGCGAAGGTGGCGATGCAGGCGCGCAGGTAGAACTCCCACAGCCGGAGCTGACGCATGGAGAGACCGCTGTCCTCGCGGATGTGCCCCTGGTTGCGCTGGAAGTTGGCCAGCCAAGCCTGCAGCGTGCGCTTGTAGTTGGTGCCGCTCAGATACCACTCGCGCTCGATGTGGAAGTGCTGTTGGTGCTTGGCCAACTCGCTCATGGCCCACACACGCCCGCCGGGGAACACGTAGCGGTCCATGAAGGGATCCTGGCGAGGCGCATCGGTGTCGCTGCCGCGGGGCTGGAACGCGATGTAGTGCAGAAAGCAGCGGCCCTCCGGCGTGAGGAAGCCGCGGATCTTCTCCAACGCCCGATCCAGGTTGCTGATGTGCTCGAACACTCCCAGGCTAACCATGCGGTCAAAGGACTCCTCGAAGGACGCGTCATTGAAGTCGCCCTCGACCAGGGAAAAGCGATTCGTACTGAGCGGGTGTCCGGCTTCCGCCTGCCGCTCGCGCATGTAGTTGGCCTGGGTACGGCTCAGGGTGAGGCCGCAGACGTGTGCGTTGGGATAGTGGCGCAGAACGTGCGCGGCGAAGCTGCCGAAGCCGCAGCCGATATCCAGGATGCGCTGGCCGTCCTGAATCTCCGCCTTGGCGCAGACGTCCGCCAGCATGGCCTCCTGGGCTTCGTCCAGCGTGCGTGCGCCGGTTTCCCACAGGCCCATGGAGTACTTCATGCTGTTGCCGAGGAAGCTGCTGAACATGGGCAGCGGGAGGTTGTAGTGCACCTCCATCAGCTCGCGGCTGCGCGCGGCGATCTCCTCGGTTGCCTGAGGTGCGTCGGTGGCCCTTCCTACCAGCGCTTCCAGCCGCAGCCAGATGTCCAGGTACGCGTGCAGGACGAACTGCATCGCAAGGCCTGGCACCGGCAGCGTGCCGTCCACGTAGTGGTCAACGATCCAGGTGTCCAGGCCCATGCCAAGCCCCCCTCCCGGCGTGGCCAGGGGCAAAGCGCGGCGCGCCTGCCTGGGCGACGGTCGGGGAAGAAGTGTAAGTGGTGGCAGTCCCGCGGAGCGGCGGGACGCCTTTGTGTTTACCTAACGCCTTGGGGCCCAAAAGACCACCCGCGGCGTGCGGATCTCCTGCGGCGCCCCCGATGCCGCGGGATGGACGCCATGCCCTACGTCAATAACCCATCGCGCAGCCGTCCTTGCGAGGATCGGAGCCGGCCTGCAGCACGCCGGCCTCGGCGTCGATGTAGATCATCTGGCCGCCGCCGTGGGGCGTCTCGGTCTCGACCACGGTGTGGCCGCGCTGGCGCAGCACCTCGCGGGTGGACTCAGGAATGGGGCGCTCCACGCTCAGCACGCCGTTCTGCGGCAGAAAGCGCGGGGCGTCCAGCGCCTCCTGCAGGTCCATGCCGAAGTCCAGCCAGTTGGTGAGCACGTAGCTATGGCCCATGGCCTGGTAGTGTCCGCCCATCACGCCGAAGCAGAGGATGGGCTCCTGACCGCGGTAGACCATGGCCGGGATGATGGTGTGCATGGGGCGCTTGCCCGGCGCGATGCAGTTGGGATGGCCCTCCTGCAGCACGAAGCCCGAGCCGCGGTTCTGCAGCATCACGCCCGTATCGCCCGCGATCACGCCGCTGCCGAAGTTGTGGTAGAGGCTGTTAATGAACGAGCAGCAGTTTCGGTCCTTGTCCACCACGGTGAGGTAGATCGTGTCGCGGTGCGGTGCGCCGCCGTTGAGCCCAGTCGTCACCGGGTGCGGCATGGCGTGCGCCGAGTCGATGCGGCCGAACTGCTGGCGAGCATAGTCCTTGTTGAGCAACGCCTCCACCGGCACGTCGGCGTAGTGCATGTCCGCCACCCAGGTGTCCCGCTCGGCCATGGCCAGCTTGAAGGCCTCGGTGAACGTGTGCAGGTAGTCCGGGCTGAGGTGCTCCATTTCGCCCAGGCGCGTGTTCTCCAGGATGTTCAGCGCAATCAGCGCGGTGATGCCCTGGCCGTTGGGTGGAATCTCGTACATGCGCAGGCCGCGATAGTCCGTACCGATCGGCTCCACCCACTCCGAGGTGTGCGCGGCCAGGTCCGCCTCGTCCAGCAGGCCGTCGTGGGCGCGCATGTAGTCCGCGATGCCTTTGGCGATGGGCCCTTCATAGAAGGCGCGGGCCCCATCCTTGGCGATCAGGCGCAGGGAGCGCGCCAGATCCGGCTGACGGTGCAGGCTGCCTGCGGGCGGCGTCTGGCCGTCCTTCAGAAACACGCGTGCGCTCGTCTCTGTCTGGCGCAGCACGGCCTCGTTGCGCTTCCAGGCCCAGGCCACCACCGGCGATACCGCGTAGCCTTCCTCCGCGAAGGCGATGGCCGGCTGCAGGGCGTCGCCCAGCGACCGCGTGCCGAAGCGCTGCAGGGCGGCTTCCCACCCGTGGATGGCGCCGGGCACGGAGACGGAGAGCAGCCCGCGCTCGGGTACCTCGCTCAGCCCGCGGCGTCGGTACTCCTCCAGCGTAGCTCTGGCAGGGGCGCGCCCGCTGCCGTTGAGTCCGTGCAGCTTCCCGGTCTTGGCCTCGTGATAAAGGATGAAGCAGTCGCCCCCGATCCCGGTGGACTGAGCCTCGGTGACGCAGAGCGTGGCGCTGGCGGCGATGGCTGCATCCATGGCGTTGCCGCCGCTCTTGAGCACGTCCAGGCCCACCTGCGTGGCCATGGGTTGGCTGGTGGAGATCATGCCGTGGGTGCTCATCACCACGGAACGGCCAGGATACTGGTGGTCTCGCATGCGGTCGGGTCCTTTTTCGAATCGAATACGGTGCGGGCGCAGAGCCCGTCACACCGGGGCTTGGCCAGGAGTTAAATCGGAGCCCAGTCTATCGCGCCGGAAGGCGAATGCAAACCGTGGCCGGCGGCGTGGCATCCGCGCAGGGAGCGCCGTCGAGGGGCCTATACGTAGCCGAACATGGCCGTGACCCAGACCAGCAGCCACAGCGGGATGGCACCCCAGGCCACGGGGCGGTGCAGAGGATGGCGCAGGCGGCCCAGCAGGGCCTGGGCGCTGAGCACCAGCAGGGCCAGCAGTCCCAGCGATTGCTGCACCAGCGCAATAATATCTGCCGCCCGAGCGCTGCCGGTCAGTTCCACCAGCCAGAAGGCTGGTCGCAGCGGCAGGCCCAGCCCGAACCGCCCCAGCAGCAGTACGACCACGGCCGTCCAGGCCACGAGCACGCCTGCCGCCATGAGCTGGCGGTGCAGGGGGTTGGCCCGCCGGCGGGACGCATAGCCCACGGCGAAGCACACCATCGCCACACTGAGGAAGACTTTGACGATGAAAATCAACGGGCAGTCCTTGCCGGTCGGGGCCATGCGGCCCGGGATACTGCGCGGTCATGGCGCCTACCCCGCAGTGGGATCGGCGCACCATCGCTCCTAGATGGAGGGGAATGCAGAGCATTGTCAACGTCGACCGGGTCCGACTGCGCTAGGCCTTCTCTGGTCCGCACGGAGCAGGCGCCCCGGCTCGCCGCGGCCATTGGGGGGCGTGTCAGGCCCGCCCGGCCATCATCGAATGACGCAAAGCGCACGCACCACGTACGGGACACGAACCACCGGGTGTCGTGATAGCTCCAATGCCAACGGAGCGCCAGGCCTTGGCCGGTGGCCACGGAGGCGAACGCTGCGGGAAGTCCTGAAAGTCGGGTTTTCAGGATGATTTGGATTGACCGGCAACAGGTGTTGCGCTTACGGTGAGTGGGCTGCGCCCGTACCAGGGGCGGCTCTTGTCCTTACGTTAGGATTTCGGCCATCCGAACGGACAGGGGCGGTTGGCGGCCGCCACCCGGACACCCGGGAATCGCATGCTCGAGATCGATTATTCCCTGGTACCCATGAGTCCGGAGGACGAGCAGTTCGTCCGGGACGAGGTGGCGCGGCGGGTGCAGCAGGGCGAGATTCCTGCGCCGGATCGGTCGCTCAACGGGCGGCTTGTGCTGCTCAATCCCGATCTCGTCCAGACTCTCCATCAGGTCCCCGACGAACTGCGGCCGCGCCTGCGGCGCATCATGATGCCGGCCCAGGAGGGATCCACCCACCTGCCGGCCGAGCGTATCTACCAGCACATCATCGAGTCGGACGAGCGGCTCTACCTGATCGTCATCGAGCTGCAGTCCGAGTTCCGCGCCTTCTCCAGCTTCCTGGACTACCTGCCGCGCCTGCGCATGCAGTATCCGGAGTTGGCCGTGTACCTGAGCGGCACCATCCCGGATCTTCGCGCCAAGCTGCAACAGGTGCTGGCGGAGGGCGGCGCCACGCTGGTGCTGGAGTACAACGGCGGCGAGCGCGTGGTGGAAATCCACAGCGCCGAGGCCTTCGAGCGCATGATCACCACCCAGCAGCAGGTGGTGACCTACTCCCTGCCGTTCTTCACCGATATTCGCCTGCGGCTGGACCGGAGTGGCAAGCCGATCGGGTTCAATCTGCTCACGCTACGCAAGCTGCAATCGGTATTCGGGCACGGACCAGCGGAGGAGGTGGAGGTTGGCAAGGGACGCCGCGAGCGCATGATCGTGGTGGATCTGCCGCTGCCGCTCATCCACGATTTCCGTTTCCGGCAGGATCGCGGGCTGGATTTTCTCGGCGTGGTCATCGGCGGGCAGGTGATCCAGTCGCGCCACTTCGGCGACGAGCGGCTGGAGTTTCGCTGGGTGCCCATGCACGCGGTGGAGAAGTTCCTGCGCCGCAGTCCCACGGGCGGGCAGGAAGAGATCGATATGTCCAAGGTGGGCAAGCTCCGCATCAACACGCTGACCGGCGAAGTGTCCTTCCTGATGAAGGAAATTGAAGAAAAGGTCGCCGTGGAGCAGGCCAGTGCGATCTATTTCCGCAAAGCACGTCGCGCCGACCAGGAGCGCGGGGGCAATGGCAAGGGAGGAGACGGGGAAGAAGAGCAGGAGGTCTTCTTTGAGCACTTCATCCAGCCGAGCAGCCACTCGGCGCATCAGGACCCCATGCAGGAGGCTGTGCGGGCGCACTTCTACCACAAGCTGATCGGCGAGGCGGTGGAGCACACCCGCAAGCGGGAGAACTACGCGCAGCGCCTGCGGGCGGCGGCGGTGGGCCCGCTGGCCGGGCAGACGCTCAAGCTGCTGCGGCGCTTCGGGCTGGAGCGGCTGATCGACCCGGAGAGCTTCTATTATCTGTGCGACACACCGGAGGAGGTGCCGTACTACCGCAACACGGCCCAGCGCTACGAGCAGCATTTCTCCAACCTGGTGGAGACGATGCGCGAGGTGGCCGTAGGCCAGCCCAGCGATCGGGTGCGTATCGCGGACATTGCCTACAACATGCCCCTCAGCACCGAATGGGTGGATGCCGGGCTGGCCTCACTGGACAAGGTGACGACGCAGGAGCTAGAGGCGGTCTACCACGAGATGAAGCTGTTGTCGGACTTCATTGCCCACGAGTTCCGCCGCAACTTCGATATCGACCAACAGGATCTGACGTTCTTCGCAAAGATGCAGACCTGCTCGGAAGCCAGCCTGCTGGCCAAGTGGCTCGCGGAGTTCAAGCGTGGCGCCTACGGGCAGCCGATGCCACAAGACCAGTACCCGGATGTGCTGTTCTTCGCCACGGACGAGGACAAGAAGGAGAACGATTCTCTCTACCACTTCCCCAGCCTGGCCTGCTCGGAATTGTTCAACAAGCCCATCGCCAAGGGCCTGTTCCGGGGCTTCGACTACGACTTCAGCGTGTTCCTGGAAGAGCAGATGGCGCTGGCGGTGCACTTCGCCCGCGAGGAGGGAGTGCTCAATCCCACGGCGCAGGACTTCGCTGACTACTTCACGGCCAAGATCGAGGAGCAGCACGAGCAGCAGCGAGAGCTGCACACCATGCTGGAGGCCATCGACGACGAGAGTTCGCCGATCTACCAGCAGATGCTCAAACAGGAGGAGCAGGCCTACCACGAGCGCTACGAGCAGTTCCTGACCGACCGCAAGCGCGTGGAAGCCGAGTTGGGCGAGACGAACCAGCGCGTGGAGGCGCTGGTAGGATCGCTGAAGGGCCAGTTGGACCTCGGCGAATACGGTGAAGCTGACTTCTTCCGAGATACGCCCGGGCATCCCGAATTGCTGGAGCAGCGGCTGTTGGGTGCCGCCAGCCGCACGCAGGTGCGCCTGAACGAGCTGCTGCAGGAGGTCTTCAACGGCCTTTTGCGGGAAATTGACACTTGGCGTGGCAAGCTGGAGGCGTTCGTGGCGGCGCTGCGGCGCTACCTGCAGCACAACCAGGCGTGGCAGAACGCCCACGAGGCCCGCCAGACTGCGACGCTGCGGGAGCAGTGGCAGGGGCAGGTGCGTGGGCGCATGGAGCAACTGCGGCGCATGCAGGCCATCGAGCGAGACCAGCATACGCGCCGCGTGCAGACCCAGCTCCGCAACTACCAGGGCGAGCTGACGCAGATCAACGCGCGGCTGAGTGAGCAGCTACTTAAGAACCAGCGTGCCGCCAACACCTTGCATGCCTACGTGCAGAGCGCCGACGGGCGGCTTGCCTCCCTGCGCGAGCTGGAGCCGGGCGGGGCGGCGGAGAAGGTGATGGCCCAATCCGAGGCGCTGCGCAAGCTGTTGAACAACATCGCTACCAATGCGGAGGCGCTGGCCGGGCGCGTGGAGGCGATGCAGGAGGGGCTGGACAAGGTGCGGGTGCGCAAGCAGCGCCACCTGCAGCAGCTCTATCAGCTGCGGGCGGAAATGGCCGTGATCCGTGCCGTGGAAGATCGTACGGAGCCGGTGTTGCCCAAGGTGCAGGCGCCCGGCGGCAAGCTACCCACGGAGGAGGACGTGCAGCGGCTGCAGCACACGTGGCAGTCCCATGGCGAGGCATTGGCCCAGGCGCGCGAACCGTTGAATGGCGGAGGCGAGGGCATCCAGGCGGCCATTCAGGCCGTGCGCGGCCAAGCGCTGGAGTTCCGCCGCTTTGATACGCGCCACGACCGACTGGTCAAGCTGATGACGCGCAAGGTGCGCCTGCGGGAGGCGGCCCAGAGCCTGGCCGAGCGGCAGACGCTGATGGACGAAGAACTGGCCGACCTGCCGCAGCGGGTGCGCCAGTTGTTTATGCCGGCGCGCAAGCAGCTTCTGATGGACGTGTTCATCCCCGAGTCGGAGCACACCGCCGCGCACTTCGGCAAGGCGCAGGCGTTCGTGACGGAGCTGCTGGCGCTGCCCACTGAGTCGCTGCAGGCCCGCTATCTGGATCACGCCATCTTCCGGCGCTTCTACAGCCGCCAGTTCATGCGCGGCGGGGCTTACGCGGCCGACCCCAACAGCGACATGCACTATCCCACGCGCAACGTGGCGCCGGCGCTGCGCCTTCTGCTGCGCGCACTGACGCACAACTTCCAGCGGCACCGCTTGGCGGGCGCGGAGCGTGTGCAGTTGCCCACGCTCTCGAACCAGGGTCCCAAGGAGATCCTGGCCACGATCCGCAACATGGCCAGCGTGGCGGGGCGCGGGCAGTTCGACTATCTGGTGTTGCCGCCCACGATGCCCCTTAAGGATGGCTTGGCGCTGCTGCACGAGAAGGATGGGCTCTACGAGGGCGTGCCGCGGCTGGTGCTGATCTTCATTACCAAGTTCGACCCGCAGCTCTTGCGCCACGATGCCGCCATGCGCGATTCCTACTTCCGTGCGCTAAAGCACAATGTGGTGCTGAATATCGACGGCCACGTGGTGGTGGACAATCCCCGCTCCATCGGTATGCGCCTTTTGCAGGAGACGCTGGGCTGCGCCATCGACGTGTCGGATGCGGAGGAGCCGCCCGAGGTGGCCTCGGCCGCGGAGTAGCGAAAACCCCTCCCCAAGAATCGTCGAGGAGTGCCAACCGCCTACCGGATGCGATGCCGCTCCGGCGGGCGCAGGAAAGCCAGGTCGCAGCCCAGGTGGGCCTGCTGCACCTGCTCGCGGTGCAGCTTGAGGTAGCCGCGCGCCGTATCCAGCACCGGGGGCTGCCAGCGGGTGCGGCGGGCCACCAGTTCCGCATCGTCCACCAGCACATTGAGCCGGCGCTTGGCCACATCCAGCTCGATGCGGTCGCCCGACTGCACGAGGGCCAGTCCGCCACCCACGGCGGCCTCGGGCGCAATGTGCAGCACGATGGTGCCATAGGCCGTGCCGCTCATGCGGGCGTCGGAGATGCGCACCATGTCCTTCACGCCCTGCTGGGCGAGCTTCTTCGGAATGGGGATGTAGCCGGACTCGGGCATGCCCGGTGCGCCGATGGGGCCCGCGTTGCGCAGCACCAGCACGTCCTCAGCGGTCACATCCAGCGCCGGGTCGTCAATGCGGGCGGAGAGATCCTCCAGCGAGTCGAACACGACGGCGCGCCCGGTGTGCTGCATCAGCTCCGGATTGGCCGCGGAGCGCTTGATCACGGCGCCATCGGGGGCCAGGTTGCCGCGCAGGATGACCATGCCGCCCTTTTCCTGCAGGGGCGCACTGGCGGGATAGATCACGTCCTGCCAGTCGGGGTGCGTGAAGGGCTCGTTCAGCAACTCGCCAAGCGTGCGGCCCGTCACGGTAAGGCAGTCCAGGTGCAGCTTGTCCTTTAGCGCGTGCAGCACCACGCGCATGCCGCCGGCCTTGTGGAAGTCCTCCATGTAGTACTTCCCGGAGGGCTTGAGGTTGACGATCATGGGCGTGTCTTCGCTCAGGCGGTCGAAGGCGTCCGGCTCGATCACGATGCCCTGCCGCCCGGCCATGGCCGTCAGGTGCACCACGCCATTGGTGGAGCCGCCGATGGCCAGCAGCACGCGGATCGCATTCTCGAAGGCCTCGGGCGTCATGATGCGGTCCGGTGTGAGGCCGCTCTCGGTGAGGCGCACGGCCGTGCGACCCGTCTCCACGCCGATGCGCAGGCGATCCGCATAGGCTGCGGGAGGCGAAGCCCCACCGGGCACCATCATCCCCAGCGCCTCGGTGACGCAGGCCATGGTGGAGGCGGTGCCCATCACCATGCAGGTGCCGGCCGTAGGCATGAGCTGACCCTGGATGGTCTCGATGTCCTGGTCGCTGACGCGCCCGCCGCGGTACTCGCCCCACAGGCGGCGGCAGTCCGTGCAGGCGCCCAGCCGTTCGCCCTGCCAGTCCCCGGTGAGCATGGAGCCCGCCGCCAGGAACACGGCGGGGATGTTCGCGCTTGCAGCGCCCATGAGCTGCGCTGGCGTGGTCTTGTCGCAGCCGCCCATCAGCACCACGGCATCCAGCGGATGCGCCCGCATCATCTCTTCCGTGTCGATGGCCATCAGGTTGCGGAAGAGCATGGAGGTGGGGTGCAGGAACGTCTCGCCCAGCGAGATGGTGGGCAACTCCACGGGCAGGCCGCCGGCCTCCAGCACGCCCCGCCGCACGGCGGGCGCCAGCTCGATGAACCCGCGGTGGCACGGGTTCAGCTCCGAGTACGTGTTGATGATGCCGATGATGGGCTTCTCGAAGTCCTCCCGGTCAAAGCCCATCTGGCGCAGGAAGGCCCCACGCAGGAACTTGGAGAATCCCGGGTCACCGTAGTTGGTGAGACCCTTGGCGTAGCCGCGTTGCGTCATGGAAAGGCATCCTCTGCGCTCGGGTGGATGGGGGCCGCATTCGAGCGGTCTTCCCTAGCCGATAGCGCATCGGAGCGCGGATGGGAACGGGAGCCAGGTGCCGCCCGACGGTCGTCGCGGCTCAAACCCGCTGCGGCTCAGGCTCCAGCTCGAAGCCCGGCGGCTCGCACGGTTGATCGGGCAGGATGCGGAACGTGCAGCGGTTGGCACCGTCCTGGAAGCGCTCCTCGCGCACCACCCGCACGCCCAGTAGGCGCGTGAGCAGGTTGACGCTGGTGCTGCACAGAGACGGATAGCGCAGGGCCACGTTGAGGAAGGGGCAGTTGAACTCCACCAGCCGCCAGCCGTCATCGAGACGCTCCAGCTCGGTGAAGCGGTCGCCGGCCGCATAGAGCTCCTTGAGCGCCTGCAGTTTCTCGTCCAGGGAGAGCCCTGCCAGCCGCTCGCGCCACGGGGCCAGACGCTGCTCGGTCAGGTCGGAGAGAATTTGGTGCTCGCAATCCAGGCCCTCCACCTCAAACAGCACCTGCAACAGCAGTTGCGCTAGTTTGTCGTATTGCTTGGGAAACAGGTGCTGCCCCGCGGGGGTGAGCTGATAGAGCGTGGCAGGGCGGCCCGCCTTACCGCCGCGCCGTAGCTGGGTGCTGCGCGCGACCCAGCCGTCGTGAATCATCTCGTTGATCTGGATGCGCACGGCCTCGCGACTGATGCCGAGGCGCTCGGCGAGGACGGCCAGGGTCAGGCCATTCTCGCGATTGAGCTGATTGGCGATTTCGCGCTTGGTCGGCCCAAGCACCTCACGGAACATGTTGGCGTCCCCTTTTGATGGCAACGTGGGTGATGGCTGCGGCGACGCAAAGCAACCGGTGGGAACTGGCTTCAGGGCACAATTGCGTGTCGCAGCGATTACCATCGGATGCCAATTATTCCCACCATATGCCAAGCGACAATTCAGGTCACGCCCGGCTACCGAGGTCCTACCTTGAAGCGCAATCCGCAGGAGGATCGTCACCGGAGCTTACCGAAACCATTATGCAGCACCCGGCCGTAGCCAAAGATGAAGAGCGGGCAGAGAAAAGCAGGGAAATGAATGGCGATGGTGTGGAGGCATTGGCTACGTTGCCGGCGAAAAACGATTGCGATGGCGGTGCCGTGTGGCAGGATGCAGGCATCCCACTCACGACGCCGGATGCCCGCGTGCCGAGAAAAGACGCGCGCCGTGCCGGCCCCGCATACCAAGGGCACGCCATGGCCGATCGCGACCTGCTGGACCGCGCCTTTCACCGGGTGCTGCTGACGTTCATCGAGCGGGGCTCGGCGCCGCACTACACGGAACTGGCGCGGGACTTCGGCTTGGCGCCGGAGGCCGGGCGCACGCTGCTGCACGACCTGATGGCGGCGGGCATCCCTGCATGGCTGCACCCCTCCACCGAACTGATCGCCTCCTTCGCGCCCTTCAACAACCTGCCCACGCATTACTGCGTCAGCGTGGACGGCGAGCGGAAGTGGTACGCGCAGTGCGGCTTCGAGGCGGCTGCCATGTGCTGGATATTCCCTGGCAAGACCGTGGTGGTGGAGGCGCCCTGCCTGGATTGCGGCGAGCCGCTGCGGCTGACCATGCGTGACGGCGAGGTGCTCGCTGCGGAGCCGGAGACGATGGTCGGCTACGTGAGCCTGCCCCCGAAGGAATGGGCGCAGGATCTCGCATTTGCCTGAAGCCAGATGAATCTCTTCCGGTCGGAAGAGCATGCGCGCAACTGGCAGGGCTACCAGGAGGGTGCCGCCGCGGGGCTGCAGCCGCTGTCCGCCATCGCGGCGATCTGGGGGGCGGACCGCTATCGCGAGCGCCTCAACGGGCACTACGTGTCTTCGGCCAGGGACTACCTGCCCCAGGTGGCGGAGATCACCGCCCGCGTGACCGGCGGCAACCCGTTCTGGAAGCGCTGATTTTCCGCAATGGCCGCCCCGGCGGGGCCTAACGGCCCTGGAAGTGGGGCTCCCGCTTCTCCATGAAGGCGGCCACGCCCTCGGCATGGTCGGCCGTCTCGCCGCAGCGGATGTGGGTTTCCGCCTCCCGATCGAGCAGGGTGCGGAAGTCGGATGTGACGGCTGCGTTGACGTTGGCCTTCATGTAGCGATAGCTCACGGCAGGGCCGCGTGCGATGCGCTCGGCGATGGCCATGGCCTCCTCCCACAACTGCTCGTGCGGGAACACGCGGTTGACCAGCCCCAGGCGCACGGCCTCGGCGGCATCCACCAGATCGGGCAGAAAGAACATCTCCTTGGCCTTCGCAGGGCCCACCAGTCGGGTGAGCTGCCACGTCGTGCCGTAGTCACCGCCGTATGCGATGCGGGCATAGGCGGTGCCGAGCCGGGCTTGGTCGCTGGCCAGGCGCAGATCGCAGGAGAGCGCCAAGCCCAGCCCCGCGCCCGCAGCGGGCCCGTTGACGACGGCGATGGTGGGCTTGCCGAGCCGGTGCAGCAGCCAGGGGAAGGCGTGGCGGCGCCGCAGCGCGTCCACCTTCGTTTCCAGGCTCGCGCCCTTGCCGCCGATCTCCACGCCCGCGTGCATGGCGGAGACGTCGCCGCCTGCGCAGAAGCCGCGGCCTTCGCCGGTGAGCACGACACAACCCACGTCGCCATTCGCGGCGAACGCCTCCAGGGCCTGCACGGCGGCGTCGTTCATCTCGGTGGTGAGCGCGTTGAGCTTGTCCGGGCGGTTCATCGTGAGGATGCCCACACGGTTCTTCACCTCCACCTTCAGGTCGGTCGTCATCGTTGCTCCTCGGGCTGTGGCGTTGGGTCGGATGGTGCTGCGTTGGATCGCGTATCCCGGTCGGTCCTGGCGGCGATAGCCGGTGCGGGGCCCCGGTCTGCCGACCGGGGGGCTCAGTGATCGGCGGGCAGGCCGTAGCTGCCGTGCAGGCGCAGGTGCTCCAGCATGGCCATGATGTGTTCCACTACCGTCTGCTCGTAGTCGGCATCCGGCGGCAGCCGCCCCTCAGTGCGGGCGGCGTCGAAGCGCTCGCGCTCTTCGGCGAGGAAGGCCTTGCAGGGCAGCGCGGGCCCCACGCGGAACACCACGGTGTCCTGGATGGGTCGCTCGTCCTCCATGCGCTCGCCGGGCGGCAGTGTATTCCCATCCATGCTGACCAGATAGGCCGTGTCGAAGCTGTGCAGATAGGAGGTCGTCTCGCGGACGGGCCGGTTGTCCGCATCGGGCTTGAGCCGCCCCCCCAGCGGGAACAGCACGAAGATGTGCCCGGCCTTCTTGAGCCGCACCAGTTCGCGGAAGGCCGCGCGGTTGATGCGGGCGGCGTTAGTGATGAATTCCTCGCGGGCTTGGCGCCCCTCCTCGGTCGCATCGGGGCGCTCGGGCGGGAAGTCGCGCCGGGGCACGATCACCAGGCGCGAGTACTTCTCCGTGAACATCTTGATGAAGTCGGACGACTCGTTCAGCTTGCGGCCGGCAATGTAGATGAGCCGCTTGAGGATCTCCCGCGCGCGCGGATAGGTGCGCTGGAGGAGCACGGAGAACGAGGGTACGTCCAGGTTGCCGCGGTGCTCGGCCAGGAACAGCACGTGCCGGCCGGCTTCGAGCTGAGCCAGGCAGTGATCCAGGTGCTCGACACCCTCCACGGCGGAGCCGGGCGCCAGCACATGCTCCATGAACGCCTCCAACTCCGCGCGACCCGGATCGCGCATGGGCTGGTAGACATTCTGCTGCGTGATGACGCGGTCCAGGCCCGGCTCGTAGGTGCGCTGGAGCTTCTGAATGAGGTCGAGGGCCAGCAGGTCAAGTTCCTGCCGGGTCAACTCGCGAAATTCCCGCCCCTCCTCTCGCCCTTCCATCGCCTCGCCGCGTATCGTGGAACCCAAGCGGCACTGAGCGCGCCGGTCGCGCCGCCCCCGCGGTGCCAACGTACCACCGCCCGCGCCAACGTGCCAAGCGGGCCCGTGCCGGTCGGCCGGCCCGCGCGAGTGGTGCCTTCGGGCAAGCGTTCAGGCGTCGCGGCGGCGTGGATCGAGCCAGTCGGCGAGGGCGTCGCCTAGCAGGTTGAAGCCCAGCACGACCAGCATGATGGCCAAGCCGGGGAAGATGGAGACGTAGGGCGCTTCCACCAGCACATTGCGGCCGTCGGCCAGCATGGCACCCCAGGAGGGTGTGCCGGGCGGCGCGCCCAGGCCCAGGAAGCTCAGGGAAGCCTCGGAGAGGATGGCCCCGGCGATGGCGAAGGACGCCTGTACCAGCACGGGCGCCATCATGTTGGGCAGGATGTGCCGCAGCATCAGGCGCAGGTGCCCCGCACCCAGGCTGGTGGCGGCCTGGACGTAGTCCAGGCCCTTCACCGTGAGCACCTGCCCGCGCACCAATCGCGCGAAGCCCGTCCAGCCCAGTACGGAGAGGGCGATCACCACGTTGCCCAGGCCCGGCCCCAGCACGGCCACCAGGCCGATGGCCAGCAACAGGCCGGGGAAGGCCAGCAGCACGTCCACGCCGCGCATGGCGAGCTGCTCCGTCCAGCCGCCCGCATAGCCGGCGAGCAGTCCCACCGCGGTGCCCATGCTGGCCGAGACGGCGACCGTGGCCAGCCCCACCACCAGCGAGATGCGGGCACCATAGATAAGGCGGCTGAGGATGTCGCCGCCCTGCTCGTCCTGTCCCAGCGGGTGGGTCCAGCTCGGCGGCGTCAGCGAGCCCATCAGGTCGAGCGCCATGGGGTCTTCCGGGGCCAGCCAGGGGGCCAGCAGGGCGGGCACACAGAAGCACACGCCCAGCAGGACCGTCAGCACCAGCACGCGGCGCGCGGGACGGCTGAGGGCGCTCATGGGCGGCGAATACGGGGGTCGATCCAGCCGTAGGCCAGATCCGTGGCGAGATTCACGAACACGTACGTGAGGGCGATGACGAGGATGCAGCCCTGCACCAGGGGGTAGTCGCGGCCGTAGATGCCGCCCAGCAGCAGGGTGCCCAGCCCGGGCCAGTCGAAGATGCTTTCCGTGATGATGGCGCCGGAGAGCAGCGCGCCCACCTGCAGCCCGATTACAGTGACCACGGGGATCAGCGCGTTGCGCAGGGCATGCACAAGGATCACCGAATGCTCGCGCAGGCCTTTGGCGCGGGCGGTGCGGATGTAGTCCTCGCCCAGCACCTCCACCAGCGCCGTGCGCATCATGCGCGAGAGCAGCGCGGCCATGGCCGTGCCCAACGTGATGGAGGGCAGCACCAGATGGTTCAGCCCTCCCATCTCGTTCACCGGCAGCCAGTCCAGCTTGATGGCGAAGGCCAGGATCAGCAGCGGCCCCAGCCAGAAATTGGGCGTGGCTACGCCCAGCACAGCGAAGACGCTGGCCACCTGATCGACCCAGCGGCCGTGGTGCAGCGCGGCCAGCAGCCCCAGCGGCAGCGCCACCCCCAGCGCCACCACCATCGCCCCGAGCATCAGCTCGGCCGTAGCCGGCATGCGCTCGGCAATGAGCGCCGCCACGGGCCGATGCTGGCGGAAGCTCTGCCCCAGGTCGCCCCGCACGGTGCGCTCCAGGTAGCCCAGGTACTGCGCGCCCAGGGGTTGATCCAGACCCAGGGCGGCATGCATCTGGGCGCGGTCGGCGGGCAGGGCCTGCTCGCCCAGCATCATGTCCACCGGATCGCCGGGAATCAGGTGCAGCAGGAAGAACACCAGCGTCAGCACGCCCAGCAGGATGGGCACCGTCCACAGCACCCGCTGCACAAGGTAGGTCATGGCGGCGCCCCTACTTCACTGCCCAGCGCACGTCCGCCAGGTGTTCGAAGCCCCCGGCGGGGGCGAGGCGGAAGCCGCTCAGCGCACGCGAGACCACGGCGACGTTGTTGTTGTGCCACAGGCTGAGGTAGGGCAGCGCCGCGTGCGCGATGCGGTGTACCTCACGGTACAGCGCCGCGCGGCGCTTGGGATCGGCGGTGACGCGCGCTCTTTCCAGCAGCGCATCCACCTTGGGGTTCGCGTAGCCGCCGCGGTTGCGGCCCTGGGGCGGCACGCTCTTGGAGTCCAGCAGGGCATAGAGAAAGTCCGGATCGGACACCCCGATCCAGCGCAGCGAGTAGAGCTGGAAGTTGCCCTTGCGGATGTCGCTGTAGAACGTGGCCCACTCGTAGGAGCGCACCTCTACGTCGATGCCTACCTGGCGCAGGTCGTTCTGGATCACGCGCGCCTGGATCACGGCGGAGCGGTCCGTGCTGGTCTTGTAGGTCAGCCGGAAGCGCCGTCCGTTCTGCATTGGGTAGCCCGCCGCATCCAGCAGGCGCTTGGCTTCGGCGGGATCGTACGCGTAGGGCTTCAGCGAGGGATCGCTGTAGGGGCTGCCGGGCGGCATGAGGCCCGTGGCCGGAACGGAGTGGCTCATCTGGCGCCGCGCGATCAGCACGTTCACGTGGATGGCGTGTGCGATCGCCTGGCGCACCCGCGGGTGCTTCAGGATCGGATCGCGCAGGTTGAAGCCCAGGTACTGGTACGAGAGCCCGGGGGATTCCACCACGCGGTAGCGGTCGCTTAGCGGCGGGCGGCCGAACTCGGCGATCTTGTCCAGCGGCAGCACGTTGATGGCGAGCTGGATATCGCCCTTCTCGAACTTGAGCAGGCGCGTCGCTTCGTCCTGCACGATCTTGAACACGACCCGCGCCACGCCCGCCGGGTGCGGATAGTCCGGGTTGCGATCCAGCACGATCTCGCCTACGTCGCGGCGCACGAAGCGGAAGGGGCCGGTGCCGTTCAGGTCGCCCCAGGGCGTGGGCACACCGTTCTGCTGGCGCGAGAGAACCGGCAGCGTCATGTGCGAAAGGAATGCAGCATAGGGCGCTTTCAGCGTCACCTCGAAGCTCAGCTTGCCCGTCTGCCTCACGCTGGCAATCTCGTCGCGCAGGGAGCCGCCGTAGGGCGAGCCCACCTCCGGCGCCATGAAGCGCTGCAGGGTGTACACGGCGTCGGCGGCCGTCAGCGGTGCGCCGTTGTGGAAGTGCCGGCCCTTGGGCAGCGAGAAGCGGTAGCGCGTGGGCGAAAGGCGCTTGAAGGCGGCCAGGTTCGGCTGGATGGTGAGGTCGTCCCCCAGCCGCACGAACGTGTCGAAGATGAGTTGGTGAGAGATGCGCACGCCGTCCGCGTCCGTAGCCCGCAGCGGATCCAGCGTGGCGGGCTGGCTGCCCAGCATCACCACCAGTGGGCGGGGCTCGTCCGCGGCCCGGGCCGGCAGCGCGACGACCCAGAGTTCGGCGCACAACCCGATGGCCAGCGCCGCCAGCAGCAGGGCGGCCGGCGGGATCCGGGACACAACCCAATGGAGTGGACGGAGCAGCACGCGCATCATCCTAATGGCGGTCTCCCACGACTCGGAAGGTGACGGCACGCCGCGAGGCGTCCCGTCATTACAGCGTGACCGTGTACCCGATGGCCTCGATGCCGGCCACGGCGCAGGCTTCATCATCCTCACTGGCAGCGCCGGAGACGCCCACGGCGCCCAGCACGGTCCCGTCGGCATCCTGCACCAGCACACCGCCCGGCACGGACACCACCTGCCCGCCGGTCATACCGTTGAGGGCCTGGAAGAAGCCCTGCTGCGTCGTGCCACCAGCGTAGCGCTCCGCGAGGTGCCGCGAGTGCATGCCCATGGCCAGCGAGCCGTAGGCCTTGGCTTGGCAGATGCGCACGCGCAGGAAGGTCAGGCCGTCCTCGCGCTGCATGGCGATTAGGTGGCCTCCCGGATCCAGCACGGCTACGCCCAGCGGCGGCAGGCCCATCTCGCGGCCCTTGGCCAACGTGGCGGTGATGATGCGGTTGGACTGTTCGAGCGTCAGACCGTGCATGGAAAACGATGGGTGAGGGGGGCCGCAGGATCGCCGCGGGATTGCCACAAAGGCGCCGCGGATGGCCGCGGAATCACGGATGCTTGCCGACCCATCCCAGGCCGGCCCTTCCACGAGGTATAGCCGACGGGTCACCCAATCTCAAGGCCGGAGCGCCCGTCCCGGCCATGCGACGCCACGCCCACCGTTCGAGTGAGCCGGAGCCCGCGCGGTTCGCGGGCAGGTGAGAGTTGTCCGGGCGGACGCAGTTAATCGACTTCCAGCGCGCGCTTCCAGAGGGGTTTGCTGGGATCGGTGAGGTGCGGTACGCCCCGGGGGGGCTTGACGATGGCCGCCAGCACCACGCCGGCAATGAGCCAGGACACGGAATCGTAGATCGCGCCGTGCACGAAGTGCCGCCAGGGCAGGTGCCACCATATGGGCTCGGAAAAGCGCACGGCCACTGCCGCGAAGACGCCCAGGCCGAACACGAACGCCGTCCGCTGCACGAAGCCCTCCAACTCCGGCAGCGCCACCACCAGCAGCAACGCGGCGATGAGAGAGGAGACGAAGGCGTGCAGGCCGCGCTCCACGTACACGAAGGGCGAAAGGGGGTCCGCACCCTCCCGGCGGAAGTGGATCATGCCGATGGGCCCTGCCAACTCGCGCTGGCGGAACGCCTCCACGGCCGCGCGATCATCCCGACTTGGCGTGGGCGAGGGCGGCAGCGGGAAGTAGTAGGTGCCCGATGCGGGCAGGTGTTCGCGCAAGGTCTGCATCAGGGCTGGCTCGTCCGGCAAGGCGCGCGTGGCACCACCCGGGGCAGAGAGCACCACCCAGAACATGAAGCCCCACAGCATCAGCGCCACGGCACTCACCACGGCCCCGACCAGCACGCGCACGGCCATCTGCACTCTCCGTCTGTCCATGGCGCCCCCCGGCGTCGTTCCGCCCAGCCGTGGGAGTTTAGCACGATCGGACAGTTGCCGCCGCGTTTGCGCGGCACCATTGCTGCCCACTCGGACCATGGGTGCAAGAAGCCACCCCCCAACGCTTGCCGCTACACGTGCGGTGGGGCTAGGCTCGGCCCATGGTCACGCTCGCCCGGAGGTCAGCCCCATGACCACACCGCCCGCGCCTGACGCCCCGCCCGCCCTGTACACCATCGGCCACTCTAACCACCCGGCAGAGGTATTCCTGGCCCTGCTGCGGAGACACGGCATCGAACGCGTGCTGGACGTACGTTCGCGGCCCTACAGCCGCTGGCCCTGGTTCGGACGCGAACACTTGGCGCGGTTGCTGGATGAAGCTGGCGTGGGCTATCGCTGGATGGGCGACACTCTGGGCGGACGGCCGGAAGACCCAAGCCTGCACGGGCCCGACGGCGCGCCGGACTATGATGCCATGGCCGCGGCGCCGGCCTTCCGGGCAGGCCTCGCCGCGCTGCAGACGGAGCTGGCCGGGTCCGTGCGCGTGGCCGTGCTGTGCAGCGAGGGTGACCCGCGCCGCTGTCACCGCGAGCACCTCATCGCCCGCGCGCTGCGGCCGCAGGGTGTGCGTGTGGTGCACCTGCTGCCGGACGGCCGCGCGGAGGACGCCACGGAGCCGCCGGCTCCGCGGCAGCTTGGGCTGGACGTGTGAGCGGGGGCGCTGCGGGTTGGGTGATTAGCGCCCGAGCTGCTGTAGCTCGGCGTGGCGGAAGCAGTCCACCAGGTGGTCGTTCACCATGCCCGTGGCCTGCATGTGGGAGTAGACGATGGTGGGGCCCACGAAGCGGAAGCCGCGCTTGCGCAAGTCCTTGCTGATGGCGTCCGACAGCTCGGTGGTGGGGGGAATGTCCTTCAGCGTGCGGCGCGTGTTCTGGACGGGCCGGCCGTCCACGAAGCGCCAGATGTAGTCCGCGAAGCTCCCGAACTCGGCCTGCACCTCCAGGAAGGCGCGCGCGTTGCCGATGGCCGCGGCCACCTTGGCGCGGTTGCGCACGATGCCGGCGTCGCCCAGCAGCCGCGCCACGTCCGCCTCGCCGAAGGCCGCTACCCGGGCCGCGTCGAAGTCGGCGAAGGCACGGCGGTAGGCCTCGCGCTTGCGCAGGATCGTGATCCAGCTCAGCCCGGCCTGGGCCCCCTCCAGCAGCAGAAACTCGAACAGCACGCGGTCGTCGCGCACGGGCACGCCCCACTCCGTGTCGTGATAGGCCACGTACAGCGGGTCGTCCCCGCACCAGGGACAGCGCTTGGCATCGGGCATGGGAGGCAGCCTAGTCCTTCGTGATAAGCAGGTTGCCGAACTCGTCCGTGCGGGCCGTGTAGCCGGGCAGTACGACGGTGGACGAGTCCATCTCCTCCACCACGGCCGGGCCGGGCAGCACGTCGCCGCCGCGCAGGGCGTAGCGGTCGTACACGGGCGCGTCAAGCAGCTCGCCCCGCACCCAGAGCGGGCGCTGGCCCTTGCGCGCGGCCGCGGGATCGCCGCTGCCGGCCTCCACGCGCTTGCGGGGCATCGGGGGCAGGTGGCCCACCGCCGTGAGGCGCAGGTTCACCAGCTCGATGGGATCTTCGGCGGCCACGTAGCCGTAGGCGCGCTGGTGGGCCTCTTCGAACAGGGCCTGCGTGCGCGCCAGCTCCGCCTCGCCCAGCGTGCCGCCGGGCAGCACCACCTGCAACTCGTGGGACTGGCCCTTGTAGCGCAGGTCGCAGGTGCGCACGAGTTGGACGCCTTCCCACTGCTCGCGCTCGGCGGAGAGCAGCTCGCCGGCCTGGGCCTCGAAGGCGGCCAGGGTGGCGCTCAGCTCAGCGGGGTCGCTCTGGCGCAGCAGCGTGCGACGGGTGGCCACGAACTCGTGCTTGATGTCCGTCATCAGCAGGCCGATGGCCGAGGCCACGCCCGGACTGGGCGGCACGAGGATCGTGCGCATGCCCAATTCCTCCGCCAGGGCATTGGCGTGCAGCGGCCCCGCCCCACCGAAGGCCACCAGCACGAAGTCCCGCGGGTCGTAGCCGCGCTGCACGGAAACCAAGCGCATGGCGGCGATCATGCCCGCGTTGGCGATCTCCACGATGCCGGCCGCTGCGCGCAGGGGCTCCAGGCCCAGCGGCTCGGCGATGTGGCGCGCCAGCGCGGCGCGGGCCGCGGTGGCGTCCAGCTTCAGCTCGCCGCCCAGGAAGTAGTCCGGATTGAGCCGCCCCAGCACCAGATTGGCGTCCGTCAGCGCCGGCCGCTCGCCGCCGCGCGCATAGCACACGGGCCCGGGATCGGCCCCTGCACTCTGGGGCCCCACGCGCAGGGAGCCGCCTGCATCGATCCAGGCCAGGCTGCCCCCGCCCGCGCCCACCTCCACCAGGTCGATCACCGGCGTGCGCACGGGATAGCCGCTGCCCTTCCCCTCGCCCAGGGGCGAGTGGGCCTGGCTGCCCACCTCGTACTCCGTTGAGACCTTGGGCTGGCCGTTCTGCACCATGCCCACCTTGGCCGTGGTGCCGCCCATGTCGAAGCTGATCACGTTGGCATAGCCCATGGCCTGGGCCAGCGCGCCCGCGGCGATGACGCCTGCGGCCGGGCCGGACTCCACCATGTATACCGGCTTGGCCTTGGCCGCCTCTCCGCCCATCACGCCGCCGTTGGACTGCATCACGTAGAACGGCGCGACGATGCCGCGCTCCTTGAGGCCGGACTCGATGCGGTCCACGTAGCGCGCCACCACCGGCATCACCGCCGCATTGACCGCGGCCGTGGAGGCGCGGGGGAACTCGCGGAACTCCGGGCACACCTCCGAGGAGATGGACAGGTAAGCCTCCGGCCATTCCGCGCGCAGGATCTCCGCCGCGCGCTGCTCGTGCACCGGGTTCACATAGGCGTGCAGGAAGCACACGACCACCGCCTCCACGCCCTCGGCCTTCATCTGCGCGATCACGCGGCGCAGCGCAGCCTCGTCCAGCGGGGTCAGCACGCGGCCCTCGTGATCCAGGCGCTCCGGCACGCCGAAGCTCCAGCGGCGGGGCACCAGCGAACGGGGCTTGGCCTGGAAGATGTCGTAGAGCCGGGGCCGGATCTGGTACCCGATCTCCAGCACGTCGCGGAAGCCCTCGGTGGTCACCATGCCGATCTTGGCGATATTGCCCTCGATGATGGCGTTGGTGGCGATGGTGGTGGCGTGCACCAGCATGCTCAGCGCCTCGGGGGCGAAGCCCGCCTTGCGCTGAGCCCGCTCCACGGCCTCCATGAAGCCTTCGGCCGGGTTGGCGGGGGTGGTGAGTACCTTGATGATGGACAGCTCGCCGCTGCCCTCGTCCACCAGCGCGCCGTCGGTGAAGGTGCCGCCGATGTCGATGCCGAGTCGGTAGGTGGTCATTGCGTGCCAAGCTCGATGGATGCTCCCCGGCGCCAGCGCGCCAGGGCCCCTGCCCCCACTGCGGGTGCATCCTAACCGGAAGCGGCGCTTTCGCAAAGCCCCGCCCTGCCGCGCGCCGCTGTGGGGTGCGCGGGGGGCGGTCCTGCAATGGGGATCGGTGACGGAGCGTGGCGGCATCCGCCCGGCGTCAGAACGCCCAGCGCAGGTCGAAGTAGATCGAATTGCCCGAGCCGTCGGCCTTGAGCGAACTGCCGCTGACCGTCACGTTGTCCAGGTTGGTGGAGATCATGTCGTAGCCCAGGCGGGCGCCGAAGCCGTCGCCACCCCAGTCCAGGTAGGCCCCGGCCAGGGTGGCCGTGCCGGACGTGTGGGCCTGGCGCGTAGCTCCGCCCAGCAGGAAGAACACGCCGTCGTACTTGTAGTCCGCCGTGCCCACCCCGGCGACCAGGCCCAGCCGCGCATAGCGCTGGGCGCCAAAGGGCACCCAGTTCACCGTGACCATGTTGGTGGTGAGGGAAAAGGTCTCGAAGGCGCCCAGGGCCAGGAAGGCAATGCCGGTCTCGATGAGCACCGTGCGGCGGAACCCGAAGCCCAATTCATCCAGCGCGTACCATTCGACGTAGGCGTGGGACGCGAGCAGCTTGCGGTCGCCCCGCACGTCGTCCGCGGGCGCATCGTAGCCCCCCAGGCCCCACCCGATCACCACCGTCTGGTCATTTTCGGCCAGCACCGGAAGCGGCGCCAGCACCAGCAGCAGCACCGTGACGGCAAGTATCTTGCGGATCATGGCCCGTCTCCTCGCACAGAAGGCTGCGGCCCCGGAGCCTCCGCAGCGGGGCGCTTTCTCCCCGGCCTGCTGGGGCGGCCGCCATCATGCGGGACGTGCGGCCACCTCCGTTCATTGTACGACGCCCGGTGCGCGGCGTCAGCGTCCGGCCGGGTGCGGATTGGTGCGCTTTTGTCCGCTGCGCCGGGCGGTCTCCCGTGCGATGATGGGGTGGCCGCAGAGCAGCTACAGGAGAGGGCTGGAGGGGTGCGATGCGAATATTGCGAAACGGAGCCAATCCGGGGTGGGCGAGCGCAGAGATCCCTGTCCAGCCCCGTGCGTCGTGCGGTGGCTTGGCCGCGGGCTCTGGAATCTGTTTGCCTGGAGGCACAACAGATTCCTCGCTGCGCTCGGAATGATGACTTGTCGCTGCGGCGTGCAACGACGCGAAGCGCTTCCAGGCGAGGCTTAATCGTCTCCGCCCGGAACAGCGGCGTGGCCGGCGCGGAGTTGGCTGGTGGCGGCCTCGTCCACGGCAAAGGAGCGGGCGTCCAGCGCCACGCCGTAGACGTCCCGTGCGCGTTGCAGGGAGATGCGGCCCTGGGCGGCATCCTCGGCCACCAGATCGGCGGGGCGCTCGAAGGGATGGCCGCAGCCGCCCCCGCCAGGGGTTTGCACGCTGATGACCTCGTCCGGGCCCAGCTCGAAGGTGATCTTGGAGGGCAGCTCGCGGGCCTGGGGCGTGTCCGGATTGAGCACGTAGTAAGCCTTGCGCGCGTCGCCGCCCTCGAAGAGACCCCACGGCGCGAATTTGGCGCGGTCGGAGAGGATGGAGAAGCTGGGCTGCCAGCCGGGGAACAGGTAGTCGCGCCGCACGCCCATGCCGCCGCGGTGGGTGCCGGCGCCCTCGGAATCCGGGATCAGCTCGTAGCGGAGGATGCGCACGGGATAGTGGTACTCCGTTTCCTCGATGGGCGCGTTCTCCGTGTTCTGGAAGTGCGCCTGCACGGCGTCCATCCCGTCCGTGCGCAGCGTGGCGCCATAGCCGCCGGCGATGGTCTCGTAGTAGGTGAAGTACGCGCCGCTATCCGGCCGGGTGCCGCCGAAGGCCAAGTTGCAGATGATGCCCTTGCCGCAGGCCGCCACGCGCTCGGGCATGGCGGGCGCCAGCGCCTTGAACATCAGGTCGCACAGGTTCACGGCCACCTCCCAGCCCGCCGCCACGGCCGCCGGGTGCTGGGCATTCACGATGGTGCCGGGTCGGGTGCGGATGTCCACCAGCCGGTACAGTCCGTCGTTGACCGGGACGTCCGGATCGAGCAGACACTTCAGCACGTACACGATGGCCGAGTATGTCTGCGAGAAGGTGGCATTGGTGGGCGATTTGCGCTGGGGGTCCGTCTCGGTCAGGTCCACCGCCACGGTGCCCTTGTCCACGATCACCGTCATGCGGAAGCGGATCGGCTCGTCCCGCACGCCGTCGCCGTCCATCCACGACTCGGCCGGGTAGCTACCGTCCGGGAAGCCGGCGAACTCGGCGCGCACGCGGCGCTCGGTGTAGTCCAGCAGGCCGTCCATGTAGCGGTGCAGCTCGTCGGCGCCGTAGCGCGCGATCAGCTCGCCCAGGCGGCGGGCGCCCAGCCGGCTGGCGGCCGTTTGCGCGCGGAAGTCCCCGGAGATCTCGTGCACGCCGCGGAAGTTGGCGCGGATGATGTCGAACACGTTGGTATCGATCACGCCATCGCGCACGAAGCGCACGGGCGGGATCACCAGGCCCTCCTGGTAGATCTCGCTGGAGACGCCGATGCTGCCTGGTGCGCCGCCGCCCACGTCCACGTGGTGCGCGATGTTGGCCAGGAAGCCGAACAGTTCGCCCTCGTGGAACACCGGCGTGATCAGCGAGATGTCGTTCAGGTGCACGCCACCGGTGAAGGGGTCGTTGCAGAGCAGCATGTCGCCGTCCACCAGCTTGTCGCGCCCGTAGCGCTCCACGGCCTTGGGCACGATGTGCGCCAGCGAGCCCAGGTGGCTTGGCTGCGCGAAGGCCTGCGCCACCGCCCGGCACTGTGCGTCGAAGAATGCGCAGGAGAAGTCTCCGCGCGTCTTGATGTTCGTGGAGTATGCGGCGCGGCGCAGCGTGGCCCCCATCTCCTCCGTGATGGCCAGCAGGGCGTTGCGGATCACCTCGAAGCGCACGGGATCGAGCCCGGCGCCGAGGGCGGGAGCAGCATTGGAAGCGGGTGTGGATTTGGGCATGGCCTGCTTTTCGCAATCCTCGCGGCTAGACACCGTTGCTTTGGTTGCGCCTCCGCCGCTGAGGTGGAGGCGCCTTGATTTCCCTCTGGCTTTATCACAGATGCCCGCACCCGGAAAATCGCCTACGCGCAAGACCATTGCCGGACGCACCCGCAGCACGGCGCGCCCGCAGCCGCTGTTCACCAACCGTGTGCTGGCTGGGGACGCGCGCGAGTGGCTGCGCCTGCTGCCCGACGCCAGCGCGGACCTCATCGTCACGTCGCCGCCGTACGCCGATGCCCGCACGCGCACCTACGGGGGCGTGCACCCGGATCGCTACGTGGAGTGGTTCCTGCCCATCTCCGAGCAGTTGCACCGCGTGCTCAAGCCCACCGGCTCGTTCGTGCTCAACATCAAGGAGCGCGTGGTGGCCGGAGAGCGG
>DATFMP010000089.1:0-58251 GCA_035266845.1 bacterium
GTCATGGACACCGAGACCCGCTCCAGCGGAATCCCGTTGAAGAGCAGTTCCATGTCCTCCAGCGAATCGATCGCCACGCCCGTCTTGCCGACCTCGCCCTCGGCCAGCGGATCGTCACTGTCGTAGCCGATTTGCGTGGGCAGGTCGAAGGCCACGGAAAGCCCGGTCTGGCCGTTGTCCAACAGGTAGCGGTAGCGCGCGTTCGATTCCCTGGCGGTACCGAACCCCGCATACTGGCGCATGGTCCACAACCGCCCGCGGTACATGTCCGCCCGCACGCCTCGCGTGTAGGGAAACTGACCCGGGTGCTCGCCTCCGTCCTGCACGGGGGCATCCGATGCGTCGTAGCACTCCTTGACCGGGATATCGGAACTGGTTCGGAAGATGCGGGATGGCTTCATGCGAATAGGAATTGTTAAGTGTGCATAATATGCGGAGGACGCATTCCTGCCTTAGCAGGCAGCCCGCTCGGCGCGCTGCCAGTGTATCGAATCCCTACGGGATGAGAAAGCCGGAGGCGGGCGCACGGCTTCATGGGGCCCACCTGCGTAAACAGTGCCACACCTAGTGTTGTGTGCCCCGCTCCTCCAGAGCCCGAATATGAGTAATGATGGCCTCGAACAAGGCGCTGACGGCTCCGTTATCGAGTGGACCGCGATTGGCACGCACGGCGCGTTCGATGACGGATCGTTCCCGCTCGGGAACGTGAATGGCCTCGCCATTGGCCCGTTTCAGGCGCCCGATCTCCAGCGCAGCTTCCGCCCGCTCGTTGAGCAGCCTGAGCAGTTCGGCGTCAATGCGGTCGATCTGCTCGCGCAGGTGCTGGTACGGATTGCGGGTTGAAGCATCGGGCATGCGGTCGTCTCCAATCAACCGGCCACCCCGCGCAGGCGCGGCAGGCGGCGGCGCGGTCGGGCGATCGGGGCAGGTCGTGCCATCCTTACTACCTGCTCGCACCCCGCAGGGCAATGCCTCGCACGCCAAGTTCTATAACGTCAGGCCTCAAGGGACGGGGTTGCGAGCACTCCACCTACCTGGCACGCCGTGGTCGGCGCACGCCTGGGCCGTGCGTCGACTCCTTGGGCGCTCGTGTGCCGCTCTTGCTGCCGCCATCCCGTGCGGCCCCCTTGCCGCCCGGCTTGGCCCCTTGTTTGACACCGGACTTCGCGGGTGCACCCACCTTGCGCTTGGCGGGCCGCCGGGCGCCCGCACCATCGTCGACCGGATCGCCCGTGCGCTCGCCGGAACGACCACGCCACTCGATGCGCAGTGGCGTCCCTTCCAGCCCGAAGTGGTGCCGGAGTTGGTTTTCGAAGAAGCGCGTGTATGCCTCGTCTATCCGCTTGGGATGATTGGTAAAGAAGCGGAAGGCTGGCGGCTCCCGGCCCACCTGGGTGCCATAGTGGATGCGCGTCGGAGAACCCGCCTGCGCCGGCGGTGGGAAGCGCAGCGAGGCTGCCTGCACCACGCGGTTGAGGTCCGCCGTGCGGATCTCGCGCTGGAACTGTGCGGCCGCGCGCTGCACTTCGCGGAACAACGCCTCGATGCCGGCACCCTCAATTGCGCTTGTGCGCACGAACGCCGCGAACTGCAGGAAGCGCAGACGTTCGCGAATGTCCTCCTCAACCTCTTTCGCATGCCGTGCGCCGCCCTTGACACGATCCCATTTGTTCATGGCCACGACCACGGCCCGCCGGTGATCGAGGATATAGCTGCCGATGCGCGCATCCTGTGTCGCGATCTCTTCACTGGCGTCCACCACCAGTATCGCCACGCGCACCCAGTCCAGCGAGCCCAGGGTGTGCAGCACACCAAGCTTTTCCAGGTGCTCCTCGGTGCGCGCGCGGCGCCGGATGCCGGCCGTGTCCACCAGCACGTAGTCGCGGCCGTACAGCTCGAACGGCACCTCCACCGCCTCCCGCGTTGTACCAGCCGTCTCCGAGACGATCATGCGCGCACGTCCAAGCACCCGATTCAGCAGCGACGATTTGCCCACGTTGGGCCGCCCCAGGAAGGCTACCCGCAGCGCCCCTGGGCCGGCATCTTCCACACCTTCGGCAACGCCCCGCTTCATTCCAGGCAAATCCGCCGCTGTGGCCTCCAGAAGGTCGCTCACACCCAGCGCGTGCTCAGCCGAAATGGCGTGGATGCGGTCCGTGCCCAGCGCATAGAACTGGGCCACGTTGCTGCGCTGCCGCAGATCGTCCGCCTTGTTGACCACGACGCGGTAGGGCCGGCCCTGGCGAACCACCCACCGGTGCAGGTCCGCATCGAAGGGATTGAGCCCTTCCCGCGCATCGAGCACCAGCCACAGGTAGTCCGCCGCCACCACGGCCTCCCCAACCTGCGCCTCGACCTCCCTCGAGAACTCCAGGCCCATGCCGAAGCTCATGCCCCCTGTGTCCACGAGTCGGAAGCGGTACTGGCCATCATCCACCACGCCTTCCCGCCGGTCGCGCGTCGTGCCGGGCACGGCCGCGACCAGCGCCTGCCGCGAACGCGTGAGGCGGTTGAAGAGCGTGGATTTGCCCACATTGGGTCGGCCTACCAACGCGATGACGGGCATGCCGGCGGTGCCGCCGGGCGAAGGATGGTTGCGCGTGCTCAAAGGCTTTCGATCGCTCGTTGGGAAGTTTATGGGAAGCAAGTCGCTCATTTAGTGTACATAATCGGCATACCGAACACTCGAACCGAATCTGCCGGCCGGTGTCCAATGGTCGAATCGCACCATCAGCGGCGGATTCATCGCCTAGCCGACGCGCCGTCCGGTGGCACGAGCCCGCCTGCTGTGAGGCTGCCCCCTCCACGTCTCTTCAAACGGGAAGTTGCCGCATTCAAGGCCTATCTCTGGCTCGCGAGGCCGCCCCGCATCCCCCTTCACGATGAGGTTGCCACATTTCCCCCTTGAAATGCGTCCCCGGTGCTGTAGGATACCGCGACTGTAACCAGCCTCCTGCGCTTGGGCTGCACACACGAGAGGTTCGACCAGAGCCGAACACGCGTGGCGCTACTGAAGAATGCGCCCGTCAGATCGGCCCATCCAGCTTTCGTCACCTGTGGACACATTGCGGTGGCTTGAAAGGGCTGGCGGATTGCGCAGGGCCCTGTGACGAGACCAATGACGACCCTACTGGAAATCAAGGACTTACACACCCGATTTTACACCCAGGGCCGGGTGATCAAAGCCGTTGACGGCGTCTCCTACTCCATCGACGAGGGGGAGACCCTAGCGGTGGTCGGCGAAAGCGGTTGTGGCAAGTCGGTGACAGCGCTCTCAGTGATGGGCCTGATCCCCTGGCCACCGGGGCGGATCACCAAAGGCGAGGTGCTCTACCGGGGTCGCGATCTGCTCAAGCTCGACGCGGACACGGTGCGCCAGATCCGCGGCAAAGAGATTTCGATGGTGTTCCAGGAGCCGATGACATCCTTGAACCCCGTGCTCACCGTGGAGCGTCAGCTCACCGAGACGGTGGAAGCACATCTCCAGATGACCCATGAAGAGGCGCGTCAGCGAGCAGTAGAGGTGTTGGGGCAGGTCGGCATTCCGGACCCGGAAGGTCGGCTCAACCAATATCCACACCAATTCAGCGGGGGCATGCGCCAGCGCGTCATGATCGCCATGGCGCTGATCTGCAACCCTCATCTGATTCTGGCGGACGAGCCTACCACGGCACTGGACGTGACCATCCAGGCCCAGATTCTGGCGCTCATGAAGGACTTGAGCCGCCGATACGGCGCGGCGATGATCCTGATCACGCACAATCTGGGCGTGGTGGCCCGCTACGCGGACCGAGTCAACGTCATGTACGCCGGGCGGATCATTGAGCAGGCAACCGCCGCGGAAATCTATGGCAATCCCAAGCACCCCTACACCCTGGGCTTGCTCAATTCCGTGCCGCGCCTGGACGAGGACGTGAAACGCAAGCTGGAGCCCATTGAGGGCCAGCCGCCGGATCTGGGCGCCGATATGCCCGGCTGCCGCTTTCTGCCGCGCTGCAAGTTCGGCGATCCACAGACCTGCGGGCGAGACTTCCCGCCGCTGCAGGAAGTGGCCCCGGCCCACTGGACAGCCTGTTTCAAACACGCCGAGGTGCATCGCGAAGGCCTTTAGGCCCCCGCACGCATCTCATCCGGCGACGCATCACCGAGGGAAGGAGCATTCCAGTATGGCGGAAATGTCCGCACAGGCCACAGCCAAGGACGACAACGTCCTGATCGATGTCCGGAACCTGAAGATGCACTTCCCGGTGACCCAGGGGATCATGTTCCAACGGGTCGTGGGGCTGGTGAAGGCCGTGGACGACGTCAGCTTCCGGGTTTACAGAGGTGAAACCCTGGGACTGGTCGGTGAATCCGGCTGCGGCAAGACCACCACGGGGCGCTGCATCTTGCAGCTGACGCGGCCCACGTCCGGTGAGATCCGGTTCGAAGGCCAGGACATCACGCAGCTTGACGAGAAGAAGCTGCGCGAGGTGCGCCGCAAGATCCAGGTGATCTTCCAGGATCCCTACAGCTCCCTCAATCCGCGCATGACGATAGGCCAAATCATCGGAGAGGGCCCCAGCGTCCACAAGATCACCACGACCCGCACCGAGAACCAGGACCGCGTCAAAGATCTGCTGGCCCTGGCAGGACTGCCGACCAACCTGCACTCGCGCTATCCGCACGAGTTGAGCGGGGGCCAGCGGCAGCGGGTGGGCATCGCGCGCGCGCTGTCCATGAACCCGTCGTTCATCGTCTGTGACGAGGCGGTTTCAGCCCTGGACGTGTCTATCCAGGCCCAGATCATCAACCTGCTCGAAGATCTGCAGGAGCGCTTCGGCCTGACGTACCTGTTTATCGCCCATGACCTGTCGGTTGTGCGCCACATCAGCGACCGTGTGGCCGTGATGTACCTGGGACACATTGCTGAGCTGACCGAATCGCGCCGGCTGTATCGCGAGCCACTTCACCCCTACACGCAGGCGCTCCTTTCCGCTGTGCCGATTCCAGACCCGGTGGCCGAATCGGAACGGGAACACATCATCCTGCGGGGCGAGGTTCCGTCCCCGCTGAATCCGCCGTCGGGCTGCGTGTTCCATCCGCGCTGCCCCATCGCGACGGACCAGTGCAAGCTGGAAGTTCCGAAATTCGAGGAGAAGCAGCCAGGGCACTGGGTGGCCTGCCACCACGCCCTGAGTCAACGCAATCTGGAAGCAATGGGAGCGGTCAGTTCAGGCAATTGACCGCCTTACGTCATTTCATTTGATTGGACTGCAAGGGGATCAAGCGGAAGGGGAAGGGGCAGTGGAGTGCGGGCCGATCAGCCTTTGACTCCACTGCGATTGCTGATATCGTGGGCAATCCTCTTTTGCGAGTCTCAAATCCAAGCAGGTTGGCCCGGCCCCGGAACGCTCGCGCTCCGCGATCCCCATATTCCGGCGGCCCAACCTGATCATACCTCAGGAGGATTTCAGCCATGAAATCACGGCATGGACTCTTCGCCCTCTGGGCCGTGCTGTTGGCGGCAGGAATGGCGCTGATTCCGCTAGGAAGTGCCCAGGCGCAACAGCGCGGCGGCAACTTCGTCTACATGATTCCGGCCTCCGGCGCGCCCAGCCTGGACGGTCACCGCGAAACGACCTACGCGACGGTGCATGCCACCGCCCCGTTCTACAGCCTGCTGATCCGCCTGGACCCGACGGACAAGGACGGCAAGCGCATCGTGGGCGACCTGGCTACCAGTTGGGATGTGAGCAAGGACGGCAAGACCTATACGTTCCATCTGCACCACGGCGTGACGTTCCATGACGGCACACCGCTGACCTCGAAGGACGTCGTCACGAACTTCGAGTACATCATGAATCCGCCGCAAGGCGTGCTGAGCCCCCGCAAGGCTTACTACCTGATGGTGGACTCTGTGAGTGCCCCGGATAAGTACACGGTGGTGTTCAAGCTCAAGTTTCCGACCGCCGCCTTCATTCCGGCGGTGGCGATGCCCTTCAACTACATCTACCCGGGCGATAAGCTCAAGTCCGATCCGCACTGGTTCGAGCAGCATGTGCTGGGCAGCGGGCCCTTCCAATTCGTTGAGTACGAGCCCGGCGCGAAGGTGGTCGGGAAGCGCTATCCGAAGTACTACGTGAAAGGTCGCCCGTACCTGGACAGCATTGAGGGCATCTACGCTGCCAAGCAGAACGTGTACGTGGACGCCATCCGTGGCGGCCGCGCCATGAGCATGTTCCGCGGTCTGCCTCCCAAGGCGGTCGAGGAGCTGAAGAAGGCCATGGGCGACCAGATCCGCGTGCAGGAGAGCCCCTGGAACTGCGGTCTGCTGTGGGCCGTCAACGTGCACAAGAAGCCCTTTGACGATGTCCGCGTGCGCCGCGCGCTCAACCTGGCCGTGGACCGCTGGGGCGGCTCGCGCTACCTCTCGCAGATTGCCATCGTGAAGACGGTGGCCGGCATCGTCTTCCCGACGAGCGACCTGGCACCCAGCCGCGCTCAACTGGAAACGCTGGAAGGCTACTGGCCGGACGTGAAGAAGTCCCGCGCGAAGGCTCGTGAGCTGCTGAAGGAAGCTGGGGTGCCGGAAGGCTTCACGATTGAGTTCAACAACCGCAACACCGACCAGCCCTACAAGGTCGTGGGGACGTGGCTGATCGACCAATGGCGGCAAGTCGGACTCAACGTGAAGCAGCACGTGCAGCCCACGGCGCCGTTCTTCGCGGAACTGCGCTCGAATCCGCAGAAGTTCGACCTGTCCATGGACTTCAACTGCCAGTCCATCGTGAACCCCACTGTGGACGTCAGCCAGTTCATTTCGGGTGACAAGACCCCGAACAACCACTCGCGCTACATCGACCGCAAGCTGGACGATCTCTACGATGCCCAGCTGCACGAGGCGAACCATGCCAAGCAGAAAGAGCTGCTTTGGGAAATGCAGAAGCGCTTGATCGAGCAGGCTTGGTACCCGCAGACGATGTGGTGGCACCGCATTGTGGTGTCCAATACCAAGATGCACGACTGGAACATCACGCCGAGCCACTACCTCAACATGCAACTCGACGACGTGTGGTTGTCCCAATAGCGCTCGGCGCCTGCTGAGCTGATTCCCGGGCCGTCCCGCCCCGTGCGGGGTCGGACGGCCCGATCCTTTTCTGATTGAAACAACCGTGTACCGATTCCTGATCCGACGCATTCTGCTCATGATTCCCACCCTGTTGGGGGTGGCGATCGTGATCTTCATCCTCATGCGAATGATCCCTGGCGACATCGTGGAGCTGCGCATGGCCGGCGAGGGGGGCCAGGTCAGCCAAGCTACGATTGACCAGGCACGACACCAGCTCGGATTGGACCGGCCCCTGATCGCGCAGTTCGGAACGTGGATTGCCGGGCTGGCCGAGTTCAACCTGGGCAAGTCGATGTGGACCGGACGGGACGTGACCTACGAGATCAGCATCCGTCTCCCTGCGTCGTTGCAGATCGCCCTCATGTCCACGATTCTCGCCACATTGCTGGCCATACCGTTAGGCACCCTTGCCGCTCTGCGGCAAGATACGTGGATCGATTACGTGGTGAGGATCTTTGCGATTGCGGGTCTCGCAACCCCGTCGTTCTGGCTGGGCATCATGATGCTGCTGTCCTTCCTGATCTTCTTCCACTGGACGCCGCCCATGTCCTACTCCTTTCCGTGGGAAGATCCCTGGGCCAACTTCTCCATGATGATCTGGCCCGCCCTGGCCACCGGCTACCGCTATTCCGCGGTGGCGATGCGCATGACCCGCTCGTCCGTACTGGAGGTACTCCGTGAGGATTACATCCGCACGGCGCGGGCCAAGGGGCTGCTCGAAAAGATCATCATCAACCGCCACGCCCTCACCAACGCCATGCTGCCCGTGATCACGGTGATCGGGCTGGAGTTCGCCTTCCTGATGGGCGGCCTCGTGGTGACCGAGCAGGTCTTCAATATCAACGGCATCGGTCGCCTGTTCGTGCAGGCGGTGGGGCAGAAGGACTACACCATGGTGCAAGGCTTGGTGCTGATCGTCGCATTCACCTTCGTCTTCACCAACTTCGTGGTGGATATCCTTTACGCTTGGCTGGATCCGCGGATCAAATTCTCCTGATCGGTACGTATGTCTGAGACCATTCAAAAAGCCGGCATCGCGGATACTGAGACCCGTAGCAGCTACTGGTGGAAGGAAGCCAAACGCTTTCTGCGCACCAAGCCGCTGGGCACAACGGGTCTGATCATCGTGCTGGCCTATATCATCATCGCCATCTTCGCCAACCAGGTGGCCCCGTATCACCCGCTGGATACGGACTACGCCAACCTGCTGGCCGCGCCATCCCTCGCCCACTGGCTGGGCACGGACGACTTCGGCCGCGACGTGCTGACCCGCATCATCTTCGGGGCCCGCACCGCAATGCTGATCGGTTTTACGTCGGCCATCATTGGCGCCACTGCAGGCCTGTTCATCGGGGTGGCCAGCGCATACTTCGGCGGCAAGATCGATCAGATCGTCCAGCGTCTGCTGGACATCCTGCTGTCCTTCCCGCTCATCATCATGGCACTGGCGATCGTCTCCATCTTCGGAACGGGGGTCCAGAACGTGATCCTCGCCATCGTCATCCCCATGATTCCCCGCTGCGCGCGGGTGGTGCGGGCGAGCGCCTTGGCCTTGCGGGAGGTGCCTTATGTGGATGCAGCCCGCGCACTGGGCTTCTCGCACTGGCGCATCATCGTACGGCACATGGTGCCCAACGTGATGGCGCCCTACCTGATCATGCTTACCGCCTTCATGGGTCAGGCCGTGCTGCTGGAGGCATCGCTCTCATACCTCGGATTGGGCGTGCAGGAGCCCATCCCCGCCTGGGGCCTGATGCTGCAAGGCGGCGCGGAGCAGTACGCAGAAACCGCACCCTGGATGGCCATCTTCCCGGGGCTGGCGATTACCGTCTCCGTGCTCGCCTTCAATCTGTTTGGCGATGCCCTGCGCGACGTGCTCGACCCAAAATTGCGCGTCTAGCCGGTCTCTCAAGCCTCGATTGCATCGGGAGCACACCCGGGCTAGGGTTCGCTCCCGATCGTGCCCCCACGACGCATCCAGAACGTCTTCCAAGCCGGCACTCTACCGTCCTGCCTTTCCCGCGCGTCACAGCCCCGTAGTCCCGCACCCACAGCCTCAGGCATCCAGTGCCGCAAGCGCTTGGTCGTAGGCGTCGTGGCAACGGCGGTCGAAGCAGACGAACACAATCCGCTGAAGCGCCCCACCGCCTTGCAGATACCGCTGCACCTCGCGAACGGCAATGCGCGCCGCCGCATCGATGGGATAGCCATAGACGCCCGTGCTGATGGCCGGAAACGCAATGCTGCGCAGTTCGTGCAGTTCCGCCAGCGCCAAGCTGTTGCGGTAGCACGCCGCCAGGAGCGCCGGTTCTCCCGCCTGGCCGCCGCGCCAAACGGGGCCGACGGTGTGGATTACGTATGCCGCGGGCAGCCGGTAGCCCTTGGTAATCCGTGCCTCTCCTGTGGGACAACCGCCAATCGTGCGGCACTCCGCCAGCAGATCCGGGCCTGCGGCCCGATGGATGGCTCCGTCCACCCCACTGCCGCCGAGCAGGCTTTCATTGGCCGCATTGACGATCGCGTCCACCTCCAGCCGGGTGATATCGCCCACGATCACTTCTACGCGTTCCATGGCACGCTCCTCCCTTGACTGCCAGCATCGCGTGCCGCGCAGCTCCTTGGCTGCAGCACGCAACCCATGCTCCTCCTGCCGTCGGCGGGAGCGCAAGAGCGGTGCCCTGCCCTGGCGCGGCTTGCCCGCGATCGCTTGCGTGCTATGCTCGCCACACTTCAGGCCATTCATTGTTCAGCAACCATCGTCAGGAAGACTTCCCCATGAAAGCAGTCCTGCTCAACGGATTCGGCGGCCCCGAAGTGCTCACCCTCGGTGACACCCCGCAGCCGCAGCCCAAGCCCAACGATCTACTGGTGCGTGTGCACGCCACGGCCCTCAATCGTGCCGACACCCTGCAGCGGCGCGGCCGCTATCCGGCACCCCCGGGTGATTCGGAACTGCTGGGTCTGGAACTCGCCGGCGAAGTGGCCGGCTGGGGCAGCGCGGTCACCGGATTCACGAAAGGCCAGCGCGTATTCGGTCTGGTCGGGGGCGGGGGTTACGCAGAATTCGCCCTGCTCGATCACAAGATGGCGATGCCCATTCCAGACGGCTGGAGCTTCGAGGAGGCGGCCGCCGTGCCGGAGGTGTTCTTCACCGCCAACGAAACCGTGTTCGTACTGGGGGCACTGCAACGCGGGGAGCGCCTCCTCGTGCACGCGGGGGGCAGCGGCGTGGGCACCGCCGCCATCCAGATGGCCCACCACATCGGCGCGACCGTCTACTTCACGGCGGGGTCCGCGGACAAGATCGAGCGGGCCATGGCGCTGGGCGCCGATGCAGGCATCAACTACAAGACCCAGGACTTCGTGGAGGAGATCAAGCGCCTGACGACGGGCGAAGGAGTGGACGTTGTCGAGGACTTCCTGGGGGCCGCCTACTTGGCGCGGAACATGGAGATGCTGAAGACGACCGGACGCTTGGTGATCGTGGCCACCATGGGTGGCACCAAGTGCGAGATCGACCTGAATTTGCTCATGCGCAAGCGTCTTGCCATTTTCGGCTCGGTGTTGCGCGCACGCCCGCTGGAGGAGAAGCGCCGTGTGACGCAGCGCTTCCTGGATGCGTGGATGAAACCGCTAGCCGAAGGCGCCATAAAGCCGATCATCGACTCCACGTTCCCCTTGGCCAAGGCCAACGAGGCGCACGAGCGGATGGAGTCCAACCAGAACTTCGGCAAGATCCTGCTCACTGTGGACTAGATACGGCAGCACCGGTTGCGGGCACCTCAGGCGCGCCAGCGCGCGACCTCAAAACCTGTGCATGGCGCCACTGAAACTGCCCGCCTGGGCCAGTCCAGCGGCCATGTCCACCAGCGGCGACACCACGAGCACATACAGCAACAGGAACAAGCCCGCCGCCAACAGCGGTGAGATGTCCACTCGCTGCCGCGGCAACCGCCGCTGGATGGGCGTGATGAACGGATCTACCAGCATGAACAGCGTCCGCACGATGGGGTTGTTGACCGATGGATTGACCAGGGTCAGGAAGAACCACACGACCAACAACAGGATGAGGAAGAACAACAGGCTCTTCACCACCACGCCGAGGCCCAGCAGGAGGAATCCCGCCAACACGCCTGGGAGCTGCCCTGCGCTCAGGTAGCCCGCGCTGTAACGCGCGACGCCGCGCAGGCTGCCCGGAACGAAGATCTCCAGGAACCACACCGCCAAAAGGGCGATATAGGCCGAGAACAGCTTGAGCGCCGAGGGCAGCCAACCCTGGAACCAGTTCCAGACCGGCACCGTCATGTTGTTCAGGAACTGGATGATGGGATTGCGCGGATCCGGGTTCACCCAAGTGACGAGGATGGCGATGATCGTGATCCACTCGTAGATCGTCAGCGCCCAGAAGCTGATTGTCGCCAGATAGACCAAGCCAGTCGCCACACTCACCTCGCTTTGGATGGGGACGGCTGGAGCCGAGCGCTCCGCCGTGCGCGTTCGCCGAGTATAACCAAGCGCTCACCGGGAAGCCAGGCACCCCGACCGCACACCAGCGGCGATCAGCGCGCTCGCAGGGCCTCGCACACGGCATCCAGCGCACCGCGCAGCGGGGCCAGCCCTTGTGCGGCGCTCGCGGCATCGCCGCCACGCGCAGCAGCTCGCACGCGGTCGCTCGCCTCCACCAGCGCGCCAAAGCGCAGGTTGCCGCACATTCCCTTCATGGTGTGAGCTGCGCGGTCCACCTGCTCCAGCTCTCCGGCCTGCAACCCCTCTTCCATCGTTTTCACATACACCGGGGCGCGCTCCAGGAACGAGGCCACCAGGTCGTGCACCATCGCCTCGTCCATCTCCATTTCAGCAATGAGCGCCTCGAATCCATCCAGCAGCCCCGCCCCCGCCTCGACCGCCCGGTCACGCCCGGGCGGCGGCGCGACGCGCCGAGATGTTGTCCCCTGCAGTACAACCAACAACGCATCCCCCCGCACGGGCTTGGTCAGGTGCTCACACACGCCGGCCCAGCCACGTGTCAGCACCGGCGGCAACCCCGGCTCCAGGAGCGTCACCACCGGCAACGTGCCCAGCGCCTCCCGCAGACGTTCGCGCTCCGCCGCCGAAACCGCCTCCAGCGCCGTCTCACTGCAAACGAACAACACCACGCCGGGAGCGGACAATGAGGCCAGCGCATCCCGCACGTGCGACGCAAGGCGCACCTCGTAGCCGTGCGGCTCCAGGTACAACGAGATCAAAGCGCGCGTTACGGCGTCGGGCTCCACACCCAGCACGACATCGTGCTGCGCCGCCAGCGTGACCTGTGGCGCCATGACCCACCTTCGCTCGCCGAGGAAAACTGCGTACCGGGGCAGCCACGCCCTGCATCGCCCGAAGCGGGCGTCGCGACCGGCGTCCCGTGGCCGGGGACTACTTGCCCAGGTAGATGTCCATCACGGTGCGGAGCAGCTTGACGCCCTCGGCCTTGCTGCGCTGGAACGAGTTGCGCCCGATGATGGAGCCGAAGCCCCCGCCATCGCGGATGGCGCGAATCTCCTCCAGCACTTCCGCCGTGCCCTTGGCCGGGCCGCCAGAGAAGATGACAATGCGCTTGCCGTTAAATGCGCTCTGCACCACGTGTCGCACGCGGTCAGCTAGGGTGCCGATGGGGATCTGCTCCTTCTCGTACACCTTGCGCGCGGCGTCCTGCTCAATGAAATCCGTGGGCGGCTTGACCTTGATGACATGCGCGCCCAGTTGCGCGGCAATCTGAGCTGCGTAGGCGATGACGTCAATGGCCGTCTCGCCATCCTTGGAAACGCCCGAGCCGCGTGGATAGCTCCACACCACCACCGCCAAGCCCACGGACTTGGCCTCCTCGGACAGTTCGCGCAACTCCTCGTACATCGTGTTGCGCTCCGAGGAGCCGGGGTAGATTGTGTAACCGATCGCCGAACAGCCCAGCCGCAGGGCATCCTGCACGCTGCCCGTCACGGCCGAGCAGGGCTCGCCCTTTGACAGCGAGTCGGAATTGTTGAGCTTGAGGATCAGCGGCACCTGGCCGGCAAATTTGGCCGCCCCGGCTTCCAGAAAGCCCAGCGGCGCCGCGTAGGCATTGCAGCCCGCCTCGATGGCCAGTTCGAAGTGGTAGTGCGGATCGTAGCCCAACGGGTTGGGTGCGAACGAGCGTGCGGGGCCGTGCTCGAAGCCTTGATCCACCGGCAGGATCACCATGCGCCCCGTGCTGCCCAGCGTCCCGTGGTTCAGCATGCGGGCCAGGTTGGTGAGAACGCCGGGGTTTTCCCCCTTGTACCAGTCAAGGATTTCCCGCACCCTGTTCACACCGCTGACGGTCAGCTTGGGTTTCCCTACGGCCTGTTCCATAGCGCCTCCTGCGATGCCTGCGATGGGTGAGCACACCCGGGTGGAAGCTGTCGTCCTGGCGTCACCCGGGCGTTGCGGGATAAGATTTCGCGTCGTCTACCTCTTTCGATTTTTAGCATAGGGGGCTGAACTTGGGAACTGCGCCGGCCGTGCAAGAGCCACTGCGGGCGGCTCTCGTGGAAGCCATTGCGCCATGGGCGGGCCGACCTGCGCGGCGCCGCGGCAGCGCCCCAGCAGCGCCTAGACGGTCCGCTGCGAGGAGTGCCGCACCTCAGCTCTCTCCAACCCAATGGCGGGGCGTCAAGCGAGACGTGCTGGCACTGCACGAGGGTTACACGCAGCGCCACAGTCCCTTTGCGCATCAGGCCAACCCCATCCATGCGCGGCTGTTGGCGTATCAGCTCTACTATCTGCCTCGCAACTGGTACCGGGTGTACCGCGTGCTGCAGGAGTTGCCCTGGGCCGCAGCACCGCAAGGCGGCGCGCCTGCGGAATGGTTGGGCGGACAGGCCAGGGTCTCCACCCTGCGTGTGTTGGACCTGGGCTGCGGCACAGGCGCGTACAGCCTCGCCTGGATCGCTTGGTTGGCCGAGCGCCGCGGCGCGGTGCCCGCGCCCCTCACGGTGCAACTGACGCTGGTCGACCAGGGCCATCAACTGCTGGAGCTCGCCGTGGCCAATCTGGAGGCGTTCGCGCGGCGAGCGCTACCGGGTGTCACGCTGCACTGCGAGGTACATGCGGACGGTGTGGAGGCCTTCCTCGCCAAGCGCCACCGCGGCGCCCCGTATGCCATCACGGGTGCGGCGATGACCCTCAATGAGCTCAGTCTGCTGGGCCCCCGCCGCGTCTCCGAGCGCGCCATCGCTCTTGCCGATGCCCTGCAGGCGCGCATCGCGCCTGGCGGGTGCCTGCTGTTCGTGGAGCCGGGCACCCGCAAGGGCTACATGAACCTGATGACCCTGCGTGATCAATTGCTGCACCTGCCAGTGCTATACCCCTGCCCGCACAACCGCCCTTGCCCCATGTGGGACGGCACGGTGCGCCATTGGTGTCACGCCACCGAGCGTCTGCCGGAAGGCTTCTTCTTCGATGCCGCCCTGCGCCAGCGCGCGGGCCTGAACTTCGAGATGCGCGACCTGCAGCTCTCGGCGTTCGCTGCCCAGGCCATGCCCGCTGGCGCCGTAACAGCGCCGTTCCGGCCACGCGTGGGGGAACGCATCGTCTCGGCGCCCATGCGCACCCGTCCTGTACGCGGTGCCAAGGCGACACAGCCACACGAGGGTGAATCGCCAGGCCGCATCGTCCTGAGCTGCACGCCCGATGGGCGACTGCACGAGCGCCCCGCTCCGTCCGGCGGGCCTTACACACGCGGTCGCTGGACTTCGCCCACGGACAGCACCACCTCCTAAGGTCTCGGTGAGCGCGCCTCGTAGGTCCCCGCCCACACCCGCGCAGGAAGCGCTTCTGCGCGAAGTGGAGCAGCACCAGGAGCCATTTCTGCAGGCATGGTGGGCCCATCGGCTGTGGCAGGGGGCAGGCCTGCGCACGACAGGCGGCGCGGCCCTGGAGGTGCTGGAGCCAGGCTGGCTCAACCGTGGCCCGGGCCCGGACTTCACGGAGGCGCGACTGCTGATCGACGGCCGCGAGCACTGGGGCGACGTGGAGGTGCACCTCACCGAGGATGGCTGGCGGGCACACGGCCATCACGCCGATCCTGCGTACGGACGGGTCATACTGCACGTCGTGCTGCGGCGGGGCCATCGCGCCGCGCTTACGCCCGTGGCCAACGAATCCATCCCGGTACTGGAGGCGGCTCCGCTGCTCAGTCGCCCGTTGCTGGACCTGATGGACGAGCCGGAACTGCTGCTGCAGCGCTACGAAGCGCTGCCCGGCCGCTGCGGATTGCGCGCGGCCCTGGTGGAGCCGGAGGCCGTGCAGCGGGTGGTCGCCCACGCCGCCGAAGCCCGCGCACGGGCCAAGGCCGAACGCATTTTGGCTTCGGCCCACGGAGATTCCGACGAGCAGTTGTTGTTCCGACAGCTCTTCAGTTACCTGGGCTATCGCCCCCACGCGGGCCTGTTCGAGGACCTCGCGCGGCGCTTCCCAATGGATGCCTTGGCCCCGCTGCTGGAGCTGCCCGCGCCGCAGGCCCGCACCGAGGTGCTCGCGCGCTGGTTCGGCGCAGCCGGGTTCCTGGAAGCCGAGCAACCGGCATCCGCGGATGCAGCATTGCGCGAGGAATTCGCGATGCTGCGCGCGCGTTGGCGGGCACTGGCGCTGCCCCCGCTGGCCCGCGGCGCCCGGCTACGGCAGAGCCGCCCCTGGAACGCACCGGAACGGCGGTTGGCAGGATTGTTCCATCACCTCCACACCCTGGGCAGGGACGGCTGGTTGCGCGGCTGGCTGCGGGTGCTGCGCCATCTGGATGGACTGAGGGATGCACCCGAGTTCCGTCGAGCCGCCATGCGGCTGCTGGAGCAGGCCTTCGCCACACCCACGGACGAGCCCTGGCGCGCGCGTATCTCCTTCGCCCAGCCGGGTCCCTTGCGGCCCGCGCGGCTGATCGGCCGTGAACGGGTCATCGTGCTGATGGCCAACGCCGTACTGCCCACATTCCTCGCGTTGGCTCGGCGAGATGGGGATGTGGAGCTCGAAAAAGTGCTGTACCGGCTCTATTTGGTGCTGCCATCCGAAGGCACGAACCAGCGCATCCGCTTCATGGAGCGTCGCCTGGCCCCCATCTCACCGCTGCAGCGCACCCTGCGCAGCCACCAAGGCCTGCTGCAGATCCACCAGGACTTCTGCCTCAGCTTCCACGAAGGCTGCGCCCGCTGCCGTCTCCCCGACCTGATCGCCCCGCCCGAACCCTAGCAGCACAGACGACCGTGCGGTAATCAGCTCTACGGGCCCTGGTTTTGCGCCCATTGTTTACCCTTTCGTGTCAACCACTTACAAACCTTGAGTCGAAATAAATAGTCAGAAATTATATATATTTATTGTGTTTCGACCCGTGCGGCGCTATCGTGTGGTCAAAAAGGGGGCAGCAGAAGTTCCAAATCGAGGTGTGGTACAGATGCGAACCGATTATGACCGGCTGTTCGGGCAGATGTGTGTGTTCGGCAGCCGCCCCCCACTGCTCTTCGCCATCCCTGAATTGAGCCCGGAGGTCTACCGCAGGTTGGCATCTACGCACGCACCTGTGGAACTGGTGGTGCCCGATCTGGACGCCTTCTGTGTGCCCGAGGAAGACCTCGAACGCATCCAGGAAGCGATCAACGCCGCTTTTCCGCGAAGTTGATCCGATCGCCGGCATGTGCGCCGGCCACCGCAAAGGGAAGCGGAGCCTGATGCGGGAATCGACCGCCCGCATCGCTATGGGCCGGAAGCCTCGGGGCTCCGCTTCCCCCTCCTCACGCACCGTCCTCACCGTGCCGCCCTCATGGGCGCCGGGCGCTCTCCTTCCGCACATCGCCGGGCTGGCACCCGCGTTGACAATCCGCACCGTAATCCTAAGATGGGTGCCAGGGGCTGGCATAGCAAAGCGCCGCGCCCCGCAGCCAACAGTGTCGCGCCGTGCAGCAGCCCTCCCGGCGTGACCTCCGCGAAGCATCCCCGACCTGCGTGCCCCGCGGGTCTGAGCGACTGAGCACCGAGCAAAGGATCGGCCATGGAACTGCAGAACGTCGTGATCGTTGACGGAGTGCGAACCGCGTTCGGGCGCGGCGCCAAGGGAACGCTGGTTGCCACCCGCATGGACGAGGTGGCCGGGCAACTCGTGCGCGGGCTCCTGGACCGCAATCCCCAGGTGGACGTGAACGAGATCGAGGACTTGGTTACGGGGAACGTGCTGGGTGGCGGCGAGTTGGACCATATGACCTCCAACGCCGTCTCCCGCTTGGCCAACCTGCCTCCCGAGGTCTCGCACGTCACCGTGAACCGGCAATGCGGCTCCAGCATGCAGGCGCTGCACATGATTGCCCGCGAGATCATGAGCGGATCGGGCACGGCCGGCATCGCCATGGGCGTGGAGCGCATGGGCCGCGGCATCCCCACCAAGGAGGGCGGCGATACGCCGATCACGCGTACTCACGAACGCATGTTGGCGCTCAGCGAAGAGCAGAAGCGCCCTGACCCACATCACGACCAGTACTTTTCAATCGAATTCCCACGGTACCTGCTGGATGCGCCGGCCAATCCGTCTATGCCGCAGACGTCCCAGAACGTGGCCGAGGCCTGGAACCTCTCCCGGCAGGAAATGGACGAGTTCTCGCTGGTTAGTCACCAGCAGGCCGATGCAGCCTATCGAGCCGGTTACTACGACAGCCAGATCTTCCCTCTCACGGTGCGCAAGCCGGTCTTTGACGACGCGGGCCACGTGCTGTGGGACCAGCACGGCGAGGAGACCGTCTTCGCCAAGGACGAGTGTATCCGCGCCAGCACGACCCTGGACAAGCTGGCGTCCCTCGAGCCGCTCAAGATGCTCGTCAGCTACGGTGAGCGCGAGTTGCTCATCACCGCTGGCAATGCCTGTCCCACCAACGACGGCTCCGCGGCCCTGCTGCTGATGGCCGAGAAGGAAGCCAAGGCGCGGGGCCTCAAGCCGCTGTGCCGGATCAAGTCCATGGCCGTCTCCGGCGTGAAGCCGCAACTGATGGGCGTCGGCACCATTCCGGCGAGCCGCAAGGCGCTGCGCCGCGCAGGGATCACAGCCAAGGATGTGGGCCTGGCGGAAATCAACGAGGCGTTCGCCTCCCAATCCATCGTGACCATCCGAGAACTGGGCCTCGATCCCAAGGTGGTCAACGTGAACGGCGGCGCCATCGCCATCGGCCATCCCCTGGGCGCCAGCGGTGCTCGGCTGCTGATCGGCCTGGGCCACGAGATGCGGCGCCGCGGCAACGTGCGCTACGGCTTGGCAACCATGTGCATCGGCGCCGGCATGGGCATCGCGACCGTCGTCGAGGCCATCGACTGATCCAATTGCCCGGGGCCCACGCGGCTCCGGGACTCCCACACTTATCCTGCTTCCGTGCGTCTGCTGGCGCCCTATCCCCGTCTGCCCATGAAATCCAAGACTCTCGTCATCGTCGGCCTGATCGTCGTCTTCGCCATTGCCATCGGGGTAGCGCTCCTACGCGAGGTCAACCGGGACAAAGCAACGCTGGCCAAGTCCATCAGTGGCGTGGTGGAGGTGGACCCCACACTCGCCGCGTCGGGTCAAGCGGACGTGGTACGCACGGACCGCTTGGTGTTGCTATTGGTTGATCCCAAGACGCAGCACCCGGTGGCGCTGAAGTTCGTCACGCCCCTCGTGCCCCCGCAGACGATCCGCATCGGTCAAGCGGAGGCCGAGAATGGAGCGACGCTCAAGGGGCCGTACGAGGTTGTGGGCATCACGGACAAGGATGGCGAGATCTTTAAGGTCACACCCGGTGAGATCTATGGGCGATCGGCGGCACCAGTGGCGCTGGGCACCGAGCAGTTCCACCTCGTGCTGAACGAGCCCTTCCATGGCACCTTGAGCAATGGGCCCGAAGCCGCCGGCAGTCCGGCCCCCGCAGGCCCGATGGCAGGCACGGGCGCCGGCCCGATGGAGGGCAGCGCCGGCCCCTTGACCGGGCCCGAGAACGTCGATCCCGCACGCAGCATCGAAGGTACGATCACCGTGTCCAAGCAGTTGGCCTCCAACATCGAGCCTTCAGATCACCTTGTGATCCTGATGTTCGACCCGGACCAACCGCGGCCGGTGGCGTTCAAGATCATTCCCCACGCGCTGCTGCCGCAGCGCTTCGTGGTTTCGCTGCCCCCGGGCACGCCCGCGAAGAAAGCCTACAACCTGCACGTCGTGACCGACAAGGACAACAACCCCTTCGGCGCGGCCCCCGGCGAACTCGTGGGCCGGTCCAGCAAGCCCATCCCCCTGGGCACGACCGACCTGAAATTCGAGCTGGATCAGCCATATACGCGCTGATTGGGACATCGCAGCGGTATCGCGGGCGCAGCCCGCGATACCGCTTTCAACATTCCTAGCCACAGCTCCGCGCACCACAGGCTATTCGCTCCCCCTCCGTTGCATTCCGCGCCCGGCACGAACCGGCCGAGTCTGCCCCCGTGCAATGGAATGCGCCGGATCGGTTAGCCGTGTACCGGACTTCGACCGATTTGAAGCCGATGTTGGCGGCGGGCCCCTCTGGTCCTGACCGCAGTGTGGAGGTCTGCCCAGGAACTGGACGCCAATGCGAACCGAGAGAAATGCGAGCGGGGGATGCCGAGGCGGCCGCGACGACGGGACACATGCCAACGGGAGCGTGCCGGCCGGGAAGCGCTCCTGCCGGAGTGGGCCGGGTGCACGGCCCCAGTTCACTCCGGCAGGCCCAGTGTTGCCGCCGGGTGCGGCTACCGCTAGTCGCGGTTGCTGAGCAGGCGCAACAGGAACAAGAACAGGTTCAGCAGATCCAGGTACAGCGCCAGGGTTGCCGCGGTGTAGTCCTGCACGTCGTAGCGCCGCAGGATGTTGGACGTGTCGTAGAGGATGAAGCCGCTGAAGAGGATCACCCCACCCGCGGCCAGAATGAAGTCGCCGGCCGGACTGTGGAAGAAGAACGCATTGAGCAGAGACCCCGCGATCACGATGATCAGGCCCGTGAACAGAAAGCCGCTCAGGAACGAGAAGTCCTTCTTCGAGGTCATCACGTACATCGTGAGGCCAGCGAAGATCAGCACCGTCAGCACCAGCGCTTCCTGGATCACCGCCGCGTTGTACACCAGCATCACCGGGCCGAGCGTGATACCAGAGACGCCAGCGAAGGCGAACAACGCCGCGACGTTCCACCCCGGCTTGTGTCGCACGGCCATTGCGACAAAGATCAGCGCGAACTCCGCAATGAACAGCACCATCATCAGCCCGGGCGAAACGAACATGCGCCCGAAATAGGCACCGACGGCTGCGGTAAGAAGGGACAGGGTGAGCAGGCTGTAGACCTTGCGAAGGAACGCCATGCGCTCCTCGACGCCGGCCATGGCTGCGGATTTGACACCGTAGCCGCCGCTGCCGCGATTGCCGAACATTTCCATTGTGTGTGCTCCTACCGGATGCTGAAGACGGGTGAAGCCATGGGCCGCTCCGCGTTCCTGCGGACATGACCAGCTTCCACGGTAGCCCGGGCGGCCGCGAGGGGCAACGCCTGCGTGCCCTGAGGCTGCCTTTACCATTGGAGCAGCCGGCACCCAAGGGCGTTCGCCACGCCCCGTTGCACCCGCCTGGGCGACCCTGCCGACGCACGCTGCGGGTGGCCCCAGCCGCCCGTTGCAGAGCGCGGTTTGCAGGCGCGAGAGCCGGTGCTAAGTTGGTAAGCTAACGCGCGAGAACGCTCCCATTCATCACCCTTCGGCACTCCATCCTGAGCCCCATGTCCGACGTCCGCGTCCGCTTCGCCCCCAGCCCCACCGGGGAACTCCACGTGGGGGGCCTCCGCACAGCCTTGTTCAACTACCTGTTTGCCCGCAAGCACGGGGGCCGCTTCATCCTGCGCATCGAGGACACGGATCAGGAACGCTACGTGGAGGGTGCCGAAGCGGGCATCATCGAGATGCTGCACTGGGCTGGGATCGAGCCGGACGAGGGCCCACACCTGGGCGGGCCGGTGGGCCCCTACCGCCAGTCCGAGCGCCTGGCGCACTACCGCGAGGCGGCAGAGCGTTTGATGGCTTCCGGCCATGCCTACAAGTGCTACACCAGCCCCGATGAGCTGGAGCAGATGCGAAAGGATCAACTGGCGCGCGGGCTGCCGCCGAAGTATGACGGCCGCCATCGGAATCTTACTTCGGAAGACCACGCGCGCTTCGAGGCGGAAGGCCGCAAGCCCGTGGTCCGCATGCGCATCCCGGATCGCGACGAGCGCATTGTGGTGGACGACCTCGTGCGCGGCAAGGTTGCCTTCAACTCCGGCCAGTTGGACGATCAGGTGCTGCTCAAGTCCGACGGCTACCCCACCTACCACCTGGCGGTGGTGGTGGACGACCACCTGATGGGCATCACCCACATCCTGCGCGCGGAAGAGTGGCTACCCTCCACGCCCAAGCACCTCTACCTGTTCAAATGGCTGGGCTGGGAACCGCCCCGTTTCGCGCACCTGCCGCTGCTGCTCAACGAGGATCGCAGCAAGATGAGCAAGCGCAGTGGAGATACGGCTGCCGAGGACTATCGCCGCAAGGGCTACGTGCCGGAGGCGCTGGTGAACTTCCTGGCCCTGCTGGGCTGGAACCCCGGCGACGAGCAGGAACTGTTCACCCGCGAGGAGTTGGTCGAGAAGTTCAGCATTGAGCGCGTCGGCAAGTCCGGCGCCGTATTCGACCGCAAGAAACTGGACTGGATGAACCAGACCTACATCGGCCGGCTGGGCCCGGACGCGCTGTATGCGGCGCTGCGACCGTTCATCGAGCGCACGCCCCATGCCGAAGCAGAGGAGGCCCTGCTGCGGAAAATCTGCCTGACGGTGCAGCCGTCCCTGGTGACTCTGGCGGACATCGAGCAGCAGCTTCCTTTCTTCTTCCGCCCAGATGATGCACCGCTTTCGGATGAAGTGGCCCAGGGCCTGGCCAGCGAGGAGGCGCGCACCGTGCTCCAGGCCTTCCGTGAGCGGCTCGCGGGCCTGGACCGGCTGGACGAGGAAGGCTTCCGCAGCCTCATGAAGGAGGTGCAGCAGGCCACCAAGATCAAGGGCAAGGGCCTCTGGGGCCCCGTGCGCTGGGCTATCACGCTTGAAGCGGAAGGCCCGGACCTGTCGCAGGTCGCCGCCGTGCTGGGTCGCGACAAGGCCCTTACGCGGCTCGACCGCGTGCTCGGCGGCTGAGGCTCTGCCGGCAGGCGGGCCACCGCTGTCGCGGGGGAGGAGAGACGCGTGCAACCATCAGCGCTGGGCATCGAACGGCACTACCGCCAGGGCAATCTGCTGGAACGCCTACTGGCGGCGCTGCAGGAGGCCGGCCACGATGTGGAGTACCTCCGTGCCGAGGATCTGGCGCCCGTGGACGAGTTCCACACGCGCGGGCGGCGTGCTACCCGCGAACTGTCGGAACTGGCGCAATTCCTGCCGCACCAACGTGTACTGGATGTCGGCAGCGGTCTGGGCGGCCCGGCACGGTACTTGGCCAGTAGCTGCGGCTGTGATGTGACGGGTATCGACCTGATGACCGAGTTCTGCGAGGCTGCCAACGAGTTGTCGCGCCGCGCGCGACTTGCCGGGTCGACGCGCTTCCTGCAGGGCAATGCGCTGGCCCTGCCGTTCCCGTCGCACAGCTTCGATGCCGTGTGGACCGTGCAGGCGCAGATGAACATCGCGGACAAGCGTGGCTTCTATGGCGAGATCGCGCGCGTGCTCAGACCCGGCGGGCGCTTCGTGTTCCAGGAGCTCTGCGCCGGAGACCGGGGGCCGCTGCACTACCCGGTGCCCTGGGCCAGCGTGCCGGAGCAGAGCTTCCTCATTGCGCCGGATGCGCTGCGCGATCTGCTGTGCGAGACGGACCTGCGAGAGCTGCGCTGGGTGGACAATTCGGCTGAGTCCATCGCTTGGCGTACCGCCCAGGCAGCCCGTGCCAAAGCCGCCGTTGGCACCGCCCGCTCCCCGCTGGGGATGCACCTCGTGATGGGCGAGCGCGCCGCGGAGAAATCTGCCAACTCCGGCCGCAACTTCAGCGAGAGCCGCACGCGCTCCGTGCAGGGCCTCTTTGAAAAGCCCGCCTAATCGGATCGCCTCCACCCGTACGCCCGCAGAGAGCCCCCATGCCCACGGAAATCCGACTGAACCGCGCCCAACCCCTCGCCGCGCAGGCCGACAAGGGGCACAACCGCTGGCACCCGGACTTGGCGCCTGTTGCCAGCGTGGCGCCCGGGGAAGCGATTGTCATCGATACACTGGACGCTTCGGACGGGCAGGTGACCCCCGCCACAGCGGACGCCGATCTCGCCTCACTTAGCGCCAACCGCGGGCATCCGCTGACCGGTCCTGTGGCCATCGAAGGGGCCGAGCCGGGCGACCTGCTCGCCGTGCACATAGAGACCATTGAGCCGCAGCCTTTCGGCTGGACCTACAACCGCAACAACTTCGGCTTCCTGCGCGATCTCTACACGGAACCACACCTGACCCGCTGGAGCATCCGCGAAGGCTACGCTACCTCCGGCGACCTGCCCGGCGTGCGCGTCCCCGGTGCGCCGTTCATGGGCGTGATGGGCGTGGCCCCCTCGCGAGAGCTGTTCGAGGCGATGCACTGGCGCGAGGCGGAACTGCTGCGGCGCGGCGGAAGCGTGCGGCCGCCCGAGCCGGCCGAGGCCGTGCCGCCACACATCGGCAAGAACGGCCTGCGCACCGCGCCGCCGCGGGAAAACGGGGGCAATGTGGACATCCGCCATCTGGTGGCCGGCACCACTGTTCACCTGCCCGTGTACGTGCCCGGAGCGCTGTTCTCCGTGGGCGATGCGCACTTTGCCCAGGGCGATGGCGAGGTCTGCGGCACAGCCATCGAGATGGGCGCGACATTCTTCGCCCACTTCGAGGTGATCAAGGGCGGCGCGGGCCAGCAGCGTGACATGAGCTTCGCCTGGCAAGGCGACGCCCTCCCGCACGGACTGGGCCTGGGGCGCCGCTTCCATGCCACCACGGGCCTCTGCGTGCGCCGCGACGGCCGCAACGAGAGCGAGGACGTGACGCTGGCCGCACGCAATGCCCTGCTGAACATGATCGACTACCTCCAGCGCACCTATGGCTACAATGACAAGCAGGCCTACCATCTGTGCAGCGTCGCCGTGAACCTGCACGTGAGCCAAGTCGTGGACTTGCCCAATGTGCTGGTGACGGCCTTCCTGCCGCTCGATATCTTCACCGACTGACGCGCCGGGCCCTGGCGCTCCACCTTGGACCAAGGCATTCCATGTCCCAACCCACCATCGGTATTATCGGAGGCACGGGCCCGCAGGGCCGCGGCCTCGCCATGCGCTTCGCCATGGCGGGCCTACCCGTTGTGGTGGGCTCGCGTCAGGACGAACGCGCGCGCGACATCGCCGCCGGCCTCAACGAGGAACTCACAGCCCACGGTACCAGGTTCACGCCCATCGAGGGAGCGGAGAACGGCGCCATGGTGGGCCGGGTGGACTTTGTGTTTTTCACTGTGCCCTACGAGAATGCCGCCGCCACGCTGGAGGGCCTGCGAGAAGGCTTCCGCCCAGGCGCCGTGTTCGTGGACGTCACCGTGCCGCTGCAGTTCGGCAAGGGCGACGTACAGGTGGTGCCGCCGCCGGAGGGCTCCGGCAGCCGGGCCTTGCGGGCTATCCTGCCCGAGGGCGTGCCCTTCTGCGGCGCCTGCAAGACGCTGCCCGCGCACGTGCTGGAGGACATCCGCATGCCGCTCAACTGCGACACGTTCATTTTCGGTGACGACCGGGAAGCGCGCGAGCGCCTCCGCGACGTGCTGGCGCGCATCCCGGGCCTGCGACCGCTCGAAGTGGGCGGACTCAGCGCCGCGGCCACCCTGGAGGGAATGACGGCCCTGCTGATCCGTATCAATCGCCGCTACAAGAGCCGCGAAGGCCGATTCCGCGTGCTCGGGCTGGGGGAATGAGCCTGCGCGTAACCCTGCTCTCCGGCGGCGTGGGTGGTGCCAAGCTGGCGCTGGGGCTCTACGCGGTGCTGGAGCCGGAAGCCCTCACCGTGATCGCCAACACGGGGGACGATATTGATCTGTTCGGTCTGCGGATTTGCCCCGACAGCGACATCCTCGCCTACACCCTGGCCGGGCGCGTCAACGAAGAGACTGGCTGGGGGGTGACGGGAGACACTTTCGCGGCCCTGGACGTGGTGCGCAGCCTGGGCGGCACCGGCTGGTTCAACCTGGGGGACCGCGATATCGGCCTGCACCTGTTCCGCGCGGAACGGATGCGCGCCGGGGAGGGCCTGACCACCATCACGCGCCGCATCGCCCAGGCATTGGGCCTGCACTGCACCCTGCTGCCCATGTGCGAGCAGCCGGTCACCACCCGCATCGCCACTGCAAACGGGGAATTGCACCTGCAGGAGTACCTCGTGCGCGAGCGCACCGAGCCCGAGGTGCACTCGGTGCGCTTCGCTGGTGTTGAGGCGGCAACCCCAGCCCCCGGCGTGCTGGAGGCGATCGCCGAGGCCGACGTGGTGATCCTGGCGCCCAGCAACCCGCTTATCAGCATCGGCCCCATCCTGGCCGTGCCGGGCCTGCGCGACGCTCTGGGCCGTACCGCCGCGCTGCGCCTTGCGGTCAGTCCACTCGTGGCGGGGCGCTCCCTGAAGGGGCCCACGGACCAGATGCTGGCGCAGCTCGGCCACGAGGTTACTCCGGTAGCTGTGGCCGGCCTGTACCGCGATGTGCTGGACACTTTCGTGCTGGACGTACAGGATGCCGCCCTCGCCCCGGCCATCGAAGCGCTGGGCCTGCACTGTGTGGCTCTGCCCACCGTGATGAGCGACTTGGCCGCCAAGCAGACCCTGGCACGCGACCTGCTCGACCTGGCGACAACGTCCGGCCTCCGGAGCGCGCAAACCCAGGTTCGTAAAGGTGTCTTATGACCGCGCCGGAGTCCATCGCCATCCTGGTGCCGGTGAAGGATCTCAGCCGCGCCAAGAGCCGCCTGTCACCGCTGCTGACCCTGGACGAGCGCAGGGAACTGGCCTGGCTGCTGCTGCAGGGCACACTGCGCACCATCGCCGCAGCCAGCGCGCCCGGTCCGCGCGGCCTGATCACCAACTACCCGCCGGCCATCTCCCTGGGGCGCTCGCTGGGATTCGCGATCATCGAAGAGACCCAGCAGATCTCGGAAAGCGCGTCCGTGGATGCGGCCAGCGCCCAATTGGAGCGCAACGGAGCAACGGGCGTGCTGCGCATCCCGCTGGACCTGCCCGTGCTGGCCCCAGACGATCTGGCGCCCGTGCTGGAGGCTGCCTGCAGCGGCGCCGAGGCCGTGCTGGTGCCGGCGCGGGATCGGCTGGGCACCAATGCCCTGTATCGTTCTCCGCCCACGCTCTTCTCCTCGCGCTTCGGGCCGGACAGCCTCACGCTACACGAGCAGGCCGCGCGTGCAGTCGCCACGGACGTGCGTGTGCTGCCCATCGAGGGCTTCGCGCTGGACATCGACGATCCGCAGGACGTGTCAGAACTTGTGCGGCGGGCGCCAGCCTGCCCTGGGCTCGACTATCTCCGAAGCCTGGACATTACGACCCGCCTGGAACGGATGGCCCGCGAGCCGGCCTGAGCGCCGCACCCGGCCCACCGCATAGCGCTCTAGAAACGGTAGTTGACGCCGCAGCCGCCACGCGGATAGCTCCACTGCACGGCCTTGCGGTCGCACAGCAGCAGGCAGGTGCCGCACTCCACGCAGCCTACGTAGTAATAGTCGATCCCGCCACGCCCGTTGGGCGTGAAGCAGCGCGCCGGGCAGAAGTTGAGGCACGGATGCGGGGCGCAGCCCCGGCATTTGTCGCCGTCCACCACAATGTGCGGCGTGTCGTCCACGGTGTAATGCAGCGTGGATAGACGATCCGTGACGGCGGGCATGGACATCGGGTGCGGAGGCTTTGAGGTGGCAACTTGGGGTAGAATGGGAGCACGGGTTGCAGGGGGCTCCCGCATGCCCGCGATCGTCGCGGGGCATGCACCTGCAGGATGCCTGGGCGCCCGGAGCCGTGTCAACGATGAGCCGCCCGCGCCAATACCCCGCTCCAACGCAGCGCAGCCCAGTGCCGCGTCATCGGCCGGCGGCATTCGTGCCGTGCTCCGTCCTGGACTGGGGTCTGCGTTGGGCATTGGGCGCGGCCTTGCTCCTGGCCGCAGCAACCCCTGTGCCCGCCCAATTCAATGGGGACTTCGGTATCCACAAGGATGTGCTGGACGTGGAGAACTTCCTGGACTGGAAGGCCTACCAGCATCCCTATCCCTGGCGCTATGCCCGATACACCGCACCCAACTACATAGACGGCAGCGTGGGCAGCCTCTCCCAGCAGACGTTCTACCTGTTCGAAGAACTGCGGCTGGAGAAGGACCTGGGCCGCTACGGAAGCGTCCTCTACTTCCAGCAGGAGGACTCATTCTTCCGCCACGAACCAATCTACCAGGAGATCGAGCTGCGCCTGGGCCGCGGCGTCTACGGCTCCATCGTGGGCTTTCCCCAGCACGACAAGATCAACGGCAGCCAGGGCTTCGCGCTGGCCTATGGCGAACGCACAGACTGGAACACGGCGCGGCTTACGCACCTGCGGCAGTATGCGCTGTTCAACGAGCAGGGCACTGGCCCCCAGCGCTTCGCCCGCGCCCCCGAGCTGGACCGGCTGGAGGCCCGCGCCTTCTGGCACGAGCGGGTGTTCGTGCAACTGAATTGGCGCGAGGAGCGGCCCACGGAACTGCTCACGCCGGACGCCGTCGACCCCACCCAGGGCCTGCGGCAACGCTACGCGGGCCGCAAGTTGGGCCTGGTGCTGGACGTGCACTGGTCCGAGCGCCTGCTCACCGGCATCAGCTTGCGCCGGCAGCACGAGCGCCGCGAGCGGGACCCCCTGGATGCAAGTTCTGCAATTTCCGCGGCCCGGCAGGATCTGGAACTGAGCTGGAGCAATGCCTATGCCGTGGTGACCCTGGCTGGTGGCAGCGTCATTGAGGCTGGCGCGTACCACGGCGCCTTCCGCAACCACATTGCGGCGGACGACGTAGCGGAACGCTTCGACCACCATCTGCTCACGGACGCAGCCTACGTGCTATGGACCCTGCCCCGCGGCGAGGGTTTCCGCTGGCTGTTCTCGCTGCAACTGGGGCGCGCCGATCTGGCTACGATGGACGGGGCCGCGCCCCAGGACGACATCGCGGAGCGCAGTAACCAGGGCAAGGCTGGCGTGGGGGTCGTGCTGCACGAAGCCGGCAGCTCCTTCATCTTCTTCAACACCACCTGGGACCTGGACATCTTCACGCACCGCCAGTGGGACGGCGGCAACATCCAGCTCCTGTTCCTGTTCTGAGCCGCGGCGACCCTTTACCGACTACGGCCCCGATGTCTTTGCGGCGCAGCGAGGCCGGCATGGACGAGTGCTCAGGCACGGTACTTCTCTTCCATGGAGTAGTACCAGGGGAATCCGACGATGTCCTGGATCTCCGAAAAGCGCATGCGGGTATCGCCTGGCGTGTATTCCTTGTCCCGCTGGAAGCGCGCCAGTTCCTCCTGTATGGCCAGCGCGGCGATGCGGAACAGCATCGAGGGGTAAATGGCGATCTTGAAGCCCATCCGCGCCAGCACGTCCGCATGCAGGCAGGGCGTCCTGCCGTCCTGCACCACGTTGATCAGCGTGGGCGCCTTGATCTCTTTGGCGACCCGCTCCATCTCCGCCTCCGATTCCGGCGCCTCGAAGAACACCACGTCCGCGCCCGCCTCGGCGAAGGCATGGCTGCGCTCCAGCGCATCGTCGAAGCCGTTCACGGCCCGTGCGTCGGTGCGGGCCACGATGACGATGTCGCGTTCGGCGCGGGCATCCACGGCCGCGCGGATTTTGCCCAGCATCTCCGGCAGGGGCACCACGAGCTTGCCCTTGGTGTGTCCGCACTTCTTCGGCGAGACCTGGTCCTCGAGCTGAATGCCCGCCACGCCGGCTCGCGCATAGGCCTGCACGGTGCGGTGGACGTTCACCGCGTTGCCATAGCCCGTGTCCGCATCGGCGATGAGGGGGATGTTGAGGGCCGCGGCCAGGTTGCCCGCGTGCGTCGCCATCTCGGCGAACGAGATGAGCCCCGTATCCGGCATGCCCAGCACGCTGGCCGCGCTGCCGAATCCAGTCATATACGCCACCTCGAAGCCGCCTCGCTCCACCAGCCGGGCCGAGATGCCATCGTAGCAGCCCGGCGCCAGCAGAATGCCGGGGCGGCTGAGCAGTTCGCGCAGTTTTGCCGCTTGATCCATGGGGTCCTCATTGCCAAAGCCCGCCAACTCCGGGGCGGGACGTCACAAAGGAAGGGAAACTCTCGTCAGGCCGCCATTCTAGCGCAGCCGTGCAGGCCCCGCCAACAAGGCTGCTGCGGAACAGCCCGCACCTTGCCCATCAGCGGGCGACCGCCAAAAGATCGCTGTTCACCAGACTGATCAGCACTTCCTCGAAGCTGGAGGCCTGCAAGCGCTCGTAGTCCGCCGGGTTGAGGTAGAAGTAGTCCACCACCTGGTTGCCGATCGTCGTGATCAGCGCCTGCTGCACCTCCACGTCGAACAGGTCGAAGGCGCGGCTGACCTTGTAGAACAGGTACGGCTCGTCCCGCAGCACCAGCCGGAGGTGCTCGAACTCCGCCTGACGCCGCTCGAACTGCCCATCGGCGGACACGACACGATACCCCTTGCCGTCGTTGCCCTGGAATTCCACCCGAGCGGCGGAGCGCTGGTATCGGCCACGCTCGGGAAACGCCAGTTCCGGCGGCGATTCCGTGGCGATCATCAACTCCAGGTCCCGGGCAATCAGGCGTTCTCCGGAGTCGAGCGTGGAGATCTGGAAGAAGTAACAGTAGGCCTGCTCGCCGTTGCCCAGCGCCACTGGATTGACTTTGCCCGAGCCGATGTTGACGCGGTGGCGGCTCATGGCGTACGCGACCCGTGTGTGGGGCCGGGAAAGGCCACGGATGTAAATCAGCAATCCCTCGCTGGCCCCGCTCGGCCCCGCCACCACGTCGGCGATGACCTCGGCTTCCCGGAAGTGCGCGAACTTGGCCATCTGCGCGGCCAGATCGCTGGGCAGCGAGCCCAGCAGATAGCGGTTGGCGAACGCGGAGAAGAACCAGCTCAACAACTCATCGTGCTCCGCTGTCAACACCGGGATCGCTTCGCGTCCCAAATGATTGCGCAGGGCCTGCAGCAGGCGCTCGGCCAGTCGCGCCTCTTCGCCCGGGCTGACGACCCCCAGCTTGATCTCGCGATAGAGCGCCGCCAGTTCCGTCGTGGCCCGCTGCACACGTTCCCACGCCGGATGCTGCGCGCGCTGCAGCGGCTCGTACACGGCGGCCTTCAGGCCGCGCGCTATGGCAGTCTGCAGGAGCAGGTACAGCCGCGTGTCCGCGATCAACTCCTCCTTCTTGCGGTCGAAGTACAGGTTGATCACTTCAAGCGAGCGCTCCTGCACGGGGAACCCCCGCATCTCGCCCAGGATGGCGTTGGCCTCCGTGAACAGGTGGCGCAGGGCGGCCACGTCCGCTGCGTCCTCGCCGCCGTGGGCTTGCAGCACCGCCAGGTTGACAAGGTAGAGCAGCGTGACGTTGACCAGGTCGCGCCCGGCGATCTCGAAGTACTGCGCCAGCGCCTGATCCATGTACGTGGAACTCCGCGCCAGGGCCGCCACCGTGGCGTGGTGCTCGATGAGCAGGCGCACGCCGCGCTCCAGTTCCGGGTCGCCATAGCCCAACGCGGCCAGCACGCCGGCGGCCTGCTCGGCCGTCTGCGCGGTGCGCAGCGGCCCGGCTTCCAGCCGTCCGAGGCCCTGCAACAGCAGGCTCCACTTGAGCGCCAATACATCCTTCCCGCGCAGCAGGTCGAACAGCTCCGGATGCCCACGCTTCAGCGCCACCAACTCCGCCTCACCTCGCGCAAGGCTGCGCAGGATGTGCTCATGCAGGGGCAGCGTCTGCCCTTCGAAGCGGCGCAGCAGGAACACGGTACCGTCGAAGGCGGGAATGAAGCGTCCGACCAGGCTGGGCACGCCCGGCGCCAGAGGATCGCTCACCTCGAACATCGTCTCCAGGGCCCGATGCGCCATCGGTGCGCCCATCAGCTCGCTCAGCAGTGCGGCCTGCCGTGCCCGCCCCGCCTCGCCCTGAGGCGTGCGCAGACCTTCCACAATGGCACCGAGCGCGTCCTTCAGCTCCGACGTCAGGCCATAGCCGGTCGCCGCGACATAGGCCAGCAGCGACAGCACGGCCTCCGCATCCGTGAACAGGGCGCCCAGATCGGCGGGAGCTCCGGCGCGGGTGCTCTCCACGGCGATGATCTGCTTGTGCCCCAGATGCACCGAAACCCGGAAGGCGCCCAACTCGTGCACCAGCGTGCGGTCCAGCACACGCTCCAGCAGCCGGCGCGCGATGCGTTGCACGTCCTCCACCCGGCGCAAGCGGTAGGTATCGAACGCATCGATGGAGGGGAAGCGTTGCTTGCGAAACAGATACAGCCGCGCCACGTGGTCGTCCACGCGATTGGCCGGGAAGCCCTGCACGTGGAATCCGCTCTCGCGCGCCTCGCGGTCGTAGTAGTAGCGCTCCGCCGCCCCCACGAAGTTGCGCAGCTCGTACAGGCACTCCAGCGCCAGCAACAGCCGCGTCTCCTCGCCCTCCGAGAGCATCCCCTTGTTGCGCGCTAGCCGCAGCAGGTCCAGCGTCATGAAGCTGGGCGCCTCGTGGGCGATGCCCAGGAGCCAAAGGGGAATCTGGATGGAGCGCAGCCCGCCGAAGTCGCTCTTGAGATCCATCGAGGTGTAACCGGGCTCGCGCTGATCCTCGAACTGCTCGATCCGGTTGCGCACGATCAGCTCAAAGGGCAGCATCGCGCGAAACTGCCCCTGCAGCTCGGTCAGCACCTTCGCGTTGCCGGCCAGCGCGCGCGCTTCCAGGATGGACGGGATTGTATGCAGCGTTTCCGGATCGGCAAAGCGCGAGAGGTCCTCGTCCAGTTCGAAGAACTGGTGCGCAGGCTCGAGGCCCGCCGTGCGCAGCAGCCGCTCCACGCGCATCACGAAGTCGTGGTACACGCCGGCCTGCCCCGCTGCCAGCCCGCGAACGTTGAGGCAATAGCCCGTGTCGATGTCCGAGCTGAAGCTCATCTCTGCCCGCCCGTAGCCCCCCCGGGCAAAGAGCACGATGCGCTGCGCGAACGCCATCGCATCGGTGTCGAAGGCCTCCAGTGCTGGCAGCGCCTCCTCGTGTTGGCGCACGGTGGACTCGGCTGCCGTCAGCTCGGCGCGTTGCTCGGCCGCCACCTGCCGCAGGTAATCGCGGTGCGCGGCGTCATCTCCATCCGCATCGTCGCTGCCAAATCCGGCGGGCCGTGCCACCTCCGCCTCCAGCGCGACCAGCTTCTCCCGCCGGCGGGGCAATGAGTCCCGACGCGAGGCCAGTTCCCGCGCGGTGTCCTGCCGCCGCACCTCCAGCAGCAGCGGCAGTTCCTCCAGGGCCACCTGAAACGCCAAGGCGTGCAGCGCATCCAGCAGGCGCGTATGCGCGAAGAGCATGGTGAACGCATGGTCAGCCTGCAGCGCCTGCAGCGCCAACGCCTCCATGCACTCGGCCAGCAGCGGCCGCAAGGCGCTGCTCAGGTGTTCCGCGCGCCGCGCGAGGAGCTCCTCGCCTGCGTCCGACTCTGCCTCCACGGAGAGCGGGGGCAGTCCAGCACGCACGGCCGCCAAGCGCTCCGCATGTGGGAACGACGCTGGGCTGTCGGAATAGCTGAAGGCCTGCTCGACCCGGGCGAAGCGGTTCTGCAGCGAAGGGTCTTGTTTCACCAGAGGGCGCACTCCGCTGGGGCGGTGCCGGGGAAGCGCACGGCAGCAAGCATTGCGCTGCCATAAGGCCTTGTATACCATTTGGGGGTGGCAGAAAACCCCGCGCCCCCATCGGGCCTTCTCGACTCACGCCCCTCGCCGTCGTCAGCAGCGCCGCGCCGGCGCGCACGGGCCCGGCCGCGATGGAGCCTTGCGCTCCGCCCAACCGGAAAAGGACCGGGTGCTGCCGCCCTGCAACCCTGTTGAGGAAGCCGCCAGACCATGCGCACCGGGCTGTATAGCGATCCCATCTTCATGGCCCACGACACGGGCAATCACCCGGAGAACGCCGGACGACTCGCCGCCATCGCCCAGCGCTTGGCAAGCGACGGCCTAGTGACCCGCTGTATCGAGCGCAAGCCGCGCCCCGCAACCCAGGAAGAGGTGACCACCGTCCACTCAGTGGGCTACATGCGCCACGTGGAGGAGGCTGCGCTTTCCGGCCAGCAATACCTGGACACGCCGGATTGCGTGCTGTCGACCGAGACGTACAACGTGGCGCTCCACGCCGCCGGGGCGCTGGTGGACTCCGTGGTGGACGTGGCAGAGGGCCGGCTGGACAACGCCTTCGTAGCCTGCCGCCCACCGGGACACCACGCCGAGCAGGGTCAGGCGATGGGATTCTGCTACTTCAACAACATTGCCATCGCCGCGGCGGTGCTGACGGCGAAGCTTGGCTACGAACGGGTGCTGGTCTTCGACTTCGACGTGCACCACGGCAACGGAACCCAGCACACCTTCGAGGAGCGCAAGGACGTGCTATTCTGCAGTATGCACCAGCATCCCCTCACGCTGTACCCGGGCACGGGCTTCGCGGAGGAACGCGGCCGGGGCGACGGGCTGGGCTACACGCTCAACGCCCCCATGGCTCCCTTCTCGGGCGATGCGGACTATCTGCAGGTCTTCGAGCATAAGCTGCTGCCGGCGTTCCGGGACTACAAACCACAATTCATCCTGGTTTCCGCCGGCTTTGATGCCCATCAGGACGATCCGCTGGCCATGATCAACCTTACCCAGTCCGCCTTCGACCGCATGTTGGCCGCCACCAAGCAATTGGCAGTGGAAACCTGCGGCGGCAAGCTCGTCAGTGCCCTGGAAGGCGGCTACAACTACGAGGCCCTGGCGGCCTGCGTGGCCTCGCACCTGGATATCCTGCAGGCGGACGAGCCGCGGCTGGGAGAGGAATGAGCACCCGACTTTGAAAATCACCGCCCCCCGCATTCTGGCCCGTTGGCGGGACGATCCCGCGTGGGCCCCCACCTTCGACGAGCTTTGCCGCGCACTCAAGCTGCCCAAGGCCCAGCATCCCGAGTTGCGCGACGTGCTGGGCGAACTGCTGGAGGAGGGCTACCTGCAGCACCGGCGGCACCACTTCCGGCTGCGCGAAGCCCCGCCCGCAGCCGCAGGCAAGGCCCCCAGCGCCAAGCCTTCCTCCGCCAAATTCACGCCGCCGGAGACCTCGGCGGGCACCCTGGAGCCCCGCGGTTCGCGCACACGCCCGGTCTCCCTGGTGCGGGGCACCGAGGAGGGCCCCGGCTCGCTCGTGGCCGTGTTTTCCGCCCATCCTAACGGCTTCGGCTTCGCCGATCTCACAGGGCAGCGCGGATCGCTCTTCATTCCTCCCAAGGACATCGGTGGCGCGCTGGATGGCGACATCGTGCGTGTGCAGCAGCGCCAGGGTCGCGGGCGGCAACGAACGACGGCACGGGTGGTGGAGGTGCTGGAGCGGCGCCACCGGCGTGTGCGCGGGCACCTACAGAACGATCAGGGGCAGTGGTGGGTCGTCCCCTTCAGCGAAAAGCTGCCGCTGATCTTCATCGCGGAGGGTGAGGAGGCCCCGCCCTGGCCGGACGGCAGCATCGTGGAGGCGGCCATCACGGCGTACCCGGACCACCACGACGAAGCGCCCGAAGGCCGCATCATGCAGGTATTCGAGGGGGATGCGGACACGCCGGAGCAGGTGGTGCTGCACATCCTTTCCGACCTCAGCGTCTCGCCGGACTTCACGCCAGCCACGCGGGCCGAGATGGAGCGGCTCGATCCCGCGGAGCACTACACCACCGCCGGACGTGAGGACCAGCGAAAGCTGCCCTTCGTCACGATCGACGGCGAGGATGCGCGGGACTTCGACGATGCGGTGTGCCTGCAGCCGCTGCGCAACGGCAACCGGCGCCTGCTCGTAGCCATTGCAGACGTGGCATCCTACGTGTCGGTCGGCAGCGCCGTGGATGGCGACGCATATCGCAAGGGCACCTCGGTGTACTTTCCGAACCAGGTGTTTCCCATGCTGCCCGAACGGCTCTCCAACGATCTGTGCAGCCTGCGTCCCGATGAGCCGCGGCTCACGCTGACCTGCGAGATGGAGCTGGACCGCGAGGGGCGTCGGGTGAGTCACCGCATCTACGACGGCCTGATCCAGAGTCACGCCCGGCTGACCTACACCCAGGTGCAGCGCTTCTTCGAAGGGGAAGCGGAGGCGATCCCTAAGCCCCTGCGCACCATGTTGGGGCAGATGCGCAAGCTTGCCAGCGAGTTGCGCACGCTACGCGAGGAACGCGGCGCGCTCGATTTCTCGTTCCCCGAGTACAAGTTCGAGCTGGACCGCAAGGGCTTCCCGCGGCGCGTGCGGGAAGTCTACGCTACCGAGGCGACCCGCCTCATCGAGCAGTTCATGCTGGAGGCCAATGAGACGGTGGCGGAGCACTGCTCCAAGCACAAGCTCCCCATCCTGTACCGCGTGCACGACCCGCCCCCACCGGAGCAGATCAACAATCTGGCGACGAACCTGATCAACTTCGGGGTCGAGCTGAAGACCACAGAGTTGGAACGGCCGGGTGCCATCAAGGCCCTGCTGAAGCGCGTGGCCCAGCACCCGCAGCGGGAGCAGGTGGAGGTGGCCATCCTGCGCTCACTGAGCCAAGCGCAGTATCGGCCCCGCAACGACGGCCACTTCGCGCTGGCCGCGCCCTTCTACACGCACTTCACGTCGCCGATCCGGCGCTACCCGGATCTGCTCGTGCATCGATCGCTGAAAGCGAGCTTCGGGCGCACGCGCAAGACCTTCCAGCTGCCGCCGGAAGCAGGGCTGTATACCAGCCTCTGCGAACGCACGGCTGGCGAGGCGGAAAACCGCGTGGTGCGGCTGTACAAGGTGCTTTACATGGAATCCCGCGTGGGCGAGTCGTTTCCGGCCACCGTTTCTGGCATCAGCGAGCGCGGATTGTGGCTGCGGCTGCGCGACGAGCCCATTGACGGCCTGCTGCCCATGGGCGCCCTCCCCATGGCACCGCCCCGCTACGACCGGGAACGCAACCGCCTCGTCACGCGCGGCAAGAGCCCCGACATCGTGATCGGGGACAGGCTGGTGGCACTGCTGGCTCGCACGGACCGCCTGACGCAGCAGATCGAGTTCGGGTTCGAGCGCTGGAACTGGGAGTCGGCACAACGCCCGCGGGAGTCCACGCCCGCAGCCCCACGCCGCAAGGGCCGTCGCGGCTGAGCGCGGCCTCTGCGCGCCAACGCCGCGCAGTGCCACGGCACCCGCTAGACGCCGGGGATGTGCTCCAGAAAGGCCTGAATCTCCACATCACCTACCCCCGCGAGCAACGTGCGGGGGGAATCGGGCTGCAGCACCTCCTCCTCTGCCCAAGCCGCCACGAACGCGCCGTCGCGTTCCACGTAGAGCAGGGCCCTGAAGCCGTCGTAGTGGAAGTAGGAAAGGCAATACACGCGGTAGGGCCCCACATCCGTCGCATGGCACGCGTCCGCGGGCTTGCTCAGCCGCCGCACACCCTCAAGGTCAGCTGCAAAGAGACCAACCATGCGCTTGGGCAGGGGCGTCTCGGCAGGGAGAATGGCCGGGTGGTTGAAGCGGCTGTCGGCCGCGAAGCTCTGCTCCTCGGAGAACAGGCCGATCTGCTTTTCCAGCGCGATCAGCCGCGCCTGCAACGGCCGGCCCACCGCAAGGCGGCGCTCCAGCGCGGTATCGTCCGCGATGCGGCCCCGCCCGCGGGGTGCGTTTGCCCTGGACATGGCGCCTCCCTCAGCCCACCCGCGAGCGGGCATTGATGATGCGCAAGGAATCGCGGCCAGTCGCTGGATCAATGGCCTTGAGCGCGATCGCCACGCGGTTTTCCGGATGCAGCCGGTCCCACATCGCTTCCAGCAGGGCCTCCAGATCGCCCGCCAGAGGCAGCAGCCGCGGCTCGCCCACGAAGGATGGCAGGGGGTCGCCGTCCCCCGCGTAAGTACTGACGCACCAGCCCCAGCCGGGCGGCAGGGCCTCGAACTCAAAGTACTCGCGCAGGCTGCGCCCAGGATCGCCCGGATCTGCCTTGACGATGGCCAGCCATGCATCGCCCTCAGCGGCCCGAATCCCCCCTGCGATGCGCGGGGTATAGTGTGGCCCGTCAGGCTCGTGAGCGCGGGAGCGAAGGGCCGCGCGGTAGCTGCGACCGGCCCGCAGGGCCTGAATGAGGGTATCCGTGTGGTCGCCGTTGGTGACCACGTGATGGTCGTCCAGCGCGTCCATGGCCGTGTAGATCACGAGCTCCGGCTGCGTCATGGCGGAAGGATCCAGAGCCTCGGTACGAAGGCGTCCACCTTCGGCCACGAACTGCCGGTTCCGGCTGTTGGCGCTGCGCCCCATGATCCAATACAGTTCCACCAGCCGCGTCCCGTCCGCGGAACGGCCCAGTACAATGCCGCGGCCTGGGTATGGGTTGGCCTCCAATTGGCGCAAGTTGTCCGCTGCGATCTGGTCGAGGGAAGGCATAACAGGCTCCCGAGGGATCAAGACAGGTCGAACAAGGGAGGCTCGATGTCGTCCGGCGGAACGAGCCCGAGCAGCACGTAGTTGGTGGCCGCCAGATTGGCCAGCGTGAGCGGGTGCTCCTCGGTGCACTCCCGCAGGCGATACTGACCGGTGAAGTTCGGGTCGAACAGATACACGGGCACGGGATTGAGCGAGTGCCGGGTATTGATTTCGCGCTTTCCTGTGCGTGGATTGTCCGAAATCATCTCGTCCGCGTTGCCATGGTCCGCTGTCACCAGGGCCACGCCGCCTACCTGGGCCAGCGCATCGAAGATCACGCCGAGCGCCTGGTCGACCGCCTCCACGGCCTTGATGGCCGCGCCCAGGTTACCCGTGTGGCCCACCATGTCCGCATTGGCGAAGTTGATCAGGCCGAAGTCGAAGCGCCCGGATAGAATCAGCTCTTGGGCCTTCGCGCCGATCTCGTGCGCCTTCATTTTGGGCGCGGCGGCGAAGGAGTCCACCTTGTCCGATTCGATCAGCACATACGCTTCCTTGGCCGGGTCCAGCGGCTCACGATAGCCCCCGTTGAAGAAGAATGTGACATGGGCGTACTTCTGCGTCTCGGCGAGCCGAAACTGGTTCATGCCCAGTTCCAGGATGCGACGGCCAAATGGCCGCTTGACGCCGCCCGGCGTCATCAACGTGAGCGGCGGCAGGTTCGTGTCCTCGTCGTAGGTCATCATGCCGGCGTAGAGCACGTCGGGCCGTCTTTCGCGCTCGAAGCCGTCGAAGTCGTCCTCCACCATGGCCCGGGAGAACTCGATGGCGCGATCGCCGCGGAAGTTCATGAAGATCACCGAGGCGCCATCCTGGATGGGCCCCACCGGCTGTTCGTCGCGCATCACCACGAACGGCGGCAGATCCTGGTCCACCGCATCGGGCGCCTCCGCCCGCAGGGCCCGCACCGCCTCGGTGGCAGACGCAAACGCGTGCTCGCAGCGCCCCAGCACGTGCACCTCCCAGCCACGCTGCACCTTGTGCCAGTTGCGGTCGCGATCCATCGTGATGACCTCGCGGCCTCCACCGCTCGCGATGGCGTAGTCCCACCCGGAGTGCTGGGCGCGAATCTCCGCCAGGCGGGCCTCCATCGGCTCCACGTAGTCCAGGGCGGACTGATACGGCACGTCGCGCCCGTCCAGCAGGGCATGCACGTACACGCGGCGCACGCCACGCTGCGCGGCGTAATCGATCACGCGGTAGAAGTGGTCGATGTGGCTGTGTACGTTGCCGTCGGAGAGCAGCCCTAGCAGGTGCAGTGGCGTGTCGTGCTCCAGGCAATTCGCAATGAGGCGATTCAGGGACTCGCCCTCGAAGAACTCGCCGCTTTCCATGGCCTGCTTGATGCGCGTGGGCCCCTGGGGAACGATGCGTCCGGCACCCATGGTTATGTGCCCCACCTCCGATCCACCGATGTCATTGGCGCTCGGCAGTCCGACGTAGGGACCGTGGGTGAACAGGTGCGTGTGCGCAAACGCCTCAGCAAGCCCATCAATGGTGGGCTTGCTGGCTTGGCCGATGGCGTCCCCCTCATCGTGGTGGCCCTCTCCCCAGCCGTCCAGCACGATGAGCAGGACGGGCCGGCGGCCCTTGAACAGCTTGGTCAACTCGCCCAGTTTCATGGCACAGGATCGATGGGGGACGTGTTATGCGCCAGTTCCACGTTGCCGGGGAATTCATCGGCAACCGCCTGGACGATCCGCTCCGGATGGAACGGCGAATCACGAAGTGCCGCAGCAATGCTGCGGGTGACCCACCACCACAACACGATGCCCAGTGCCGCCAGCCCCGCGATGCCCACAAAGAGCGACAGCGATGCCAGCAGATTGTGAAGCCCGTGCACCACCCAGGAGATCACCAGCGCCCCGCCCACCACTCGGGCCGCCAGCCGGCGATCTTCCATGAATTTCGCCCGGCCCAGGGCATAGCCCCAGATGGTCGACCAGAGCGCGTGACCCGGAACGGACAGCAGCGCCCGGATCGCGAACGTGGCGCCTACCATCAGCGATGGGTCCAGTTGCGCCAACACGGGCGCGAACTGCTCAGGCGCGTGGCTGGCCGTGAAGAGATAGAGTACGTTCTCCATCGACGCGAAGCCCAGTGCCACGGCGGCCGCGTAAACGATGCCGTCCATGGGCTCGTCGAACTCCGCGTGCCGGTAAATGGTCTGCCGCACCACCAGGAACTTCAGCGTCTCTTCCAGCACCGGCGCAACCACAACCATGGACAGCATCGGGAAGCGCATCAGCGGTAGTTCCGCCAGACCAGCGGGAATCGCAGCCAGCCCCCCCAGCAGGAACATCCGGATCACGAACCACTTGGGTTCCGGCTCCAGCTTGTCCTTCTTGTAGTAGAACCACAGCAGGACCACCCCGGGCGCCAGTCCCAGTACCGACAGCGCAATGACGTCCACGAGGTCCTTAGGATTCGGAGCCCCTAGCCGGGCCCAACGGTTTTGGGGCTACGTGCGCCCGAGCGCCGGACGGGCCGGGCCAAGCCACACGCTGCCATGGTAGGCAAGGCCCCCGCCTTTCGCAAGCAGCGCACCGGCCCGCCGTTTACACCTCGCATAGAATGTGGAATGGTCGGCGCTGCACGCGCCGTGAAAGGCTGGCGGTGTGCGGACCGCCCGCGCTGGAGATGCTTTCCAGGCCCGATTGGATGCTTACCCCGACTGCCCATCCCACCCCGAAGGAGACGACGGCATGGCCGCATCGGAGCTGAAGCCGGAACTGCGGCTGGTGCCCACCCAGCACGTTCGCTTTCACGAGCACGCGGAGCGCCGGCGCACCGAGCGCCTGATGGCGCGCATCAAGGCCGATGCGCAACTTCGCAATCCGCCTGTCGTCGCGGAGATGGACAACGGCCACTACCTGCTTCTGGACGGCGCCAACCGTGTCAGCGCTTTCCTGGAGTTAGGCTACTCGCACATCCCCGTGCAGGTCGTGGACTACGGCGACCATGCCGTGCAGCTCAAAGGTTGGCACCACCTCCTGCTCGACGGCGGCACGTTGCGGCTCCACGAGGCCTACCAGGCGCTGCCGGACGTGCAGGTGCGGCCGGTCACCAAGGCTCAGCTCGCCCATCTGCTGGAGCTGCGCGAGGTCTACGCGGTGCTGGTGGAGAACGAGCGCGCCTGGTGGGGGATATTCCCCGCACAGACCCAGCGCGATGTGGAGGTGCACCAGCGCATCCGCACGCTGGAGGCCATCGTCTCTGCCTATGAGGGCCAGAGCCGGTTGGAGCGGGTCAAGCTGGCGGACTACGAGCAGTTGCCGCTGGTGATCCAGGGCGTGCAACATCAGCTTTGCCTCTTCCCCGTGCTGCGCAAGGAGGAGTTGCTGCACCTGGCCGCCGAGGGCGTGATGATCCCCACGGGTCTGACGCGGCACATCATCCCCGGCCGCGCACTGGCTATCAATGTCGACTTGGCGTTCATTGTAGCGGACACCTCGGAGGCCGAAAAGCAGAAGCACTTCAAGGCATTCGTGGACCAGTTGAGCATTGAAGGACGCATTCGCTTCTACGAAGAGTCCGTCTTCATCATGAACGAGTAGTCGACCCGCCGCGCCCAGCCATTCGCACCTCCGCGCTTCCTCCCACCACGCCTGACCGGGGTTCACGCCCCGCCTCTCCGCTCTCGCGCAAGCGCCGGCACGCCCTCCCCCCTTAGCATTCACAGGCGCTGATGCGATCCCAAAACTCCTTATTTTGGCAGTATTGCACACAGAACCTTCGCGTCGCTTACTCCGTTAAATAAGAAGTCATTCTTGCGGAGAGCCATGTCCATACGCCGCTGGTCACACTGGATTGCCTACGTGCTGGCACCACTTTGCGCGTCGCTCACGCTGGCGTTGGCTTTGGTGGTGCTGGGCGGCTGGTTCCTGCACAGCCCACGCCTGGTGCAGGTGCACCCGAGCCTCGTGCCGATGCAGTTCAACACGGCCCTGGGCTTGCTGGGCTCGGCCGCCGCCCTGCTGCTCCATCTCTTGGGACGCAGGCGCTCCGCTTTGGTCGCGGCCGCCGTGCCACTCGCGCTGGGGGCATCCGCGCTCATCGAGACCTATGGCCACGTCAGCCTGGGTATCGACCAGCTCTTCGTGCAGCCCTTCACGACCGTGCACACTGAGTTTCCGGGCCGCATGTCCGTGAACTCAGCGGTGGCTTTCTGCGGCGCGGGCGCGACGTTGCTGTTGCTCATCGGCGCACCCCGCCGCCAAGCGACGTACCTCGCGGTTGCACTGCTCAGTGGCGCCCTCACCGCCTTGGGCCTGAACGCTTTGTTCGGCTATGCGGCGCAACTGCAGATAACCTACGCGTGGACCACCCATTCGCAGATGGCGGTGCACACAGCCACGGGCTTCACACTGGTGGGCGTGGCCGCTTTCGCACGGGCCTGGCTGGAGAGCCTGGATGAGTTCGGCGATTCTCCCGCCTGGATCGGAATCCCCGTGTTGGTTGGGGCGTCCATGGTGTCCATCGCCGCCTGGCAGACGCTGCTTGGACTGGACCACGCACAGATCCGCCGCGTCGTGCAGACGGAAGCAGTCGCCATCGGGCACTCGGTGACCGATGAGGTACACAACCGCCTTACGGGACTGCGTCGGGTGGCCCGACGCTGGGAACTCAACCCCGGTATGTCGCGCCGCGAATGGGAGCGCGACGCGGGCAACTATCTGGCGTTCCAGCCCGACGTGACGGCGCTCGAATTCATCGATCGCGATGGTGACGTGCGCTGGGTCGCGCCGATCGCGGGCAACGAGGCCCTCATTAACCGGACCGCCGCACACGATGCGACCCGCGCGGCCTTCATGAATCTAGCCCGCCAGACCCATGTGCCGACGATTACGCCCGGGGTACCAATCGAGCAGGGCGGCCGTGGATTCCTGATCTACGTGCCCCGGCAGGTAAAGGGGCGCTATGCGGGACTGATCGCCGGGATTTTCCGGTATCCGGCCATATTGGCCAATGTCACCGCCGAGGCATATTCGCAGGGGTTTGACTTCGCGGTGATCGAGGAAGGGGTGGACCTTTTCCGCACAAGCGGGGATGTGCCAACGGCAACTCGCAGTTGGGGGCAGGAGGTGCGAGTGGATCTGCCCATGCGAGACTGGTATGTGCACGTCTGGCCTACCCCACAGGAACTGACCAGCCTCCATTCCAACGCGCCGATAACCGCCCTGCTGCTGGGCCTGCTGATCTCGCTGCTGCTGGCCGGGATGGCGCAGTCCGGCCGCATGGTGCGCATCCAAGGTCGCAGCGTGCGGGAGGCCAACATCCGGCTCGCGTCCCAAGTCCGCGAGCGGGAAGCCGCAGAGGAGCGCTTTCGCTCCGCGTTGGAGGCAGTACCCAATGCCATTGTAATCGCGGACACGCGCGGACGCATCAGCCTCGTGAACTCGCAGACCTTGCATTGGCTGGGCTACCGCCGCGAGGACCTGATCGGCGCACCGATCGAGGTGCTGCTGCCCGAACGCCACCGATTCCTGCACCAGGCGCATCGCGACACCTACGTGCAGCAGCCAGTGACCCGGCCCATGGGAGAGGGCCTCTCACTCGTGGCGCGCCGCAAGGATGGCAGCGAGTTCCCCGTAGATATCTCTCTCGGCCCTCTCCATACGCGCGACGGTCTGGAAGTCATCGCCGCCATAACGGACGTGACGTTGCACAGGCAGGCGCAGGCGGAATTGAAGCAGAGCAATTCGGCACTCAACGCTGTGAACCAGGAGTTGGAGTCGTTTTCCTACGCCGTATCGCACGACTTGCGCCAGCCCCTGCGGGCCATGGTGGGCTTTGGACAGATCCTCATCGAGGACTACCGCGATCGACTTGATACCCAGGGCCAGGACTACCTGCAGCGCATTCAGTTCGCCGCCAACCGGATGGGCAACCTCATCGACGCCCTGCTGCGCCTGTCGCGAATCACACGAAGCCAGATTGCGCATGCACCGGTGAACCTGAGCCAACTCACATACGAGATAGCCGCCCAGCTCGCGTCTGGCGAGCCGGAGCGACAGGTCGAATGGCACGTGGAGGACGCGATGTCCGTGAAAGCCGACGACGGCATGCTGCGCGCTCTGCTGGAGAACCTGCTGGGCAACGCCTGGAAGTTCACCGCAGGCACACCTCACGCGCGCATAGATGTCGGCCAGGAGCGGAACAACGGGCACGCGCAGTTCTATGTGCGCGACAACGGAGCGGGCTTCGACATGGCCTATGCCGACAAACTCTTCGGAGCCTTTCAGCGCCTGCACCGCACGGACGAGTTCCCCGGAACGGGCATCGGCCTGGCCACCTCCCAGCGCATCGTGCACCGCCACGGTGGGCGCATCTGGGCCGAAGGCCAGGTAGGCGCCGGCGCGACCTTCCACTTCACCCTCCAGGCATAGCCATGGTCTCGACCATTGACGGCACCAAGACGATTCTTGTCGTCGAGGACAACCCCGACGACGAGGCGCTCACGCTCCGCGCGCTGAAGGCGAATGGCGTGAGCAATGACGTCGTCGTCGCCCGCGACGGCGCAGAGGCCTTGGACTACCTCTTCGGCCGCGATGGGGAGCCCTCGCGAGGCCCCAGCCCACTGCCGCAACTTGTGCTGTTGGATCTGCGGCTGCCCAAGGTGGACGGCTTGCAGGTGCTGCGGCGCATCCGCGAGGAAGCGCGCACCCACTGCCTGCCGGTGGTGATCCTCACGTCCTCGGACGAGGAACGCGACATCATCGAAAGCTATGCCCTGGGAGCCAACAGCTACGTGCGCAAACCGGTTGAGTTCAACGAATTCATGGACGGCGTGCGGCAACTGGGGCTGTACTGGATGATCATCAACCGGCCACCGCCGGCGCAGGTGCAATGAACAAACGGCTGGCTGTCCCACGAGCAACCCAGGCAGCAGCGGCACCAAGGCCGTAGCCCACCCCGCAAGCTGAATGCATGGAGAAGCAATGGGTACCGCATTGCGCCTACTCATGGTGGAGGATTCCGAGGACGATGCACTTCTCGTGTTGCGCGCGTTGCGCCAGGGCGGCTTCGATCCGCAGGCCCACCGTGTGGATACCGAACAGGCCTTCCTCTCGGCGCTTGGCGAGCCGATCTGGGATCTGGTCTTGTCCGACTATTCCATGCCTCATTTCAATGGCTTGCGCGCTTTCGAACTGTACAAACAAAGTGGGCTGAACACCCCCTTCATGTTCGTCTCGGGCCGCATCGGCGAGGAGCGGGCGGTTGAGGCTATGCGCCGGGGCGTAAGCGACTATGTGCCGAAGGACAACCTGAACCGGCTCGCAGCCGCCGTGGACCGTGAGTTGCGCGATTCCATCGTGCGTCGCCAGCGCCAGGAGATGGAAGCCGCCCTGCTCTTCAGCGAGGAACGCCTACGCCGGCTGGCCCAGAATGCCCCCGATATCATCTACGAATACATGTGGGAGCCGAATCCCCACTTCGCCTATGTCTCCCCGGCCGCACGGGACATCACCGGCTACACGCCAGAAGAGCACTACACGGATGCGGAACTCTGGCTGCGAATCGCGGAGGAGGAGCACCGTGATACATTGCGCTCTCTGCTCCAACCACAGGACGAGCCTCATCACGATGGCGCCGTCATGCGCTGGCAGCACCGCGACGGTCGCCACCGCTGGGTGGAGCAGCGCACGGCGGTGGTGCGGGACGAGCATGGGCGACTCATGGGCATCGAAGGCATCGTGCGCGACATCACTGAGCGCAAGGCCCTGGAGGAGCAACTCCTGGCCTCCCAGCGCATGGAGGCCATTGGGCGTCTCGCAGGCGGCATCGCCCATGATTTCAATAATATGCTGACGGTCATCGGGGGTTACTGCAGCCTGCTGCGGCGCAAGGTCGCGGACCAGGAAGCGTGCCTGCGCGATGTGGCGAAGATCGAGAATGCTACGGACCGCTCCGCCTCGCTCGTCAGCCAGCTTCTCGCGTTCAGCCGCCGCCAACCCCGCAACCTGCTGTTGCTGGACTTCAACACCACGCTGGGCCAGTTCGAGCCTATGCTGCGACGCCTGATCGGTGAAGATGTGCAGGTCGAGATCCGGTACGGTGAGGGCCTGCCGCCGGTTCGGGCCGACCGCAGCCAGATCGAACAGGTCGTGATGAACCTGGCCGTCAACGCCCGCGACGCAATGCCCCAGGGCGGACGGCTGACAATCGAAACGGATCTGGCCGAGGTGAACGATCTGGTGACCGTTCAGCCCCTGGCCCTGGTTGCGGGGCCCTACGTCCGACTCACCGTGTCCGATTCCGGCACCGGCATGAGCGATGACGTAAAGGCCCGAATCTTCGATCCCTTCTTCACCACGAAGGATGTGGGCAAGGGCACCGGTCTGGGTTTGTCCACCGTGTATGGCATCGTCAAGCAGATGGACGGCGACATCTGGGTTTACAGCGAGCCGGACATAGGTACGACCTTCAAGATCTACCTCCCGAGCAGCCAGGGCATGCCCCAGGACGAGCAACCCGTGGCTCCCTCCTCGGAACCAACCGGTCACGGCACGATCTTGCTGGTGGAGGACGAATCACTGGTGCGCGAGGCCGCAGCCGAGATCCTCGGGGCCCACGGCTACGCAATCCTCTCCGCCAGCAACGGCCAGGACGCCTTGAATGTGATCGCGAATTGCGAGCGCCAGATCGACCTGCTGCTGACCGACCTGGTGATGCCCAAGATGAACGGCGTGGAGCTTGCCCAGCGGGTACGCGAACTGTTGCCGGACATCCGCGTGCTTTACACCACGGGCTACACGGAGGCCTCCCTGCCCGGGCAGTGCTCGCCGGAAGGCATGACCGACATGCTGCCCAAGCCCTTTGGCTCCAAGGCCTTGCTGCAGAAAGTGCACGACATGCTATCGCAGGGCACGGCCAGTCGAAGGTGACCGCCCGCACGGAGCGCCAGGCAGCTCCGGCGGCTCACTAGAACGTCCACTCGCGGGGTTCGCCGTCCTCCGATTCGTCCTCCCATCCGACGCGACGCACCTCCAGCGCGGCCCTGTGGCCGAACTTATTGCGCCCCGCGACGAACTCCACGATATCGCCAGGATAGATGCCGCTTAAGGCGTCGTCCCGCAGGGCGGAGCGATGGACGGAATAGACCTCCCCCGATTCGGTGGCAATCTCCCCCAGCCCCCGTTTGTCATCGAAGGCCTGTACGGTACCCTGTAGTGTACGCTGACTGGCCATGGCGCTTGTACGAATGGATGTCGCCTTGCCGGTAGCCCTGGCGGGTCAATCGAACAGTGAAGCAGCGAACGCCTGGGGATCAAAAGGCCGCAGGTCGTCCACGCCCTCGCCCACGCCAATGTACCGCACCGGCAGGTCGAACTCGTTTACGATACCCACGATGACACCGCCGCGGGCGGTGCCGTCCAGCTTGGTCACGATGAGACCCGTCAGGCCAACGGCCTCGTTGAAGTCGCGGGCCTGATGGATCGCATTTTGGCCGTTGTTGGCGTCCAACACAAGATACGTTTCGTGCGGCGCGTCCGACACTAGCTTGGACATGACCCGTTTGATCTTTTTCAACTCCTCCATCAGGTTGCTCTTGGTGTGCAGCCGCCCCGCCGTATCGCACAGCACGAGGTCGTAGCCGTCCCGCAGGCCCTTCTCCACGGCCTGATAGATCACGCCGGACGGGTTAGCGCCCTCCTGCTGCCGGAACAGGTCGCAGTCCGCACGCTCGGCCCAGCCGGCCAGTTGCTCGGCCGCCGCGGCACGGAACGTATCCCCCGCGGCCAGCAACACGCGCTTGCCTTCGCGGCGGGCCTGGGCCCCCAGCTTACCGATGGTCGTGGTCTTTCCCGTGCCGTTGACCCCGGCGAAGAGCACCACGGCCGGGTGCTTGCCCTCCAGGTTGGGCGGCGGGTAGCTCCTCCCCAGGATCGCCTGTACCTCCGCCTTCAACGCATCCTTGAGGCGTTTCGGGTCCTTCAACTCATTGCGGCGCAGCTTCGCTTCCAATGCCTTGATGAGGCGTGTGACCGTCTGCGGGCCCATATCCGCCGTCAGCAACAATTCTTCCAGTTCCTCGAGTGCATCCCGGTCCAGCTCCTTGCGACCCAGCACGATGTTGCCCAGGCCACTGGCCAAGCGCTCGCGCGTCTTGGACACGCCCTGGCGCAGGCGCTCGGCAAAGCTCTGGGGCGGGGCTGGTGGCTCGGCCGGGCCACCCAGGTCCTTCTGCAGCGCACCCTCCCGACTCCTTAGCGCTATCTCCTGTTCCGCGAGGGCCTGCCGCACCTCGCTGGCGCTCCGGCGCACCCGCTCAAGCTCGGTGGTTCGCTCTCGGTCGCGCCGTACCCGCTCCCGGGCTTCGCGCTGTGCCTCGATCTCCTCGGCCGCCCGATCCAGCCGGCTGGCACCCGCATCTGCCGCGGCCCCACCCGTGACGCCCGTTCGACGGGGCAGGCGGCCTCCAAACACCCATTCCATAATCGACCAACGCGCTGTTTTCATTCATACTCCATGACATTAAAACCAGAGCTCTATGCTTGCGACGCGAGCCGGGCGTGTGGTATGCGAAGGCAATGACGGCGCGCCTCCGCAGCCCCCAAGCGTGGAACAGTCGGAACAGAGCGCGCCAAACCTGCGGCGAACCCCAGCCCCACTGCAGCCGATGGGAGCATTGTTGACCGAAGAGCACCGTGCCCGCGTGGGGACGGCGACGTCTCCCGTGACGGAGACCGTAACGCGGCGGGAGATTCGGCGCTACGCGGTTGCGACGCGCCAGCGCGCCACCCGCTATCTGGCCGGCGACGAGGCCCCGCCCCTGTTCTTTCAGCGCTTTTTCGAGGATATCCCATCCCTCGATGAGTTGCAGCCAAACGGGCAACCCAGCGATCCGCTCACGCACGGTCTCCCACTGCGGCGCCAGATGGCCGGGGGATCGCGCATCACTTTCCACCGCCCCATCCGCCCAGGCGATACGCTGACCGCCACCCGCACCCTGACGGGGCTGGAGGAGAAGCACGGACGCACCGGCGCGGCAATTTTCTGCACCATCGAAATGCGGGTGACCGATGCGGATGCTAGGCCGGTCGTTACCGAGCAGCACACCCGCATCCTGCGCTGAGCACGGGCCGCCACATGGAATCCACCGCCCCCGATCGCCTCGGCGCCATCGCCGAAGGCGATGCGCTGCCCGAGCGCACCTTTACCCCGACCATCGCGGAGCTGTTTCTCTACAGCGCGATCATCTGGAATCCACACCGTATCCACTACGACATGGACTACACGCGCAACCAGGAGCACTACCCCGGGCTACTGGTTACGGGGCCGCTGCAGGGCGACTGGTTGTGTCAGACGGCGACGGATTGGATGGGTGACCTGGGCACCCTGGAGCGCTTCGACTTCAGCCATCGCCACCCTGTCTACCTGGGCGAAACCCTGACTGCAAGCGGGCGTGTGGTGACCAAGGATGCCACCACGGGGCGCATCACGCTGGCTCTGGAACTGCGCAACGGCGCGGGAGAGGTGGTCACGCCGGGTGAAGCGGTGATACGCTTCGCCACGACCTGACCACTCGGCACTGCATCCGGCGCTACGCGCCGTCCCTTGCGGCGCTCCGACACAACCCACGAGGCCCATGGGGCAGTACTTCGAAACCTATCGCGCCACAGTGAAGCCCGAGCAGTGCGATCACCTGGGCCACATGAACGTGCAGTACTACATCGCGGCGCTGAATGACGGCACCATCGAGCTGGTGCGCAGACTGGGACTGCCACTGGCGGAGATCGCCCGGCGGCGCATCGCCTTGGCGGTGGTGCGGATGGAGACCGACTTCTTGCGTGAGCTCAAAGAGGGCGACGAGATCCTGGTGGAGTCCGCCGTGGAGCAGGTCGGCAACAAGTCGCTGACCCTGCTGCACCGGATCCGGCACGCGGCCAGCGGCAGCGACGCCATGCGGTCCGTCTGCCGCTCCGCCATGATGGACCTGACGTCCCGCAAGTCCACGGTGCTGCCGGAGGACGTCCGGGCCGCCGCGCTGGCCCTCGCCAACGATGATGGCGGACGATAGCTTGCACGCGCGGACGCACCTCGCCCGAAGCCATCCAGCGGGCCCCCGCGCAGCGAACGAATTCACCGGCCGCATCGCCGCGCCGGACACCGAGGAATTGCCATGCAGCCCCTGAAGCTGGGCCGGATCGAGATCGCATCCGTCGTGGAACTGGATATGCCCACCAGCCCACGCTTTCTGTTTCCGGGCGTTACGCCGGAGACGTTTGCACCGTATGTGGACTGGCTCAGCCCGCACTTCTACCACGTGGACACGGATCGCCTGCGCATGCCCATCCAGGCCTTCGTAGTGCGCACACCGCACCACACCGTGGTCGTGGACACCTGCCTGGGCAACGACAAGCAGGGCCGCGTGGCGCCGGACTGGAATCTGCGCAAGGGGCCCTTCCTGACCGATCTCAATGCAGCCGGCGTGACGCCTGAGGCGGTGGACTTCGTGCTGTGCACGCATCTCCACACGGACCATGTGGGCTGGAACACGCGGCTCATCGACGGCAAGTGGCAGCCGACCTTCCCCAACGCCCGCTACGTGTTCAACCGCAGCGAGTACGATTTCTGGTCACAGACCCAGGATGAGGAACAGAAGGAGATCTTCCAGGACAGCGTGCTGCCGATCCTGGAGGCGGGCAAGGCCGTGTTGGTGGAGGGCGAGCACGAGGTGACAGAGGGCATCCGCCTGGAGCCCACACCCGGCCACACGCCCGGTCACTGCAGCGTACACTTGGCTGATCGCGGCGCGGAGGGCGTCATCACCGGCGATATGATGCACCACCCCTTGCAGATGCTGGAGCCGGAGCGCTGCAGCCGCTTCGACAACGATCCCCCGCTGGCCCGCACGACGCGGCGGGCCTTCCTGGAGCGCTATGCCGAGCGCGATGTGCCCATCGTGGGGACGCACTTCGCGGCCCCTACTCATGGCCATGTGCTGCGGCACAAGGATGCTTTCCGCCTCTCCGTCTGAGCGCCTCGCGCACCTATGGGTGGGCGGGCCCGATCAGCCAGCCTTCGCGCGCACAGCCGCGGGAAGCTCGACCACCTGACCGCGGGGCGTTCCCCCGTTCTTGTCCTTTGCGATCAATCGGATGGCCAGCTTGCGTTCCCGGTCGCCCGTCAGCGCCTGCTTCAGCACCGTCTCCACCTCTGCACGGGTGAGTGTATTCAGCGCAGCCAATTCGTCGCTGACGTAGTCGAACCGCGCGTCGTTGCGGAAGGCGGACCAGTACAGCCCATCGGCCACTTCGCCAAGGTTCTTGGCGCGCGTCAGCTTGGACTGGATCACCGCGTTGCGATACTGCTCGAAGGACGCATCGGGCATCTGATGGAAGGTCTGAATGAAGCCCGGAATGAAGGCGTTCATGCGCTTCTCGAGGTCACCCGGCCCGTACTGGCCGGACTGCACGAGGAAGAACAGGTTCAGCGTGCGCTGCATGTCACTGGCCCCGGCCCACACGATGTAGCCGAGCTGCTGCTGCGTGCGCATGTCGTGATAGAACGACTCGCTCAGCGGCCGCCCGATGACCTCCAGGGCCGCCTCCAGATCAGGCTCGCGCGGCCCGACCTGGTAGAGCAGTTGCACCAGTGAGTTGTTGATGGCGAGCTGGTGGCTGAAGACCCAGTTCGCCCGCTGCGGCATCTGGCGCACGACCGGCTCCACCCGCTCGTTGGGCGCCAGGGGCTGCGCGTGCAGACCCGCAATGGCGCCCTCGATGGTCATTCGGGCCACATCGCGGGGCAGATTGCCCACCACCACGCCTTCCACGTACGTGCGCTTGAGAACGCGCGCCGCATAGTCGCGCACGTCCCGCAGCGTCAGCGGCTCCAGCGCGGACAGCAGCGCCTCGCGCGTGTAGTTGGGCTGCTCCAGCAGCAGCCGCGCGTAGTACTGCGACTGGCGGTAGGGCTGATCCAGGCTTGCATTTACCAGATCGCGCCTCGCCTGTTCCTTCAGCGATTCAAAGGTGCGCTCGTCCACGTTAACGCGCTGCAGCCGCGGCATCAGGAACTTCAACAGGTCCAGCATGCGCGCAGAATAGCCGCTCAGTGAGAGCACGATCCCACCACGCACGGCGTCGATGCTGTAGCCCAGCCCCGCTTCCTTGATGGGGTAGCCGTACTCGTTGAGGCCCTCCTCGATGACGGACTCGTACAGCGAGCCCAGCATGGCCTGTTGGGGCGTGCCGTAGGCGCCGTCCACGAAGAACTTGAGCCGGATTCCCGCCTTGGGCTGCCGGAAGCGCCAGTCGGGCTCGTACCACACCTTGGCCTGGGGCGTATCCAGCAGCCGCACCGGCAGCGGCAGGGCGTCCTCCAGCAGCGTCGGCACCCAACGCTGGCGCTGATCCGGTTCCAGCCGTGTCTGCATGTGCGCGAGGAAGGCCTTCGCGCTGGTGTACGTCTGGCCCATGTCGGGCAGCAGGCGCTTCAGCACCGCATCCGGCACGTGGTCGTCCCGCATGCGGTACAGGGACAGCCGCGCCAGCTTGAGCGGCCCTTCCGGCTCGTACAACTGCACGTCGTGGGGAATGAACGGGTTGCGCGCCGGCAGGTGCCAACGGGAATCGGGCGCTAGTGCCACAAGCTGCTGGTAGGGTGCCCCGGTCAGCACGTCATAGCTGAACCGGGCCTTGTAGTAGCGCTCCATGTTGTCCGTGCGCACCCCCTTGGCCACCAGGGTCACCAACATATTGTCGGGCCGCATCCGATCCAAGAAGCGCGCATACTCCTTCGGCGCATAGCGCTTGATCAGGAACGGAGCCTCGGGGAGCACGTCCAGCGGGTAGTCCTGCATCATGGCACTGAGCCGGCGCGCCATCGAGCCGGCGCTGGGCACTTCGCGATAGCGGTAGTCCAGCCGCGACATGATCTGGTTCTCATCGAACACATAGCGCGGAATGCCGTCCTTACGTAGGCCGTCAATGGCCCCCAACGTGTAGCGGATCACGTCCTGGTAGCGCTTCAGCCCCAGCGGCGTGAGCCCGATGTTGATCTCGAACGACGAATAGTCGTGTGTGTCCTCGCTCTCGCCCGCGGACAGCGACTGCGCAAGTCCTTCCGCCTTGAGCAAAGACAGCAGGCTGCCCTGGCCCTCGTGGCCCAGCACAAAGCCAATGAGCTGCAGCGGCCGTGCATCGTAGAGCTTAACCACGGGGGGCAGCGGGAACATCAGCGAGAGCGAGCGCTCATCCGCCACCGGCTCCACCTGCAGCAGCCGCAACGCCGGCTTGGGCGCCAGGAACTGCTCCGGGAAGTGCGAGCGCTTGAGATGGCGGTCGGGCACCTGATCGAAGCGTGCGCGCACCATCTTCTCCAGCTCGTCCAGGCTGCGGTTGCTGACTACCGCCAGCGTCATCAGATTGGCGGAGTAATGGCTGCGGTAGAAGGCCAGCAGTTCCTCGTGCGTCACGCCGCTCAGGGTGTCCAGATCGCCGGTGGAGAAGTGGCTGATCGGGTGGTTGGGGTCAAAGGCCAGCTGTTCCACCGCTCGCGTGCGCCAGTAGTCGTTCTCGACGTTCTTCGAATGTTCGGAATCGACCGCGTGCATCTCGCGGTCCGTATAAGCCTGCGTGAACAGGGGCGCGATGAAGAACTGCGAGAAGCGGTCCAGCGCGCCCTCGAACCCCTCATTGGCCACGTGGAAGAAGAAATTCGTCTGATCGTCCGCCGTATATGCGTTGCTGGAGCCGGCATGGCTCGAAAGGTACTGCGTATACGCATTAGCCTCGGGGTACTTCTTCGTACCCAGGAAAAGCATGTGCTCGGTGAAGTGCGCCAGTCCCGGGCGATCCTTCGGATCGTTCAGCGAACCGGCCCCGACCGCCATGGCTGCCGCGGAAGATTCCGTGCGGGGATCGGACACCAACATGACCTTGAGCCCGTTCGGCAGCACCAGGCGGCGGTACTGGAGCAGCTCGCGTTCCGGCTGCACCAGCAGCGACGGTTGCGTGGGACTGATCTCCCGCGGCTGGCAGGAGCCCAACAGCAACGCCGCCGCCAGCAGTCCCAGCGCGGCGGCCAGGGTCTGCCCCAATTTGCCGCGCACCCGATGCCAATAGGCCATGTTCCGTCCATCCTTTCAGTAGGTTACCTTCCGGATGGCGACCTGCCCTCCGGCCGACGCATTGCGCGCCACATGAACATACGATGCCCGGCACGCCTGCGCCGTTCACGATTGGGGTCCGACCGCATGCACCGGGCTGGTGCGCAGACCCACGGCCCGTGCGCGCCGCCCTTCGCCGGCGCTCACTCGCCTAGCCGGCTGTGTTCGGGGCGTTGCAAACCGCCCGCAATTGTCGCAGGCTGGTCACAACCCGGATCGTCTCCCGCTGCGCCCTGCAGCGCCGCGCCCATCTGCTGTTGCGCCCGCTCCACTGTCGCAGCGCGCGACACGCAGCGTGGCCGCTGAGGCAACCTTGCCCGGTACCGGACCCATCGCCTGAGGATTCCATGAGCGCGCACGACCTGCAATCGGTACTCGAAGCCGACCGTCGCCATTTGATCCACCCCCTGCACCACCCCTCTTCCCATGCGGCAGCCAAGGTGTGGGTGAAGGGCGAAGGCAGCATCGTCACGGACATCGAAGGCAACCAGTTCATCGACGGCTTGGCGGGGCTGTGGTGCGTCAACGTGGGCCACGGCCGCACGGAGCTGGCCCAGGCGGCCAGCCAGCAGATGGAAACGCTGGCCTACGCCTCGGGCTACTCGGGCTCGACCAACCTGAACGCGGTGCAACTGGCCGAGCGCCTTGCCGAGCTCACCTATCCGCGCATCAACACGTTCTACTTTACCAGCGGCGGCGGGGAATCCACGGACAGCGCCATCAAGACGGCCCGCTTCTACTGGAAGGCCAAGGGCAAGTCGGACAAGGTGAAGATCATCTCTCGCGAGCAGGGCTACCACGGCGTCACCATCGGCGCCATGAACGCCACGGGCATGCCGGCCTACTGGGAGATGTTCAACAGCAAGATCCCGGGCTTTTCGCACATCGCCAGCCCGTATCCGTTGTACTTCAACCACAACTTCCAGCCCACGGACGAGGCACCCACGCCCGGCATCGCCGCGGCGAACCTGCTGGAAGAGGCCATCCTGCGCGAAGGTCCGGAGACGGTGGCCGCATTCATCGCCGAGCCTGTGCAGGGCGCCGGGGGCGTAATCGTCCCGCAGGACGATTACTTCAAGCGAATCCGGCAGATCTGTGATCAGTACGAGGTGCTCTTCATCGCGGACGAGGTGATTACCGGCTTCGGCCGCACGGGCAAGTGGTTCGGCCTGGAGCACTGGGGGGTGGAGCCGGACATCATGGACTTCGCCAAGGGCATCACATCCGGCTACATCCCCCTGGGCGGCATCGGGATCAGCGACGACATCAAGGCAGTGCTGGACAATGCGGACCCGGCCAAGCGCTGGATGCACGCCTACACCTATTCCGGTCACCCCGTCTCAACGGCCGTGGCCCTGGCCAACCTGGACTACTTCGAGAAGCATGACTTGGTGAGCCGCGCCGCCGAGACGGGCGCGCACTTCCAGGCTGGGCTGAAGGCCCTGGAAGCCAATCACCCCAAGGTGGGCGAAGCCCGCGGCATCGGGATGATGGGCGCCATCGAACTGCTGGACGACCGCGCCACGCGCCGCAAGTTCCCGGCCGAGGTCAAGATCGGCGACAAGCTGCACGCCGAATGCACCAAGCGCGGCTTGTGGACGCGCCCCCGGGAGCACATCTACCCCCTGTCTCCCCCACTCACCACGACGCGGGACGAGATCGACCGCATCGTCAACATCCTGGACGAATCGCTCACGGCCATCGGCGCCTAGGCGCCACTGCGGCGTGACACTCACCGCCTATGTCGGCCTGGGCTCGAACATCGAGCCCGAGGCCAACCTGCGCGCCGCCATAGCACTGCTCGAGGCCGAGCCGGGCCTGCGCGTGACGGCGGTGAGTCCCGTGTACCGCACGCCCCCCTGGGGCCCCGTTCCTCAGGATCCCTACCTCAATGCCGTGCTGGCGTTGGAAACGGAGTTTGCCCCCGAAGACCTGCTGACCCGGCTGCTGGCGATCGAAACCCGCCGGGGACGGGACCGCAGCCCGCAGGCCGTGCGCTGGGGGCCGCGCACGTTGGACCTAGACCTGCTGCTCTGCGGCGATGCGGTGATCGCTACGGAGCGCCTGACCCTGCCGCATCCGCGCTTGGCGGAACGAGCCTTCGTGCTGGTGCCGCTGTGCGATCTGGCGCCCGACCTGCGGCACCCGGTGCTTGGGCGCCGCATGCGCGAACTGCTCTCGGCAGTGGGCCGCGATGGCGTCGAACCGGTGCCTCTCAGGCTGCAGGCGTCGGCACCTCTTTGAGGCAGCCACTCTTCACGTCGTAGACAAACCCACACACGTTCAGGCCCGGCGGAAGCAGGGGTGCAGTTCGGATCTTCTCCACCTGCCAGCGCACGTTTTCCTCCAGGTTATCAAACGCATAGAGGGGGAAGGGGTCGATTGGGCGTCCCAGTTCCTCGCGCAGTTTGGCGCGGAAGCCCTCCTCCGTGAAGGTGAGCATCCCGCACTCCGTATGGTTGATGACGACCACGTCGCGCGTTGCCAGCAGCCGGGTGGAGATCAGCAGCGAGCGCAACGTCTCTTCGTTCACAATGCCGCCTGCGTTGCGGATCACATGCGCTTCGCCGTTCCGCAGCCCCAGCAGTTCGTAGAGCATCAGGCGTGAATCCATGCACGTCACGATAACCATGCGGCGAGACGGCGGTGTGGGCAAATCGCCGTCCTGAAAGTCAGCAGCGTAGCGCCTGTTGTGCTCCAGCAGTTCCTCGTTCACCGACATGATCCAACCTCTTTTGTGCTTATGGGGATGACGCCCGCGGCGCACGGAGCCGCCACGGGCGTAATAGCCATGCCTGGAAGGGTCGATGGATCATGCAAGACTTGCAATCTTCCACTTGATCGTTAGGATCGGTAGCAGAGCCTGTATTTGCCCCAACATTTACAAACGACTGTCCACCTTCCCCGGCATAGTCCGCCGGGACAGCGCACCGCGCAGACGGGCTGTGACGCCCACCCGCCGGTGCCCGCAATGGCACCCTTCCGAGCGGCACCATATCGATGTATTCTATTGATCCAACATTCTATGAGGGATTTTCGATACTTCGTCTGCACAGGTGCGGGGCTGGAGCTGGGACGGCTCCAGCCGTCGCGCTATTGCTGGGCCAGTTCGAGCACGGTGCGCAGCAATACGTTGGCGCCCTGCTCGGCTTGTTGCGACTCGATGTGCTCGGCTTCGTTATGGCTCACGCCGTCCTTGCAGGGGATGAAGATCATCGCCGTGGGGCAGATGTCGGCCAGATACTTCGCATCGTGGCCGGCCCCACTGACGATGCGGCGGGCCCGATAGCCCAGTGAAGCCGCGCTCTGCTCCACGATGGAGACCACCGGCGGAGCGAAGGTCGTGGCGTGGGAGTGCCAGATATCCTCGAAGTCCAGCCCCAGGCCCATGCGCTCCGCGACCTCCTCGCACGCCTCGCGCAATTTGGCCTCAATCCCTAGCAAAGCGCCATCGTCCGGACAGCGCAGGTCCAGCGAAAAGTCCACACGCTCGTTAATGACGTTGATGGAGCCCGGGCTGACGGAGAACATGCCCACGGTGGCCACGGCGTCCGGGCGTGTGGCGCGCGTCACACGGTCGATAGCGTCTACCATGCGGGCGGCGCCCACCAGCGGGTCGCGGCGCACTTCCATGGGGGTCGTGCCCGCGTGGGCGTTGAAGCCGTGGACGGCGAGCCGGTACCACTTGATGCCCTGGATGCCCGTCACGATGCCGATCTCCTTGTCCTCCACCTCCAGGATCGGCCCCTGCTCGATGTGCGCCTCCAGATAGGCGTGAATGGGCCGCTTACGGGCAGGCGCGTCGCCTTTGTAGCCGATGCGCTCCAGTTCGTCCCCGAAGCGCAGACCCGCCTCGTCGCTAGCATCATAGGCCTGCTGCAACTCCATGAAGCCAGCGAAGACGCCGCTGCCGTTCATGGCGGGCTGGAAGCGGCTACCCTCCTCGTTGGTCCACACCACCACCTCCACCGGCCGCCGCGTCTGGATAGCCCGGTCGTTGAGCGTGCGTACCACCTCCAGCGCGGACAGCACGCCGAACACGCCGTCGTAGCGGCCACCGGTCGGCTGCGTATCCAGGTGCGAGCCTGACAGCACCGGCTCCGCAGCCTCGTCCGTCCCCGCCCGCCGCGCGAAGATGTTGCCCACGGCATCGACCGTGACCGTGCAGCCGGCCTCCCGGGCCCAGGCCACAAACTGGTCGCGCCCGGCTTTGTCCTCGTCCGTCAGCGCCAGACGACAGTTGCCGCCGGCCACACCCGGGCCGATCTGCGCC
>DATFMP010000090.1:0-121647 GCA_035266845.1 bacterium
TTTTGTGCGTGGTGGTGGTCATCACGTGGAAGCCCTGCCGCAGCGGATTGGTCAGCGCCCCGCCGGCGATGAGGCCCGCGATGTGAGCCATGTCCGCCATGGCCACGGCGCCCACCTTCTCCGCGATGGAGGCGATGCGCCGGTAGTCCAGCCCGCGCGGATAGGACGAGAAGCCCGCGATGATGAGCTTGGGCTTGTGCTCCACGGCCAGCGCCTCCAGGCCGTCGTAGTCGATTTCCCCCGTCTCCACGTCCTTCATCTTGTAGCGGATGAAGTTGTACGCCTTGGCGGCAAAGGTGACCGGCGCCCCATGGGTGAGGTGGCCGCCGTGGGAAAGGTCCATGGCCAGCACCGTATCGCCGATGTCCAGCCACGCGGCGTACACGCACAGGTTGGCGGCCGCGCCGGACATGGGCTGCACGTTGGCATGATCCGCCCCGAACAGCGCCTTGGCCCGCTCGATGGCCAACGTCTCGATCTGGTCCGTGTAGGTCTGCCCCCCGTAATAGCGCCGCCCCGGCGTGCCCTCGGAGTATTTGTTCGTCATCAACGTGCCCAGCGCTTCCAGCACCGCCTCGCTCACGTAGTTCTCCGAGGGGATCAGCTCCAGCCCTTCCAGCTCGCGCTGCGCCTCGCCCTGCAGAATCTCGAATACCTGCGGATCCGACTGCGGCAACTTGCGGTACTTCATGGCGACCTTGCCTGCGATGGGGGGAATGGGGACGGCCGTGCCGAGCGCGGCGCTCCCCGATCCTTCCCACGTTTCTCGCGGAGCGTGCAAGCCTTGGGCGGGGTTCGCGGCTGCCTCCGCCGGGCCTGCGCTAGTATCGGAGCGCGCGATGCGGTGCCTTGTCCGGCAGGGGGCTTTCCTGTTATGGCAGAGGCAGAATGCGGGCCTGCGCCGCGGGGTCGACCCCCTGGGCGTGGCCTGCGCCATCGCTTCGGCTTCACCTCGCACGATGGGAGCGGCATGGACATCGCAGGCAAGACGGCCTTCATTACCGGCGGCGCCTCAGGCTTGGGCGCGGCCACGACCAGTATGGTGCACGGGGCGGGCGGCAACGTCGTGATCGTGGACGTGTCGGCCGACAATGGCGAGGCGCTCGCCAAGCGGCTGGGCGAGCGGGCGTTGTTCTGCCGCGCGGACGTGACCGATTCCGAGCAGATGGCCGCTGCCGTGCAGCAGGGCACGGAGCGCTTCGGCGCCCTGCACTTCGCGGTGTGCTGCGCCGGCATCGGGCCCCCCAAACGCGTGCTGGGCCGCGACGGCGTGATGCCGCTGGACGCCTTCACGCGCGTGATCAACGTGAACCTGGTGGGCAGCTTCAACGCCCTTCGGCTGGCGGCCGAGGTGATCGCCCGCAACACGCCGGACGCCGGCGGTGAGCGCGGGGTGGTGGTGATGACTGCTTCCGTGGCCGCCTTCGAGGGGCAGATCGGCCAAGCCGCGTACTCCGCCTCCAAGGGTGGCATCGTGGGCATGACGCTGCCCATCGCCCGCGAGTTCGCCTCGCAGGGCATCCGGGTGATGACCATCGCCCCGGGGCTGTTCGATACGCCCCTGCTGGCCGGGCTGCCCGAGGATGCCAAGGCCTCCCTGGGACAGCAGGTGCCCTTCCCTTCGCGGCTGGGGCAGCCGGAGGAGTACGCGGAGATGGTGCGCGAGGTCATCGCCATGCCCATGCTCAACGGCAGCGTGATCCGCCTCGACGGCGCCATCCGCATGGCGCCGCGGTAAGCGATTTCCTGTGCGTGGCTGGGGGCAGCGGGGTCAGTTATGGTGTTGCCATATGGCGCTTAGTCAGTTAATTTCTGATTTAACGCCATTAGAGAAATCCCCTATGCTGTTTTCCCTTTCCAGCCTCGGGACGAAGGAACAACGGGTCGTTTCGGCGATCGACGAGATGCGGGTCAGGCTCAGCTACGTCGTGCGTGAGCCTCGCCGGTGGGTCGGCCTGCTGAGACGCAGCTCGTTCGCTCGGGCAATCCAGGGCTCCAATACCATCGAGGGCTACGACGTCAGTCTGGACGATGCGGTTGCGGCGGCCGTTGAAGAGGAGCCACTGGAGGCCGGCCAGGAGACTTGGCGAGCTGTCGTCGGGTACCGCAACGCAATGACGTATGTCCTTCAACTGTCCAGCGATCCATTTTTTAGGCATTCCACGGCCCTGCTGCGCAGCCTGCACTATATGATGATCAGCCACGACTTGGGGAAGCATCCCGGTTTGTGGCGGCCCGGAACCGTTTATGTGCGGCGCGATCCGGACGGGGAGATTGTCTACGAAGGGCCGGATGCCAGCGCCGTCCCGTCTCAAATGGAAGAACTGGTGCAGTGGCTGAATTCCACCAGCGGATTCCCCCCAATGGTCAATGCGGCCATGGCGCACCTGAACCTGGTGATGATTCATCCTTTCTCCGACGGCAATGGTCGGATGGCCCGTGCGCTGCAGACCCTCGTACTCGCCAGAGAGGGCATCCTCGATCCTCGCTTCTCCAGCATCGAAGAATATCTGGGACGAAACACCTTGGCCTACTACAGTGTCTTGGCAGAAGTGGGCCAGGGCCGATGGAATCCCCACCGCGATCCGCTTCCATGGGTGCGATTCTGCCTGACCGCCCACTATCGGCAAGCCGCTACGATCCTACGGCGTGCGCGTGAACAATCGCGGATGTGGGAAGAGCTTGAGCGGATCGCACAGCGGGAGGTTCTGCCGGATAGGTGTATCCTGGCTCTCATGGATGCGGCGATGGGATTCCGGGTACGAAACGCCACGTATCGCGCTGCGGCCGAAATCTCGAGCAACTTGGCAAGCCGAGACCTGAAGATGCTGGCTGACGTCCGTCTCCTGCAACCCATCGGTGATCGCCGGGGGCGCTGGTATGTCGCGTCCGACCCCATTCGCGCCATCCGCGAGCGAGCGCGCGAATTGCACGTCTCTGTGGACCCGTTCCAGATCGAGCAAACCACGCTGCCGGGCATTGACCCCCAGTGACGACTTGGGCGCGTTGTGCCAAACTTGACGAACGCGACGTCACAGCAAGAGCCATTATTCCATACGCTAGGCACCGCCATGCAATCGCAGCACGCCGCCGAAGCGACGCTGGATCCCGAACGCTTCACGCGGGACAAGGCCCTGGCCGCCCGGCGCGCCTTCGCGCAGACGGCCCTGCGCTCTACTGCGGAGAAGAACGCGGCCCTGGAGGCCATCGCCCAGGAGCTGGAGCGCTCCGTGGAGCCGATTCTGGCCGCCAACGCCATGGACGTGCAGGCCGCCGAGCGCGCCGGCGTTGGGCCCAAGGTGGATCGCCTGCTGCTCACGCGCGAGCGCATCGAGGCCATCTGCCGCGACGTGCGCAACGTGATCGCCCTGCCCGACCCCGTGGGGCAGGAGCTGAGCCGCAGCGTGCGGCCCAACGGCCTGGAGGTGACCCGTGTACGCGCCCCGCTGGGCGTGGTGGGCATCATCTACGAGTCGCGTCCCAACGTGACCGTGGACGCCTCCGTGCTGTGCCTCAAGACGGGCAATACCGTGGTGCTCAAGGGTGGCTCGGACGCGATCCACTCCAATCGCGCCGTCGTGGAGGCCATCCGGCGCGGCCTGGAGCGTAGCGCCCTGCCGGCCGACGCGGTGCAACTGCTGGATTCCACCGACCGCGCCGTGACCGCCGCCTTTCTGGGGTTGCAGGGCGTGCTGGACGTGATCATTCCGCGCGGCAGCCTGTCGCTGATCCGCTACACGCGGGACAACGCCAAGGTGCCGGTGATCGAGACCGGTGCATCGGTGGTTCACGCCTACGTGGACCGAGAGGTGGACGTGGCGCAGGCGGTGGATTTGATCGTCAACGCCAAGACCCGCCGCGTGTCCATCTGCGGGGCGCTGGACGTGTTGCTGGTGCACCGGGATGTGCTGGCGGCGCTGCTGCCGCCCCTGGCCCAGCGTCTGGCGGCCAGCGAGCCGCCCGTGGAGGTACGGGCGGATGCGGCCGCGCTGGACGTGCTGCGCAGGCACTATCCCGAGGCGAGGCTCAAAGCGCTGGATCCGGCCCAAGACTACGACACGGAGTGGCTGGACTACATCCTCGCCATCTCCGCGGTGGACTCGCTGGAGGCGGCGCTGGCGCACATCGACCAGCACTCGCTGAAGCACACCGAGGCCATCTATACGACCAACCACGAGACGGCTGAGCGCTTTTTGGCCAGCGTGGATGCGGCGGTGGTGATGCACAATGCCTCCACCCAGTTCACCGACGGCGCGGAGTTCGGGCTGGGAGCCGAGATCGGCATCAGCACCCAGAAGCTGCACGTGCGCGGGCCGTTCGCGCTGGAGGGCCTCACCTCCATGAAATGGCTCGTGCGCGGCACGGGTCAGACCCGCCCCTGACGCCCGGCCGGCCCCTCTCGCCGGCCGGGGCCGCGCGCTCGTTCCCGTGAACGTTCTCCTCAGCTCCTACGTGCACTGGTGGAACGCCGAGGCCGCTTATGCGGCTGCGGTGGCCGAGGTGCTGCGCGCGGATGGGCATCGCGTGTGGGTGCTCACGCGCAGGGGGACGTACAACGGCGCACAACTGCGCGCCCGCGGCCTGGATACTCTCACTGACTTTCCGCTCTGGGAGCGGCATCCGCGCCGACTGTGGCGGGCCATTCGTGCCCTGGCCGAGTTCCAGGCGCGCGAGCGCATTGACCTGGTGGACGTGTTTCGTGCCCAGGAGACGCCCTGGCACCTGCTGGCCGCGCGAGGACAGTCCGTGCGCGTGGTGCGTACGCGGGGCAGCGCCCAGCCCATCCGCGGGCACTGGCTGAACCGCAAGCTCTACGGCCAGTGGTGCGACGGGCTGATTGCCTCCTCGGAGGTGGTGCGCCGCGAGATGCTGCGGGCCTTGCGTCTGCCCCACGAGGCCGTGCGCACGATCTACTACCCCACCGACCTGCCCCCGCACGAAGACCCTGCCCGGCGTGATGCCCGGCGGCGCGAACTGCTGGACGAACTGGGGCTGCCCACCGATGCTCTGCTGCTGTGCATCGTGGGCCGCGTGTATCCGGAGAAGGGGCATGCCGTGCTGTACGACGCCATGGCCCGGCTGCTGCACAAGCACCCGCGGCTGGCGCTGCTGGTGGCAGACAAGGCCTTCGACGATCCGCCGGAGTTCCGCTCCACGGTGCAGGCGCGCGAGGCGGAGTTGGGACTCTCGGAGCGGGTGCGTTGGCTGGGCTTCCGCGACGACGTGCGGCAGGTGATGGCGCTGGCCCACGTGGGTGTCATCCCCTCCATCGCGTCGGAGGTGAACTGCCGCGTCGCCGTGGAGTTCTTCTCCGTGGGCGTGCCGGTGGTGGCCCTGCCCACCGGGGCGCTGCCCGAGGTGGTGCGCCCTGGCGTCAGTGGCGCCGTGGCCGCCGACCACACGCCGGAAGCCCTGGCGGCGGCCTTGGAGCCCCTACTTGCCGATGCCGCACTGCGTGAGCGCCTGGGTGTGGATGCCCGCCGGGAGGCCGAGACGCGCTTTTCCCGCGCGCACTTCCTCACCGAGACCCTGGCCGCCTTCGAGGCCGCCCTGCGCCGGCCGCTGTCCCGCACGTAGGTTCTGTCGGGAAGCGGGCTTTCAAGCGGCTCGCCGGATGGAAACCACAAGAAATCCAACGCGGGAGCCAAAGGCCCCCGCACCCCGATATGGATCCGAACCCGAACTTGTGTGTCCTCACCTGGGAGCAGGGTCCAGGGAGCCGCGCTCCCTGGTGGGGGTAAGGGGCGAAGCCCCCATGGCAGCATTGCTCTGCCTGACACAGCTTGTCTGCTGCGGTGGCGCCGGACGGTGGCTCCCGGTACAATGGGCGCGGAACGTGGAGATGCGAGCCACTCACACACGTGGCGGAGGCGGATGCCTCCGCGGGAGCGCACGGAGATGAGCGGGCAGGAACGCGCTGTTGCGCCGATGTGTGCGCGTATGCGGCTTCGCGCCAGCATGGGGCGTGGTCGCTGGCTGGCGGTGCTGCCGCTGCTGGCCGCGCTGCTGCTGACGGCAGTGCCGGCGCGCGCGCAACTCGTGGATGACGCCACGACCTCCACGCTGGGCACGCAGTTCGTGAAGCCGGAGCCCAAGCCCGAACCACCCCCGCAGCCGGCTCCGCCGCCCCCGGCCGCGCAGCCGGCCCCGCCCGCCCCGGTCGAGGCGACCGCGCAGCCGCCGGCCCCGCCGCCCGCGGTCAATCCGCCGCGCTATCCCTCGGTGGTGTTCCTGCTGGATACCTCGGATTCCATGCTGAACCGCGTCCGGGCCGGCGGCGAGCGCACCAAACTGGACGATGCCAAGGATGCCCTGATCCGTGTGCTGCAGGACATGGCGCCGGACACCCGCGTGCAGGTGTGGACCTTCGACACGCAGATGCGCCCCGTGCTGGTGCCGGGCATGCAGAGGGGCCAGTTCGCGGAGATCGGACAGCGCGACTATCGCGCCAAGTTGATCGCGCGCGTGCGGCTGTTCCGCACCGGGGGCGGCACCAATCTGTATCAGTCCATCGTCAAATCGCTGGGGTTCTTCGATGACCCGCGCGACCAAGCGGTCTACCGCTCTGGGCTGCGCTTTCCGGTGCTGGTGATCCTCTCGGATGGCGCGGACGGTGGCAAGACGCCCCAGACCTTCCAGACCGTGGAGGAAGCCAAGGCCAAGCACCCGCTGGTCACGATCAACACCATCGGTTTCAATCTGGAGCAGGGCGACGAGGCTTGGTTCAAGGTGCTGTGCCGCATCGCCACCAACCCGGATGGCTGCGCCACGGCAGACGACGAGAAGCAGCTACACTCGATCCTGGACAGCTTCTATCGCTTCCGCGGCAAGCGCTGAGCGGCGCCGCGGGCAGCTGCCGCCGGCTCAGGAGGCCTTCTCGGCCAGCAGCGTGCGGATCTTTGCCTCGAAGTCGTCGCCCTTCTCGGTGTTCAGGTGCAGCTCGCCCACATCGGTGGCGCGGATGTTCCCCTTGCGATCCACCAGGTAGAACGCCGGCCAATAGCGGTTTCCCAGGGCATTCCAGTAGGCGTAGTCGTTGTCCAGATAGATGGGCTGGCGCAGCTTATAGCGCTCCGCGGCCCGCTCCACCCGGCGCCGGTCCTTCTCGAAGTCGAACTCGGGCGTGTGCACGCTGATCACCTCGAAGCCCTGCGTCGCGTATTTCTGTTCCATTCCGTGGACCCACGGAAAGCTTCGAATGCAGTTGATTCAACTGGAGGTGAAGACCTCGATCAGCACCACCTTGCCGCGCAGGTCTTCGCGCGTGAGGGGCTTTGAGTTGAGCCAGGCGGAGGGGGACTGGTTGGTGAACTCGGGCATGGGCCGGTTGCTGAACCAGAACGCGGCCTGTGCGCCCGATGCCGCCAGCAGCAGGCCGGCGATGAGCAGGGCGGCCGCGGCGGTGCGCCGTCGGACGCCGGGTAGGTGCTTGCGGTCGGTGCGGATCATCGCCGTCTCCCCTCGCGTTGGGATTGGGGTTGCCGTGCGGAGCGGTCGGTTGCCACAAGGCCAGCATAGCCGCCCCTGGGGCCCGAATGTCTCACCAAACGATCACATTTTGCGGTGAGCGGGCACACCAAGGGGCCGCGACCGGCCTATTCCGCGTCGCCGCCGCCCGGGCGTGGGGCGGGGGCGGCGGGGTGTTCCGCCAGATCGTGCAGGTTGAAGTAGTTCACGAGGAAGTGCAGCAGAATCGCCGGCCACAGGCTGCCCGAGGCCTGTGTGAGCACGCCCAGCACCACGCCCAGCACGAACGCGAAGCCCGTCCAGGGCACCAGCGCCCGGCGCATCGGGAAGTGCAGCGCCGCGAAGAGTACCGCGGCCACCCACAGGCCCAGCCGCGGTTGCAGCACGCCGCGGAACAGCACCTCCTCGCCCCCGGCGGAGAGCAGCGAGAGCAGCAGGATACGCGGCGAATCGAGTCCGCCCAGGATGGCGTGGAACTCATTGTGCAGCCGGCCGCCCCAAGCCGTGTGCCGTGACGACCAGCGGCTGCCCAGCACCACGCCCGCCCCGATCACCGCCGCCGCGCCCAGGCCCCAGGCCAGGGCCAGCACGTCGCCGATGTGCAAGGTGCCCGGTGGCCGCACCAGGGCGACGCACGCAAGCATAGGCACGTACACCACCAGCGCGATGATCACCATGCCGCGCGCGCCCTGGCGGTTCACCGGGTCCGGGGGCGATGGGCGGGCAGCACCGCGGAACGGGGCTGCTGCGCGGTTCCGTCCCCGACAGCAGTCGGGCACGAATTGCGCATACGGACCGGCCAGACAGACCCGTGCAGGCGGCCTGCAACGGTGGACCAGAGCCTGTGCCGCGCCCGGCGGCAGGCGGGAGCTTGGTTGTAAATAAGGTGCCCTGGGGCTATCATAAAAGGTCCGACGGTTCGGCAATCGCGCGTTGCGGTGGCCGGGCTATCCTAACGAGCGTGGCCATGAAAGAACAAGGGGCTCCCGGGCTGCCGGGCCGCAATGATCCGTGTTGGTGCGGCAGCGGGCTCAAGTACAAGAAGTGCCATCTGGGCAAGGACGACGGCCCGGACCACGGCGTCCGGCAAGCGGCGAGCCTGCCACCGCGGCCGCGCTCAGCGGTGTTTGGCAAGCCACGCCAGCGGGGCTCGTTGGTGAAGACGGCAGAGCAGATCCGCGGTATCCGCGAGGCGGGCAAGCTGGCCTGGGAACTGCTGGAGATGCTGGAGGATCGCATCCGGCCCGGCATCAGCACCGATGACATCGACGCCTGGGTACACGAGTACACCGTGGCCCACGGGGCCGTCTCCGCACCGCTCAACTACAAAGGCTTTCCGAAGAGCGTCTGCACCTCGGTGAACGAGGTCGTCTGCCATGGCATTCCCGGCGGCCGCGTGCTGGAGGAGGGCGACATCGTCAACGTGGACGTCACGCCCATCCTCAACGGCTACTACGGCGACTCGAGCCGCATGTATGCCGTGGGCCGCATTGCCCCGGAGGCCGAGCGCCTGATCCGAGTGACCCGCGAGTGCATGGAACTGGGCATCGCTCAGGTGCGGCCCGGCGGTCATCTTGGCGATATCGGCCACGCCATCCAGACCCACGCGGAAGGCGCAGGCTATTCGGTGGTGCGCGATTTCGTGGGGCACGGCACCGGCGTGCGCTTCCACGAGGACCCGCAGGTGGCGCACTTCGGCCGACCCGGCGTGGGCCATCCCATGTTGCCGGGCATGGTGTTCACGATCGAACCCATGATCAACCTGGGCGATTGGCACGTGCGGATCCTTAAAGACGGCTGGACGGCCATCACCACGGACGGATCGCTTTCCGCGCAGTGGGAGCATACCGTGGTTGTCACCCCCGACGGCGTCGAGGTGCTCACCGGCGCACCGTAACCGCCCGGCCCTCCACCCACCTATACAGGCTTGGATAGCTCCCGGGCCGTCTGCAGTGCCAGATTGAACCAGGCTCCAGCCTCTCGCACCTGCTCGTTCCGCTCCGCGGTTTTCGGCGGCAGTTCGGCGGCCCATTCGCTGCGGGCCAGCCCGGAGCGCAGCGCCTGCAGAATGCGGTAGATGGGCAGTACGCGGCCCAGGTCCCGATCCTTCGCCGAGGAGCCGTAGCGCTTCGCGAACAGGTCGGCCAGCTCGTCCGCACCACTCCGCGCCAGCGCGTTTACCAGCAGCGCTACATCGTTGGCGGCATCCAGCACACGATACTTGGCCTGTGCCTCCAGCGGCGCCAGGGCGTGCAGTTCCGTGCCATGGGTATGGATGTGCTCGGGCACCAGTGCGCCGTGGCCATCCACGATGTGTCCGCGCTTGGGACGGCGCAGCAGCAGCCGGCGATTCTCCTCCAGGTACTTGCCCAGCGGTCGCGCGATCATCTCCAACACGGGTTCGGTCACACCCTGGCCCGCGAACTTGCGGCTCTGGTAGATCAGCTCATCCAGCAGCAGATGCACGTGGTCCGGGTGGCCCGCATCGGCGGACTTTTCCTCCAGCGCCGCATCCGCATGATGATCGGCCACGAAACGCGCCAAGCGGCCGATCAGCGCGGGCGTAACCTTGCCGTTGGCAACCAGGCGTGCCAGCCAGTGCGCGTCCGATAGCTGCGCCATGCGCAGCGCATAGTCTACCGGCTCGCCTGCGCCGAAGAGGGCGAAGCTGCCATCCGTGCGCACGAGCGGCACCACGGCCTGCACCGCGTTGCCCGCCCAGCGCTGGCCCAGCGTCAGCGCCAACTGGGCGTAACGCTCCTTGATGGCGGGCGAGGAATACAGCGTACTGGTTTTGCGGATCTTGTAGACGTGCGCGCCTGTGCGGTACAGCCAGGAGCGCCGCGTCTCCTCGAAGCGGATCTTGTGGGGCGCCTCCGGGTACGTCGCCGGATCGAGCAGCGCCTTGTGGAAATCCGGGTATGCATGCTTCGTCATGGGCGGTTCGATGTGGGCGGTGATGCGCACAAAGGCCGCCGCGGTGCCTGCATCGCAGGCCACGGCCCTGCCCTTCACGCTGCGTCCAGGCCAGCTCGCCGCCGTGGCGGGAAGGACCGGCCTACCCCGGCACAACTGCTCGTGCCGGGCCCATTGGTGCCGCAGACTGACGAATCGTGACAGTGTGGAATTCCCAGGCACGCTCCCCCTCGGCCAGTGCCCTTCCTCCCTTTTTACGCGCTCCCGCCACAAAAATACAGGGGGCGGCTCCACCGGCTGCGCCGCCCGCAGTGGCCCCGGTGCGAGCCGTGCATGGATTGTGGAGAGGGCGAGGATTTGCGTCCCTGCGGGAAAACGCATCCGTTTTGCATGCTATAATAACAGTTGTCTTGGCAGGGAGAGGTGGGATAAGGGAACAGTGGAATTTCGGGGGTTCCATGGTCCCGTGGGCGCGGTAAGCCGCTCACGATGCTACCGGGCAGCCCGCGCAGGGCGCTAGCGCCCGGTAGCCAAGGCGCGAGAGAGGGGTGGGTGGATATGCGGTTCCTGATCGTCGACGATGCGGAAGCGCCCCTGAAGACGCTACAGCGCATGCTGCGCGCCCTGGGCCACGAGGTGGCCGGTACGGCGCGCAACGGTGCGGACGCCGTGGAGGCCTATGAGCAGCTGCACCCGGACGTCGTGATCATGGATGTGATCATGCCCCGCATGAACGGGCTCGATGCCTTGCGCACCATCCGCGAGGCGCACCCCAAGGCCCGGGTCGTGATGGCAAGCTCGCTGCACTCCTGCCAGACCGCGCTGGAAGCCGAGCGACTGGGTGCCTTATACTGCCTCGCCAAGCCTTATGAGGAGTGCCGGTTGCAGAACGTGATTGCGCAGATTGGGCGCTTCCGCGAGGCAACGCACTCGGATTCCTCCTCCGCCCGCCCGCGCTTTGTGGGCGCCCATCGCCCCGTCTGACGCACGCTTCACGCGCCTGCCCGTACACCACGGGCGCCTGCTGCCAGTCCACCGCGCGATTCCGCTGTGCAGGGAACGGTCCGCCGTGGCCCGGTCAGCTCCGCTGCCAGCTCCTGCTGGCCGTTGCAGGGTTATGTTCGCAGCGTTCATCCTGGTAGGCGCGTGTGGTATGATTTTCGCGTTCTCCGGATGCAGCACAGGGTGGAATGCGGACCCCGGGCCCCACGCGCGTGGGTGCCCCCCGCATCGCTTGCCCGGTGAACGATGGCCGCACCGGAGGCCGCTCCCACGGCTGAGCCGGCCTCCCGGATGACCCCGCACGCGGCGCTCGCCATGGCAGCGCAGGACTCCTTCCAGACGGTACAGGTCGCCAACGTGGACCTGGGCGTGGAGCGGCAGAAGCTGCTCCGCGAGAAGCTGGGGGAGATCTTTGCCGCGCTGGCCAAGCGCGTCCGGGTCAAGAAGCGCCTCATCTACACCGTGAATGCGGACGACGCGCCGCTGGACAAGGTGCTGCGCCTGAACGAGGGCGCAGACGCCATCTGCACCGGATTTCTCTACGACACGGAGCGCTCGGAGGCCTTCAAGCAGAGCCTGACCGTGGAAACGCCCCAGGACCTGCTGGAGGTGGATCCGCAGTTGCGCTACCCGCGCATCGCGGAGCTGCTGCGGCTGCAGGAACAGGGCCAGTTCCGCCACCGCAAGCTGATCCTGGTGGGGGACCTCCATGAGAAGATTGGCCAGTTCCTGCGCTCCGCACTGCCCGTGACCGTCACGGCCTACACGGATCTGGACCGCACGCAGGTCAGCGCGCCCCTGCCCATCGCCTCCATCGATCGCATCGACCCCGACCCGCAGGCCACCTATGCCGAGGGACGCCCCATCCCCCTCGCGGCCATCTGCGAGCTCACCGTGGCGGACATTCCTTTCCGCGGCGTGATCCACATGCCCGAGGAGGGCAACCGGTTCGTCTTCGGCGGGCCGTCCCTCATCGATACGGCTCGCAAGCTCTACGCGGGCGAGGGCTTGCAGGCCCAGTTGCTGCGCGAGCAGGCGAATGAGGAAAAGCACGCGTTCGTGCGCGGCAAGAAGGTCTTCATGGTGCTGGAGGCGGACCTGGACCATGTCATCGCCGACCGCTTCCAGTTCGACCGCATGGAGCAACTCTACCGCCATCACTCCCTGGAGGAGGCGCTGAAGGCGCTGGAGGGCGGCAAGGGCCGCGGCATCGTGGAGTACTTCGAGCGCGAAGGCTATGGCTTGGTGTTCGAGGTACTGGATGCCGAAGAGCGCGACAAGGTGCTGCTGGCCGTGCTGGGTGAGCAGCTGCCGGCGCTGCTGCTCAAGGAGATCGAGACGGTCAAACCGCTGGTGGGCCACCTGGAGGAGAGCGATCTGGAGCGGTTGTTCTACAACCTGCCCGAGCCCGTGGTGGATTCGGTGCTGGCCGCCCTCCAGGCCCGCAACTACGAGCGGTTCCTGGCGGTCGTGCCGCCCAAAATCCGCGAGGCGGTGATCCTGGACTTCCTGGGCAAGGCGCAGCACATCCAGCACGCCTGGCAGGCCCTGGGCGAAGCGGAGCGCAAGGAGGTGCTGACCACCCACGCCGCGTGGCTGCACGGCACGGTGTTCCTGCTCGATACCGATTTCGCCAAGCGGAAGTTCCCCGCGCTGCAGTTCGAGTTCCAGCGCAGCTACCACAGCGACATGCTGCCCAAGATGGGCCCGGAGCAGCAGAAGGCGGCCTATTCCACCATCGTGCGCAGCATGGAGGCCGCCGGCGTGCCCAAGGGCCTGCTGGCGCGCCAGCTCAGGCCGGAGGAGATCGAGCAGTTCGTGGTGGAGTTCGTGAGCCGCAACGCCGTGGAGTTCTACAACCGGCTCAATCCCGCCCTGCGCAAGCAGGTCTGGCTCGCGGTGGGCAAGGCCTACCGGGAGCACATCACCAAGAGCCTGCACGCGCTGGACAAGATCGAGATCCTGCAGGGCAGCAAGGAGGCCGCCGTGGGCCTTGTTTTTGCCGATGCGGGCTTCCTGGAGCACCTGCGCAGCGGGGCGGAGCGGGAGCTGCTGGGCACCCTGTTCCTGATGCTCAAGAAGCTCAACAAGGCCGAATCCAAGAGCGCCCTGCTCAAGCAGGTGCTCACGGAGCCCGAATGGCGCCCGCACCGCATCAAGGGCGTGCCGGCCCTGCTGATCGACCCCAAGAACGGGCTGATCTTTGAGAAGCTGGCCGAGCACGTGGAAGAGCTGGATTTCCGCTTCGATTCGCTCGTGTGCACCCAGGCCGACCACGAGGTGCTCAAGGAGCAGGAGCCGCTGCGCGGTGCGGTGGTGACACTGGTGGACGAGTTGGTCGATCCATCCCTGTACAACCTCTTCCAGCAGGGGCGGCTGAGCCGGGAAGAGTACGACACCTTCAGCCAATCGGTGGACAAGGAGCTGGCCGAGCTGCGCCGCAAGCTGGCCGTGCGGGAGGCGGAGGACCCCGTGGGCGTGTACGTGCTGGAGACCATGCAGATCCTGCAGCAGCTCTCCAACGAGACCATGGCCGGCCGCCTCACGCCGGAGACGGTGGAGCGCATGGACGAGCGGCTCACCATCCGCCAGCGCCTCGTGGACTCCATGCACGAGCATGTGCACCGCATCGACGACTTCATGGAGCGCGGCACGGCGCAGCTCCCGCGCCTGGAGGAGAAGCAGCAACAGCTCGCCGCCGCCGCGCAGCAGCAGGACAAGCTGCTGCAGCAGGCCCGGAGCCAAGCCACCACGCTGGTGACCGAGTTGCGCAAGCTCCAAGCCGCCGAGGCCAAGGCCAGCCAGGACCGCAAGACGGTGGCGCTCACGCAGAAGGAGCTGTCCGTCCATTTCTTCGAGCTCATCCAGCCGCTGATCCTGGAGAAGGTGCGCGCGTTGGGCAGCCCGCTCAAGTCCCTCATGCGCATGGTGGGCTTGGGCAGTGCGGAGGGCGCCGCGGGCGCGGACAAGCGCGTGATCTTCAAGTTCAGCGACGAGGAGATCGAGCACATCCTGCGCTACAAGATCGTGTTCTGCGCCAAGGACGGCATGCTGGCGCAGTTCGTAGCCACCTGCCTGCGCATCGATCACCTGGAGGATACGCTCTTCACGCTGGCCACGGCGGAGACGCTGCCCAAGAAGTCGGACATCGACATCCTCTTTTATGGCCCGGGCTACTCCGTGGAGGACTTCACGGACAGCGTGAAGAAGCAGCGCCTGGTGCCCTTCGCGGACGAGGCCTTCTACGACCGCCTCAAGGCCAATGAGCAGCTCAAGGCTCGCACCAAGGCCGTACTCACCAAGGCCGGGCAGCAACTGGGCATGCTGCGGCCCAAGCTGCAAGGCGCCTCGCAGGCTCTCAAGGCGCAGCAGGCCAAGCGCCGGCACCTGGAGGAGACGCGCGCGGGCCTGGAGGCCGAGCAGCACAAGCTGCGCGAGAACCTCCGCACCCAGGGCGAGCGGCGCTTGGCGCTCAATGGCGAACTGGAGCTGCTGGAGACGCGCCTGGCCGAGGTGGACGAGCAGTTCGATGGTGTGCGCGAGCGCCTCACGGCGTTGCTGGGCGGTGAGGGCGGCCAGGCCGCCGAGCTGCTGGAAGCCGGCCAGGCCGAACTGGCCGAGCGTCTGCGTGAGGAGCTGATCGCGCTCAACCGCGAGCTGGCGCGCATGATGTTCGTGAAAGGCGTCAAGGACGCCGGCGCCACCATCAGCCGCAACACGCAGGACGGCATCCTGCGCACCATCGAATTGCGCGAGGTGTACCCCTACGCCCAGCGACCGTTCAAGAAGCTGCTGGTGGCGGACGACGGCACGCCCACCAGCCAGAATCTCAAGCAGGCCTTCCTGCACGCGGCCATCCCCTACTTCAAGCTGCGGGACATGGCGGTGCAGGAGGTCAGCATCAAGCGCCTGCTGGCCCTGGCCGAGAGCAGCAACGGCGACGGCAAGGCCTATCCGTTCGTGGCGCTGTTCTCCGCCAAGCCCGGCGACGACTACAGCGAGCTGAAGCTGAGCGTGAAGAAGATTCGCTCGCTGCTGCCGGAGACCTACCAACTGCTGTTCACGCCCTTCGGCGAGCTGGGGGCCGTGGACCACGCCACGCCTTACTACCGCAACCTGCTGGCGCTCAAGGACCAGTGTACGCTGGTCAACGCCGCGCTGGGCAACATCTCCGAGCCCGCGGGGATGCTCCGCGTGCTGCGCGAGAAAGCCCCGCTGGCCTGACTCAAGTTTTCCCGCCCTCCCTCCGATAACGAAACCAAGCCACGGGGGATTCTCTGCCAGACGTCCGGCGGATCCGTATCTCCTGCGTTCAGGAGCCGGCACGCCTCAGGTGCTGCCGCCGAACCCCGACAGGGTTCCACGCCGCGACCAGGACGGTGCGGGGAATCCCTCCCGGGCTTGCAGATCCGGTCATCCCGGGCCTAGCCAGCCCCTCGCTGCAACCGCTTGGATGGGTCGAGTCAATGGAGAAGAGCAAACGGGAACTCAAGGAAGAAATCGAGCGCGCACGGCGCTATTTCATCGCCAAGGGCAAGCGGGTGAAGCAACTCAACCCCGGGGATGACGTCGCGGTAGAGAACGCCAAGCCCCGCAAGCAGCGCCTCAAGATGTTCGCGTAGGCGCTGTTCGGGCGGGGAATCGCGGGGGGCTGTTCCCGCCCGTCGACTTCGCGTCCCGCAGTCAAGCCGTCGCTCCGGCGCCGCCAACGCCGGGGCGGCGGCTTTTCGTGTTTCGTGGGGCGTGGTGGCGGCCCAGCGCGCCCCGGCCGCCTTCCGCCCCCCGCCGGGCTGTGCTACACGTGGTCCTTTCCGCGCGGGGCCGGGCAGGCCGCCGCGCGCCGCATCCTCCACCGTGAAGCAGCAAAGGAGCCGTCGCATGGCCGTGCAAGCGCAGGCGCTGGCAGAGGGGCAGACCCCGCGGCTGTTGGCCGAGGCCAACGAGTCCGTAATGTTCATCGTGAACCGGCCGCCATCGGTGTTCGTGCGCGGCAAGGGCAGCTACCTGTGGGATGCGGACGGGCGCCGTTACCTGGACTTCATCCAGGGCTGGGCCGTGAACTGCCTGGGGCACTGCCCGCCATCGCTGGTGCGGGCCATCACGCGGCAGGCCAAGCTGCTGATCAACGCCAGCCCGGCGCTGCACAACGAGCCGATGATCGAGCTGGCCCACGGCCTCACGGAGCACTCGGCGCTGGACCGGGTATTCTTCGCCAACAGCGGGGCGGAGGCCAACGAGGGTGCGCTGAAGCTGGCGCGCAAGTACGGCGCGCTCAAGCGCGGCGGCGCGTTCGAGGTCATCACGACCTGGAACAGCTTCCACGGCCGCACGCTGGCCATGATGTCCGCCACGGGCAAGAAGCACTGGGAGAGCCTCTTCGAGCCCAAGGTGCCCGGCTTCACCAAGGTGCCCTTCAACGATCTGGCGGCGCTGCGCAAGGCGGTCACGTCGCGTACCTGCGCCATCATGCTGGAGCCTGTGCAGGGCGAGGGCGGCGTGTTTGTGGCGGACAAGAAGTACCTGCGCGGCGTGCGCGAACTGTGCGACGAGACGGGCGTGCTGTTGATCCTGGACGAGATCCAGACCGGCATGGGCCGCACCGGGTCGTTGTTCGCCTATGAGCAGTACGGCATCGAGCCGGACATTATGACGCTGGGCAAGGGTCTTGGCGGCGGCTTCCCGGTGGCGGCGCTGCTGGCCAAGGAGGCTGTGAGCGTGTTCGAGCCGGGCGACCAGGGCGGCACCTTCTGCGGCCAGCCGCTGGCTATGGTGGCCGGCAAGGCCGTGCTGGACGAGATGCTGCGCCGCAACATCCCCCGCCGCGCCAAGACCCGTGGCAACTACCTGAAGCGGCGCCTAAAGGAGTTGGGCGGTGAGTTCGGCTTCACCGACATCCGGGGCCTGGGCCTGCTGATGGCGGTGGACCTGCCGGTCGACAAGGGCGCGGACGTGGTCAATGCCGCGCTGCAGCAGGGCCTGCTACTCAACGCACCGCGCCCCAACACGCTGCGCTTCATGCCCGCGCTCACCGTCAGCAACGCGGAGATCGACGAGGCCATCGAGACGCTGCGCTCCGTGCTGCGCAAGGTGTTGTAGGAGCTGTTTGAGCGTTCCCCCCTGGCCCGAATCGGTGCCAGTGTCGGCCTCCGCGCACTTCAGGAGGCGCGCTCTGCGCGCTCCTCAGCAACGCGGAGTCCTTTCGAAGTCGCGGCGTCCACCAGCCATCCATCAGACATAGCCCGGCGGCCGTTGGCAGCCGGCCCCGGGCGGACACGCCTGCACGGGGCCACGGCATAGCGAGACCGTCCCTGCGGCGATAGCCGGCGGGCTGTGGTGCGGTGGTCTGGGGGTGGAAGGTGCTGCGTGCGGTTGGGGCCGTCAGGCGCCCTTGGCCATCAGCTCGAAGCCGTACATGACCAGCTTGTCCAGCTCCTCGCGGCTGAAGCCCATCGACTTGCCGATTTTTTCGATCATCTCCTTCTCCGCCGGCGCGAAGTCTTTATCGGCCACCGCGACGCGGATCAGGTCGATGATCATCGTCATCCCCATCTTCTTGTCGATGCCGACGGGGGAGCCGAGGGGCGGGATGGTCTGGAACTGGATGAACTTCTTGAGGCGCTCCACGGTGGCTTCATCCTTGACCAGCAAGGTCAGCTTCACGATGAAATCCACCTCGCTGCGGTCGATGTTCCCGTCCGCCAGCACCATCGCCACCAGCGCCGTGGCAAACCAGTTGCGGTGGGGCGGCTTCAGCTCGCTGATCTTGGTCTTGAAATCGACGTCCATCGCGACCGTATTCCCTTGAGCGACCCGCGGCCCACCGGCCGGTGGGATGCCACCTGCGCTGCCTACCTTCGGCACCACCCCGGCACGATTTGTTTCGCGCCGGTCCATCTTAAGCGAAAAGCCGCCGGGCTGGAAGGCCCCCTACGTTCGAACGCGGTGGCGGCCAATCCTGCCGTCCCAGCCACCGGATTCGGCGCCGTGCGCCGTCGCGAGTGACCTCGGGCCACGTACGCCCTTCTGGTTAGACGGCACAACGGCGGCCGAGGTTCGGCGGCCTGCCGTCAATTAAACGGTGCCTATGGTTCCCGCGTCTCGATCGGCAAGTCCAGCCGATCCCCCCACTCCTTCCAAGAGCCCACGAAGTTCCGGATGCGATCGTACCCCAGCAGCCGGAGCGCCAGATAGGCCTGGGAGGAGCGGTAGCCGCCCTGTCAGAAGGGCACGATGCGCTTGTCCCGCGTGACGCCGTGGCGCTCGAACAGGGCCTGCAGCTCGCCGGCCGGCTTGAGCCGACCCTTCTCGTCCAGGTAGTTGACCCACTCCAGGTGCACGCTGCCCGGAATGGTTCCGCCACGGGGTCCGCCCCGCTTGTTGCGGCCGTAGTGTTCGTCGTCCGTGCGCGTATCCAGGGGCAGCACGTCGTCCTGACCCAGCAGCCCGTTCAGCTCGTCCGCGGAGATGAAGCGCTCCGGCTGCGGCTGCACCGGCAGGCGCGCGGGCTTGGGTGGCACCATCTCCAGCGTGGTCTCGTAGCCGGCCTCGCGCCAGGCCAACATGCCGCCGTCCAGCACGTGCACGTCCTCGTGCCCGAAGTATTCCATCAGCCAGAAGGCACGGCCTACGCGAATGCCCGTCTGGTGCTCCTCGTAGAGCACGACGGTCTTGTCCATGCCCACGCCGCGCAGGCCGAGCTGCGAGCGCATCAGGTGGGTCCACTCCTCGAACAGCTCCGGCGTGGTCTTCGTGAGCCCGAGCCCGTAGAGGTCCAGGTGTGCCGCGCCGGGGACGACGCCCGTCATGATCTCGTGGGAGGGGCGCACGTCCAGCAGCGCCAGGTTCTCGTCCCCCAGCCGCGCGTGGAGCTGTTGGGGCGTCCAGAGCAGGTGCCCGTTGGGGAAGCCGTTTTCAGCGGCCATCGCCAGCCGTCTCCCGGAGTTGCGTGATGAGTTCGGTGCAAAGCCGCACGCCGACGCCGCTGCCGCCCTTGGGGAACAGCGGGGCGTCGCCGTCGCTCCATGCATAGCAATCGATATGGGCCCACGCAACCTCACCCGCGAACTCCTTGAGGAACAGCGCGGCGGTGATGGCGCCGGCCATGCCCCCATTGGCAGCGTTGGCCAGATCGGCCACGGAGCTGTCCAACTCCTTGCGGTAGGGCGCCCACAGCGGCAGCGGCCACACGTGGTCGCCAGTGACCTGGGCCGCCCCCTGCAGCGCCTCGCGCAGCGGCGCGTCGTCGCAGAACAGGCCCATGATCTGCTTGCCCAGCGCCACGCGGCACGCGCCGGTGAGCGTGGCGAAGTCCACCAGGTAGCGCGGGGCGTAGTCGCGCGCCAGCGCCAGTGCATCGGCCAGCACTAGGCGTCCCTCGGCGTCCGTGTTGGTGATTTCCACGGTAAGCCCCTGGCGCGTGCGCAGGATGTCGCCGGGGTGGTACGAGAGCGCGTCCACGGCGTTCTCCGCCAGCGCCAGCACGGCCACCAGGTGCACGGGCAGTGCCAGTCCGGCGATAGCGCGGAAGGCGCCCAGCACGGTCGCTGCCCCACCCATATCCTTCTTCATCAGGGCCATGCCGCTGCTGGTCTTGAGGTCCAGCCCGCCGCTGTCGAAGGTGACGCCCTTGCCCACCAGGGCCACCGTGGGCCGATCGGGCGCGGCCGTGCCGTACTCCAGCACCACCAGTTGCGGCGGATGCTCGGCCCCACGCCCCACCGCGTGGATCGCTCCGTAGCCCTGCTGCGCCAGATCCTCCCCGCGGATGCGCACGAAGCGCGCACCGTGGGCCTCGGCCAGGCGTTGTGCCATCTCCGCCACGTAATCCGGGTGCGCCACCGCGGCGGGATGGTTGATCAGGTCGCGGGTAAGGGCGATGCCCTCCGCCACGTGCCCCGCGGCTGCCAGGCCGGCCTCCACCGCCACCCGCTGCCCCGCCGCCACCACGCTCACGACGATCTGCGGGGCCTCCTCGGAAGCCTGGGTGCGATAGGCCCGGAATGCGTAACCGGCCATCTGCAGGGCCTCGCCCGCCCAGCGCGCGGCCTGCTCGGCGGGCCAGGGCAGCTCCGCCGGCAGCAGCAGGCTCATGGCCGCGGCACCGGCCCCCTTAAGCTCGCTGAAAGCCTTCGCCAGCGCCTCGCAGAAGGCGGGCCGGGTCAGCGCCTCGCGCGCGCCGAGACCCACTACCACCCATTGCTCTTCGCCGAAGGGCAGCAGCAGCGTCTTGCCGGCGTCGGCCTTGAAGCGCCGCAGGGCGGCCGTGCGCCGTGCGTTCTCGCGCAGGCCCTCGGGCAGGGGCGCAAGCGGGTCGGCATCCCCGGCGAAGACCGGCAGGATGCGGTGGGGGGCGTCGGCTGCGTCGGCGGCGCGCAGCACCAGGGTCGTGGGCATGGGCGAAGCGGGTGGGTCAGGGGTTAGGGCGTGCTGCCGCGGCGGGGGTTCACGGTTGGGATTCCGTGTGCGTTACGGGCTGCTCCTGCACGGCCTTGGCCGGGTCGATGTGGCTGGTGAAGATCGGGGACACCAGGTACATCAGCGTGAAGGCCAGCAATGCCAGCCCGAAGTATGGCGTGAACACGAGCACGATGGACGCCGCCACGCTGGACCACAGCAGCGCCGGGCGGCGCCCGAAGAGCCGGCCGATGTGCAGGTAGCGAATGAAGAACAGGTTCATCACCACCGCGGCCAGCACCAGGATGCCTGTGCTGAACACTGACCAGAAGGGCGCGGACGTGGGGTTGGCCAGGGACATCTGGTGCACGATCTCCATGGACGCGGTCACCATCAGTGCGGCCGCGGGGACGGGCATGCCCTTGAAGAAGCCGGGAACGGGGTACTTGTCCACCGTGAAGTAGATCAGCCGCGCCAGCCCGGCCAACCCGTAGAGCAGGCTCGTGCCCACGATCACGGCAGTGGGCAGGCCCGGCTTCACCAAGTCGGTCATCAGCAGGTAGAACATCAGCGCCGGCGCCAGCGCAAAGCTGATCGCGTCCGACAGGTCGTCCAGCAGGGCGCCCGTGGAGAACCCCTTCTTGCCGGTGGGCGGCGGCTCCGTGAGGCCCAGGCGTCGGGCCATCATGCCGTCCAGCCGGTCGAAGAAGGCCGCCCCGACGAGCACGAACAGCGCCTCGCGCACGCGGCCGTAGCTGGTGAAGACCACCGCCGTGATGCCCAGGAAGCCGTTCATCAGCGTAAGCGTGTTGGGCACCACAGCCAGGATGCGGCGGCGCAGAAGCTCGTCGTCCTCGCAGATGTCGTCCAGCGCCACGGCGCCGTACTTGCGCAGGTAGAGCGTGACGGAGGCGATGTTGATGACGAGAAAGGCGCTTTCCACCACGAACCAAGCTCGCAGGGGCAGGTCGTTGATCCAATCCACCAGATGGTAGAAAGCCTCCCAGCCCACGGTGGGCTGATAGAACGCGTACGCATACAGCAGCACGGCCATGGGCGAGGCCACGATCGTGCGCAGGCGGGTCAGCTCGTTGGAGTCCACCTCCTGCCCGGCGGCCTCGGCGAAGTTGCGCATGAAGTGCGCGAACTGGTCCCGCATCAGCACCGTCACGCAGATGCCCAGCACGAACAGCGCGTGCAGCAGGTGCAGCTTGCCCAGCCGGGGGTCAGCGGAAAAGTCCATGCGGCTGTAGCGCCACAGCATGCCCGCCCCCAACACGGGGAAGATGATGGAGAGCACGATGCGATCCATCATGCGATCCACCAGGGCTCCCAGCCGCAAGTTGGGCAGGTAGCGCTCGGCGAACCAGCCGTCCACCCAGTCGAACACCATCGCCAGCAGCAGGAACGTCAGCCCCAGGATGTAGGCCAGCGGGTAGCGCGTGAACATGAGCCACAGCGCGCACACGAACGCCAGGAACACCAACGGAGGCCGGCTGAACGTCAGAATGGCGGCGGCATTGCGGGGCATTCGTTGCAGCCGGGACATGGCGCCGCTGGAGCTAGCAGGATGGCGATCGGGCCTGCCCGGTGTGGGCAGGCGGGTGGTCTGGCAGCGCGGCACGCACCGCGGAGATGCGGCACGGGCGTCACCGCCCGGCCCGTGCCGGGTGTGGCGCGCCCCCACACACATACCATCCCCTCCGGCGGGGTGGCAATCGGGCGCCGCTGCCGCGCGGAGGGGTGTGAGTGGCCAGCCGCGGCCTACTCCTGCACGACCTCGATCAGCACGTCGAAGGGCGCCTGCGGCAATGCCTTGGGATGCATGAAGAACACGGTGGTGCCGCGCGAGCCCGGCCGGGGCGCGGCGTCCAGGATGCGGAACCCGCGAGCCTTGAGCGTGTCGAAGGCGGCCTGGATATCGCGCACGCGGAAGCCCACGTGGTTCAGCCCGCCCTTGCCTCCGTTGCGCTCGATGGCCTTCTGCACTGGAGATTTGTCGCTGAGCGGCTCGACCAGTTGGATCAGGTTGGGGCTGTTGCCGATGCGCAGCAGTGCTTCGCGCACGTGGTCCGCGCCCTTGATTTCCTCGCGGTGCACCTCCTGGAAGCCCAGCAGGCCGTAGGCTGCCACCTGCGCGTCCAACGTGCCGCGCGGCACGGCGATGGCGACGTGATCCACGAACAGGAAGCCGGGCAACTCGGCGGTGAGGTCGTCGAAGGACGGGGTGGCAGTCATGGCGCTCGGGCTCGGTGTGCAGTGGTGGTGGAAGAGTAAGGGCCGGGCCGGGGGCTTGGCCAGGTGCGGCTCAGCGCAGCGTCACCCAGATGGCACCCTCCCCGCCCAGGCGCGCAGGGGCGCGGGTGAAGGCCCGCACGAAGCGCTTGCCGTTCAGCTCCAGCCAGCGGTAGACGGCGTCCTTGAGCACGGGCCCGGCGGCGCCGGAGTTGTGTCCGCGGCCGGTGATGATCAGCACGTGGCGCATCCGTTGGCGCTGGCTCACCAGCAGGTAGTTCTGCACCATGCGGATGGCCTCCTCCTGTGTCTTGCCGTGCAGGTCCAGCTCGCTGTCCGGTTCCGCCTCGTCGTCCTCCCGTGCGGCGCGCGGTGCGCTGCGGCGTGGCGGGGCCTGGGCGCCCGCGAACTTCAGCTCCGGCGCAAAGTCGCCCTCGTGCAGCAGGGCCTCCATCAATCGCTGCGCATCCGCGTCCGCATGGAACTCCGTGATGGTGGGCGTTTGCGCATCATCCATGGCTCTTGTGCCACTCGAACCCGCGTCCGGATCTTGCGAACCGCCTGCAGGGTGGATGTCCTCCACGTGGGTCGCTGTGGCGGGAGCGCCCGGGGCCGATGCCGCCGGGGCCTCTGCGACAGTCGCGGCGGGTCTCCCCTCCGATGCCCCCCGTGCTACGGCTTCTGGAGCGCGGCCGGCTTCGGGGTGCGTGGGTCGGCCGCCCAGCGGGGCCACACCCAGGTGGGCCATGCTGCGCTGGAACAGAGCCGCCTCCCCGTCCTCGGCGAGAAACTGCACCCGCTCAACGGACTGCCGCCGCGCGACGGAATCTCCCCGCCAGGGGCTGCGCTGAACCTCCAGCTCGCGCATGGCCTCCAGAAACTCGAGGTCGTCCCGCTCCACCCGGGGCGAGCGCTCGAAGGGCGCGGGTTGCAGCGTGGCCTGCACACGCACGGGGCTATCCTTGCGCTTGAGGAGCCGCGTGCTGGGCTTCTTGCGGCGTTTCTGCGTCTCTCCGTGCAGGCGGCGGCGCGGCATGGCGGGCAGACGGGTCGGCGGAACAAGGTGACGGATGCGCGGCTGCGCCCGGTGGCGCACGGCGGCCGTCCGAGCGTTGCCACGGCGCAGCTCGGACGGCAGTGCCCAGTATGCCACAGGGCCGACGCAGCGAACAACGCGCCGATGCCTGGGCCGGCAGCGGGGCGGCATTGCGAGTCGCAGCGGAATGGCGTCTTTCCTGGCCCTGCTTAATGTGCCAGCGTAGGAACAGCCACTGTCGCAGGGCTGTGGAGGCGCTGCACGTGCTCACCCCGATGTTCGTGGAGGAACGATACGATGAGCGAGTATGGAGCGAGGGCCTCCGGGCGCCGTTGTGGGCGCATTCTGCTGACCACATTGACCGTGGTGCTGTACACCGGCGGCATCGCACTGGCAGGGGCGCCGGCGCTGGTGGCACCGATCTACTCCGGCGCCGTGCCGGCGGTGCAGGGTCACACGCCCAATGACTACGGCAAGCCCGCCACCATCGGCAAAATCAGCGCCCTCCCCTGCGGGGAGCACACCTGGTGCTTCCTCTCCAAGGACCCCATCGGGGAGGTGAAGGCCTTCTATGACAAGACCCTGTCCCCCATGCGCACGCTGCCCGCCCAGGCCGGCGAGCGAAGCTACGAGGTGATCGCCCAGGAGATGACCCTGGGCGAGATGCGCGACTTCGCCGGGGTCTCCGTGCACGCATTGCCGCCGCCGCCCAAGATCACGGGCGAGGGCATGGCGCGAGGGGAGGCTTACAAGAACACGCGGCACTTCGGTGATCTGGCTGCCGGCGTGGCCTGGATGCCGGGCATGATGACGGCCACGCACACGCCTCACGAGCTGGACGTCCTCTACGCCAAGCACCGCCACCTGGAGAGCGCGTTCTTCGTCCACGATGCGGACCACCACGGCCGGTCCGAGGACGACCTCCTGCACGACAAGTACCAGGAACTCGGCGTGGCGCAGCGCAGTGCCGCCATGCAGTCCATGTCCGCACCGACGATGCCGTCCGCGGAGATGCAGGCCCGGCAGCGCCACCAATCCAAGGAAGACGATGCCGAGATGCAGCGCCTCATGAAGCGCAAGCCGAAGCTTGCCCGCAAATTACAGGCGCTCAGCGAGCAGATCCAGACGGCCGCCGCCCGCGGTGACTATCAGGAGGCTGCTCGCCTCGGGAAGCAGATGAACAAGCTGGCTCAAAGCGACCCCGAAGTGGCCGCGTACATGAAGAAAGTGCGCGAGCGCGACGCGGCCCAGAACCGCGCGACCCAACAGGGCTACAGCGACGCGCAGAGCAACATGGTCAAGGGCCTGGGCCAGGCCAACTGGGGCCCCTGGGTCAAGTACCTCAAGGCGCTGGAGCCCAAGGCGTACCGCACGCTGATCGTGATCCAGGAGCGGTTGCGTGCGGATCCCAAGTACCCGGCTCCGGTCGTGACCGATCGGGCCACCATCGCCCGCGATGCCGTGAACGCGGAGGTGATGCCCCAGGACGATTGGGGACTCCACCTGGACGAGGGTGCGATGAATGCGCAGGCCAGTACCGCCCGGCAAGCCCCACAGCCCGAGGCCAAGCCCGCCCCGCCTCAGCCCCAGGACAAGCGCGATGCGGACCTGCAAAAGGCCGCCAAGAAGGGCCTCAACATGCTCAAGAAGCTGTTCTGATCCGCACCCAATCTGCCGTCGCCCGATCGGTGCCCTGTGCTCCGATCGGGCGACGGCCCCTCTCCCATTCATCCGTACCGTCCAAAAGGCTGGCAATTCTCTCCAGGCCCCCTTCCGGCGCTATTCCGGCGCCACATTTTGTGACAATGTGGCCTCGTTGCCGGAGGGCGGCAACGAACGCGTCGTCATACAAAAGGCAGGTTCCAGAAAGGGGTAAGGACCATGACTACGATACAGGTCCGCGGCTGGCGTGCCAGCGCGCGGCAATCTGTAGGCGGCGGGGTGTGTGCGCGCGTGGCGACATGGGGGGTGGCTTTCGCGGCGTCGGTGTTGATCGCTACGGCCGTGCAGGCCGCGGACGCGAGCAAATACGTCGCGCCGTTCTATCCGCGCGCCGTGTCAGGAGTGGTCGGCAAGGCGCCGGGCGCCAAGGTGGAAGGGTGCCCCGCCGCAATATTGCTGTCCAAGGACTCCATCGACAAGGTGAAGGCCTTCTACGATAAGGCGGTGGGGCCGCTCAAGCAGACGCCACAACCCTACGGGCAGCGCACCTACGGGCTGTGGATGGAACGCGGCCAGCCAAGCGAGGAGGGCACCGCCTATGCCTCGATAAGCATTAACGCCCTGGGGCCGCCGCTGAAGTCGCCCAGCGATCCGCCCAAGCGGCGAGAAGCCTACGAGAAGGGTGCGCTGGGGTGGAATGCCGCATGGAGTCCGATCCACCAGCTCGTATACATGACCGCCTGGACGCCGGACATGGCGAACCCCTTCATGAATCCGTACAAGCCGCGCGACGTCGATGTGCTGGCCATGAAGTACAACCGCACCCAGACATACTTCTATGTGACGGACGCGGCGACCGGAAAGGATCGAGCGGAAATTCTGGCCGACCAGTTCGAAAACCGGCTTGGTCAGCGCAAGCAGCAGGCGATGATGGGCAATATTTCTACGCAGCAGAACATCGCTGCCTCCATGGGCAGGCAGGGCGAAAAGATCGCAGCAGAGGACGCGCAGGACGACCCGGAATTCAACCGCATCATGCACCGCAAGCCGGCCCTGCAGCGCAAGTACGTGGCGCTGACGCAGAAGATGCAGCAGCAGATGATGACCGGCAAGATGGACGAGGCGGAGAAGACCGGGGACGAGGCGGACCGCCTCCTGCGCAGCGATCCGGAGATGGCCAAGCTCATGAAGCGCTACGACGAGCGCGATAAGCGTCGCGAGACGGTTGCCGCCAAGGCCCAGGCACAGGGCAGCACGGCGGAAGCGGACATCTACAAGCAGTTCGCGCGCAAAACGTGGGACGATTCCGTGCAGACCCTGAAGCAGATGGCCAAGGAAGGCTACAGCACCTACATCCGGATCGATTGTCACTTGGCGGAAAACAATGTCCAGCGCAACCCCGCCAAGATTTCCCAGGACGTAACGGGTTGGAGCGGGCCGGGATTCGAAAGGCAGGTTAACCAATACAAAGCGGCCATCGAGATCGGAATCCCGGTGGCGGGCGATTCGCCTGAGAAGGTCGCCGCTATGCATGCGGCCAACACGCCCGCGGCTTCCGGGAAGCCGGCGCAGGCCCAAGCTGCAGCCCAGCAACAGGCCAAGCCGGCAGCACCCGAAAAGAAGAATGACCTCCAGGATGCCGCCAAGAAAGGCCTGAAGCTGTTCAAGAAGCTCTTCTAGCGGACCTTCACGAAGAGCGCGCCACTCCCGGGCTTCGGTCCCGGCGGCGCGCTCCCGCCCGCCTGCCAGCCGGGCCGCGTCTAAACCACGAAATCCAGCGACAGATCCAGCGCGGGGGCGGAGTGGGTGAGGGCGCCCACGGAGATGAAGTCCACACCTGTGGCGGCCACCTCAGCCACGCGTTCCAGCGACATGTTGCCGGAAGCCTCGGTGGTGACGCGCCCGCCGGATAGCTCGCGCACGCGGGCCACGGTGGCGCGCAGTTCGTCCGTGCTCATGTTGTCCAGCAGCAGTGCGTCCGCCCCGGCGGCGATGGCCGCCTCGGCCTGGGCCAGGCTCTCTACCTCCACCAGCACCGGGCACAGGTAAGGTGCGGAGCGGCGCAGGTGCAGCAGTCCCTGCTCCAGCGGAATGCCCGTGCGCGCCAGCACAGCCAGATGGTTGTCCTTGACCAGGATGCCGTCCGACAGGCCGAAGCGGTGGTTCTGGCCCCCGCCCATGCGCACGGCGTACTTTTCCAGGGCCCGCAGGCCGGGCGTGGTCTTGCGGGTATCCACGATGCGCGCCGTGGGCGAGCCCTCGCGGGCCCGGGCCACATAGGCCGAGGTGAGCGTGGCCACGCCCGAGAGGCGCTGCAGGAAGTTCAGCGCCACCCGTTCGCCCCGCAGCAGCAGCCGTGCCTCGCCGGAGATCGTGGCCGCCACGGAGCCCGGCGCCAGTTCGGCTCCATCGGCCAGGGACTGCTCCCAGAGCGCCTCGGGATCCACAGTGCGGAACACGGCTTCTGCCAAGGACAGGCCGCAAAGGATACCGGGACTCTTCGCCTGGATGGCCAGCCGGGCCGTGGTTCCCATCGGCAGCAGACCGTCGCTGGTGAGATCGCCCCAGGGGGCATCCTCGGCCAACGCCGCACTCGCAGCGGTCTGGATCAGGGCATCGGGCAGCATCGTCAGGCGGACCAAGCGGGAGGGTGGGTGCCCAGCGGCACGGAAGGCCGCGTCCAGTGCGGCGGGGTCTCGGAAAGCTCGGCGGCGTGCCGCACGACGGTCAGGTGGCCGAACCCGGAGGCCTGGTGCTCCAACCGGTCTCGCACGTCCTCGAAGCTCGGATCGGGGCAGTTCAGGCCGTCCGGCACGCGGCCCAACCCGCGCAGCCAGTGCCCCGTGCGCGCCAGGGAGACACGCACGTGCCAGCTTCCGCCCTGCGTGGCGCGCCGGTGCAGCGCGACCAGGGTGCCGAAGGCCAGCAGGTAGCCCGCCGCATGGTCCAGCGCCTGGCAAGGCAGGGGCCGCGGCTCGTCAGAGCCGGCCGCCTGGGCCTCGGCGGCGTTGAAGCCGGTGGCGGTTTGCACCAGGGAATCGAAGCCGCGTCGCCCGGCCCAGGGCCCCACGTGGCCGTAGGCAGAGAGCGAGGCGTAGACGATGCCGGGGCGGATGTGCGCGGCTTCCTCCGGGCCAAAGCCCAGTGCCTGCAGTCCGCCCGGGCGGTAGCCCTGCACGAACACATCCGCCTCGCGCAGCAGGGCGGTGAGCGTCTCGCGCTGGGCAGGCTGGCGCAGGTCCAGGTGGGTGGAGTGCTTGCCGCGGCCGTTGTCGATCACCGCGGGCTCCACGAAGGGCAGGTGCGGGGCCGTGACCCGCAGCACGTCCGCGCCATGGGCAGCCAGCGCGCGGCCGCACACCGGCCCGGCGATGACACGGGTCAGATCCAACACGCGCAGCCCGCCCAGGGGTCGCTCCGCGGGTCCCGGCGGCTCCGGCGGTGCGGCGCCGATGGGCTCGATGGAGACCACCGGCAGCCCGGCCACGGCGCTGCTGTGGGGGTGCCGATCCCACTCGGCGAAGCTGCGCAGGGCCGTGACCACCAGCCCGCGCTCGGCGGCGGCCGTCTCGAAAGCGACGGCTTCCCAGTCCGCCAGGGCGCGCTGCACAGCCGCTCGCTCGTATGCGCAGCCCAGCAGGGCCAGCACGCCGTCGCGATGGCGGGGGAAGTTCGTGTGCAGGCGCACCCAGCCGCCGTCTCCGGTACGGTAGGCGCCGGCGATCTTGTCCCAGATTTCCCCGGGGGGCTTGCCGTCGATGCGCAAGTAGCGCTCGCTGCGAAACTCGATGGCGGCGTTGCGCAGGGCCACGCGCACGGTTTGTGTGCGGCCGGTGCACAGGTGCCACAGCTCCGCGGCCGCCAGCGCCGCGGCGGCGATGCTCACCTGCGCGGCGGTGCCCATGGCGAACGAGGACGGCAGCGCCGGCTCGCTACCGGGCAGTTCCACACACGCCAGCGACTCGGCGGGCAGGCCGGCGGCCTGCCACAGGTCGGTGAGGGCGGCGGGAGCGTCCAAGGCGGGAGGTCGTCGGCGGTGGTGACAGGGGGCCGGAGCCGGCTAGTCGCGCGGCACGGCCAGCATGCGCTCCAGCGCGCGGCGGGCACCGGCGGCCACCTCGGCCGGCACCTTGATCTCATGCACCTCCTCCAGCAGCGAGCGGCGCACGTCCTCCAGGCCGGTGACCTTCATGTATGGGCAGTGCAGGCGGCAGCCGATGCAGCCATCGGCGAGGATGAACTCCTTGTCCGGGTAGCGCTTGCGGAGCTGGTGCAGCATGCCGTTCTCCGTGGCCACCAGGAAGGTGCGGGCGTCCGGATAGTTCGCCACGCGATCCACCATGGCCGTCGTGGAGCAGATCTCGTCCGCCAGTTCCAGGATGTCCTGGCGGCACTCCGGATGGGCGATCAGCACGGCGTCGGGATTGGCGTCCCGCGTGCGGCGCACGTTGGCCCCGCGCAGCACGTCGTGGGTGGGGCAGGCGCCGTCGTAGACCACGATGTCCTTCTCCGGTAGCTGCTGGGCGATCCAGCGCCCCAGGTTGCGGTCCGGCGTGAAAAGGATGCGATCCGTATCCAGGCTGCGCACCACGGAGACGGCATTGGCCGAGGTGCAGCAGATGTCGCTCATCGCCTTCACTTCCGCCGACGAGTTGACGTAGGTCACCACGGCGCGGCCCGGATAGCGCTCCATCCAGTCCTCCAGGCTCTCCGGCGAGATGCTGTCCGCCAGGGAGCAGCCGGCGGCGATGTGGGGCAGAAACACGCGCTTATCCGGATTGAGCACCTTGGCCGATTCGGCCATGAAGTGCACGCCGCAGAAGATGATACGCTCGGCGTCCGTATGGCCCGCCTCCAGGGAGAGCCCCAGCGAATCGCCGACGAAGTCCGCCACGTCTTGCACTTCGGGCACCTGGTAGTTGTGCGCCAGGATCACGGCCTTGCGCTCGGCCGCCAGTGCGCGGATCTCTTCCTGCAGGGCTGCGGTGCGCTTCGGATCGGCCGCGCCCAGTTGGGGCGGAAGCTCGAAGCGGGTGGAGGTGGGGGTGCTGCGCTCAACCGCCTTGTGTTGTTCCATTGCCGTTCTTCTCCTTCACCCAGGCATTGGCATCCGCCCTGATCTGTTCCGTCCCGGAAGGGAAGACCCGCCAGAACTCCTTCTTCACCAGGCTGGTGAGCATGGCGCTCTTGGAGAACCCGTGGTAGGAGGCCAGCGCATCCAGCATGGCCACCTCCTGGTCGTTCGCGGAAAAGGTGCGGACTTTTTTCTTCATAATCTTATATAAGATTTATATAATGTGCGATCTTAACATCCCAGCGCAGGGATGGCAACGAAGAATTGCCCCTTTCCTTCCATGAGGGACCGCGATTCCGCGATAATCCGGATGCCTCCCAGGCATCCGCTGCCGTCGGGTCCTGAGCGCTACCTCCATGTAACGCACAAGATGGCCGTGGAGTTCTCAGCGGCGCTGCGGCGTGCCTCGGGGTCTGCCCCGGATGAGGCGCGGAGGCCGCAACAGAGGGCATGGCCGGTGTCGGCGCCGTTTGATTTTCCGGCAGATCATTGAAATACTGTCGAAAAGAAGGCATGGCGCGCGCTTGCGCAGTTGTGGCGCGCGACAGCCGGCGGTTGGGCCCTGCCGACCGGCACGGATGTAACCCTTCACGTCGAACCCACGAACCGCCATGACCACCCCCGCAGAGCAGTCCGGACCCACCTTCAAGCTTGCCGCCAACACGTTGCGCTTTCTGGCCATGGACGCTGTGGAGAAGGCCAAGTCCGGCCATCCCGGCATGCCCATGGGAATGGCGGACATCGCGACGGTGCTCTGGAGCCGCTACCTGCGCTTCAACCCGCGGCACCCGGACTGGCTGAACCGGGATCGCTTCGTGCTGTCCAACGGCCACGGGTCGATGCTGCTCTACGGGCTGCTGCACCTGACGGGCTACGACCTGTCCATGGGCGATCTGGAGGCGTTCCGGCAGCTGGGCAGCAAGACGCCGGGCCACCCCGAGGCGGGCCATACGCCAGGCGTGGAGGTGACCACCGGGCCGCTGGGGCAGGGCATCTCCAACGCCGTGGGCATGGCGCTGGCCGAGCGCTGGCTGGCCGCGCGTTTCAACCGGCGGGGCAATGAGATCATCGATCACCACACGTACGTCTTCTGCGGGGATGGCGACCTGGAGGAGGGCGTGAGCCACGAGGCCTGCAGCTTGGCGGGGCACCTGGGGCTGGGCAGGCTGATCGTCTTCTACGACGACAACCACATCACCATCGACGGCGAGACGCGGCTCTCCTTCTCCGAGGACATCCCCAAACGCTTCGCCGCCTACGGCTGGCACACGCAGCGCGTGGACGGGCACGACCCGGCGGCCATCGCCGTGGCCATCGACAAGGCCCTGGCGCAGAAGCGCAAGCCCTCGCTGATTGCCTGCCGCACCGTCATCGGCTGGGGCGCTCCCACCAAGGCCGGCAAGGAGAGCACCCACGGCTCGCCCCTGGGCGCCGAGGAGATCGCCGGGACGCGCAAGGCGCTGGGTTGGGACTACCCTCCCTTCGAAGTGCCGTCCGCCGCCGCGGCCTTCTGGCGCGAGGCCGGGGCCCGCGGCGAGGCCACCGAGCGCGACTGGAACGAGCGACTGGACGCCTACTGCAAGGACTTCGCGGACCGCGGGCGGGAGCTGGTGCGCATCATCGAGGGCCGGCCCTCCACGGCCTGGGAGGCGCCGCTGCAGGCGCTGCAGGCGCAATGGCTGGCCCAGCCGCCGGACGCCGATGCGACGCGCTCCTCCTCCGGCAAGGTGCTGGAGGCCTTCGCCCTGGAGCACCCGGACATCATCGGCGGCTCGGCGGATCTCACGCCCTCCAACAACACGCGCGTGAAGGGCTCCGAGGAGATCCAGCCGGGCAAGTTCAACGGCAAGTACATCCACTACGGCATTCGCGAGCACGGCATGGGCGCCATCATGAATGGGCTGGCGCGCCACGGGGGCGTGCTGCCCTATGCCGGCACGTTCCTCACGTTCTCGGACTACATGCGGGGCTCCGTGCGCCTGGCGGCGCTGACGGGCACGCAGGTGATCTACGTGTGGACGCACGATTCCATCGGCCTGGGCGAGGACGGTCCCACCCACCAGCCCGTGGAGCACTACGCAGCTCTGCGCGCCATGCCCAACCTGCGCGTGTTCCGACCGGCCGATGCCCGCGAGACAGTGGAGTGCTGGATGGAGGCGCTGCGCCATACGACCGGCCCCAGCGCCCTGCTGCTGACGCGGCAGAAGGTGCCCACGCTGGAGGGCACGGGCAAGGGCGGCGCGGCCAAGGGCGGCTACGTGCTGGCTGATGCGCCGGACGGTCTGCCCCTACGCGTGCTGCTGCTGGGCACCGGCTCCGAGCTGCACCTGGCCGTGCAGGCCCGCGAGGCCCTGGCCAAGGAGGGCATCGGGGCCCGCGTGGTGAGCCTGCCCTCCTGGGAGCTATTCGAGGCGCAGTCCGCCGCGTACCACGAGCAGGTGCTGCCCGCGGCCGTGCAGGCCCGTGTGGCCGTGGAGGCCGGCGTGCGGCTGGGGTGGGATCGCTGGATCGGCTCGATGGGCGCCATGGTAGGCATGACCACTTTCGGCGGCTCCGCCCCGGCGGGTGAGCTTTACAAGCACTTCGGCATCACCGCCAAGGCGGTCGCGCAGGCAGCCAAGGCGCAACTGGGCTAACGTGCCCTCTCCATCGACTGCCCCGGCTGCCGCGCCATGTCGCCCATGCTAATTGCCCCTTCCATCCTCTCCGCGGACTTCGGCCGCATCAACGAGGAGATCGCCGCCGTGGCGGAGGCCGGGGCGGACTGGATTCACCTGGACGTGATGGACGGGCACTTCGTGCCCAACCTCACCTTCGGGGCGCCGCTGGTAAAGCGCATGCGGAAGCCGCCCGGGGCGGTGTTCGATGCGCACCTGATGGTGACCGACCCCGCGGCCTGGCTGGAGGACTTCGCCAAGGCCGGGGTGGATCGCCTCACCGTGCACGCCGAGGCGCCGATCCACCTGCACCGCGTGCTGCAGCAGGTGCGGGCGACGGGCATGCAGGTGGGCGTGTCCCTGAATCCTGCCACACCCGTGAGCGCGCTGGACTGGGTGCTGGAGGATGTGGATCTGGTGCTGATCATGTCCGTCAACCCCGGCTACGGCGGCCAGAGCTACATTCCCCAGGCCACGGCCAAGATCCGCGAGCTGGCCGGGCGCATCGCCGGGCGCGGCCTGGACGTGACGATCCAGGTGGACGGCGGCATCAACGCCCAGACCGTGCGCGAGGCGGCCGCTGCCGGCGCCACCTGCTTCGTGGCCGGCACGGCCGTGTTCGGTGAGCCGGACTATGCGCAGGCCATCGCCACCCTGCGCACCAACGCGGAGCAGGCGATAGCGCAGGCAGGCGCCGGAGCGGCGCGTGCGGCCTCAGGGGCCGTGCGATAGGCCGGCGCACGGGCCAATGGCGGAATTCGCGGGCGGTGAGGCCGCGCGCGGACGGGCAGCGCCCGATTTTGCACGTTGACGGACCCGGTGCGGATGTGGTCAGTTGTCGCTTGGTTTCACATCCGCTTGCGTTGCGGCCCGCCCCAGGCGGCGCCGCCCAACATCCGATGCGAAGTACGCTGCCGTGGCCAAGGTCGGATTCAGTGACGCGGTGCTGAAAGAGGTCAACACCCTCTTCGAGCGCTACCCCAAGAAGGTCCACGCCCTGCTGCCCGTGCTGCACATCGCCCAGCGCGAGAACGCGGGCTGGCTGCCGGAAGGCTGGGACGCCTACGTGGCCGAGTTGTGCGAGACGACGCTCAACCACGTGCGCGGCGTGATCACCTTCTACAACATGTACAAGACGACGCCCGTGGGCCGGCACCACATCATGGTGTGCACCTGCCTGCCCTGCGGGCTTTGCGGGGGCACCGAGGTGCTGGAGCACCTGGAGCACCGTCTTGGCATCAAGTCGGGCAACGTCACGCCCGATGGCCAGTTCAGCCTGGAAGAGTCGCAGTGCTTGGCTGCCTGCGATCAGGCGCCGCTGATGATGGTGAACGAGGATTTGCAGAAACGGATCACGCTGGAAGAGATTGATCGCTGGATCGACGAGGCGCGCGCCAAGAAGGCCTAGCCGCCCCCGACCGCTTCACCCGCTCCCCTACCCGCACCGTCTGGCATGGCCGAAGAAACGCTCCTGCTCCTCAAGAACATCCGCACCCCGGGCTACACGGGCGACCTGGCCGCGTATCAGAAGGCGGGTGGCTCCAAGGCCTGGGAGAAGGTGCTGAAGTCCATGAAGCCCGCCGAGGTGATCGAGGTCTTGAAGGCCTCGGGCCTGCGGGGCCGCGGAGGCGCTGGTTTTCCCTGCGGCATGAAGTGGAGCTTCATGCCTCCGCCCAGCGACAAGCCGCACTACCTGGTGTGCAACGCGGACGAGAGCGAGCCCGGCACGTTCAAGGACCACCTGATCATGCTGAACGACCCCCACGAGTTCCTCGAGGGGATGATGATCGGGTGCTACGCCATGAACAGTCACCATGGCTACATCTACATCCGCGGCGAATCGCAGCACGCCATCAAGCGCGTGCAACAGGCGATCGACGAGCTCTACAAGGCCAAGCTGCTGGGCAAGAACATCCTGGGCGGCGGGTTCGACCTGCACCTGACCGTGCACCCGGGCGCCGGCGCATACATCTGCGGCGAGGAGACGGCCATGCTGGACTCGCTGGAAGGCAAGCGCGGCCAGCCGCGCTCCAAGCCGCCCTTTCCGGCCCAGTCCGGCTTCGACGCCTGCCCGACCACGGTGAACAACGTGGAGACGCTGGCCAACGTGCCCTTCATCCTCAACCAGGGTGCCGAGGCCTTCGCGGCGCTGGGGCCGGCGAACAACGCGGGCACCCAGTGCGTGTCCATCAGCGGGCACGTGGCCAAGCCGGGCGTGTACGAGGTGGAGATGGGGCACAACCTCAAGTCTCTCATCTACGATTATGCGGGCGGTATCCGCGGCGGCAAGAAGCTCAAGGCGGTCATTCCGGGCGGGGCCTCGGCCGGCATCCTGCGGCCCGACGAGATCGATATCCCCTACGACTTCGACAACCTGATGAAAGCCGGCACGATGCGTGGCTCCGGCGCCATCATGGTCTTCGACGAGGACACGGACGTCGTGCGGCTGGCCGAGCGCACCATCCGCTTCTTCAACCACGAGTCCTGCGGCCAGTGCACGCCCTGCCGCGAGGGCACCTTCTGGCTGAAGAATATGGTGCGCCAGTTCATGGACGATGCGGGGGACGAGGCGCTGGCCAAGCGCATGGAGCGCGCCGCGTTCCAGATCGGCGGCACCACCATCTGTGCGTTCGGCGATGCGGTGAGCGGCCCCATGATGGCTTTCGTGCGCAAGTTTCCGGAAGAATTCGCCAAACACTACGCGAGCTGACGGGCATGCCGATTTTCTATCTGAACGACAAGCCGGTGGAGTTCGAAAAGGGCGAGACGATCCTCAAGGCCGCCCTGCGCGCCGGCACGGAGATTCCGCACTACTGCTACCACCCGGGGCTCAAGATCACCGCGCAGTGCCGCATGTGTCTGGTGGAGATCACCGACATGGGCAACGGGCGCGGCATGCCCAAGTTGCAGACCTCGTGCTCCACGCCCGCCGGGGAGAACATGAAGGTCTCCTCCGTCTCGGAAAAGGCGCACTGGGGCCAGAATCTGGTCAACGAGTTCCTGCTGGTCAACCACCCGCTGGACTGCCCCATCTGCGATCAGGCCGGCGAGTGCGACCTGCAGAACTACGCGCACCGCTACGGAACCGGGCACTCGGAGATGGCCTACGAGAAGCGCGTCTATGGCTGGCGCAACGTGGGCTCGTTCCTGATGCTGGAGCGCAACCGCTGCGTGCAGTGCTCCCGCTGCGAGCGCTTCAGCCGCGATATCGTGGGCACGCACGACTTCGGGGCCTTCCTGCGCACGCACGAGCTGACCTTCGATACCTGGGGAGACAGCGAGATCACGCACAAGTTCCAGGGCAATCTGGCGGACATCTGCCCCGTGGGGGCCATCACCAGCCGCGACTGGCGCTTCAAGAAGCGCGCGTGGAAGCTGCACAAGACGCCGACCGTGTGCACGGCCTGCTCCACGGGCTGCAACATTACCCTGGAGCACCACGAGAACCGCGTATTCCGCGTCAAGCCGCGCGAGAACCAGGCGGTCAACCGCTGGTGGATGTGCGACGAGGGGCGCGAGAGCTTCCCGGTGCTCAACAACCGCCGCGAGCGCATCCTGGAGCCGCAGGCCCGGGTGAAGGGCGAGCTGCAGGCCGCCTCCTGGGATGCCATCGAGAAGGCCGTGGCGCACCGACTGCAGGAGATCGGCGCCAACGGCGCGCAAGTGCTGGGCCTCACCGATACCCACGCCACCAACGAGGAGCTGTTCGTCTTCAAGCAGCTTTTGAGCGAAGGCTTCGGAAGCGACCAACTGTACTTCCCCTACCGCCCCGGCACTCAGCAGGAGAAACCGCCGCGGTACCTGGCCGATACCTTCGTCTATTCGCTGATCACAACGGACAAGAGCCCCAACACGGCCGGTGCCCTCAAGGCGGGCCTGATCGGGGACGAGGACGACAAGCGGCTCAAGGCCGCCCTCAAGGCCGCGCCCAAGGTGGTGTTCATCCTGGGCACGCCCTTCGTGAACGACGTGGCGGTGCGCGAGGCCGTCTCCCAGGCCGATCTGATCGTGGCCATCGGCACGCTGCACAACCCCTGGGTGGAGTTGGCGGACGTGGTGCTGCCCGGCCACACCCATGGGGAAAAGGACGGCACGTTCCTCAACAAGGCCGAGCGTCTGCAGCGCATCCGGCCCGCGCTGGATGCGCCGGAAGGCACGCGGGATCAGGTGGGCATCCTGGCCTCGCTGCTGGCGCTGTTGGGCAAGGAGCCGGCGCCTGCATCCGCCGAGGCGGCCTTCAATGCCATGGGTCAGCAGGATGGCCCGTTCAAGGGACTCTCCTGGGAGGCCGTGGGGCCACAAGGGTTGCCCCTGGGCGGCGCCAAGCCGGCCCAGGCCACGGCCTGAACCAATCGCAAGAGGAGCGCGGAGGCACCCGCCGGCCGGCCACACGGGCCGGTCACCCGCAGCCACGCAAGAGGCATGGATATCCAGCTGATCTTCTTCTACATCTTCGCCGTGATGGCCGTGGGCGGAGCCCTATCCGTGCTGCTGTTCCGCAGCCCGGTGTACTGCGCCCTGGCGCTGGTGGGCACGTTCGGCTTCCTGGCGGCGATCTTCATTCTGCTGGGCAACGAGTTCGTCGCCGCCATCCAGATCCTGGTATACGCCGGCGCGATCATGGTGCTGTTCCTGTTCGTGATCATGCTGCTGAATCTGCGCACGGTGGAGCCCTTCAACCTGAAGTGGTCGCTGCCCAAGGTGCTGGGGGTGGTGGTGTCCATCGGCATCCTCGCGCAGATGATCGGCGTGTTCACCAGCGCGGCCGCCAGGCTGGGCCCGATGGGCGCCTATTCACCCGAGCGCATCGCGCAGGAAGGGGCGGTGCAGATCATCGGGCAGATTCTGTTCACCGACTACGTATTGCCCTTCGAGGTGATCTCGGTGCTGCTGATGGTGGCCGTGATCGGCGCGGTGGTCATCGCCAAGCGCCGGCTGCCGCCCCCGGGCGAGGAGGGCCGATGATTCCCGTCTCCCACGTGCTCTCGCTGAGCGCGATCCTGTTCACCATCGGCGTGACGGGCGTCATTATCCGCCGCAACGCCATTGTGGTGTTCATGTGCATCGAGTTGATGCTCAACGCGGTGAACCTGGCCTTCATCGGTTTTGCCTACGGCATGCACTCCATGGTCGGCGTGATGTTCGTGTTCTTCGTGCTGATCGTGGCCGCCGCGGAGGCGGTGGTGGGGCTGTCCATCATGCTGGCCATCTTCCGCAACAAGGGCACGCTGAACGTGGACGAGATCAACCTGCTGCGCTGGTGACCGGCGCGGCCACAACGGATCCACGGATTGCGCAAATGGCACGGACTCCGAAGCATCCCAGCGCGAGTCGGGAGGCGCATCGGGCCGACAGTGAAGTAGGACGCGGTGCCATCTGCGAAATCGGTGGCTAAGCAGTTGCAGTCAAGCGATCGGATGAGATGAGCGACTACCTCTGGCTGATACCGGCGCTGCCCCTGGCGGGCTTCCTGCTCAACGGGTTGCTGGGCCGCCCCCTGGGCAAGGTCTTCACCTCGCTGGTGGGTCCCGGCGCCATCGGCGCGGCCTTCGTGCTGTCCCTGCTGGCGTTCCTGCAGATGCTGGACGCGCCGCACCAGACCCTCACGCAGCACGCCTACGACTGGATCGCCGCGGGCCCCTTCCACGTCTCCGTGGGCTTCACGGTGGACCGCCTGTCCGGCCTGTACATTCTGATCGTTACCGGGGTGGGCTTCCTGATCCACCTGTACTCGGTGGGCTACATGGGCGACGAGGAGGAGTACGCCTACTGGCGCTTCTTCTCGTATCTGAACCTGTTTGTGTTCTTCATGCTGCTCCTGGTGCTGGGCAGCAGCCTGCTGCTGCTGTTCGTGGGCTGGGAGGGCGTGGGCCTGTGCTCCTACCTGCTGATCGGCTACTACTTCAAGCGCGATTCCGCGGCCAAGGCGGCCAAGAAGGCCTTCGTCGTCAACCGCATCGGGGACTTCGGCTACATCGTCGCCACGCTGCTGATCTTCACCACCTTCGGCACGCTGGACATCGCCACCGTGACTGGCACGGCCGCCAGCAAGCTGGCCGTGGGCGGGCCGCTCGTGACGGGGATCACCCTATTGGTGTTCCTGGCCTGCACGGGCAAAAGCGCGCAGCTTCCGCTGTACGTGTGGCTGCCTGACGCCATGGAAGGTCCCACCCCCGTCTCCGCGCTGATCCACGCCGCGACCATGGTGACGGCAGGGCTCTATGTGGTGGCGCGGCTGAGCGCGCTGTTCGTGCTGGCGCCCACCACCATGGCGGTGATCGCCATCGTCGGTGCGGCCACGGCCTTCTTCGCCGCGACCATGGGCATGGCGCAGAACGACATCAAGCGCGTGCTGGCCTATTCCACCGTGAGCCAGCTCGGCTACATGTTCATGGCCATGGGCGTGGGCGCGTTCATGGTGGGGATCTTCCACGTGATGACCCACGCCTTCTTCAAGGCGCTGCTCTTCCTCTGCTCGGGCTCCGTGATCCACGCGATGCACCACGAGCAGGACATGCAGAAGATGGGCGGGCTGATCAAGAAGATGCCCATCACAGGCTGGACCTACATCATCGGTTCGCTGGCCATCAGCGGCTTCCCCCTGGTCTTCGCCGGGTTCTACTCCAAGGACGCGATCCTGTGGGAATCTTTCGCCTCGCCTATTGGCGGGACGTGGCTATGGGTGGTGGGGGCCGTGACGGCCGTGCTGACGGCGTTCTACATGTTCCGCTCGGTGGGCCTCACGTTCTTCGGCAAGAGCCGGGTCGATCCGCACATCGAGCACCACGTGCACGAGTCGCCCTGGACGATGACCGTGCCGCTGATGGTGCTGGGCGGGCTGGCCATCGTGGGCGGCTGGGTGGGCATTCCCCACCTGCTGGGCGGGCCGGTGCACCTGCCCAACGTGCTGGAGCACTACTTCGACGGGTTCTTCGCCACCATCCCGGCGGCCGCCGCGGAGCACTACCCGGAGAGCACCGAATGGCTGCTGATGGCCGTGACGACCATCGGCGCGCTGGCCGGCATGTACTTCGCCTACCAACTGTTCTCGCGCTACCTGGCCAAGGCCGCGCAGTGGCGCGATGCCGTGCGGCCGGTATACGAGCTGCTGGCGCATAAATACTGGATCGACGAGCTGTACGAGGCCGTGATCATTAAGCCTATCCGCTGGTTCTCCGAGACGGTGCTGTGGAAGATCGTGGATGTGCGCCTCATCGACGGGCTGGTCAACGGCGTGGCCGCCAGCGCCCGCAACCTGGGCGGCGCCCTGCGCCTGACGCAGAACGGCATCATCGAAAACTATGCGGTCGGCATCGCCGTGGGGGCCGTGCTGATCTTCTGGTGGCTGCTGTTCTAGCTGCACAGAGCCACCGCGCCACCCGGCTGCAACGCCTAGCGGACTGACGACGAGCAATGACCATTCTGGGCCTTCCCATCCTGTCCCTGATCATCTTCTTTCCGATGGTCGGCGTGCTGCTGCTGCTGTTCGTCGACCGCAACTCGGATGAGCTGGCCAAATGGATCGCCCTCGCGGTCAGCGCGGCGACGTTCCTCATCTCCCTGCCCCTGTACTGGGCCTTCGATGCCAACGAGACGGCGTTCCAGTTCGTGGAGAACGTCTCGTGGATTCCCGCCTGGGGCGTGCGCTACCACCTGGGGCTGGATGGCATCACGCTCTTTCTGGTGTTGCTGACCACGCTGCTGAGCGTGGTGGCGGTGGCGGGCACTTGGCGGCAGGTAGAGCACCACGCGCGCGAGTTCATGATCAGCCTGCTGCTGCTGGAAGTGGGCATGACGGGCGTGTTCGTGTCGCTGGACGTGTTCCTGTTCTTCGTGTTCTGGGAGGTGATGCTGTTCCCCATGTACTTCCTGATCGGGGTCTGGGGCAGCGAGCGGCGCCTGTATGCCGCCATCAAGTTCGTCGTGTACACCATGACGGCCTCGGCCCTGATGCTGGTGGCCATTCTGGCGCTCTACTTCTATAACTACCGCGCTACCGGCCAGTTCAGCTTCAACATTGAGGACTGGTACCGGCTTAGCATCGGCCTGCCGGCCCAATACTGGCTGTTTGCCGCGTTCGCGTTGGCCTTCGCCGTGAAGGTGCCCATGTGGCCCTTCCACACCTGGCTGCCGGATGCGCACGTGGAGGCGCCCACGGCCGGCTCGGTGATCCTGGCGGGCGTGTTGCTGAAGATGGGCACGTATGGCTTCCTGCGCTTCGCCATGCCGCTGTTCCCGCAGGCTACGCAGGCGTTCCTGCCGTGGCTGATCGGGCTCTCCGTGGTGGGTATCCTGTACGGCGCCCTGGTGTGCATGGTGCAGCCGGACATGAAGAAGCTGGTGGCCTACTCCTCCGTCTCGCACCTGGGCTTCGTGATGCTGGGCCTGTTCGCGCTCAACCAGGAGGGCGTGCAGGGCAGCGTGCTGCAGATGCTCAACCACGGCATCAGCACCGGCGGCCTGTTCCTCGTGGTGGGGATGATCTACGAGCGGCGGCACACCAAGGCCATCGCAGAGTTCGGCGGCCTGATGCGCGTGATGCCTATTTACGCCACGCTCTTCCTCATCATCGTGCTGTCCTCAATCGGCCTGCCCAGCCTCAACGGCTTCGTGGGCGAGTACCTGATCCTCATCGGCGCCTTCCAGGTCAGCCCCGTCGCAGCCATCCTGGCGGCCTCGGCGGTGATCCTGGCCGCGGTCTACCTGCTGTGGATGTTCCAGCGCGTGTTCTTCGGCGAGGTCACCAACAAGAAGAACGAGGCCGTGGCCGACCTGAACTGGCGCGAGGTGGCCGTGCTGGCTCCGCTGATCCTTTTCATCGTGTGGATCGGCGTATTTCCGCGGCCGTTCCTGAGCAAGATGGAAACCTCCGTCGGCCACTTCATTCAGATGGTCCACACCGAGCCCTCGGCGCGGGCGGCCCTGCTTGAGCCGCACCGGGTGGCGGATGAAGGCGGCTCCGACGTGTCCATTGCCCTGAAGACCCAATGACCAACTTCCTCACCACGGCCGACTTCCTGACCATCCTCCCTGAGACGATCGTCTTTGTGATGGGGATGGTGGTGATCCTGTTCGACCTGTTCGGGCGGGGCCGCGGCACGCGCAACCTGGCCTACCTGAGCCTGCTCACGCTGGCCGTGACCGGCTACGCCTGCGTTTCCCTGTATGGCCAGGGGCTGACGGGCTTCCGCGGCACGGTGGTGGCGGACGAGTTCGCCATTGCCTTCCAGGCGATCTTCCTAATCGTCGCCGCGATGGTGGTGCTGATCTCGATCCGCTACCTGGAGGCGCAGGAGCTGCCCTTCGGCGAGTACTACGCGCTGCTGCTCTTCGCCACGGGCGGGGCCATGCTGATGGCCTCCAGCCGCGACCTGCTGCTGATCTTCATCGGCCTGGAGATTCTCTCCATCTCCAGCTACATCCTCTGCGGGATGATTCAGGGCGATCTGCGGTCGAACGAATCGGCGATGAAGTACTTCCTGCTGGGTGCATTCGCCACGGGCTTCCTGCTCTACGGCATCGTGATGCTCTACGGCGCCACGGGCTCCACGCAGCTGGGCGACATCGCCAGCGCGCTGACCCAGCGAGAGGTGTACACCAACCCGTACATCTGGTTCGGGCTGGGCTTCCTGCTGGTGGGCTTCGGGTTCAAGACGGCCCTGGTGCCCTTCCACATGTGGACACCGGACGTGTACGAGGGCGCGCCCACGGCCATCACGGCGTTCCTGTCCACCGGGCCCAAGGCCGCGGGCTTCGCGGCGCTGGTGCGCATCCTGATGGAAGCCCTGAGCGCTACGCACACGCAGTGGGTGCCCGTGCTGTGGGTCGTCGCCGCGCTGACCATGACCGTGGGCAACGTGCTGGCGCTGCAGCAGGACAACATCAAGCGCATGCTGGCCTACTCCTCCATCGCCCATGCGGGGTACATACTGGTGGCGCTGGTGGTGGGCGGCAAGGACGGCCTGTCGGCCATCGTGTTCTACAGCCTCGCCTACACTTTCATGAACATCGGGGCTTTCGCCATCGTGATCCTGGCCTCCGAGCAGGGGCACGAGCGCGTGACCTTCTCGGATTACGCGGGCTATGGCTACGTGGAGCCCGTGCTGGGCCTGTGCATGTTCGTGTTCATGCTCTCCCTGGCGGGTATTCCGCTGACGGCGGGCTTTGCGGGCAAGTTCCAGATCTTCAAGTCCGCCATCGAGCAGGGCTTCGTGTGGCTCACCGTAATCGGCGTGCTGAACAGCGTGGTGTCCATCTACTACTACCTGCGTATGGTGGTGGTGATGTACATGCAGCGCCCCACCGCCACCAGCCTGCAGCATCGGGCCACGGTCTCCGTGCCACTCTACGTGGCCATCGCCGCGGCGCTGGCGGGCGTGCTCTACCTGGGCGTGTTCCCCTCGGATCTGCTGCACTTCTCCCTGCAGTCCGTCTCCATGCTCATCGCCGGGCGGTAGGTTCCTGAGAAGCACGTGGTGGGGGCTTTGCCCCCACGCACGCTCCTCCAGACAGCTTCCTCGGGCGCTTGTAAGTACCGGAGGGCCCCTGTGTGCCCACTCCCTTCTACGTATTTAGGGGGGTCGGGGGAATGGTTTCCCCCGAAATCGCTGTTCTGGTGGTGCCCACGGTCAGAACGTGAAGCGCTTGCCCACGGCGCCGGGCACCACGCGGTCCGCGCCGAAGGCGTTGACCAGGGCGGTGAGCGCGCGCCAGCCCGTGCAGTGGGAGGGGGCGATCCAGCGCGGGTCGAGCTTCGCGAGGTCGCGCACGGTTTCGGCGATGATGGGCTCCACGGCCGCGCCGGAAAGGTGGAAGCCGCCCATCACGGAGTAGAGCGGGAGCTGCGGGAAGCGCTTGCGGGCTTCCGTGACCACGTTGACGATGCCCGCATGGGAGCAGGCGGAGAAGACCATCAGCCCCTTGTCCTCCACGTGCACGGCCAGGAAGCGCTCGTCCATGATCCAGGGGTCGGGCTCCCAGCCGCTGCCATCCACGGTGCGCCGCACGTGGGGCGGCAGGCCCTTCTCGTAGGGCGTCACCCGCGGAATTTCCCCGCTCACGAAGAAGCGGTCGTCCAGCACCGTCTGTGGCTCCGCGCTCAGCACGGGCTCGGCTCCCGCCGCCCGGTAATCCTCAGGCTGCGGAATGGGCGACATGGCCAGGATCTGGCCGCTGGGCAGCTTCTGCCCGCGCTGCCGGAACATGTCCGGGTGCAGGTAACAGGGCAGCGGGCCCTCGGGCCGCGCTTGGCGGATCAGCCGCAGGGCCTCCAACATACCGCCGGCGTGGTCCCAATGCCCGTGGGAGAGCATGGCCGCCTCCACGGCGCCCATATCGACCCGCAGGTTGGCGCTGTTGCGCGTTACCGCGTAGGCCTCCGGCCCCGCATCGAAGAGCAGCGTATGGGTGTCACGCCCCACGTGCGCCGTGAGCACCAGGGAGTAGCCGTGATGGGCGCAGCAGATGGACTCGCCCGTCATGGTCTCCATGCCATTCGCCACGTGGCATTGGCTCTCCGAGCGCACGTGCTCCGGATTGGTGGAGAGATAATCCGTCACGTTGTCCACGAGCACCTGCACCTCCAGGCGCTCCACCGGGCGCAGCCGTGCGCTCGCGTCGTCAGACATCGGGTCTCCTTCAGGGGGAAGGGTGGAGGGCCGCCTCAGTGCACCATGCGCTGCTGCCCCTCCCAAAAGGGCTTGCGCAGCTCGCTTTTGAGGATCTTGCCCGCGCCGCTCTTGGGCAGGGCTCCCAGAAACTCCACGCGCTTGGGACACTTGTAGGTGGCGATCAGATCGCGGCAGTGCGCGATGATGTCCTCGCCGGTGGCCTGCTGCCCTTCGCGCAGCACCACCACGGCGGCAACGGCCTCGCCCCAGCGGTCGTCCGGCACACCGATGACGGCCGCCTCCAGCACCGCGGGATGCTGATATAGCGCGGCCTCCACCTCCGTGGAGTACACGTTCTCACCGCCGGTGATGATCATGTCCTTGGCACGATCCACGATGTAGACGTACTGCTGCTCGTCCACGGTGGCCAGGTCGCCCGTGTGCAGCCAGCCGTCGCGCAGGGCGTTCGCCGTCTCCTCCGGGCGCTTCCAGTAGCCCAGCATCACGTTGGGCCCGCGGGCCACGATCTCGCCCACCTCGCCTGGCGCCACGGGCTTGTCGTCCAGGTCCACCACGCGCACCTGCACGCCCACGATCTCCTGCCCGCAGGAAGCCAGGCGCTGGATGTCGCGCTGGTCGCCGTGGGCGTTGGTCGTGCGCAGGTGCGTACACGTGAGGAAGGGGGACGATTCCGACTGCCCGTAGGCCTGCTGCAGGATGTTTCCGAACAGGCCGATCGCTGCGCGCAGCCGCTCGGGGGGCATGGGCGAGGCGCCATAGACCAGCCGCCGCATGGACGAGACGTCGTAGCGCTCCAGATCGGGCAGGGCCAGCGCGGCGTTGATCATGGTAGGTACCCATAGCGAGGCCGTCACGCCGTGTGTCTGGATCAGCTCCAGCGCGTGGCGTGGCTCGAAGGCTTCCATGAACACGTGCTGCGCACCCAGCAAGCTCATGGCGAAGCAGGCCCAGGAATCCGCCAGGTGGAACATCGGCGCCGCGTGTAGCCACACGTCCCGCTCGTTGTACTCGGAGAACTGGATGGCGTGCAGGATGTTCGAGACCACGTTGCGCTGGCTGAGCATGACGCCTTTGGGCAGGCCCGTGGTACCGCCCGTGTAGCACAGGTGCGCCAGGTCGTCCTCCTGCCAAGCGCGCGGCTGGACTGCTGCCGGGTCCGCCCCCGCCAGCAGGGCGTCGTAGCCCAGCGCGTCTCCACTGGGCTCGCCCCCCAACGCGATTACGTGGCGCACCGTCTCCAACTGGTTGCGCATGGCCTGCAGGGTGGGCAGGCAGCCCGGCCCCACCAGCAACACCCGTACCTCGCCATCGTTGAGGATGAACGCCGTCTCGCGGGGACTCAGGCGCGTGTTGATGGGAGCCACCACGAGCCCCGCCAACGCGGCGGCGAGGTACGTCTCCATGTAGCGGTGGCCGTTCAGGGACAGCACTGCGATGTGGTCGCCGTGTTGCAGCCCGAGTCCCTGCAGTCCGGCGGCGAGCCGCCGCACGCGGTCGTCCAGTTCGCGATAAGTCAGGCGCAATTCGCCGTCCACCACGGCGGGGGCATCGCCCCACAGCCGCACGGCGCGGTCCAGCATGTCGTGCAGAAACATCGTCTCCCTTCCCCTTGGCTGGCCAGTGCGGGGGCACCGGCAGACGGACATGGCCCACGGCGGAGGTCGCGGACCCGCGGGCCGCCCCTACGGCCCGCACTTATGCATCTGGTAACATTCGTGCGCCGCGGTCCCAAGCCACCCACGCCGCTGTCTGGATGAGCCGGAAGCGGACGTTGTGGTTCATTTTCGAGAGGCGTGGATGGCTGTGCCGCGTCGCGGCTCCAGGCAGCGCTCTGTTGCACCGGTTCCACTGGGTCTCCCCGCACTCTACACAGCGAGAGGGCCGGGGCAAGGTGGAATCCGCGAGCGGTCGCGTGGACTGGCGCCTGTCGCAGGAATGCACGCCGGAAGGGCTGTCTCTGAAAGGGCATTGCCACATGCGTCCGCGCGCATCGAGACGCGGCCTGCAGCCGCTCCTCAGCAACGCGAAGGTCTGCAGTGAGCTATGGAATGGAGGCGCGTTCCTGAGGAAGGCTCCCATGGAGCCTGTCTTGAAGCCACAGCGGCGTATCTGCCACGCTAGAGCACATTGAAGAGCTTGCAGACGAACAGGATGTAGGCCAGGAAGATCACCCAGCCCTCGGTGCGGGTGATCTGCTTATCCAGCATTACCACCAGGAACAGCAGCAACGTGGCGCCGTAGAATGGCATCTGCAGGAACAGCACGGACTCGTCGCCGACGCGCAACGGCATGTGGTTGCCCACCAGCGGGGAGATGAGTGCGGGCAGCCCCAGCACGACGAATGTGTTGAAGATGTTCGAACCGGTGATGTTGCCCAGTGCCATCTCGAAGTTGTTGCGCCGCGCCGCGCTGATGGCGACGACCAGTTCCGGCGTGGATGTGCCCGCGGCGATCAGGCTGGCCGCGATGACCTCCTTGCCCAGGCCCAGATGCGTGGCCAGCACGACCGCGTTTTCCACGGTGTACTTGGCGCCGATCAGTACGCCGATCAGCCCTGCGACCACCCAAAAGACCATGCGCCAGCGAAACGGAGGCCGCTCGCTTAACTCCGCGGAATCCGCTATCTCCCCGTTGAAATGGCGGACGGCGTAGTACTGCACGTAGAGCACGTAGCCCGCCAGCAGCAGCAAGGCCTCGCGCCAGTTCACCCCGGCGCGGGGTCCCAGCGCTTCCGACCCACTTTCGCCCAGCCGCGCCGTCACCTGATGGAACAGCGTCAAGTCCGCATCGGACAGCGGGTAGACGACGAACGCCAGCAGCAGCAGGCTGCCGAACAGCATCGGCAGGTCGCCGTGCAACAGGTCCCAGGTGATCACGAAGTTGCGCGAGAAGATCGCCGTGAGGCCCAGAATGAACAGGATGTTCGCGATGTTGGAGCCGATCACGGTCCCGATCACAATCTCGCTATTGCCGTCGTGCACGGCGTAGAGCGAGGTGATCAACTCGGGAAACGACGTGCCCACCGCCAGCACCGTGATCCCCATGATGAAGTGGGGAATGCCCAGTGCCAGCCCCACCTGCTCTGCCCCGCCGACGAACTTGTCCGCGCTGAAGACCAGCACCGCCAGCGACATGGCAAACAGGCCCAGGTAGATCAGGATCGGTGCGGAGTCCATCAGGCGCGGGCTGTGGGAGAGGAGTGACCGGCGGTGCGAAAACGGGTGGTGGAAGGGAGCTCAAGCGCTTCCCCCTCCTGGAACGTCGGTTTCTGCACCGGAGTAGAAGCAAAAGCCTTGCCGCACGGCACGCGGCGCCTCCTGGCCGCGCATCCTCTTATAGAGCGCCGCCGCCGATAGAGCAAGCACCCGCCGGCGGGCGGCCGCGGCAGCGCCGAGCCGCCTTGACAAACCCAGGAGCCCTCTCCTACGTATGAGACGCCTACCTGTCCTCAGCCGAGGTGGTGAAATTGGCAGACACGCTGGACTCAAAATCCAGTGGGGGTGACCCCGTGCGGGTTCGAGTCCCGCTCTCGGCATGACTCCGCGGTCCTACCGATCGCTCTGCCCTTGTAGCCCCCCTCCCGCTCAGGTGGAATACGACGAGAACGCCACGGTGCCGGCGCGGGCTCGGTAGTCGGTCTTCACGTTGACCACGGCCACGCGGCCCTGATCCACCTGCTGCTGGGCGCGTGCCAGCGCCGCCGGCAGCTCTTCCGCCTGCTCCACGTATTCGCCGTAGCAGCCCAGCGCCTCGGCCATCTTGTCGAAGCGGGTGTAGCCCAGGTCGCGGCCGGGCTTCTCGCGGTCGGGGTCGGCCGTCCAGCCGCCGTTGAGGCTGATGATGACCAGCACGGGGATCTTGTGCCGCACGGCGGTATCGAGCTCCATGGCGTTGAGTCCGAAGGAGCCGTCGCCGTGCACCACGATGACCTGCTTGTCCGGCCGCGCCACCTTGGCGCCCAAGCCGAAGGGCAGGCCCACGCCCATGGTGCCGAATGGCCCCGAGTTCAGCCGGTGGCCGGGGGCGAAGGTGGGCATGGATTGGCGGCCGTAGTTGAGGATCTCCTGACCGTCCACCACGAGAATCGCGTCGCGCTGCATGAAGTCCTTCACCGCGTCGCAGAGTTGCAGCGGGTGCAGGGCGTCGCCGTTCGAGGCGCTGGGGGTCTTGGCGGACGCGCGCTTGGCGGCGTCGCCATCGGCCAGCTTCTTGCGCCAGTCCGCGAACCGGTCCGCGCTGACCTGGCTGCCCATCGCCTCCAGCAGTTGCTGGAGCACCACCTTGCAGTCCCCCACGATGCCGATGTCCACCTTGCGCGGGGAGGAGGCGATCTCGTCGGCGTCGATGTCGATGCGAGCGATGGTGGCACCGGGATTGAAGCGCGGCGGCGCGGCATGGCCGATGATGTAGTTCATGCGCGTGCCCACCACCGCGATCAGGTCCGCCTCGCGGAAGGCTGTGGAGCGCATGGTGAGGAAGGACAGCTCGTGGTCGTCCGGCAGCACGCCACGGCCCTGGGGCGTTGTGTAGAAGGGAATGCCCGCCTTTTCCACCACCGCCCGCAGCTCGTCCCAGGCCTGCGACCAGATGACGCCGCTGCCGGAGAGCACGATGGGCTGCTTGGCCTTCATGAGTGCGGCCACTAGCTCCTCAATGCGCTGCTGCTCGCCCATGGGCCGGGCGCCCAGCAGGGGCCGGCCGCTGAGGTCCCAGTCCACCTCTGCCTCGTCGATCTTGTCGTAGAGCAGGTCACCGGGGAAATCGAGGTAGACCGGCCCCGGTTTGCCGCTCATAGCCTTCTGGAAGGCGGTATTCACCTGCTCGGGGATGCGCCGCAGGTTGTACACACGGTCGGACCACTTGGTGCAGCCCTTCATGATCGCCAACTGGTCGATCTCCTGAAACGTCTGGCGGCCGAACTGGCGGATGGCGCTGGAGCCCCCGATGGCCACCACCGGTGCGCAGTCGATCAGCGCGTTGGCAATGCCGGTGGTGAGGTTGATCACGCCGGGGCCGCTGGCCGCCATGCACACGGCAGGCTTTTGCAGCAGACGGCTGTAGGCTTGACCCATGAACGCGGCGGCCTGCTCGTGCCGTACGTCGATGGGGCGGATGCCCTCCTTGATGCACGAGGCCTCCGCGAGCAACATGGGCCCGCCCATCAGGAAGAACAGCACATCTGTGCCTTCGTTCTTCAGGCAGCGCGCGAGGATTTCTGAGCCGGTCAGTTCCGCCATGGTTGTTGCTCCTGGGTTGGAGGATCGCGGGAGGCTTTCCAGAGGCCTAGGCCCGCGCCGCGGCATGGGCGGCGGCGGGCGAGTTCGGGTCAGATCACGCCTTCGGCGTGCAGGGCATCCACTTCCTGGTCACTGATGCCGAGCCAGTCGCTCAGCACCTCCGCATTGTGCTGACCCAGCAGGGGGGCGGGCGACGCGGTCAGGGTGCCGCCGTTGTGCCGCACGGGCCACGCGGGCAGCTTGAACGGGCCGTGCGTGGGGTGTTCCACCACCTGCATGATGCCCCGCTGCTGGAAGCTGGGGTCGTTGTGCAGCTCTTCGGTATCCAGCACGGCCCCGGCGGGGATGCCCGCGGCGCCCAACAGGCGCATGGCCTCGTGCTTGTCGTGCTGGCGCGTCCACTCGGAGATGAGGGCGTCCACCTCGGCCTCGTTGGCCACCCGCGCGTCCATGGAGTCGAAGCGTGGATCGCCGCTGAGCTCCTCGCGGGCCATCACCTGCAGCAGGCGCTCCCAGTGGGCCGGGTTGGCGCGGCTGGTGTAGATGTACACGTAATCGTTGGGGCCGCCCGGGGCGCAGGGGTAGATGCCGCTGGGGGCCGCTCCGCCGGAGAGCACCTTTGACCCGGTGCGCGGTGCGGCGGCGCCCGTCCTGGCGGTGACGGAAAACGCGATGCGGATGTAATGCAGGATGGCATCCTGCATGGCCACGCTGAGGCGCTCGCCCTGGCCGGTGCCCTTGCGGCGGTACAGTGCCGCAAGGATGCTGATGGCGAGCAGCATGCCCGTGCCGGTATCGCCGATGGTGGGGCCGGGCTTGGCGGGCGGCCCGTCCGCGGCGCCGGTGATGCTCATAGCACCTCCGCAGGCCTGGGCGATCATGTCGAAGGCCAGATTGTCCTGGTAGGGGCTGCCCTCGCCGAAGCCCTTCACCTGTCCGTAGATGATGCCCGGGTTCAGCGCCTTCACCTCCTCGTAGCCCAGTCCGAGCCGCTCGATGGCCCCCGGCGCGAAGTTCTCCAGGAACACATCGGCTCGCTTGGCCATGTCCTTCACCATCTGCAGGCCGCGCGGGGACTTCAGGTTGACGGTGATGGACTTCTTGTTGGCATTGAGCAGCATGAAGTAGGGCGAATCCTGATTTGGGCTCGCGCTGTTGATGCTGCGCCCGGGGTCGCCGCCCTTCGGGTTCTCCACCTTAACCACCTCGGCGCCCAGCCAGGCCAGCACCTCCGTGCACGACGGGCCGGCCTCGAACTGCGTCAGGTCCAACACCCGTACGCCGGCCAGGCAGCTCGCGTTGTTTCCGTTCGCCTCCGTCATCTTCCCTTCCTCCCGATTGACCCGCACTGCTCGCGGCAGGTGCGCGGCGCTCCGCTGCCCGCCATTGGCGCGGGGCGAGCGTGTGATCCCCATGGGCATGGAACGACCGGCGTGCCGTGTCCGCTTGCTTGGGAGCGGGGTTGCGCGGCGGATTCGCCGCCGGGCGCGGGTGCTTGACAGACGCCGTTGCGTCATAGCCCAATGGGCCACGACGGCGCTGACCCCGGATTCGAGCCGAACCGGCCGATCCCATCCCAGGAGGGGCTTACCATGGCTATCACCGTTGTTCCAGTGACTCCCGGCTTCGTGGCCGAAATCGGTGATGCGGATCTTGCCCGTCCGATGGGGCAGGAAGACTTGGCTGCGATCAAGGAGGCCTTCTGGCAGCACGCCGTGCTGATCTTCCCCGATCAGCAACTGACCCAGGAGCAGCACTTGGCGTTTGCCCGGCAGTTCGGCCCGCTGGAGGCGGGCACGGGTATTGGCCGCCAGGGCAAGCCGCTACGGGTGCGTGCGGAATTGGCGGATGTCTCGAACCTGGATGGCGAGGGTGCGCTGGCCGATCCGGAGGGCCGGCTGCGCCGCTACCAGATGGGCAATCGGCTGTGGCATACGGATGCCTCGTTCCGGCATGTGCCGGCGCTCTGCTCGCTGCTCTATGCCACCACGGTGGTGCCGGTGGGCGGTCACACCGAGTTCGCGGACCAGCGCGCGGCCTACGACGAGCTCCCGGACGACCTGAAGCGCAAGCTTGCGGGCAAGGTGGCCGAGCATTCCATCTTCACCTCGCGCAGCCGGCTGGGCATGACGGACTTTGAGCAGGCCGAGCTGGAGCGCCTGCCGCCCGTGCTGCAGGTGATGGTGCGCACCATTCCCGAGAGCGGTCGCAAGTCGCTCTACGTTGCCTCCCATGCCGGGCGTGTGCTGGGCATGCCGGAGGATGAGGGCCGCGCCCTCATCGATCAGCTCATCGCGCACGTCACTCAGCGCCAGTTCGTGTACACGCACCGCTGGCGCGTGCGCGACCTGGTGATGTGGGACAACCGCTGCACGATGCACCGCGGCACGGCGTTCGACGACACGCGCTGGAAGCGCGACATGCAGCGCGCCACCGTGGCCGACGTCGCCAACTCCTGCGAGCAGGAAGGCGTGCCCATTCCGGCATAACTTCCTGTCTCCGGCGCGGCCTGTCCCGCGCAGAGCCAAACCCGGCTCCGGGCGGTCCTGCCGCCTCACCCCCATCCGTCTGGCGGTCCCTTTCATCGCGTCAGGGCCCGTGCTAGCCTGAAAGCCTTAGTTGAACATTGAACGATTCCAGGGCAAACGACACACGGGGAGGGAGCGCCATGAAACTGCACGCGCACAAGGTATCCACCACGTCACGGCCAGTGCTGCTGTTCATCAAAGACAACAAGATCGACTGCGAGTTCGTGGAGGTGGATCTGATGACGGGTGAGCACATGAAGCCGCCCTTCACCGACATGAATCCCAGCAAGCAGGTGCCCGTGCTGCAAGACGGCGACTTCGTGCTCACGGAGTCTTCGTCGATTCTGAAGTACCTGGCGGAGAAGACCGGCTCGCCCACCTATCCCAAGGACCTCAAGGCCCGTGCGCGGGTGAACGAGGCGATGGACTGGCTGAACACGGGCTTCTACCGCGAGTACGGCTACCATCTGATCTATCCCCAGGTGTTCCCGAATCACGAGCGCACGCCCGATGTGGCCCAGCAGGCCACGCTGGAATGGGGCCGGAGCCAGTGCGACCACTGGCTGGGGGTGCTGGACCAGCACTGGCTGGGCAAGGGCAACGCGTACCTGTGCGGCAACGAGAAGACCGTCGCGGACTACATGGGCGCTGAGTTCACCGACGCCGGCTGCCTGATTGGGGCGAACTACAACAAGTACCCGAACGTGAAGCGCTGGATGGACTCCATGAAATCGCTGCCGGCCTGGAGCGAGGTCAACGACGTTGCCTACGGCTTCGCCGAATCGCTCAAGGGCAAGCCATTCGTCACCATCCAGTAGCGGCGACTGCGGGTTTGCGACGCATTCCCGAGCACCCCCAGAGAGGCCTGACATGAAGATCAGCAAGTTCGACCACCTGGCCTACATCACGCCGGACCTGGAGAAGACCATCCGCTTCTATCGGGATCTGCTGGGCTTCCGGCTCGTGGCCGGTGTGGGGCATGAGGGCTTCCGCCACTACTTCTTCCAGGTGGGGGAGGCCCAGATCGCGTTCTTCCACTACGCCGGCGCGCAGCCGATGGAATACGGCAAGTTCCACGGCGAGCCCACGGAGCGGCCGATCGGCTTCGACCACCTGGCCTTCACAGTGGACAGCAAGGAGGACCTGTTCGCCATGAAGGACCGGCTGGAGGCGGCGGGCATTCACGTGCACGGGGCGGTGGATCACGGCCTGTTCTGGTCCATCTACTTCTTCGATCCGGTGAACAACCTGCCGTTGGAGTGCGCCTGGAACTTCATGGAGCTGACCGAGGAGCCGGCGATCTACGAGGTGGCGCCGCTGGCCGTGGCCGAGGAAGGTGCCGACCCGCAGCCGGGGCACTGGCCGGAGGTGACCAGCCCCACCCCGCCCGAGAAGATGACGGCCCATCCGGGCAATGGGCACCTGATGCGCCCGACCTTCCTGGCAGAGCAGAAGGGCCGCATCACCGCGCAGGGCCGCGCTGCTGGCATCGTGGAGTAGCCAGGCCCAGCTTGCCCCGTCCGCTGCGTCGAGGGTTCCTCCTTGCGTGGCGGACGGCGCTGTCCGTGTGCCGCCTACTTCACGAACAGCTTGCGCGGCACGTCGCAGAACAGCTCGCTGCTGTTGTCCGTGACGATGATGGTCTCGGAGAGGCCCATGCCGAATTTCCCGGGCATCTGCAGCCAGGGAATGAGGTGGAAGGTCATGCTCTTGTCGATCTCCCGGTGGTCTCCCGCTTTGATGTCCAGGATGTGCCCCTCGCCCCAGTCCGGCGCGAACGCGATGCCGATGGAGTAGCCGCTGCGGGTGGCCTGCGTGCCGCCGAAGGAATAGCGGTCCAGTACGTAGCGGGACTGGGCGTCCACATCGCCCGAGGAAACCCCGGCGTGGATGACATTCAGGGCGGCCACCATCGCGTCCTGGATCAGCCGCTCGGCCTCCAGGATCTCCGGCGGTGGATCGCCCACAAAGACCGAGCGCATCATGGCCACGTGGTAGCGGTGGTAGCAGCCGGCGACCTCGATGAATACGTTCTCGTTGGGCTGCACGCGGCGGCCCTCCCACGTGGTGTGGCCCAGCGCCCCGCGCCAGCCCGAAGCCACGAAGGGCGACATGGCGGGGTACTCGCTGCCGGCCTTAATCATCGCGTAGTGAATCTCGGCCGCGATGTCGTTCTCCGTCACGCCCGGCGCCACGGCCTCGATGCCGGCCTTGATGCCCGCCTCCGTGGCCACGGAGGCCTTGCGCATCACGGCCAGCTCCTCGTCGGACTTGCGCAGGCGGCTGTTTTCCACCATGCCCGAGGCATCCACGAACGTGCAGTAGAGCATGGAGGAAAAGAGCTGCTCCTGCTCGTGGGCGCGGAAGAACCAGCTCTGCTTCTCGTAGCCGATGCGCCCCTGGTGCAGCTTCATCTCCCGCAGCGCAAAGCGCATCACCGTGATGGGGTCTTCCGTATCCGTGTAGTGCCGCGTGATGCCCACCCAGGTGCGGGCGTCCACGTTGGACTCCTCCAGCAGCCGCACAACCATGAACGGTTCGGCCTCCAGCGGCACCACCAGGGCCTGAAAGCAGAAGTAGCCCGTGGTCTGGTAACCGGTGAGGTAGAAGATGTTCTCCGGCGTGGTGCAGATGAAGGCATCCAGGCGGCGGCTTTCCATGCCGGCACGAATATCCGCCAGGCGGCGTTGGTATTCGTCCATGCTGAAAACCAGGTCGTCACGAAGACGCATGGAGTACTCCCGTATTGGCTTGGCACCCACGTGGTGGGCATAGGAGAAGGGTATGACAATCCTGCCGGGTTCCCCAAGCCGTGCGACATTCATACCACCCGCAGCCCGCTTGCCTTCGGCCTGCGGGTTTCCGGCGACGCGAAGGTCCTGCGCTGGGCCGCTTGAGGGGGCCATGGCGGCGGTTGCGGACCAATCCGCCTCTCGTTCGTTTCGTAAGCAGGTCCGCTTTCTCATTGCCGCGCAGGCGCGTAGGGTGTGCATTGCGTGCTGGCGCCGGGCCTGACCCGTTGCGTTGGCGTCACGCCATGGCCGCGACCATTCGGTCTTCGTCTTTACTTCGCTTGCAGCCTGCTGTCCGTTGCCGATGGGACGCCGGTCCGTTTTCGCCGCCTAGGGCGAGACGGGGGCGTGCATTGTTTTTTTTCGGCATCGGAGACCATGAAGCACAGCGGCAGCATGCCGTCCCCGCGCCGCCAGGGTGAGCGCGAAGGGAGGGGCCCCGCAGCGCCGGCCCCGGCAGCGAAGGATGGGGACGAAGCACTGCACAACCGCGACGCGCTGTACCGCGACCTCGTGGAAGGTTCGCTGCAGGGCATCGTGATCCATCGCGACCGGCGCTTCCTGTTCGTCAACCGCGCCTATGCCGAGGCGATGGGCTATGCCTCGCCGGAGGAGGTGCTCGCCCTGCCCTCCATGGACGTCGTGGTGGACGAGGCGGACCGCGAGCGGCTGCGCGACTATGCCGAGCGTCGCCTGCGCGGAGAGGAGGTGCCCGCCACCTACGAGGCAGTCAGCGTGCGCAAGGACGGCTCGCGTGTGGAGTTCATCGTGTACTCCCGCGCTATCCGCTGGCACGATGAGCCCGCCATCCAATCCACCCTGATCGACCTGACCGAGCAGAAACGGGCCCTGGCTGCTCTGCAGGCCAGCGAAGCGCGCTTCCGCGAATTGGCCGAAGGTTCGCTGCAGGGCATGGTCATCCACCGCAACCTGAAGATGCACTTCGCCAACCGCGCCTATGCCGAGACGATGGGCTACGACAGCCCGCAGGAGCTGCTGGCGTTGCCCAGCATGGAGGTGCTGATGCCGCCCTGGGAGCGCGAGCGGCTCCCGGTGCTGGCGGCGCAGCGCATCATCGGGCACGGGGTGCCGGCGGGCTACGTGGCCGACGCCCTGCGCAAGGACGGCAGCATCGTCACCTTCCGCGCCTACTCGCGCGTGGTGGATTGGATGGGCGAGCCGGCCATCCAGACCACGGCGATCGACATCACCGAGCAGAAGCGGGCGGAAGAAGCCCTGCGACAGAAGGAGTGGGAGCTCTCTCGCGCTCAGCAGGCAGCCAACATCGGCAGTTGGCACATGCAATTGCGCGACGGCACCCTGCGCTGGTCCGAGCAGACCTTCCGCATCTTCGGGCAGGATCCGGACCGTTTTGCCCCCAGCTTTGAGGGATTCCTGCGCTTGGTGCACCCGGACGATCGACGCCTCTTCCATGCACTGCCCCCGCCAGACCCTGCCGAGGGCGGGCGTCGTACCACGGAGTATCGCATCCTGCGCCCGGACGGTACCGTGCGCACCGTGAAGAACATCGGCGAGGTGCTGAGCAGCGCCACGGGCGAGCCCGAAGCCGTGATCGGCACCGTGCAGGACATCACGGAGCGCAAGGCCACAGAGCACCGCCTGATGCAGGCCCAGAAGATGGAGGCGGTGGGGCGCCTTTCCGGTGGCGTCGCGCACGACTTCAACAACCTACTCACGATCATCCACGGCAATCTGGAGCTGGCGCTGCTGCAGGTGCAGGACCAGCCCTGCGTGCAGCACCTGCTGCAGAGCGTACTGGAGGCCGCACAGCGGGGCGCCGAGCTGACTCGCCTGATGCTGGCCTACTCCCGACGCCAGCCGCTGACACTGCAGGTGGCGGACGTGCAGCGTATTGTCGATAGCGTGGGCAGCCTGCTGCGCCGCACGCTGGGCGAGGGCATCGAGCTGGAGCTGGTGCGTCCGGACCAGCCGCTGTGGCCGGTGCTGGTGGATGCGGGCCAACTGGAGAGTGCGCTCATCAACCTGGCGGTCAATGCCCGCGATGCCATGCCCAGGGGTGGCCGGCTGGCCATCGAGGCCGGCAACGTGCACCTGCCCGACGCACCCGTAGAGACCGATGGGGCTGCGCCGGATGTTCCGCCCGGTGCTTACGTGGCGATCGCCGTGCGCGATTCCGGTGCCGGCATCGAGCCGGCGCTGCTGGACAAGGTGTTCGAGCCATTCTTTACCACCAAGGAAGTGGGCAAGGGCTCCGGGCTGGGCCTGAGCATGGTCTACGGATTCATCCGCCAGTCGGGTGGGCAGATTCGCCTGCAGAGCACGCCGGCCCAGGGCACCGCGGTCACGCTGTTCCTGCCGCGTCACGAGGCAGCGGCCATGCCCGTCACGCCCGCCGGGCCGAGCGAGGCCATCGCGCCCAGAGCACCGGTCCGCGGCACGGGCCGCGTACTGGTGGTGGAGGACGAGCCGGAAATCCGTCGTCTCGCCGTGCATATCTTCAGCGATCTCGGTTTCGAGGTCACCGCCGTGTCGGACGCCAGCCACGCGCTGGCGCAGCTGGCCGATGGCGAGCGTCCGGATCTGCTGTTCACGGACATGGTGCTGCCTGGGCGCATGAGTGGCCTGGAACTGGCCGATCATGTGCGCAGCCAGTCCCCCCAACTGCCTGTGATGATCGCCACAGGCTATGTGGAGAATCTGGAAGCACTGCAGAGCCGTCGCGCGCAGGGCTTCATGCTGGTGGAGAAGCCCTATTCGGGCTCCGTCATCACCGAGCGCCTGCGCGGCTGCGGTCTGTTGGGCAATCCGGCCGATCCAGTCCCGGCGGGCTGATCGCGGACGGACGCCACAGCCCCGCGCTTTCCCCTGCTGTGCCAATGCGGTATGGCCAGGGGGTGGAGGCAGCGCGCCTCCGCCTCACCGCAACGCCGCACCGAGAGCGGGGTCCCCATGAAGATCACCCGGATCGAATCGCTGCACGCCGACGCTGGCTGGCGCGTGTTCTCCTACCTCAAAGTCTCCACGGACGAAGGCATCACCGGCTGGGCCGAGTACAACGAGAGCTACGGCAGCCGTGGTCTCAGCGCCGTGATCGCCAAGCTGGGCGAGCGCCTGATCGGCCAGGACCCGCGGCCCACGGAGCGCATCTTCGCCGAGCTGTACGCCGTGACGCGGCAGGCCGCCGGGGGCGTGAACGCCCAGGCCATTGCGGCCATCGAGAACGCCCTGCTCGATATCCGCGCCAAGGCGCTCGGGGTGCCGGTGTATGCCCTGTTTGGCGGCCCCGTGCGCGATCGCTTCCGGCTTTACTGGTCGCACTGCGGCACCTACCTGCTAGAGCACGCGGACAAGGTGGGCCAGCCTCCGCTGCGCTCCCTGAAGGACGTAAAGGCGTTGGGGCGCCGCGTGGCGGAGTCCGGCTTTACGGCGCTCAAGACGAACATCCTCGTGTTCGACGAGAAACCCTGGCTACACATGCCCGGCTTTGCCCGGCGCGGCGAGCCGCCCGAGCTGAATGCGGAGCGCCACGTCATCGATGCCCTCGTGAAGCTGATTACGGCCTTTCAGGCGGGGGCCGGGCCCGGCGTGGAGATCCTGCTCGACCTAAACTTCAACTTCAAGACCGAGGGCTACCTGCGCGTCACGCGGGCCCTGGATGAGCTGGGCCTGATGTGGTTCGAGATCGACAGCTACGATCCGCGCGCCCTGGCCCACATCCGCCACAGCCTGAAGACGCCCGTGGCCTCGCTGGAGTCCCTGCACGGCATCCGCAGCTTCGTGCCGTTCTTCGAGCAGCAGGCCGTGGACGTGGCCATCGTCGACGAGATTTGGAATGGCGTGGCGCAGTCGGTAAAGATCGCCGCCATGGCCGAGGCGTACGAGGTCAATGTGGCGCCACACAACTTCTACGGGCACCTCTGCACGCTGCACAGCGCGCACCTGTGCGCCGCCGTGCCCAACTTCCGCATCATGGAAATCGACATGGACGACGTGCCCTGGAAGAACGACCTGGTCACCGAGCCCCCGCGCATCGAGAACGGTTACCTGCTGCTGCCCACGGGCCCCGGCTGGGGCGCGGACGTGAACGAGGAGGCCGTGCGCGCCCATCCGCCCAAGGGTCCCGGCGGGCCAGTCTAGGCTGTGTTTAGAAAAGCACTCTAGCCGTGGGGGCTTCGCCCCCATATCCCCACCAGGGAGCGGGGCTCCCTGGACCCTATTTGTGATCGAGACCGCGTCGGCTATGGTCTGGGTCCGTATTGGGGGCAGCGGGGGCCCTCGGCCCCCGCGCTGGAATTCTTTTGTTTTTCAAGCGGCCCAGCCGCTTGAAAACCCATCCCCAAACACTACTTAAGTTGCCGGGACCGATACCGGCGGCATGGACGCGATGCTGACGCTCTGGAACGCGGCTCTGGCGCTGGTGTTGGCCGCTTGGCTCGTCATGGCGTGGCTGCTGTGGCTCACGCAGTGGCGCACACCCACGCTGGAGGCGCTGTCGGCTGCCGCGCCCGCGACGGACTGGCCGCTGCTCTCCGTGATAGTGCCCGCCCGCAACGAGGCAGCGCACGTGGAGCGCGCGGTGTCCTCCCTACTGGCCCAGGACTACCCGACGCTGGAAGTGGTCGCGGTCAACGACCGCTCGGAGGACGACACGGGCGCGATCCTTGCGCGCCTGGCCGCCGCCGAGCCGCGCCTGACCGTGCTGCACGTGGAGGCGCTCCCCCCCGGCTGGCTGGGGAAGAACCACGCCTGCTACCTGGGGGCCGCCCAGGCGCGCGGTGCGCTGCTGCTCTTCACCGATGCCGACGTGGTGTATGCCCCCGGCGCCCTGCGCGCGGCGGTGGCCTTTCTCCAGCAGCACGGGCTGGGTCATCTGGTGGCCGCGCCGCGGCTGGTGACGGGCGGCTACTGGGAGCGCGCCTTTCAGACCACCTTTGCCGTGTACTTCGCGTTGCGGTTGCGCCTATGGGCGCTGCGCCGCCCGGGTTCGGCCGCCTATGTGGGGATGGGGGCGTTCAACCTGGTGCGCCGCGACGCCTACGATCGCGTAGGCGGACACACGCGGCTGGCGCTGGAGGTGGTGGACGACGTGAAGCTGGGCCTGCTGCTGCGGCGCGGCGGCGTGCCCCAGGCCTTGGTCAGCGCGCGCGATCTTCTCTTCGTGCGCTGGCAGGCGGGCTTCTGGGCCAGCCTGCGGGGCTTGCTGAAGAATGCCTTCGCCGATGCGGACTTCGGCTGGGGGCGGGTGTTGGGCAGCGCGGCCCTGCTGTTGGCGCTGGGCTGGCTGCCCTTGGTCGGGCTGGGCTATGTGCTGCTGGTGGCTCCGCCCGGCATGGCGGGTGTCACCTGTGCCCTGGCACTGGCGGGGATCGCCGTGCCCGCGCTGCTGCTGGGTGTGGGTGCGCGGCAGGCGGCGCAGGGAAACGGCCTGGAAGGCCTATCCTTTCCCGTCACGCACTTGGCGCTGGCTGGGGTGCTGCTGTTCAGCGCCGCGCTGGCCACGCTCCGGGGCGAGCTCATCTGGCGGGGCACCGTCTATCCCCTGGCCACGCTCCGGGGCGGTGCCGTGCGGCCGCGCGATCTGCCCCGCCGCGGCGCCGTAGGCTGGTAGCGCCCAGGCCACGATCGGCGGCCGGCGGCGCTCAGGCGGCGTTTCCGGCCAACTCCAGCGCTTCCTGGAGGTCCCGCGCTTGGCTGGGCGAGAGCCGCTCCTCCAGCAGCTTCAGGTACACTTCCTCCTCCTTGGCGAAGTGCAGCTTCACGATGGCGTACAGGCCGTACAGCACCCGGCGCAGCGACTGGGCCTGGGCCGGCGTGATGGCACCGCCCTCGATCTCCCTGCGCAGCTCGCTCAGCTCGTCAATGAGGCGGCCAATCTCCACGTGGTCGCGGCTCATGGTGGCGGTCGCCTCCGGTGCCCCCAGGGTGCGGCCCACGGTGGGATAGAGCGCCTGCTCCTCCACGTACGCGTGGTCCAGCAGGTGGCTCGTGAGGAAACCGTGCACCGCGCCCACCCGTTCGATCAGCGCCGCGTTGCTGCCGGGCTCGATCGCGTCGGCCAGGGCCAGGACGTGCTCCAGGTGCGGGAGCAACTGGGCGTGCTCATCTCGCAGGGTTTGAATGACCGATGCCATGGGACTTCCCTCCACGCTGAGGCTGGGAGGACGCGCCGGGCGGAGCCTTGCGTCCAGGGCGGACGGCACCGCGTCGCGTCGTCTGAGTCCATTGTAGCCCCGCGGCGCCCGCCGGCCAATGCGCGAAGGTGGGCGGGGCGTCGGCGGCCGCGTGGCGGCGGCACCCAGGGCGGCGCTCAGCCGCCCTTGTTTCCGCTCACACGGGTCAGCACGCCCGGCACGAAGGGAGTGGCGGCGACGGCCTGAAAGCCGGCCGCGCGAAAGTAGCCCTGCACCTGGCCCACCGTGTGCGCCTTGCCCGCGCTGCCGTGGATGACCTCGGAGAGCCCCCACAGGGCCGGGTCGAGCGGCCCGCGGCGGTCGTCGTCCAGCATCTCGCCCACCAAGTGCATCTCGCCACCCGGCAACAGGGCATCATGGGTCTTGCGAACGACGAGCTGGATCGTCTCCTCGTTGTAGATGGGCAGGTTGCTGGCCATCACCACGGCATCGCAGTCCGTGGGGAACGCGTCGCGGGTGAAGTCCCCGGCCATCACATCCACCCGCCCGGTGGCTCCGTTGGTGGCGATGAACTCGCGCGCGACCTCCACCACCGGCGGCAGATCGAACACCACCGCGCGCAGGCCGGGGTAGGCGGCCGTGGCCGCGATGCTGTACGCGCCCGAGCCCCCGCCCAGGTCCAGCAGGCATCGCCGTCCGGCCAGGTCCACCTGCCGCGCGAAGCGCCGGCCGGCGCCCATGCCGATGCTGTAGGTGGCCTCGTGGTAGGCCCGGGCCTGCTCCACGCTGAGAGTGTCGTACTTGCCCAGCGTGCGTGGGGGTGCCTGGTTGCGCAGGTGCTCGCCCAGCCGGAACCATTCCGGCACGTCCGGGCGGGTGAAGCGCAGCCAGGGCCCGGCGTAGCCCGGCTCGCCTCGCACGCCGAAGCGCACGACGTCCGGCGCGTTGCGCAGGCGCTCGCCATCGCGCTCCAGCAGTCCCAGCGCCACACAGGCGGTCACGATGCGCTCGGTATTGAGCGGCGTGATGCCCAGCGCGGCGGCCAGCGCGGGCTCCGTGTCGGCACCGCGGGCCACGCGGGTGAACAACTCCAGGTCCAGCGCCGCATACAGCACGGCGGTCTCGCAGTAGGCGCGGGCCAGGCGCTGCAGGCGGGTGGTATCGGGACGGCCGCTGCGCTCGCTCATGGGGTGTCGCCCTCCTCGGTACGGAAGTAGGCCGGCTTGCCCAGGGGCCAGTATTCGCCCCAGACGTGGGAGCCGCCATCCACCGGCAGCACCACGCCGGTGACGAAGCGGGCCGAAGGCGCGGCGAGGTAGGCGCAGGCCTCGGCGATGTCGTGTACGTCGCCCAATCGGCGCATGGGGTTGTGGTCAAAGTACGGCCGCGCCGAGGGCGGATAGTGCTTCAGGCCCGGGCTGGCGATGATCCCCGGCTCCACGCAGTTCACGCGGATGCGCAGCGGCGCCCACTCCACGGCGAGGGTCTGCGCGAGGGCCTCCGTGCCCGCGCGGGCGGCCTTGGTGTGCGCGATGCCGGGCGTGGCGCGGTTCACCACCGCCGTGATGTTGACGACGCAGCCCGGCTGATCGTGGGCCTGCCAGCGCTGCGCTGCGCCCTGCATCATGAACCAGGAGCCGTAGAGGTTCGTTTCCACCACGGCGTGCCAGCCTTTGGGCGTGATCTCCGTGGCGGGCAAGGCGAACTGTCCACCCGCGTTGTTGATGAGCACGTCCAGCCGCCCATAGCGCTCCCACACGGCGTCCAGCAGTGCGCTCACCTGCGCGGGGTCGCGCACGGTCATGGCCCGCGTAAAGCAGGGGATGCCCAGCCGGCCCAGCGCGGCCTCGTACTCCGCCAGGTGCTCCGCGTTGCGGCCGCAAGCCACCAGCGTGGCCCCCAGCCGCCCAAAGAGGACGCTGATGGCCAGCCCGATGCCCCCGGCGCCGCCCGTGACCAGCACCACCTGCCCCTCGAACAGCCCCTCGCGGAACACAGTGGGCAGTGCGGCCAGCGCCTCGGGCGTACGCGCGGCGTAGGGATCGGTGTCGCTCATGGCATTCTCCGGCGATGCGTGACAGGGCCGCACCCATGGCTCGGCGGTGGGTGGCGGGACCCTAGCACGGGGCGCAACGCCGTACCAACGGGGGATGGGCATCTATTCGTCCAGCTCGACCCACAGCGCCGAGTGGTCGCTGGCGCCGCTCTCGCGCACGCTGTGGTCGAAGGCTGCCGCGCGCAGTGTCTGCAGGCACGCGGGCGAGAGGAATGCGTGATCCAACCGGAAGCCGCGTTGGCGGTGGCTATACCATGAGTACTCGCGGGCCTCCGGGTGCAGGCGTCGCCAGGCGTCCGCCCAGCCTCGCGCTTCCAGCGCCCCCATGTAGGCCTCGTAGGAGGCGCTGAAGGGGAACGGCGGTCGCTCCACGTCCTGCACGTGGTGACCCGAGTTGAAGTCGCCCATGAACACCGCGCGCTCGCCGTCCAGGCGCCCGGCCAGCTTCAGCAGGGCGTTCCAGTGTGGCAGCTTGGCCTTCAGGTTGGGCAGGTGTACCCCCACCAACAGCAGTCCGCCCACCCGCACGGGCAGCAGCCGCACGCGATCGACCCGCAGCAGGCGCTGCGGCGCGGGCGTGAGCGGCAGCCGCGCGGCCACCAGCAGGTGGTTCACGCGTGGGACGTCGTGGCTGGCGAGTTGGTGGGCGTAGCCGGCCTCGCGCAGTCCCTCGCGCAGCAGGCTACTGGCGGGGTTGTGGCGATGCTCGGTCAATACCAGCACGTCTGCCTCGTGGCGCAGCAGGTACGTGAGCAGGGCCGGCATGCGACGCCCGCCGCCATGGCGCAGGTTCAGCGTGAGCAGGCGCATCGTGGCCCTCCGGCCCGGCGTGCGGTAGGGTGCGGCAGGCGCCGCGCATCCCGCCGGCGCCCCTGGCCTCTTGCGGGGCCCGGCCAGCATTCCACACCCGCGCACCGGGAGCCATGGGCCGCAGCCCTTCCCGCCATCGCTCCGCCGTCCAGCCGGCGGACAAATCCGCGCAAGCCGCGCCGGGCACCCTGCTGCGCGCGGCGGTGTTCGACGCCAGCGGCTGCTACCGCTACACCCTCACACGGCGCTGGGCGCCGGGGGGCGACAGCGTGGCCTTCGTGCTGCTGAACCCCAGCACGGCGGACGCCGAGCGCGATGACCCCACCATCCGGCGCTGCATGGGCTTTGCACGGGACTGGGGCTTTGCGGCGTTGGAGGTGGTGAACCTGTTCGCCTGGCGGGTCACGCAACCAGCCGGGTTGCGTCGCGCGCCGGACCCTGTGGGCCCGGAGAACGACGCGCACCTGTTGCGTGTGACCCAGGCGGCGCGGCGGGTCGTGTTGGCGTGGGGCATCCACGGCGCGTTGGGTGGGCGTGATGCGGCCGTGTGCGCGCTGCTGGCGTCGGCCGTGCGGCGGCTGGAGTGCCTGGGGGTCACGCAAGGGGGGCACCCGCGCCACGTGTTGTACCTGCCACGCGATACGCGGCCCGTGGTCTATAGGCCTGGAGCCTGGGGCGGGCGCTGAGCCGGTGCCGGTTAGCTCCCGGAGCGGGGGCGCAGGTGCGCGTCGCGCTCAGGCGGCGGCCTGCTGCTCCTCGTACTGCAGCATCATCTGGAACGGCTCATCGTCCAGTGCCCCGTTGATCGTAAGCAGGACGCGTCCCACTTCGCGTGGGGCAGGATGGGAGACCAGCCGGGGCACATCCATGTCGAACGGGCCCGCCGGATTGAGGATGGTCATCGTGCGGCCCATCACCAGGTTGGTGAACTCGCGCAGCGCATCCTCCAGTGTCTCCGGGTAGAGCTCCTCGTCGTCGCGGATGCCGATCAGGTTGCGGGCGATCTCGCGCGCGGAGGTCTCCGTCACGAGGACGTTCAGCTTGCCCACGATGACGCCCCGCGTATCCACCTCGGTGATGAAGGGAAAGTCGTCGGGCTCGGCCTCCGGGGGCTCCGATTCGTCGAAGAACATGAACGCCATCTTGTCCAGCACCTCCTCGATGGAGCTCAGCAGGGACGATTTCACATCCATCGGGGTCCTTCCTCCGTTCGTGGTCCGTGCGGGGTGGTGGGGCGTGGCGGTCCGGGCATTTAGGCGGGGACGCCCACGCCGAAGATCTTGGTGATCAGCGTGCCGATATCCTGTGGGGTGAACGGCTTGCGGATGAAGCCCACCGCGCCCAGGTCCATGCAGGTCTTCTGCATCTCCAGATCGGCCGAGGTGGAGACGATCACGATCGGCACCGACTGGATGCCCTCCGTTCGCAGGCGCCTGAGCATTTCCACGCCGCTCATGCGGGGCATGTGCAGGTCCACGAAGGCGATGTCCAACTCGTTGCTGTGACCGGACAGCATTTCGTAGCCCTCCTGCCCGTTGTCGGCCTCCAGGAACTCATCCACCTGCACGTTGTTCATCAGGATGGACTTGCGGAGGATCGACCGCATGACCCTGGAATCATCGATGAGCCCGATGGTCTTGCTCATGGCTGTCCACTGCAATGGGGGTTACTGGAGGTTGTAGACCTTGCCATCCCGGCGCAGCCCAATCACACCGGTGCCGATCTCCAGGCTCACCGTGCGGCTGCTGTGGCCGCCCACATCCTCGTGCGTGATGGAGATGCTGTGCTGCCACAGTAGCTTCTTGGCCGCGCGAGCGTTCTTCGTGCCTATCTTGAACAACTCCTCGTCGTCCAGCATGTTGGCCCCACCGAACATGCCTACCACGATGCGGCGTTGATTGGCTCCCAGGGCCGCGAGCTGTTCCAGGAAGATCGGGATGCTCGTATCCGCGAACATGAACGGGTTCTCCTGGGCCCGGCGGCCATGATTGGTCGAGTCGGGCAGCTGGAAGTGCAGCATCGCGCCCACCGCTCGCTGCGGATCGTAGGCGACCAGTCCGATGCAGGAGCCCAGCGAATGGGTGATCAGGAAGGCATCCCGATCCGCGCTGGCCTTCATGTCGGAGATATTGACCGTGATCCGCTTCAGTTCGCCCATGCCCGGAGAACTCACTCTAGTGATGGCAGCCGTCTCAGAGTTAAACGACTGGGCTGCGCTCAGGTTTTGTCCGCGTCGGGAAAATCCAGGACCGACACTGGGCGTGCTGGCACACGAGGGTTGCGGCGTCGCGAGGTGGGGCGGGTCCACGGAGCGGCCTGGGTGGCGCACAATAGGCCGCCCGGCCGCGGCTTAAGGACGTAGGCCGGGGGGCCGGTGACGCGTTGCAGCGACGGGGCCCGGGCCGCCGCGGAGCGTGCGGGTCAGAACTCAACGTGGCCGGGCGTGCGCGGGAAGGCCAGCGCGTCGCGGATGTTGGTGAGCCCGGTGATGTACATCAACAGGCGCTCGAAGCCCACGCCGAAGCCCGCGTGCGGAACGCTGCCGAACCGGCGCAGATCCAGGTACCAGCCGTAGTCCTCCACGCCCATGCCGCGCTCGCGGAGGCTCGCCTCCAGCACGTCCAGGCGTTCCTCGCGCTGGCTGCCCCCGATGATCTCGCCGATGCCCGGCACGAGCATGTCCATGGCGGCCACCGTGCGGCCGTCGTCGTTGCGGCGCATGTAGAACGCCTTGATGTCGCGCGGGTAATCCACCACGAACACCGGCCGCCCGATCTGCTTCTCAGTCAGGTAGCGCTCGTGCTCGGACTGCAGGTCGTGGCCCCAGGCCACCGGGAACTCGAAGGTCTCGCCTGAGGCTTCCAGCAGCCGCACCGCCTCCGTGTAGCTGAGGATCTCGAAAGGCGACTCCATCACATGGTCCAGCTTGGCCAGCAGGCCTGGCTCGATGCGCTGGTCAAAGAAGGTCATATCCTCCGGGCAGCGCTCGCGCACCATGGCCAGCACGGTCTTGATGAAGTCCTCGCCCAACCGGATGTTGTCCTGCAGGTCGGCGAAGGCCATCTCCGGCTCGCACATCAGGAACTCCGCCGCGTGGCGCGAGGTGTTGCTGTTCTCCGCGCGGAAGGTGGCGGCGAAGCTGTAGACGTCGTGGAAGACGTGGGCGAAGGCCTCTGCCTCCAGTTGCCCCGAGACGGTGAGCGAAGCCTTGCGGCCGAAGAAGTCCTGCGACCAGTCCACCTGGCCGCCCACCAGCGGCGGATGCGCCGGGTCCAGCGTGGTCACGGTGAACATCTCGCCGGCGCCCTCGGCATCGTTGGCCGTGATCATGGGCGCGGGCACGTGCATGAACCCGCGGGTCTGGAAGTACTCGTGGATGGCGAAGTAGAGTGCGTTGCGCACCCGCGCCACGGCGCCGAAGGTGTTGGAGCGCAGGCGCAGGTGGGCGATGGTGCGCAGGTATTCGAAGCCGTGCCGCTTCTTCTGCAGCGGGAACTCCGGCGTGGAGCCGCCCACCAGCTCGAAGCGCTCGGCCTGCAACTCCACCGGCTGGCCCTTGGCCGGCGATTCCACCAGGCGCCCGTGCACGATGAGGCTGGCGCCCGTGGTGGCGTCATCAGGCAGCGCCAGCGTCGGCTGCGCTACATCGAACACCACCTGCAGGTTGGCCAGACACGAGCCGTCGTTCAGCTCCACGAACGTGGCGGCCTTGCTGTCGCGGCGCGTACGCACCCAGCCGTGCACGCGCACCTCGCGTCCGTCCGGTGTGCTCTGCAGCAGCGTGTGGATGGGCACGCGTCCACCACGGGCCTCAGCCATAAAGCTCCTGCGGCGTCATGGCCGCCTGCAGGCTACGCAGGGCGGTACCGTCGGCGTCGTCGCGGTAGAAGTAGAGGAAAGCCCGGCTGTGGGCCGCGTCTGCGCCTTCCGCGTTCACGCGGCGCGGTACCATGTGCAGCAGCGCCACGGACGGCACGAACCCCACCTGCTGTGCCATGGCGCTGCCGTCCAGGCACTCCATGATGAGCACGGGCGGCGCGTGACCCAGCAGCGCCATGTGCACATCGCCGCTCATGCGGTGCGGCTCGCTGCTGGTCTGGCGCTCCACCGTGGTGGAATCGATGGCGACCAGCTTCAGCCCCGCCTTCAGGATGTGCGCGGTGGCATCCTCGGTGAACCACGGCACGTGATAGTAGCCGTCGTCGTCGTGGGCGAAGGGCCGATCGCCATAGCGGGCCATGAGGGCGCCAAAGCCGGTCAACACGACCAATGCCTCCACTTGGCGCAGGTCCGCGACTGACGGCAGCACGGCGGCGCTCACCGCCTCGCAGTACGTCACGCCCTCGCGCGTGTGCGCACCCGGCAGCGCCGGCTGCCGGGCCAGGCTCACCACGCGCGCCAGACACGGGCGGTCCGCAACGGAATCGGCTCGGTTCAGCACGGCGGCCAGGTCGTCCCCGTCCTCGTCGAAGTGATAGGGCACGTCCAGGTGCGTCGTATTGTGCGCGGTCATGGGGCGGAAGGCCTCGCCTTCCACCTTGGCCCCATACTCTCCGCGCATATAGAGCGAGCGCCGCTCGCCGCGCGGGATCATGGGGCGCGTCTTGACGCTGGGGGCGGGTGGATAGCTGAAATAGCCGGGCAGGCTCAGGTCGTAACGGATCAGCGATCCAGCCATGAAGAGCGTTCCGCGTGAAAGGCGTGGGTCAAGGCGCTATAATAAAGGCAGGCCGGAGCGGATGGGGCCGCAGGCCATGGGTCAGGCCCCATATTCCGTTCAGACTCCGTAAAGGTCAAGGCGCGCCCGCCGGGGGTTTCCCGGGGGCAGCCGGGATGCCTGGGCCGCCTGTGACGCGTCGGGACGCGCGCGCCCCGCCGCTCTTCCAAAGGAGATAGCATGAGCACGAACGTCGGATCCGTCATGACCAAGAGTGCCGTCACGATCAAGGCCAGCGACTCGCTGCTGTCGGCCACGCGCGTCCTGAAGGAGAAGGGCTTCAAGCATCTGCCCGTCGTGGACGGCAACGGCGCGCTCGTGGGTGTGGTCACGGACCGCGACCTGAAGCGGGCTTCCGCCTCTGACGCGACCACGCTGGAGGTGCACGAATTGTTGTACCTGCTGGACAAGCTGAAAATCGAGCAGGTGATGACCCGCAAGCCCGTCACGGTCACCAGCGCGGAGACGGTGCAGGGAGCCGCCAAGCTGATGGTCGACCGCAAGATCGGCTGCCTGCCCGTGGTGGATGGCAACAAGGTGGCGGGCATTCTCACGAAAGACGACCTGCTGCGGCTCGTCGCCCGCAGCGACATCTGACGCCATCCCGCGCCGATGCGCTCCGCAAGGGGCGCCGGCGCCCCCAGTGCAGGCCCTTTCTTCCGCTCAGGTACGGTAGCGTTCCAGCTCGGCCTTTTCCAGCGACTGGAGCAGATGCGTCAGGTATTTCTTGGAAGGCCCCTCGTCCGTCAGCTCGAACTGGCAGCCCACGGCCTGCCCCCGGTGATTGCGGGGAATGACCGCCTGGAGTTGCACGGAGGCCTTGTTGCCCAGTTCGATGCGCGCGCCGTGCATGGGCAGGCCCACCTTGAAGCGCTCCTTGGCCTCCTTGCTGGTCAGGAACACCTTGCAGCCACCAAGGGACAGGTCGACGACGCGATATCTTTCCGCATGGTCAGCAAAGGCCAGCGTGACGTTTGTGAAGCGGGAGGTGTTGAAGCGCAGCGCCCCGCGCATGTTGCTCTGCGCAAAGGTCGTGGGAATTTTGCAGAGGAAGACCGGGTTTCCGTTGGTGAGGTTGAAGTGCGGCGTGAGTACCTCCATGCGCAGTTCCCTGCCGTCGGCATCGGGAACCTTGAAGCGCACCGTGCCGCCCTTGGCCAATCCCTCCTTGAGGTTCATCGGCTTGGCCACGATCACCGTGGCCGACTTGACGGAGATGCGGGTGTTGAAGTGGATGGAGGAGTTCTCCACCTCCATCCGCACGGGCACCCGGTGCTTGTCGAGCACGTTCAGGGCGGCGAGGATCTCCTTGTCTTCCTTGCTCTGGCTACCCAACAGGTTCATGAACCTAGCCATCGTCCCACCCTCACCACACCGTACGCTGGATTCAAACGCCTGGATCGATCCCACGGTGGCTGCGCAGCAGCACGCCGCGGAACCGGAACCGGCCCGCCTCTGACCCTTGCCAAATTGTCAGCCGACGCCAATCAAATCAAAGAAAACAGCCTGCCGTCACAAGGTGGGGGTCGGCCATGCCCGTCTGCGGTGGAATCAGGTACCCCCATTGCCAGACAATCGCCGGATCACGCACGAAACGCAAAAGCATTTCGAGGCCACGACGCACGATGCGAGCCCCCTCCCATCGCGCAGGGAACAACCCGGGACTGAGGCCGACACATCTTAGCACCAAAATCTGACAAAATGCGACCTCCGCGAGCAAATACGGCGCGACGGCGTCGGGGCTGGCATGTCGCATGCGAGGGTCACGGGCGGTTCAGCTCGGGCACCGCCCGCGTGAAGGTGCGGCGTCCGCGCTTGAAGCCGTACAGCGCGGGGGCGACGGTGGCCACGGCATCCTCCGGCGTGGCGGCGTCCCACACGACCAGATCGGCCGGGTGACCCACTGCGATGCCGTAGTCCTGCAGGCCGATCAGGCGGGCCGGGCGCTGCGTCAGCATGTCGAAGCAATCCCGCAGTTCCTCCCGCTGGCCGCGCTGCACCGTGTTGGCGTACAGATTCGCCATGCGGATCAGGTTGCCATCGCCGAAGGGCGTGAAGGGGTTGAGCACGTTGTTGGTGGAGAGGCAGCAGTTCACGCCGCAGGCGATGAGGGCGTTGGCATCGGCCACGCCGCGGATCACGTCGTGGTCCAGGTGACGGCCCATCACCCACAGATCCGTCGCGGGCAGCACGGTCACGGTCACGCCCACGTCCGCCAGGCGCCGGCCCAGCTCATCCAGTTGCGCCGGGGGCAGCGAGGCGTACTTGGTGCCGTGGCCGATGGCCACCCGTCCGCCCCAGCCCATCTGCTCGGTCAGTTCGCACACCAGATGGATGTCCAGGTCGTGCGTGGTGTGGCCAGCGTCCAGGTGGAGGTCCACGTCCACGTCATAGGCCTTGGCCAGCTCGAACACGCGGCGGATCTGGCCGCCATGATCGGGATCGAACGACGGCGCGCCCCCCACCACCGTGGCTCCGCGCTTCAGGCAGGCCTCCACGTTGGCGTCGGTCTCCGGCACGTTGGTCATGCCCTCCTGCGCGAAGGCACACAGGGTCAGGTCGATCGCCCAGTGGTAGTCCCGCGCCAGTTGCTGCAGTGCCTCGAAGCCGACCAGCCCCACGTTGGGGTCCACCTCCACGTGGGTGCGCATGTGCGTGGCGCCGTGCAGGATGCAGCTCTCCAGCGTGCGCCGTGCGCGCTCGTAGACATCCTCCACCGTGAAGCTGGGCTTGACCGCCGAGACGCGCAGCATGTGGTCGCGGCCACGCCCGGGCGCGGGCGTGCAGCGATCCAGGATGCGTGACTTGTCCAGGTGGATATGGGTCTCGATCAACCCCGGTGAGACCAGGCGGCCGCCCGCGTCGATCGTCTCCGCATCGGCGCGCAGACCGGCTTCGATGGCGGCGATGCGGCCGTCGCCGATCCCGATGTCCACCAGGGAGGCGTCGGGCGCCATGTCGGCGAGGCGCGCATTGCGTAGAACAAGGTCCAAGGCCATGGGAGGTCTCCTCCGGAGGGGCCGGGGGCGGGTTGCGCTTGCCGTGGGTTTGATGCGGAACCTACCGCAGCCCGGGACGGCGGCGCAATTGTCGGGCGATGCGCCGCACCCCGGCGCGTGCGTTGCCTCGCCGTGGAGGCGGCTGCTAGAATGAATCCCGCAATCGGCACGCCACACCCGCATCGCATGGCCTATGGAATCCCTGACCGTCGTCGCTCGACATCCCATCGAACCGTACCGGGGCAGCTTCGAGAAGCTGCGCCAGATCGCCGTGCGCTTCACCGGCTCCCCACGAAGCAGCCAGTCCCCCGGCAAGCTGCTGCTGCTCAACGACCCCGGCAGCCAACACGCCTTCTTCTACGAGTTCCGCGTGGAGGACATTCTCTTTGCAGAGGAGGCGCCCAGCCTGGCCCTGCCCGACGGCTCCACGGCGTCCGTCGTGCGCCTGTGGGTGCGCAAGGGCGCCACGGCGCTGAAGATCGAGTCCTTCCACGTTCAGGATACGGCAGCCGCGCTGCACGACTTCTTCGGCCGCTGAGCGGCGCCCCGGGGCCATCACGGGGCCCGGGCTCCGAGTGGCGACTGCCTCGCAATAGGCTTTGACCCACCCGGCGATTTCTGCCAAGTTTACAGGATAACCAGAACTCGGGGCCGGGCCCCTCAGCGCACCGGCCCACGACCCGGGACGCGCGTCCCGCCGTCGTCGCACGACCATCGGCGCCCGGCCGATCCTGCTTTCATCCGCTCAGGCTTCCATGGCCAAAACGATTCTCGTCAGCGTGGCATGGCCCTACGCCAACGGTCCGCGGCACATCGGACACGTGGCGGGCTTCGGGGTGCCCAGCGACATCTTCGCGCGCTACCACCGCCTGGCGGGCAACCGAGTGCTGATGGTCAGCGGTACCGACGAGCACGGCACGCCCATCACCGTGCAGGCGGAGAAGGAGGGCGTTACGCCTCAGCAGCTTGCCGACCGCTACAACCGCGTGATCGCGGAGGATCTGTACCGGCTGGGCCTCAGCTACGACCTGTTCACGCGCACCACCACCCGCAACCACTACGAGACGACCCAGGACCTCTTCAAGACGCTCTACGTCAAGGGCTACATCTTCAAGAAGTCCATGATGGGCGCCTTCAGCGCACGCACGGGCAACACGCTGCCCGACCGCTACATCGAGGGCACCTGCCCCCACTGCGGCTTTGGTGAGGCGCGCGGCGACCAGTGCGACAATTGCGGCAAGCAGCTCGACCCCTTGGAGCTGATCGAGCCGCGCTCCAAGATTGACGGCGAGCCGCCCGTGTTCCGCGAGTCGGAGCACTTCTTCCTGGATCTCACAGCCTTTGTGGATCCTCTGCGGCGGTGGATCGAGGATCAGCAGCATTGGCGGGCCAATGTGCGCTCGTTCTCGCTGAACCTGCTGAACGACCTGCACCCGCGTCCGATCACGCGCGACCTGGAGTGGGGCATCCCCATCCCCCTGCCCGAATACGAGGGGCGCCCGGACAAGAAGATCTACGTGTGGTTCGATGCGGTGATCGGCTACCTTTCTGCCAGCGTGGAATGGGCCCGCAACACGGGGCAGCCCGATGCCTGGCGCGACTGGTGGCAGAACGCGGACGCCCGCCACTATTACTTCATGGGCAAGGACAACATCGTGTTCCACACGGTGATCTGGCCCAGCATGCTCATCGGCTACGGCAATGGCCTGCCCGGCACCCTGGGCGGCGGCGAGGGCGAGCCGCTGGGCATCCCGTACGATGTCGTGTCCAGCGAGTTTCTCACGATGGAGGGCCGCAAGTTCTCCTCCAGCCGTGGTGTGGTGATCTACGTGAAGGACTTCCTGGAGCGCTACGACCCCGATGCGTTGCGCTTCTACCTCACCATCGCCGGGCCCGAGGCACAGGATACGGACTTCACCTGGGCCGAGTTCGTGCGTCGCAACAACGACGAGCTGGTGGCGACCTGGGGCAACCTGGTCAACCGCGTGCTCTCGATCGCCCATAAGCACTTTGGTACCGTGCCCGACCCTGGCACACTGGACGAGGCCGATCAGGCGTTGCTGACGCAGGTGGAACAGGGCTTCGGCCCCGTGGGCGAGCTGATCGAGGCCTGCAGCTTCAAGGCCGCCATCAGCGAGACCTTGCGCGTGGCGGATGCGGTGAACCGCTACCTGAACGATCAGGCGCCCTGGAAGCTTGTCAAGGAAGATCCGGCGCGGGCCCGCGCGGTGCTCTACACGGCACTGCGGGCGATCGACAACCTGAAGGTCATGCTGGCGCCGTTTCTGCCCTTTTCGTCCCAGCGTCTGCACGAGCTGCTGGGCTACGAGGGCCAGCTCTCCGGCGCGCTGCGCCTGGACGAAGCCACCGAGGAAGGCGGCCGCGCGCACCTGATCCTCACCGGCGACTATGCCCAGCGCGTGGGAAGCTGGGCGCCCGTCGAACTGCCCGCCGGACAGCGGCTGGGCACGCCTGTGCCGCTGTTCAAGAAGCTCGACGACTCCGTGGTGGACGAGGAACTGGCCCGCCTGGAAGCCACGCTGGGCAAGGGCAAGGCCGGCGCCGCCTAGGTTGTGTCCAAGAGATCGCCTGTTGACGCCGCAACGACGAGACGTCCTGCTCCACAGGACTCGTCAGGCATGCGACTTTGGATAGTCCCCCTGCAATGAAAGGACTCCGCGTTGCTGAGGAGCGCGCCATGCGCGCGTCTCGAAGTGCGCGGAGGCCGGCACTGGCGCCGATTCGGCCCAGATAGCCAGACAGCAACGCATCGGACACAGCCCCTGCCCCGCGTACCGAGCCCTGCCAACGGCTCACGCATGCGGTTTGGTGCCTTCCAGCGTCCCGCCCTCACGCGCCAGCGCGTTGGAGCACCGGTCCACCACGCGCAGGTGCTCCGTGGGGTCCCACGGAAAGCGGGCGTACTTCTGGGCGACCACGCCGTCCTGATCGAAGTTGAGGGTGGCCAGGTCCTTCACGTGATGGCGCGCGCGCATCTCGCACATCGCGGCCTGCTGGGTCACAATAGCGTCGCGCACCTGCCGGTGCAGTGTGGCGGTGGTGACCTGCCAGCCCAGCAGGCCGGAGAGCAGCGGGCCCGCGACGAGGCCGACGACCAGCCAGCCCAACGGTGCCTTCCAGCGATCCCAGCCATCCAGCAGCTTCCTCTGCATCGCATTCATCGTGGCATCTCCTACGCTGGCGCACCGCGCCGGTGCCCCGCCCAGCGGTGAGGACCGGGGTGCAGCGGTGTGCATCTACGAGTGGGAGCGCCCTGCGCGCGGGCCGGACGCCTTACTCGTGGGCGAGGCCCTGCAGGCTCGCGTGCGAGACGTACCAGCGGCCCGTCGCGGCGATGAGCGGCACCAGCGGTTTTTTCAGCGGCGCGGCCAGGTGCAACGGCTTGAGCAACATCAGCGTGGCCATCCCGAACGGGTAGTGCTCGCGCGCCATGGCGGCGTAGTGCGGCTCCAGCTGCTCCATCCGGAAATCGCGGAACGGGTGCGCGGGCGGCAGCCCTTCCAGCACGTACCGGTAAGCCACCACGGCATCGGTGTCGCGGATCATGCGAAAGCGTTCCAGCATGGCCTTCATCACGCCCAGCCGCCCACTGCCTTCCTCGTCGCGATGGGCGTGGAAGGTCTCCAGGAAGCGTTGGTAGTGATGCACCTCGTCGGCCCGGATGTGGGATGCGAGGGACTTGAGCACGGGCTCCCGCGCGTAGGAGTCGATCATCCCGTAGTAGGTGGAGGTGCCTACCTCCACCACACAGCGTGAGATCATCTCCAGGCTCAAGGTGGGCTGCAGCACCTCATCGTTGCACAACGGCAGGTACGCTTCGTGGAATGAGCGGTACGCGCGCTCCCAGTCGTACTCGGGCCAGGCCGTGGTTACGTAACGCCTCAGTGCCTCGCCGTGACGCACTTCCTCGGGCTGCCAGCTGTGCAGCACCCAGTCCGCAAACGGTTGGTCGTCGTGGCAGAACTCGGCCAGACTGTGTGCGTAGAGTGGGGTGTCGATCTCCACGAACGAGGATGAGGTGAGCAGTTGGAACAACACCGGGTCGTCGCTCACCCGTTCCGGCTCGATGCGATCGAATGCGATGTCGTCCAGCGTCCAGCGATGGAACGAATGGTCGGATCGATACGTTGTGTCTGGCTGCATCGGAATTCTCGGGACTCGGCAGCGTGTGGCGTGACCGCCTGAAATGCCGCCTTGGTTCCGGCGCTGCCGGCCACCGATGGGTCGGCAGATTGCGGGGAACACAAGGTTCCCGCGGCGCCGTCGGTGTACTGGGAATGGGATGCTGCATCGCTTCAATCCGTTCACTTTAACATGGCGCAGCTCCGCCTCCGTACAGGGACTCGAAGCGCCACAAAAAACTTTCACAATTTCGTGTGGAGCCCCGGCCGGGCTGGCGCGGGCACGAACGAAAGGCGAGTTGGGTGTCGCTTTACAGGAGTGCTGTCGAACGCTTCCGGGATGGCGAGGCTCTGAATTTTTAGAAGCACGAATGACGGGCTTGACCCATGCTTCAACCGAACCCCAGCAATGGAATCGATTATGAGAATCGCAAAGAGGATGGGCCTGAGTGTCGCTCTGGCGGCCTTGGGCATCCTGCTTGTGTCCGCGCCCCTCTCCGCCGCGGTGGGGGCCCAGGCCTCCCAGTCTCAGGAGATCGCGGCCCTCACCCAGCAATCCAAGGCGATGGCGGCCGTGATCCAGCACGTGCTGCCGGCCGTGGTGCACATCAACGTCGTTAAAACGGTGCAGGCGCAAAACCAGATGCCCGACATCTTCAACGACCCGTTCTTTCAACGCTTTTTCGGCCAGCAGATGCCACCGCAGCAGCAGGCGCCCCAAAAGCGTGAGGAGAAGGGCCTGGGCACGGGCTTCATCGTCTCCCCGGACGGCTACATCCTGACCAACAACCACGTGGCCGGCGACGCGGACAAGATCACCGTGAAGCTGCGTGACGGGCGCGAGTTCCAGGCCAAGCTGATCGGGGCCGACCCCGGTACGGACCTGGCCGTGGTGAAGATCCCCGCCAAGGATCTGCCCACGGTGCAATTCGGCGACTCCAGGCAGTTGGAAGTGGGCGAAACCGTGATCGCGATCGGCAACCCCTTCGGTCTGGAGCAGACGGTGACCAAGGGCATCGTGAGCGCCAAGGGCCGCTCGCAGCTCGGCCTGTCGGAATACGAGGACTTCATCCAGACCGACGCCTCCATCAACCCCGGCAACAGCGGGGGCCCGCTGATTGACGTGACCGGCAAGGTGGTGGGTGTGGACACGGCCATCTTCAGCCGCTCTGGCGGGAACATGGGCATCGGCTTTGCCATTCCCAGCGATCTGGCCCAGCACATCATGAAAGCGCTCATGAAGGACGGCGCGGTGCACCGCGGCTTTCTGGGCGTGTCGATCCAAGACCTCACGTCCGACCTGGCCCAGGCGATGAACCTGAAGGTCAACGAGGGCGTGCTGGTGAGCGGCGTGGAATCGAACAGCCCCGCGTCCAAGGCCGGCATGCGGCAGGGTGACGTGATCGTGGCCTTCAACGGCCAGCCCGTGCACACTGCCAATGAGCTGCGCGTGCGGGTGGCCGATGTGGACCCGGGCACTGGAACCCACCTCACTGTCCTGCGGGACGGGGCCAAGCTGACCCTGAACGTGAAGCTGGCCGAACGGCCCACCAAGCTGGACCACAACAAGTCCGAAGGGCAGGGCAAAGAGCAAGCCCCCGCGCGCGAGCCTGAGCAGAAGCTGGGCCTCTCGGTGCAATCGCTGACCCAGGACCTGGCCGAGCAGCTGGGCTACCAGGGCCTCCATGGCGTGCTGGTGAGCGGCGTGGAATCCGGCAGCGCGGCGGAGGACGCCGGCCTGCAGCGCGGTGCGCTGATCCTGCAGGTGAACCGACACCCGGTGCCCAGCGTGCAGGCGTTCCGGCGTGCGATTCACCACGTCAAGGCGGGCCAGAAGCTACTGTTGCTGGTGCGTATGGGCGATGCCACGCAGTTTGTGGCGCTCGAGGTGCCCAAGTAGCGCCGGTGCATCGCTGAAGCTGCGCGGGCGGCGCGTCGCAGGGATTGCGGTGCGCCGCCCGTGTGGCGTCTTCCCCTTCCGATCAATCCGATCTAAAGCAGAAGCCAATGTGGGGACCGATGGCCCCCACGCTCCCGATACGAATCCGGACCGAGGCTGGCGAGCGCATGCGCGCAACCATGGGCGAACCCCGCTCCAGAAGGGTCAAGGGAGCCACGCTCTTTTGCGCGAGGAGCCAGAGGGGGCCGCGCCCTCTCTATAGCCCTGAGTCAAGGCTGATGTTCCGCTACGGCGCGGTGAAGCGCTCGCTGTCGAGGCGGCCGATGAGCGCAAGCAGGGGTTCTACGAGACGTTGCAGCTCGCCGTGGGAGCGGCCTCGCTCCAACTCGTAGGTGAGGATCAGCAGGCCGTTGGCCCGGCCGTAGGCGCCCAGGGCGCCGGGGGTGGGATAGCCGATGGACTGCCGGCGCTCGATGCCCACCGCAGTGGCGTACTCCGTCACGGCCGCATTGAGGCCCCCGTTCAACTCGGCCTCGGGCCGCTCGATCTCGATGAACGTGTCCTTGTAGCTGTGCAGTGAGAGCACGGTGGAGGGCCGCACGCGCTCCAGGGCCGCCAGAAAGGCCCCTGTCTCCGGCTCGGAGGCTGGTGCGCTGCCGGGCGGGTAGCGTGGATTGGTGGCCTCGGGCGCCCAGTCCGGCGTGGGCAGGTTGCGGTTGAGGTCCACGTTGCGCCGGTTCCAGCGCTGGCGGAGCAGCGCGCCGTCCGGGTTCACGCAGGGAATCAGCGGCACGGGACAACCCGCGCCCAGCAGCAGGTGCGCCAGAAAGATGCCCTCGGACTCGTCCCCATGCACACCCGCTACGACCAGCAGGTTGGCCGGGCACGCGCCGTAGAGGTTCACCGCGTTGCCCAGCACGGAGTGGCCCACGTGCTCGGGCGCCGGGGGGTCCGCGGCCGCGTTCCACGGCGGCGGGTCCGCCAGCAACGGCATGGCGGGCATAGGGTGCACCTTGGGCGTCATCGCGCGGGTCGGCAGGGGCGAGAGGGGGCAGGAAGCTTCAACCCAGCGTGGCCTTGTAGAGTTGCTCGATGGCCTGGCGGCCACGGTCGTCCAGGAAGCGCGTGCCCAGCCCCGCGAAGTGCGTTTCGCGGATGACCGGTTCGGGCTCCGGCGTCCAGGCATCGCCATCCCAGCGGAACCAGCCGCCCTGGGCCTGGTCGAAGGTGTGCAGGCGCTTGTTGCAGATCTTGGCGAACTCAGCGCCCCAGCCCGTGCCCCCCTTCACGGTGCGGTCGCCCTGGATCTCGCCCACCACGAACACCTCGCGGCTGCTGTTCACGATGTGAAACAGCGTCTGCAGCACTTTGCGGAAGGTATCGCCCTTCTGCGTGTAGTTGCGGCTGAGCAGGCGCGAGACGTAGTGCAGGCTCACATCGCCCTTCATCAACTCTTCGCGGCTCAGCTCGTGCAGGCCGCGCGTGCGATCGTTGGCGTGGCCCTCGAAGGAGTAGTTGACCTCCTGGATGCCATAGTGTTCGGCCCAGCGGCCAAACTCGGCCTCGGCGCCCCGTGAGGCGCCGCTGAACAGGGTCATCTCCTCTGGCTTCATCACGCTTGCTGCTCCCGGGGAGTGGGGGGATGTGCCTGCGCGGGTGGCTTCGCGCCCAGGCCAACCGGCGATCGGGCCGCCGGCGCGCTCGTTGATGCCGCCGCGGAACCGAGCAGACCGGTATCCTAATGAAAAGCGCAGACCTCTGCAATGGCGCCCTGGAGCCGCGAACCGTCCGGGAAATAGACATTGATGTTAGCCGGGGCAATGGCTAGACTTGAAGATGGTGACTTGTAACCCACACGCCACTCAGCAACGCTCTGCCAAGAGGCCCGTTTGGATCGGGAAATCGGCGCCGCACTCCACACCATCGAGGAGCGGCTGAACGAATTTGTGATCGGCCAGGAAGGGGTAAAGGAAGCCCTGTTGCTGGCCCTGATCGGCCAGGAACACCTCTATCTGCAGGGCGAGCCCGGCTGCGCCAAGACCCTGCTGGCCGAGGTGGTGGGCAACACCGCGAATCTCAGCTTCCATTTCAGTCAGTTGCACCGGGATACGCGCCTGAGCGAGTTGGTGGGCGATGTGGTGCTGGAGCGCAAGGTCAGCGAATCGGGGCACGGCGAGGTGATCCGACAGGGCCTGCACCCCGGCGGCGTGCTGACCAGCGAACTGGTGCTGCTGGATGACATCTCACGGGCGCCCGGCGAGGCGCTCAACGTGCTGCTGCGCGTGCTGAACGAGCGCGAGTTCAACGGCAAGCGCATCCCGTTGATGTCCGCCATCGCCACCTCGAATCCGACCAACGCGGACTACTACAACGAGCCGCTGGACCCGGCCAACCTGGACCGCTTCACGCTGCAGCTCAAGACCGGCGGCGCGGTGGTCAGCCAGAACTGGGAGCAGGCGCGGGAGATTCTGGATCGTTACGAGGGCCGCCCTCCGGAATTCGACGTGCCTGGCGCGGTGGATGCCAGCTTGCTTCGCGAGGCGCGGCGGGCCGCCCTGCACGTGCGGCTGCCCAAGGCCGTGGTGGATGCGTACCAGAAGGTGCTGGACACCCTGCGCAACAAGTACCACTGCACGGCGGCCAATTCCCTGCTCACCGACCGCACGATGCTGGTCAAGGTGCCGCGCATGATTCGTGCGCTGGCCCTGCTGGAGGGCCGCGACGAGGCGACCGTGGAAGACCTGCGGGTGCTCAAGTACATCCTCACTTTCCGCGTGCCCGAGCAGGTGTACGAGAACCTGGACCAGATTCTCGACCAGATCATCGAGGAGGCCCAGGAGGCCGAACAGAACCTGCCCGAGCAGGGCGAGGAGATGGAAGGGGCCCAGGGCCAGGAAGAACAGGGCCAGAGCGGCGAGGAAAGCCAGCAGCAGGAAGGCGGCGGCGAAGAGGAGATGGTCGAGCAGATCCTCGAGGCGGTGGACGCCGAAGGCGAGGAAGCGCAGAAGCGCCGGTCCATGCAGCAGCAGTCCAGCAGCCCGCAGGACGGCCCGCCCAAGCTGGAGCGCAACGCGCCCCAGCAGGTGGAGAACATGGAATACCTGCTGGAGAAGATCCGCGGGCGCCTGGAGCGCAACCAGGCCGACTCCGAGGTGCACCCGGGCGGTGCGCCGCGCTCCTACAAGCGCATGAACAGCTTCGAGGAGTTTATCGATTCGGATCCGGTGGACACGTCCATCTGGATGGATTCGATCAACCCCAATCTGCCGCGGGCCTTCCGCCGCAAGAAGAAGCACATGGGCGGCAAGGTGGTGATCATTCGCGACGTCAGCCAGTCCATGGAAGGGCGCTACGCGCGCTGGACCTCCTCCGTGGTGACGCGGCTGGTGGACATGGTGCGCCGCAAGCGCATGCGCATCGGTTACATCGAGTTCAACCACATCTCCCGCAAGTACACCCACGACGGGCGCTTCTTCACGCGGGATTACGAGAAGATCGTCGACCAAGCGGCCAACGTGTCGTGCTCGGGCGTCACCAACTATCAGTACCCCCTGCGCGATGCGCTGCAAGAGCTGCGGCGCGGCAATACGCGCAACAAGCACATCCTGTTTCTCACGGATGGCGAACCCACCCAGGGGGACTGGCTGGTGCGGGAAGAGCGCAAGGTGGCAAAAAACCTGGGCGTCTCCATCCACACCCTGTTCATCGGCACCACGGAGTGTCCGGAGATTCTGGACATCCTCTCCGAGGAGACCGAGGGCAGCCAGTTCATTGCCACCCCGGACGAGCGGGGCGGGTTGCAGATCGGCGAGCGCATCAGCCGGCATGCCGAGCGCGCCGGCGCGGATCCCCGCACGCAGCAGAGCGGAGACCCTCCTCCGCGGAATCTATGGAAAAACTAGGGCTTGCCCTGCGGGCCTTCCTCTGCGAATGCATGGGAGGGAGGCCGAGGCACGCGAAGCAATCCACCGGCGCCGGTATCGCAAGCTAGGGAGACTTTCGTTTGGAAACGGGAAACGGCATTAGCGCACAGGCGGTTGCAGGGCAGTTCGAAGAGCTGCGCAAGGAGATGGACCGGTACGTGGTCGGCCACGACAAGGTGAAGTCGGGTCTGCTGCTGGGCCTGTTGGCCCGTGAGCACATCTACATCGAGGGGCCTCCCGGCATGGCGAAGACCATGCTGGCGGAGATCGTGGCCGCTGCCTCGAACCTGAACTTCTACCTCTACCAGTTCCACCGTGACACGCGCTTGGCGGAACTGGTCGGTGACATCGTGATCGAGCGAGAGCACACCGGCGACGATGGCTCCGAAGTCATCGTGCAGTCCATCCGCAAGGGTGGCGTGCTGACGGCCGAACTGTGTGTGCTGGACGACATCTCGCGCTCGCCGGGCGAGGCGCTCAACGTGCTGCTGCGCGTTCTGAACGAGCGCCAGTTCCAGTCGGAGAAGATTCCGCTGCTCACGGCCATCGCCACATCCAATCCCACGGCCGACGACTACTACAACGAGCCGCTGGACCCGGCCAACCTGGACCGCTTCACGATCCAGATCCGCTCCGCGGGACTGATCCAGGAGAACAAGTGGGATGACGTGCGCAAGGTGATCGATCTGTACTCGAACACCCAGTTCAGCGAGGAGGTTCGTCCGGAGCCAATGCTAAACCGCAAGGTCTTCGACGATGCTTACACCCTGATGCACAAGGTGGAGGTGCCCGAGCTGATCAAGCGCGGGCTGGTGGACCTGCTCTCGCGATTTGTGAACCAGTTCAAGCTGGACCCCACCAACTCGCTGATCACGGACCGCAGCTTCCTGGTCAAGGCAGTGAAGATCCTCAAGGCGCGGGCCCTGCTGGAAGGGCGCATGCAGGTCTTGCCGGACGACCTGTCCGTGCTGACCTACGTCACCTCGTTCCGGGTGCCGGAGGATCTGGATCGCAACATGCCCACGCTGATCCGCGAGACCGTGCAGCGCATCGCCGAATAGGCGGTCGCGCCGGCACGCCAGCCATGCGCGCCAACGGCCGACCCAGCCGGGTCGGCCGACGCCGTACCGTATCCCCTCCAAGCATTCCGGTCCCGTGAAGTGGCCGCCCGCCGGTGCCGTTGCGCCTAGAATCCGCTGCTGCGCAGCGGGGTCAGCGCGACCTCGATCCGCTTGCCGGCGCGCAGCACGGTGAAGTGCGCGGGCTTGCCGAAGGGCACGCCCTCGTAGGCGAGCCGCAGCGCGGCCGGGGAGCGCGGCTTCGTGCCGTTGAGGGCCACGATCACGTCGTCGGCGTGGAGGGCCTTCAGCTCGGGTGCGTTGAAGGCGTGCACCGCACTCACGCGCAGGCCTTTCGGATCGGCCTTCAGCGAGAGCCCGGCCAGGGTGGGCACGTCCGTAGGTTCCTCGCCGCTCACGTAGATGCGCACCCAGTCCGCCATTCCCACCGCCACGGGATAGCGGCCCTGCGCGTCCAACTCCTCCGGCGCGACGAGCGCATCCCACACGGTGAGCTGGGGCAGCGTTGCTTCGCGCGCGGCCTGCAGGTTGGCGCCCAGGCGATAGGCCAGGTGACCCGAGCCCACCAGCAGCACCGTGATGCCGTCCGCCGGCTGGGCTTCAGCGAGGCGCGCGGTGCGCACCCCCATCAGCCGGTCCCACATGCGCTGCACGCGGTAGAAGCGGCGGAACGTGTCCGAGTCCGGCGCCAGATCGCCCCCGTGTCCCACCTCGCGCAGCGTGTCCAGCATGTACGCCTCGTGGGGCGTCACGGTGGCGTCCAGGTCGCCCAGCAGCGCCCGCACCTCCGCCGGCAGCTCATCCGGCTTGTCCAGGTGCACCGCGCGGCGCTCCTCGCGCGTGGCGTTGACGCCGTAGGTGGGCACGTGCCGCTCGCGGAGGAGCAGGAACAGGTCACGGTAGTCCGCCCAGGGGAAGCCCCAGTGCTCGTACCATTTGGAGCGTTCGAGGAAGGTCAGCTCGTCCAGCTTGCCCTGGCGCCACTCGTCCAGCACGGGGTCCACGGCCGGCGGGAACATCTCCAGCGCTACCCGCAGGGGGCGCCGGGTATCCGCGAGGCGGGCGATCATATCCCGCTCGAATGCGTGGCTGCGGGGGTCAGTATGGTGCTCGCCCAGGAACACCAGGCGCACCGACGCCAGTTCGGTGGCCATCTGCTCGGGCGTAAGCGGTTCGCCGCGCCGCAGGTCGAAGGTGACCTCGGGGGGTACCGGGTAGGCATAGCTGGAAATGTGACCCACCTCTAGCTTCGGCGCGCTGCAGCTTGCGGCCAGCAGGGCCAGCCCCGGCAGCAGCCAAGCCAGGGTGCGCATCCCGCCGGGTCCCGACCGATGGATTCCCGGCCTGCGCAGGCAGCGAGGGATCACGCCCGCTCCGCCCCCAGGTCCGTGGCCAGCACGACCGGTTGGATGTCCGCGGGGGCATCTGGCGTGGCCGCGAGGGGGGCGCCGCCGGCAAGATGTTGCCAGCGCACCATGGCGATGCCCTGCCGGGTATCGTCGTTGGACAAGCGCGCCAGGCTGGTCACCTGACCCACGGCTTGGCCCTCGGCGAACAGCTCGGCGCCCGGCCGCAGGTGCTTCGCAGTGGCTTCCGGCACGACGAGGCCCGTGAGCTTGCGGTTCACGTGGCCGCGGTGGTGGAGCCGCGCGTGTACCTCCTGCCCGATGTAGCAGCCCTTGTTGAACGAGAGGTGATCGTAGAGCGCCGCCTCGGCGGGCAGGTGCTCGGCCGTGAAGTCCACGCCCCAGCGCGGCACACCGGCCTGGATGCGCACCTCATCGAACGCGGCGAAGCCCACCAGGCGTGCGCCGGGTGCGGCGGCCAGCACGGTCTGCGCCCAGGCGCCGGCATGCGCCGCCGGCAGCAGTACCATCACGCGCGGCACCGAGCCCAGGAGCAGGGAGAGCGTCAGCAGGGGCCCCTCCTGGAACGTGCCCACGGGGGCGGTGGTGGACGCACCGACGGCCTGCAACGCCGCCTCCGCCTGGGGTCCGAGCAGATCCAGCCGCACCAAAGGCGTGCGCCCGATCTCCACGTCCTCGCGGATGTGGTAGGCCTCCAGGTGCCCCGCGACGCCGGCGAGGTCGCCCGGCTCGGTCACCACGAGGTATTGTTCCGCCTTGACGTGGACGACCGTCACCGCGTGCAGAATGCGTCCCTTGGTCGCGCAGATCAGATTGGGCTGCGCGCGGCCCTCCTGCAGGCGCTTGACGTCATTGGTGGTAAGGCCGCTGAGGAACTCCGCCGCATCGGGCCCCCGCACCACGATGACGCCGGCGGCTTCCAGATCCAGCACACCCACGCCGTTGCGGATCGCCCCCACCTCCCCTTCGAAGTCACCATAATCCAGCGGCAATGCCACGCCCTGCACGTCGCCGAGTCGGGCGTCATGGGCTGAATGCAATGCAGCGAGAGCCGTGGCCATGGTCATGTGCACCGATGAGAAGCCCTGGCGGGGCGTGGACGGCCGCTCCACAAGCGGCATTGGCTTAGAATAGCATGTGAACCCCCGCTCAAGCCAGCCGTTGGCAGGCCCGGGGGCAACGTATGCCTATTTTTTATGCACCAACAGTTTGTGTGCGCCCAATCGGTATGCAAAACGCGTCTCAGCATGGGCCCAAGTCGCGACGTACAGACAGTGATATCAATCTGTTACGAAATTCCGAGGCAATGGCATTGTTCGTGCGATGGATGATCATGTGACCCACAGTGCGCCCGCACACGGTCGGTGGGCTGGCTAGGCGGGCGACCGAACCTGAGGAGCGACGTCCATGGTGAAGATTGAGGCGATCATCAAGCCGTTCACGCTGGATAAGGTGCGCGAAGCACTGCAGAAAATCGGCGTGACGGGCATGACGATCTACGAAGTGAAGGGCTTCGGCCGCCAGAAAGGCCATAGCGAGCTGTATCGCGGCGCGGAGTACACGGTGGATTTCTTGCCCAAGCTCAAGATCGAGACCGTTGTGCCGGCTGAGAAGGAAGACGCCGTCATCGACGCCATCGCTTCTGCGGCCGGCACCGGCAAAATCGGAGACGGCAAAATCTTTGTCTACCCGGTGGAAAAGGTAATGCGCATTCGCACCCGTGAGCTTGACGAGGCGGCAATCTGATCTGACGGCTGGCGGACCTGCGGAGGGCCGTCGCAAAGCACACTCGAACCAGAAAAAGAGAGCGAGAGGATGACTCCTGAACAGATCAAGTACGTGTTCGACACCATGTGGCTGCTGGTCACGGGCTCCCTGGTGATGTGGATGGCCGCCGGCTTTGCCATGCTGGAAACCGGCCTGACGCAAGCGAAGAACACGGTCACTATTCTTGCCAAGAACCTGACGCTGTATTCCGCTGCCTGCATCATGTACTGGATCATCGGCTACAACATCATGTATGGCTCAGGCGGCTCGTTCATGTCGTTCGGTTGGCTGCTGGCCGGCTTCAAGGACGGCGGGCACGCCATGATGGCGGACTTCTTCTTCCAAGTGGTGTTCGTGGCCACCGCGGCGTCCATCGTCTCGGGCGCCGTGGCGGAGCGCATGAAGTTCTGGCCGTTCATGCTGTTCACCGTGGTGCTCACGGCGATCATCTACCCCATCCAGGGGCACTGGAGCTGGGGCGGCAGCGCGTTGGGCGGCATCATGACGGGCTTCACGGACTTCGCCGGTTCCACCGTGGTGCACTCCGTGGGTGGCTGGGCCGCGCTGGCCGGCGTGATCATGGTGGGCCCGCGCCTGAACCGTTATCCCGAGGGTGGTGGGGTGCGGGCCATTCCAGGCTCCAACCTGCCGCTGGCCACGCTAGGCACGTTCATCCTGTGGCTGGGCTGGTTCGGGTTCAACGGCGGCTCGCAGCTGGCGCTGGGCAGCGTGGATGACGCCAATGCGGTGGCCCGCGTGATCGTGAACACGAACATGGCGGCCTGCGCCGGCGGCATCGCGGCGATGATCCTCACGCAACTGCTGTACCGCAAGGTCGACCTGTCCATGGTGCTCAACGGCACGCTGGCGGGTCTGGTGGGCATCACGGCCGGGCCCAACTACTCGGGCATCGGCGTGGCGGTGCTGGTGGGCGCCATTGCTGGCATCCTGGTCACGTTCGCCGTGCCCATGTTCGACAAGCTGAAGCTGGATGACCCGGTGGGCGCGCTGTCCGTGCACTTGGTCAACGGCGTCTGGGGTACCCTGGCCGTGGGCATCTTCAACCCTGAGGTGTCCTTCATCACGCAACTCATCGGCGTGATTCTGGTCGGTGTGTTCACCTTCGCCGCCAGCTTCCTGGTCTGGTGGGTCATCAAGATGGTCTTCGGTCTCCGCGTCACGCAGCAGGAGGAGATGGAAGGCATCGACCTGCATGAATTCGGAATGGAGGCCTACGGCGGCTTCCAGTTCGAATAGCGATCCCCTCCCGGGTTCCGCTGCGGCGCCGGTTTCTCCCCGGCCGGCCGTCGCAGCGGGGCCCTGGCTCTCCCCGGCCGTATCTCCCCGTATCAACGCAACACCCCCGCTCTCGGCAGTCTCGCGCTTTGGACTTGGCTGCGTCCGATTGACTCAGCGGTTGCGGTGGCGCGGTGTGTCCGTGTGCGTGGCAGGCCGGCGTAGCAGCAGCGGCAGGCCCATCCAGGGCGCCTGCCGGGCCAAAAAGCCCGCGGCGCTCTGCAGCACACCGGCCGGCGCTGCCGCGCGGCTGCTGATCTCCACGGTGTCCTGCACCGCCTCGGCCTCCGCCAGCACCTCGGCGAAGGTGCGCGGACGCTGGCGATGGCCCTGCGCGGGACCCTCACGACGCGGGCTATCGGGAGTGGGTTCCACAGGTGTAATCGGGCTGCGCATGGCGTTCCTCCGGATGCGGGATGGCTGGCCTGGCTGCCCCGGCGCTTGCGCGCGGGCGCAGCAGGTCCCCTCCCTTGCGTTATCGGCGGATGCGGCCAAAAGCTGAGCGCCCACGAGCCACCCGGCCCGGTGGCTCGCCCAGCCGCGCCTTGACCCCTCCGGCTGCGCTGTGCCAAGGAGTGTGGTACACGAAGCCAACCATCAGCGCCGCGGGGGAAGGGACTGCGCGCCGGTTCATCCCGACGGAAGGAAGGCCCCATGCACTTCGATTTCAACGACAAGACGAAGCAGCTCATCGAGAAGCTGACGCGCTTCATGGAAGCGCACATCTATCCCGCCGAGAAGGTGTACGAAGAGCAGGTGGTCGCCTCGGGGGACAAGCACTTCCACCCGCCGATCATGGAGGAGCTTAAGACCAAGGCCCGCGAGCAGGGCCTGTGGAACCTGTTCCTGCCGGATGCGCGCTACGGGGCCGGGCTGACCAACCTGGAATACGCGCCCCTGGCCGAGATCATGGGCCGCAGCCTGATCGCCTCCGAGGCGTTCAACTGCGCCGCGCCGGACACGGGCAACATGGAGATCCTGGCGGAGTTCGGCACGGAGGCGCAGAAGCAGCAGTGGCTGCAGCCCCTGCTGGAAGGCACGATCCGCTCGTGCTTCTCCATGACCGAGCCCGAGGTGGCCGGCTCTGATCCCACCCTGCTGCGCACCCGCGCCGTGCGCGATGGCGACTCCTATGTCATCAACGGGCACAAGTGGTTCACCTCCAACGCTGCGCACCCCAACTGCAAGATCGCCATCGCGATGGTGGTGACCGATCCGGAGGCACCGCCCCATCGGCGCGCCAGCCAGATCCTCGTCCCGCTGGATACCCCGGGCATGACCGTCGTGCGGCCCGTGCACGTTTTCAACGACAACGGCGGCCATGGGCACTGCGAGGTGCGCTACGAGAACTGCCGCGTGCCGGCGAGCAACCTGCTGGGCGAGGAGGGGGACGGCTTCCCCATCGCCCAGGCGCGCCTGGGCCCGGGGCGCATCCACCACTGCATGCGCGCCATCGGCGGTGCGCAGCGGGCGCTGGACATGATGTGCGAGCGCGCTCTCACGCGCGTCACTCACGGCTCGCCCCTGGCGGACAAGGGGGTGATCCAGGAGTGGATCGCCAAGTCGCGCATGGAGATCGAGCAGGCCCGCCTGCTGGTGCTCTATGCCGCCTGGAAGATCGACGCCTTCGGCAAGAAGGAAGCGCGCCACGAGATCTCCATGATCAAGACCGTGGCCGCCAACATGTTCCAGACCGTGGTGGACCGCGCCATCCAGACCCACGGCGCCCTGGGCACCACCAACGACGTGCCGCTGGCCCGCCTGTGGGCCTATGCCCGCATCCTGCGCCTGGCCGATGGGCCGGACGAGGTGCACAACATGGTCGTGGCCCGGCGCGAGCTGCGTCGTGTCAAGGCCCACATGGAGCAGGCCCAGCCCGCCGCGGCGACTGTACCGCGCTAGCCCTTGCTTGGGCATGGTTGCTCAAGCGGCTGGGCCGCTCGAAGACCACGAGAGATCCAATGCGGGGGCCGAGGGCCCCTGCACCCCCGATACGGATTCTGACCAAGGCCGGCGCGGTTTCGCCCGCAAACCGGGCCATGGAGCCGCGTTCCCCATGCTGGACGGGAGTGCGGATGTCGGTCTATCGCTCTATCGGGATTGCGGGACTGGGCGCGTGCGCGCGGTGGAGCCCGGCCGTCAGTTGGCCGTGGCCACCACTTCGTTGATGGTCTCCAGCACTTCCTTCTCGTAGGTGCCCCATTCGTCCTTGGAGAGGATGAAGATCTGCCCACCCAGGCGCTGAAGTACCTTCTGGATGAAATCCAGCTCCGTCTCGTGCGGTACGCCGTCCGAGTGGGCCACCGCGCAGAGGGTCTTGAGCAGCAGTTGCTGGGCGTCGTGACTGGTGAGGGAGCCCAGGCCCCGGGAGAGGCTGAGGTTCTGGCGCACCATCTCCGCCCGCTCGTCCTCGGTGAGCTTCATGGCGTCGGCGAAGCGGGCCAGCACCTGCTTCTCCCACACCGCGAAGTCCCCATCGATCTTGGCGATGTGGATGCCGAACTGGAGGATCGTCTTCAGGTCTTGCCGGGAAAGGCTGCTCATCGCGTGGAAATCCTCATGCTGGCAGGCCCACAACCGGCTGCGGGCGATCGGCGCGGCGGGCCGCCCCACTCTGCGGCCGCCCTGGGACGATGCACTGCGGGCCGGCGCCTCACTGTGCTATACTGGCAGCCAACGTGTCGCCTCCGGGGCCATTGCTGGTTCCCTGAGGGGGCTCACATAAGCGGCTTCCCGTCTTAACACAACCGGAAAAATGCGGTCAAAAGGCAATCCTCGCGCCGGCAGCGCCTCGGGCAGCGAGGGATCGGCCGGTGCAGCCCCCGGGTACAGCCGTCCCGCGGCGGGCCGCCGGCGCTCCTTCTCCCAGCGCAATCTGGCGCTGGAGGCGGACGGGCCGCTGGGCACGCTGCTGGGCGAAGCCCTGCAGGTGCCGGCCGAGGAGGGCTACGTGCTTACGCACGCCTTCCATCCGTATCCGGGCCGCTTTCACCCCGCCCTGCCGCGCACGCTGCTGGCCGCCACGGCGCGGCCGGGGCAGCGCGTGCTCGACCCGTTCATGGGCGCAGGCACGACGCTCGTGGAGGCGCTGCAATTGGGCCTGGGCGCCATCGGGAGCGACCTGAACCCGGTGGCCGTGCTGGTGGCCCGCGAGCGCACGCGTACTCGCGCTCCCGGCGAGGCCCGCCGCGTGGAGGGCGAGGCCCACCGCATCGCGGAAAGCGTGGAGGCGCTGCGGGGCGACAAGCATCCGCCGCGTGTGCTGCACCCTCGTCAGCACGAGCTGGCCCGGCACTACGCGCCGCACCTGCTGGCCGAGCTGATGCAGTGGTACCGGCTGATCGAGGCCGCCCCCGGTGGGCCGGTGCGGGACACCCTGCGCGCGGTGCTGTCCAGCGGCGTCGTCAAGTTCTCAAACCTGGTCTCCGACAGCCAGGCCGAGGCAGGGCCCGCGCCACGCTACGGCAAGGGCGCGGTATCGCGGTTCCTGGTGGGCAAGGCCCACGAGCTGGTGCAGGCGCAGGTGGCGTTGGGGGCACGCATCCCGCCCGGCACGCCCCCCGCCGCGCTGTACCAGGACGATGCGCGGCTGCTGCCCTCGCTGGGCTGGGCCTCCTGCGACCTGGTGCTGACCAGCCCGCCCTACCCGGGCACTTACGACTACCACGCACAGCACCGGCTGCGGATGGACTGGCTGGGGCTCGATGCCGCACCCTTCGCCGCGGGCGAGATCGGTGCGCGACGCCACCAGGGCGGTGCGGACGCCGCGCCGGGTCGCGATGCCGGAGAGCCGCGCGAGAGTTGGAGCGAGAGCCTGCGCGCCGTGCTGGCCACGCTGGGGCGGGTGCTGCGGCCCGGCGGCAGCCTGTTCATGGTGATGGGCGACTGGATCACGGGCGAGCACGCCGTGGATGCGGCGGCCATGCTGGCCCGCACGGCCGGTGCTCACGATTGGCAGTTGGCGTCGCGGGCGTCCGTGCAGCGCGATGTGCATTCGCGCACCGAGGCGCGGGCCTTCGCCAAGCGTGGCAAGTGGGAGCACCTGCTGCACTTCACCCGCCCTGCCAGCGATGAGGCCCTGCCCGAGGCGGAACAGGCCGAGCCGCCGGTCCGCGAGGCGAAAGCGACGGGCCCGCAGCGGCGGCCGCGTCCCCCGCGCCGCCCGACCCCGCCGGCGGCCGAGGGTGCCCCGGCCACCCCCCAGCGCAAGCGGCCCCGCGAGGGCGCGCGGCGCATCCGCTCCGGGCAGCGCCTGACCCTGGAATGACAGCCCAGGCCGTGCGCCGGTAGAATCGAAGCAGGGGGATCGCCCGGTTGCCTTGCACCCACTTGCCTCGACCTGCCATGCGCCCTGCCGACCCCGGACGTATCGACCCATCCGGTGAGGCGCCGCCCGAGGGCTCCGCTTTGCCGTCCCCGCCGGAGGCCGCGGAGCCACTGGAGCCCTGGCACGCTTGGCCTCTGGAAATCGTCTGCGAGCGGATGGATTGCGGCCTGGACGGCCTGAGCGCGGACGATGCGGCCCGGCGCCGGGAGCGCTACGGACCCAACCGCCTGCCCGAGACGCCGCCGCGGCCCGGCTGGCGCATCTTCCTGCGCCAATTTCTCAGCCCGCTCATCTACATCCTGCTGGTGGCCGCGGGGATCTCCGTTGCGCTGGGCATGCTGGACGACGCCGGGTTCATCCTGGGCGTGTTGCTGCTCAATGCGATGATCGGCACCGCGCAGGAATCGCGAGCGGAGCGCGAGATCCGCTCCCTGGGCAAGCTACTGGTGGTCAAGGCCCGCGTGCAGCGGGGCGGTCATACGCGGGAGCTTCCCAGCGAGGAGTTGGTGCCGGGCGACGTGGTGTGGCTGGAATCCGGCGTGCGCGTGGGGGCGGATATGCGGCTGCTGGAGGCCCACGGCCTGCGGGTGGACCAGTCCCTGCTCACCGGGGAATCCATGCCCGTGGAGAAGCTGCCCCGCGCCGCGCTGCCGGAGCCCCTGCCGCCCAGCGACCAAGCCAACATGGTGTTCTCCGGCTCCACGGTGTTCCAGGGCCGAGCGCGCGCGCTGGTAGTGGGCACGGGGCTGCGCTCGCAGGTGGGCTTGATCGCCCGCGGGCTGGAGCGCCAAGCGGCGATGAAGCCGCCCCTGTTGATCCGCATGGAGCACTTCACGCGGGTCATCGCGCTGACCATCGGTGGGCTCTGCGTCGTCGTCTTCGGCGTGGGCCTGCTGCGGGGCACGCCCTGGCCCGCGATGCTGATGGCGGCCCTGGCGCTGTCGGTCTCTGCCATTCCGGAGGGCCTGCCCGTCGCGCTGACCGTGGCGTTGGCGCTGGGCGTCAAGCGCATGGCGCGCCGCAACGTGCTGGTGCGTCGCCTGGAGGCGGTGGAGGGGCTGGGCAGTTGCTCGGTCATCGGCTCGGACAAGACCGGCACGCTGACGGAGAACCAGCTTACGGTGGTGGCGGGCACCCTGGCCGGCGAAGGCTTCGACGTCACCGGCGGCGGCTACGTGCCCGAAGGCGAGGTGCGCTGCGGTCGCGTGACCCTGCACGCGGAACAGCACCCGCTGCTGTACCGGCTGGTGCGCGCCGGTGCGCTGTGCAATGAAGCCACGCTGGCCCAGGAGGACAGCGCCTGGGCCTGGCAGGGCGATCCCATGGACGTCGCTTTGCTGGCTCTGGCCATCAAGGCGGGCGCGGAGCCGGGCACGCTGCAGGAGCACCACCCCGGCACCAATGCCATCCCCTTCGAGCCGGAGCGGCGCTTCGCCGCGAGCTATCACCAGTCCGAGGGCGGGGGCCTGGTGCTGGTCAAGGGCGCGCCGGAGCGGGTGCTGGCGATGTGCGATACGCAATGGAATGCGGAGGCTACCGAGCGGCTGCCCCTGGTACCCGATACTGTGCACGGCTGGGTGCGCGACCTGGCCCTGCAGGGCTATCGCGTGATGGCCCTGGCCGAGCGGGAGGAGCCGCAACCGCTGCGGGGCGACGCCACCCCGCCGGAGCCCGCCGGGCTCACGCTGATTGGCTTGGTCGGCATGACGGACCCGCCTCGCGCGGGCGTGGCGGAGGCCGTAGCGGCCTGCCGCCGCGCGGGCATCCGCGTGGTGATGATCACGGGCGACCACCTGGACACGGCCTGGATCATCGCCCAGCGCGTGGGCATCGTGGCGCCCGGTGATGCGCTCGCGGGGGACAACGCCATCGATGGCGCGGCGCTGGACGCGCTTGCACCCGACGAGCTGCGCCGGCGCGTGGGGCGGCTGGCCGTGGTGGGCCGCGCCACGCCTACGGCCAAGCTGAACGTCGTGCGGGCTCTGCAGGAGAGCAGGGAGTTCGTGGCCGTGACCGGCGACGGGGTTAACGACGCGCCCGCCTTGCGCGCCGCGCACATTGGCGTGGCCATGGGCCGGGCCGGCACGGACGTGGCCCGCGAGGCGGCGGAGTTGGTCATCACGGACGACGACTTCTCCAGCATCGTGGCCGGCGTGGAGGAAGGGCGCATCGCCTACGAGAACGTGCGCAAGGTGATCTACCTGCTGGTCTCCACGGGACTGGGCGAGGTGCTGGTGGTGCTGGCGACGTTGCTGGCAGGGCTGCCCGTGCCCTTCCTGCCGGCGCAGCTATTGTGGCTGAACCTCGTCACGAACGGCATCCAGGATGTGGCGCTGGCCTTCGAACCGGGCGAGGCGGGTATCCTGCGGCGCCCCCCGCGTCCCCCGCGCGAGCCGATCTTCAATCGCCTCATGTTGGAGCGCACGCTGCTTGCCTGCTGTGTGTTCGGCGGCGTGGGCTTCGCCTGGTACACTTGGCTGCTGCGCCAGGGCACGCCCGTGGACGAGGCCCGGGCGCTGCTGCTCAACCTGTTCGTGGTGTTCGAGATGTTCCACGCGGGCAACTCGCGCTCCGAGGTGCGCTCGCTGCTGCTGCTGAACCCGTTGGCCAATCCGCTGCTGTTTCTGGGCACGCTGTCGGCCATGGGTGTGCATTTGGCCGCGCTGCACGTGCCCTACATGCAGGCCGTGCTGCGGGCGGCGCCCCTCAGCCTGGGTCAATGGGGCACGCTGGCCCTGTTCGGCGCCAGCATCCTGCTCGTCATGGAGGCGCACAAGCTGCTGCGCCGGGTGTGGAATCGCCGGGAGTAGGGCGACAAGGCTTGTTCATCGGATGAGATCGGTGGCTCCAGGGGGCGCTCCCCCTTGGAACCCCGGCCAGGGAGCAAGCCCCCAGGACCCCATTCGTATTGGGGGTGCGGGGGCCTTCGGCCCCCGCATGGAGTTTCTTGTGCTTATGAGCGGCCCAGCTACATCAAAGGCACCTATCCAGAGGTGTCACTCTGAGGCGCGCCGTGCGGGCTGAAGCATTCCGGAAGTGATGGTTTGGGCGGCCCGCGCTACAGCGAGCCGAGGGCGTCGTGAAAGGCCTGCAGCGCCTCCACGGGGTGCAGGGCGTTCCAGATGGCCGAGATGGCCGAGACGCCATGGGCCCCGGCGTCCAGACAGGCGCGGGTGCGCTCCGGCGTGACGCCCCCGAGCGCGAAGATGGGCAGCGACGTGGCCCGGGCCACGCGCTCCAGGGCGCGCAGCCCCACGGGCTCGCCATAGCCGGCCTTGGAGGGCGTGTCGTAGATGGGGCCGAAGGTGACGAAGTCCGCGCCGGCCGCCTCGGCGCTGCGCACACCGGCCAGGGAGTGCGTGGAGACCCCGTAAAGCAGGGCATGGCGCAGCACGGGCGCGTGGCGCTCCAGCGGCAGGCTGTCGTTGCGCAGGTGGGTGCCGTCCAGGCGCAGGCTGAGCGCGATGTCCGCCCGGTCGTTGAGGAACAGCCATAGCCCCGCGCGCCGTTCGCCCAGGGTTGCCACCAGTTGCGCGGCATAGTCCGCCAGACCGAGCGGGGAGAGCGCCTTTTCGCGCACCTGCAGGGCGCGCAGCCCCGCCGCGGCGAGTTGCGGCAGCACTTGCGGCGGCTTGTGCCGGGCGTTGGCGTGGTCGGTGATCAGGTAGAACTTGAACAGGAACATCGTCCGTCGGCGGCCCCGCCGCGCATCTGCGCGGGATGGCACCGTCGCCTCGCTGGTTGCCGCGACAGCGCGCGGCGCGGTCTAGCCGGCCTTGCGGCGCGTATCGATGAGCCCTTCGCGCGGGCTGGAGGCGTCCGCGAAGTATTTGCGCGGGATGCGCCCGGCCAGGTGCGCTTGGCGGCCGGCCAGGCAGGCATGGCGCATGGCCTCGGCCATCAGCACGGGATCCTGCGCGTGGGCCACGGCTGTATCCGTCAGCACGGCGTCGCAGCCCATCTCCATGGCCAGGGCCACGTCCGAAGCGGTGCCCACGCCGGCGTCCAGGATCAGCGGCAGGCTCACCTTGGAGCGGATGATGGAGAGGTTGTACGGGTTGAGGATGCCCATGCCCGAGCCGATGGGCGAGCCCAGGGGCATCACGGCCACGCAGCCGATGTCCTCCAGCTTCTTGCAGGTGATCGGGTCGTCAATGGCGTAGGGCAGCACCTGGAAGCCCTTGCTCACCAGGATCTGCGCGGCCTCCAGCAGCTTTTCCGCGTCCGGATAGAGCGTATCCTCGTCCGCGATGATCTCCAGCTTGATGAAGTTGGTCTCCAGCGCTTCGCGGGCCAGCTCCGCCGTGATCACGGCATCGCGCACGGTGTAGCAGCCGGCGGTGTTGGGCAGCAGGCGGAAGTTCTCGCGCCGCAGCAGGCTCACCAGGTTCTCGCCCGTGGGGTCGTCCAGGTTCACGCGGCGGATGGCCACCGTGATCAGCTCGGCACCGCTGGCTCGCAGGGCCTTGAGCATCACGTCGTGGTTGGGGTAGCGCGCGCTGCCCAGGATGAGCCGGGAGCTGAAGGTTTCGCTGCCGATCTTGAGGGGTTGATCCATGATGGCTGCACGCAGGTGAGGGTGGCGCTGCCGATGCTGCCCGGGGGCCTCGTCCCGGTCGCGCCGGGCGGGGCTACCCGCCGACGGTGGCGCGGACGATCTCCAATGCGTCATCCGCGTTCACGGTGGTTTGCGGCCAATCGGAGCGGCGCACCACCTCTCCGTTCAACAGCACCGCCACTCCGTTGTACGCCGGAAGGGCCAGCTCGGCCAGCAATTGTGGCAGTTGCAGCGGCCCCTGCACCTCGCGCGGCTCTCCGTTTACGGTGATCTGCATCCGATCCACATCGTGGCTTGCGAGCCCGGTGCCGACCCGAGGGAGCGGCGCGCGGGCTTGGTTCAGCAGAGTGCGGGTGCGGCGAGGATCGCACGCCGCGCGGCTTGGGGCCTTTCCAGTCAGTATAACCCCCGTCCCGCCCGGATGGAAACCCGGCGCGGACCTGCAAAATTGGCAAAGCGGCCTTCTTGGGTTAGATTGGGCGATGTCGAACTACACCCAAATCTGACCGAATTATATCCGCCTGCGACGGAACCCCAGCGCTTCGTCGCCGGGCCGCCCGCCTACCGGCATGGAGGCTTCCATGGCCAGCAAGACGTTCTCTCTGGATGACAAGTACACGCGCCGGGAGGGGCAGATCGCCATCACGGGCGTACAAGCGCTCGTGCGGCTGCCCATCGACCAGCACAAACGCGACCGCGATGCCGGCCTGCGCGTCGGGACGTTCATCTCCGGCTACCAGGGCTCGCCCTTGGGCGAACTGGACAAGCACATCCGCATGGCCGGCCACCTGCTGCCCGAGCACGACATCGTGTGGCAGCCCGGCATCAACGAGGACATCGCCGCCACCGCCATCTACGGTTCGCAACTGCTGGAACAGTTCCCCCACGAGCGCTTCCACGGCGTGAACGGCATCTGGTACGGCAAGGCTCCCGGCGTCGACCGCACCGGCGACGCCTTCCGTCATGCCCAGTACATCGGCACCTCCCGCCATGGCGCGGCGCTGGCGCTGGGTGGGGACGACCCGGCGTGCAAGAGCTCGACGATCCCCAGCGATTCCACCATGACCTTCTACGACCTGTTCTTCCCGGTGCTCTACCCGGGGGATCCGCAGGAGGTGCTGGAACTGGGGCTGCACGGGCTGGCCATGTCGCGCTACAGCGGGCTGTGGTCCGCGCTGAAGATCGTCACCAACGTAGCGGATGGCGGGGCCGTCATCGACGTGCACCCCGAGATGGCCATGCCGAGGATTCCGGAACTGGAGATCGACGGCAAGCCCTTCCAGAAAGTCCAGGACCCGCGCCTGATTCCGCCCTTCACGCTGGAGATGGAGCGGCAGATCTTCTACGAGCGCCTGCTCGCCGCGCAGGCCTATGCGCGCACCAACAAGCTGGACCGCATCATCGTGCGCAGCGGGAGCGACCGCATCGGCCTGGTTGCCGCGGGCAAGACGTTCAAGGACCTCACGCAAGCGCTGCACCTGCTGGGCTTTGACGAGGAGGACCTGCGCCAAGCCGGCATCCGCATCTACAAGCTGGGCATGATCGCCCCCATCGAGCCGCAGGGGCTGTATGAGTTCGCGGATGGGCTGGAGGAGATCTTGGTGGTGGAGGAGAAGCGGGGCTTCAGCGAGACGCTGATCCGCGAGGCGCTCTACAACCGCCCCCGCCACCCCGCCGTGTACGGCAAGTACGACGAGGACGGCAAGCCGCTCTTCCCCATCCCGGGCGAGATGGGCGCGGATACCGTGGCCGGCGTGTTGGCGCGCTACCTGGCCAAGCGCCTGAACCGGGGCGATCTGCTGGAGCGCGTGCAGTGGCTGCAGGACATCGGCAAGCGCACCTACGAGCCGGTCATGCCACGCACGCCGTACTTCTGCAGCGGCTGCCCGCACAACACCTCCACGCGCCTGCCCGAGGGCGACCTGACGGGCGGCGGCATCGGCTGCCACGCCATGGCCACGTACATGAACCGCGGCGTGATGTGGCTCACCCACATGGGCGGCGAGGGTGCGCCCTGGATGGGCTTGGCGCCCTTCACGGAAAAGTCGCACCTGTTCCAGAACGTGGGGGACGGCACCTACTACCACTCCGCCAGCAAGGCCGTGGAGGCCTGCATCGCCAGCGGCGTGAACATGACCTTCAAGCTGCTCTACAACAGCGCCTCGGCGATGACGGGCGGGCAGACTGTGGTGGGCGAGCGCACGCCGGTGGACATCGCGCACAAGTTGGTGACGGAAGGCGCCCGCGAGGTGGTGATCGTTCCGGAGCAGCTGGAGAAGTACCCCAAGCGGCGCATCGGCAGGAAGATCAGCGTGCGGCCCAAGGTGGAGTACAACCAGGTGATGCTGGAACTGCGCGAAAAGCCCGGCGTCAGCGTGATCATCTTCGACCAGCAGTGCGCCGCGGAAAAGCGCCGCCAGCGCAAGCGCGGCATCCTGCCCACGCCCAGCCAGCGCGTGTTCATCAACGAGGCCGTGTGCGAGGGCTGCGGGGACTGCGGGGTCAAGTCCAACTGCCTTTCCGTGGTGCCGGTGGAGACGCCTTATGGGCGCAAGACGCAGATCCACCAGTCGTCCTGCAACATGGATTACTCGTGCCTGAAGGGGGACTGTCCGTCCTTCATGACGGTGGAGTTGGGCGAGGGCACCAAACTCGCCAAGCGCAAGGGCATGGCCGTGGCGCTGGAGGGCGAGCTGCCCGAGCCCGAGCACAAGGCCACCACGGAGCGGCCCTTCAAGACGATGCTGATCGGCATCGGCGGCACGGGCGTCGTCACGGTGGACGCGCTGCTGGTGACCGCTGCCCTGATGGAAGGCAAGTACGCCTCCCATCTGGACCAGACCGGGCTGGCGCAGAAGGGTGGCGCGGTGCTGTCCAACTTCATCATCAGTGACAAGCCGGTGTCGGACGCCAACAAGATCGCCGCGGGCGAAGCGGACCTGTGCCTAGCCTTCGACATGCTGGCCACCGTGGCGCCGGATAACCTGAACCGCTTTGATTCCAAGCGCACGGTGGCCGTCGCCAACGTCTCCCAGATCAGCACCGCGGAGGTGGTGACCGACTTCCACAAGCACTTCCCGGAACTGGCGGCCCTGCAGGAGCGCCTGAACCGGTACACGGTGAAGGAGCGCAACGTATACCTGAACTCGGTGGCCATCACCGAGGCGTTGTTCGGCGACCATATGCCCAACAACGTGTTCCTGTTGGGCGTGGCCTACCAGTCCGGGCTACTGCCCCTCAAGGCCGAGTCCATCGACGCGGCCATCGAGGCCAACCGCGTGGCCGTGGAGCAGAACCGCCTCGCCTTCGCCTGGGGCCGCAAGTACGTGTTGGATCGCGACTACGTGCTGAGCGTAATCCGCGGCGACCAGGAGCAGGCCGACCCCCGCACGCAGGCGCTGGACAAGCTGCGCCGTCACGCGCCAGCTCTGACGGCGGCCTATGAGCGGCTGGAGGCGCGCTTCCCGCAGGGTGGGCGCCTGGGCGAGATTCTACCCCCGCGCGTGGCCGATCTGCTGCTGTACCAGAACGAGGCCTATGCGGCGAAGTACCTGGACTCCGTGGGCCGCATCGCAGAGGCCGAGCAGGGCCGCACCGCAGGCCGCACGGCCCTGCGCGAGGCTGTGGCCACCTGGCTCTTCAAGCTGATGGCCATCAAGGACGAGTACGAGGTGGCGCGGCTGTGGCTGCAGGATCCCACCTGGGAGCGCGTGGCGGCACGGTACGACGGGCCGCTCAAGCGCTACGTGCACCTGCACCCGCCGCTGTTCCGGCAGTGGGGCCTGAACCGCAAGATCAAGCTGGGCGGCTGGTTCTTCCCCATGTTCCGCCTGCTGTACCGCATGCGGGCCATCCGCGGCAGCGTGGTAGACGTCTTCAACATGTCCCGTCACCGCCGCCTGGAGCACAGCCTGATCGGCTGGTATCGCGACTTGGTGGAGGGCCTGCTGCCTGACCTCACCCACGAGAACCACGCCATTGCGGTGGCCATTGCCGAGGCGCCGGACGGCATCCGCGGCTACGAGGACATCAAGGAGCGCACGCTGGCGGAAACTCGCGACAACGTGGCACAGCTTCGCGAGCGATTCCAGGCCAACCGCGACCGCGCCGCCACCACCGCGGCGGGGGGCGCCTAGAGCCAAGGGAGCGCTGCTGGCCCTCGCGCCATCGTGCGACGAAACGGCAAAGCCCGGCCGCCCCTGCGAGGGGGCGAGCCGGGCTTTGTGCTTTCCGGGGTGTTGTCCGCGCCGCCGGTGGCCGCTACAGCGCCTTGACCACCTTGCCCACGGGGATGTGGCCCGTGCGCAGGTATTCGTCCTGCTGCGGCTCGAAGCGTCCCAGTTCGTACTGGTAATTCACCATGACGCCTGCGGACTGCTCCATGCCGTGCGGCGAGGTATCGCCCAGCCAGTTAATGCGGGCCAGCAGGGCCCCGTTGGAGCCGTGGAAGTGCGCCACGGGACAGGCCGCGTGTCCGTTGTGCTGGCGCTCGGCGAGGTAGTGCCGCGCCGCGCGGAGCAGCCCAGGCCGCAGCGCCTCGGCGGCGTCCGCGTTGCGGTGCCAGTTGGGCATCGCTAGCACCGTGCTCACCGCCACCGGTACGTCCCGCGCCTCCACTGCGTCGCACAGCCGCTTGGCCTCATCCTTCTCGAAGAACTCCGCAATGGTGCCATCCGCCACCGCCGCGTCCAGGAAGTCGCGCCGGAAGCGGGGCAGGGGCGAGAGCGTGGCGAAGGTCCTCAGGTTGGGCACCTCGCTCCGCAGGCGGGACACTACCTGCTTGATGAGCAGGTTGCCGAACTGGATGCCGCGCAGCCCCTGCTGGGCATTGGAAATGCTGTAGAAGATGGCCGTGTCCGCCTGATCCGGTCGCAGGTCCGGCGCCGTCGGGTCGAGCAGGCGCTGGATGCTGTCCGCCAGACCCTGCACCAGCGCCACCTCCACGAAGATCAGTGGCTCGTTGGGCATGGCCGGGTGCAGGAACGCATAGCAGGCGCGGTCGGAGACCAGGCGGTGCTTGAGATCCTCCCAGGTTCCGATGCGGTGCACGGCCTCGTAGCGGATCAGGTTCTCCAGCAGCACCGCCGGGCTGTCCCAGCCGATGCGCTGTAGCTCCAGAAAGCCCAGGTTGAAGAACGAGGACAGCTTGCGCTGCAGCTCGTACTCCAGCGGCGCCAGCTCCGGGTCTTGCCGCAGGCGTTCGGACAGGTCCGCCCGCAGGTCCACCAGGAATTTGATGCCGGACGGAATCGTATTGAACAGCTCGAACAGAGTGAGGCGCGGACTTTCCAGGGCCCGGTTCAGGCGCACCTGCGCTCCGCCGCCATCCCCGGCGCCGTCGCCTTCGGCGCTGGCGGACAGGTAGGCGGCGATGGCCTCGCGCACGCGTTCCTCGTCCACGCCGAAGTCATCGCGCAGCATGCGGAAAAACGCGTCCTTCCCGGCGGCATTGAGGCGCTTGTAGGCATCGGCCGCCTTGGCGATCGCCATCAGGCTGCTGATGCGCCCGCGCTGCTGCCAGGCCTCGCGGCACCAGGCGCGGATCTCCTCCATGCGGGGCTCCTCCGGCTGCTCGTCGGGGCCGGACCAGAAGTCCAGGGCACGGGCCAAGCGGCGTACAAAATCGCTCACGGCCAACTCCGGTTTCAGCCAGGGTCGCCGGCTGGGCGGCTCGGGGGCGTGGGGAACCTGGGTGGTCATGGGGCTCATCCTTTTCATTAAAGCGGCAATGCCGCAACCGACTCTCCTCCCCGGCCCATTCTAGCATCGCCGCGCGGCGGAGATAATGCCTCGCCGTGATGCCGCGCCCCCCGCGCCTTGTCGCGGTTGGCCAAGGCTGAGGAATGGGCGTGGCGCGCAAACAGTTGCATCGCTGGGCGCATTCCCGTGGTGGGAAGGCGCCCGGCCGGGCAGTCGCTTCAGAAGGTCTGGGGAATTATTGCGGCGCGGTGCCGATGCACCTGCCTAGAGCAGGCCGGCTTCCTTCAGCGCGCGGTAGGGGCCCTTCTTGTCCAGCGATTTGAGACCTTTCGTGCTCATGCGCACAGTCACGTAGCGGCCCAGCTCCGCAACGAACACCCGCTTCTTGCGCAGATTGGGCTTCTGCACGTGCGAGGTCTTGTTGTTGGCGTGGGAAACCCGGTTGCCGTTCAGTCCCTTCTTGCCGGTGATCTGGCAGACTCTCGACATAGCGCGACAGGCTCAAAATAGGTGAAGCGTTTACAGCCGAACTGTTTTTATATCGCGAATCCGGACGCGGAGTCAACGGATTCCCGCCGGGAATAAACATAGCGACGCCGTAGCGCCGACCTCATTCCGGACCCCATCGCCTCGCGAGCGCCGCTGCCGGGGACCGGTTTTCCGGGCACTGCGCGCAATCGCCCGAAGCATCACGTGGACCTTCCGCAAAGGCGCCTGGGGGCGCGGTTTGCGGGGTGCCCCGGTTTGCCGAGAGAGGGGCAACGTGGTAGCCTGCGGGATAGGTGAGAGGCGGGGTTCAGACCGCCGGGCCACCAGGGAAGGGGACCTGTCACCACATGGCCAAGCCCCGCGCCAAGGGGCTGCGCGCGCTGCCCGCGACCGGGGGCGCCAAGCCGTTGCCAGGGAAGGCCCGATGCCCGCCTGAGCCGTCCTCCCGCCGCCACGCCCGCAATCCGGCGTTCGACCATCCACGCAGGACAGGAGTCCGATGGAGCCCACCGATCTGAATCTGATTACGCCCGTCAATATCGAAGACGAGATGCGCGAGTCGTACATGGAGTACGCGATGAGCGTCATCGTCGGCCGGGCGATTCCCGACGTGCGCGATGGTCTGAAGCCGGTGCACCGGCGGGTGCTCTTCTCGATGAACGAGCAGGGCAACCATTACAACCGGCCTTACCGCAAGTCGGCCCGCGTGGTGGGCGACGTGATCGGCAAGTACCACCCCCACGGCGAATCGGCCGTGTACGACACCATCGTGCGTCTGGCGCAGGAGTTCTCCATGCGCCACCCCCTCATCGATGGTCAGGGAAACTTCGGCTCCGTGGATGGCGACCCGCCCGCGGCCATGCGCTACACCGAAGTGCGCATGACCCAGCTTGCTGCGGAGGTGCTGGCGGACCTGGACAAGCAGACGGTGGACTTCCAGCCGAACTACGACGAGTCGCTGGAAGAGCCGGTGGTGCTGCCCTCGCGCATCCCCAACCTGCTGGTCAATGGCTCCACCGGCATCGCCGTGGGGATGGCCAGCAACATTCCGCCGCACAACCTGGGCGAGAGCCTGGAAGCGTTCCTGTACTACGTCGACCATCGGGACAACCCCTCCATCGTCGAGATGTTGGAGCGCATGCCCGGGCCGGACTTCCCTACGGGCGCCTACATCATGGGCCGGCAGGGCATCTACGATGCCTATTCCACCGGGCGGGGCGTCATCACGCTGCGGGCCAAGGCCCGCGTGGAGACCGAGGGCAAGAGCGACAAGGAGACGATCATCGTCGATGAGCTGCCTTACATGGTGAACAAGGCACGCCTCATCGAGAAGATCGCCGAGCTGGTGCGAGACAAGCGGATGGATGGCATCTCGGACCTGCGGGACGAGTCCGATCGCACCGGCATGCGCATCGTGATCGAGGTCAAGCGCGGCTTTGCCGGCGATGTGGTGCTGAACAACCTGTACAAGATGACGCAGCTCCAGACCTCGTTCGGCATCATCATGCTGGCGGTGGTGGATGGGCAGCCGCGCGTGCTGACCCTGCCGCAGTTTTTCCGGCACTTCCTGAACCACCGCATCGAGGTCATCGAGCGCCGCACCCGCTACGACCTGGGCCGGGCCGAGGCCCGCGCGCACGTCCTGGAGGGCTTCCGCATCGCACTGGCCGCGCTGGACGACGTAATCGCGCAGATCAAGGCGGCGCCCACCCCGGCCGATGCCCGCGCGGTGCTGATGGCCGAGCACGGGTTGAGCGAGGTGCAGGCCAAGGAAATCCTGGAGATGCGGCTGCAGCGCCTCACCGGCATGGAGCAACAGAAGATCCAGGACGAGTACACCGAGGTGATGCGCAAGATCGCCGAGTACCAGGCGATCCTGGCCGACCGCGAACTGGTGCTGGACATCATCCGCACCGAGACCCGCGAGGTGCGCGACAAGTACGCCAACGACCGCCGCACGGAAATCCTGGCCGACGCCAGCGACATCAACGCGGAAGACCTCATCGCCGAGGAGGACATGGTGGTGACGATCTCCCACGCCGGTTACATGAAGCGCAGCGCGGTGAGCATCTACCGCACGCAGCGCCGCGGCGGCAAGGGCAAGATCGGCATGACCACGCGGGAAGAGGACTTCGTGGAGAACATGTTCGTCGCCTCCACGCACGACTACCTGCTCATCTTCAGCTCCTTTGGCAAGGTCTACTGGAAGAAGGTTTACGAGATTCCCGTGGCCTCGCGCACGGCGCGCGGCAAGGCGGTGGTGAACCTGCTGCCGCTGGAGGAGGGCGAGACGGTGCGTGCCTACCTGCCCGTCTCGGAGTTCGCGTCCGGATGGTACGTGCTGATGGTCACGCGCAACGGCATCGTCAAGAAGACAGCGCTGGATGCCTACGCCAACCCGCGCAAGGCGGGCGTGCGGGCCATCAACATCGACGACGACGACCAGTTGGTGGCCGCGGCCCTCACCACGGACGACCAGGAGGTGTTCCTGGCCACGCGCAAGGGGCTCTCGCTGCGCTTCCCGGTGAGCACCGTGCGCGAGGTGGGCCGGGTGGCTCGCGGCGTCATCGGCATCCGCCTCAACAAGGGCGATACGGTGGTGGGCATGGAAATGCTCAGCGGAGGCAACTCCATCCTCACGCTGACCGAGAACGGCTACGGCAAGAAGTCCGGCGTGGACGACTATCGCGTGGGCAGCCGCGGCAACAAGGGCATCTACACCATCAAGACTTCGGCCCGCAACGGCGAGGTGGTGGGCATCCTGCAGGTCGAGCGCGACCAGGATGTGATGCTCATTACCCAACTCGGCAAGCTGATCCGCCTCAAGCTGAAGAACCTGCGCACCATCGGGCGACTCACACAGGGGGTGCGCCTGATCCAGATGGATCCAGGCGAGCATGTGGTGTCCATCGCCAAGATCGTGGAGAATGGCGACGACGACGATGGCAACGGCGCAAACGGCGCCAATGGCAGCGGGGCCAACGGAAGCAATGGGGGCGCGGATCCAGACGATGGCGAATAGTCCGCACCGGCTGCGCCGGCTGGCCCATGGCATGCTGCTGTTGGTGGTGCTGGGCACGGCCCTGCTCACCAGCGGCTGCCTGGCCAATTCCGAGGCCCGCCAGCTATCGGACAAGGCGCAGGCGTTGTGGAAGGGCGGACGCTACCAGGACGCCGCCCGCAACTTCATCACCGTCGCTGAGCTGTACCCCAGTTCCCAACTGGCCGAGGGCTCGCTGTACTGGGCCGCCTGCCTGTACCAGTACTATATCCAGGACCTCGACCAGGCCGCGCGGCAGTACCAGCGCCTGCTGGTGACCTACCCCAAGGGCCGCTACTTCTACGAGGCCAAGCTGAACCTGGCGGAGGTCTATGCGCAACGCAAGGACACTCGCCACCGGGCGCTGCAGATCTATCAGCAGTTGCTGCTGGCCGACGAGCTGGCCCACCGGCGCGACTGGCTGCGCATGAAGCTGGCGCGGCTGAACCTGCAGATGGGCAAGATGGACCAGGCCCGCATGGAGGTACGGGACCTGCTGGTGAAGGAACCCAAGTCCCCGCTGCGGCCGCAGGCATACTACCTGGTGGGCTACAGCTACTACCTGGAGAAGCGCTACGACCTGGCGCTCTTCGCCATGCGCCAGATCGGCAAGGATTTCCCCGGTACGCTGACCTCTCTGCGCGCCCAGTACTTTGTGGCGGACACCCTGGAGGAGCGGGGCCACATGCGCGAGGCACTGGCCGCCTACCAAGTCCTGCGGGACAAGTACCCGAACCCGGACATCGTGGACAAGCGCATCAAGACCCTGCAGGCGCGCATCCGCCGCGGGGTGCGCTAGCCTTGAGCATAGCCCCATGAGCCCCGGCACTGATCTGCCGGCCGCGGATGCGGTGCGGCTGCTGCACGTCCCGCTGGCGGAGATCGAGCCCAATCCGCGCCAGCCCCGGCGGCACTTCACCGAGGCTAAGATCGCCGCGCTGGCGCAGTCCATCGCCAGCCAGGGCGTGATCCAGCCGCTGGTGGTGCGCCCGCACCCGGCCGTGCCAGGGCGCTATCAACTGGTGGCGGGCGAGCGCCGCCTGCGCGCCGTGCAGCACCTGGGCTGGCAAGAAGTGCCCGTACTCGTGCGCGAGGTGCCGGACGACGCACTGCTGGAAGCCGCGCTGGTGGAGAACCTGCAGCGCGAGCAGCTCACGCCCATCGAGGAAGCGGCGGCCTACCGCACGCTGCTCGACCAGTACGGCTACACGCAGGAGGCTCTGGCCGTCCGCGTGGGCAAGGATCGCTCCACTATCGCCAACATGGTGCGCCTGCTGGCCCTGCCGCTGCTGCTGCAAGAGGACCTGGACGACGGGCGCCTCACCATCGGGCATGCGCGGGCCCTGCTGGGAGTGGCCGAGCCGGACCGGCAGCTTGGGCTGCGGGCACTGGTGCTGCAGCGTGGGCTTTCCGTGCGGGAGACGGAGCAACTGGTGCAGCGCGAACGGAGCGGAGCGCCGGCCCCTGGTGCCGTACCCCCCGCCGATGCCGCGCCGCCGGCCCTGCCCGCGGCCGAGTCGTTGCAGTTTCAGGCGGTTCAGGAGATGCTGGAACGCCGGTTGGGCACCCGCGTCACGATCCAACGCGCGGGCCAAGCGAGCGCGGGCACGGGGTGCATCGAGATCGAGTACTATTCCCTGGACGACTTCAACCGCCTCTACGAGCTGCTGGTGCGCTGAGGCACGCCCCTGTGGTGCCCGCCACCCGCGCGGGACGCATGGGCCAGGAGAGTTGCTGCCATGAGCAAGGACTATCGCCACGCCAAGACCACGAGCTTCCTGGGTCAGGGCACCGAGCTGGAGGGACGCCTGGAACTGCGAGGCGGCCTGCGCATCGATGGCAAGCTCAAGGGCTCCGTACTCAGCGGATCGGTGGTGACCCTGGGAGATACGGCGCACGTGGAAGCGGACATCCATGCGCGGGCGGTGATTTCCAGCGGCAGGATCGAGGGCGACATCGTCTCGGCTGAGCACGTGCAGCTCAGCCTGCCCGGCTCCGTGAAGGGCTCCATCCACACGCGCGAGCTGGTGCTGGAGAAGGGCGTCTTCTTCGACGGCTCCTGCAAGATCACCGAGCCCGATCGCTAGGTTCTGTATTGAATTGTGCCTCCCGGCAGCTACCGCCGCCCGGAGGCAGGACAAACCAGATGCGGGGGCCGAGGGCCCCCGCACCCCCGATACGGGCGCAAAGCAACGCCAACGAGCGTTGACGCACAAACAGGGTTCAGGGAGCCTAGCTCCCTGTTGGGGGTCTGGGGGCAAAGCCCCCATCCGCAACCGGCCTTTCCAAACAGAGCCGGGCCTCGCGGCGATCGCGCGGCGGGCGGCTCCGGCCGGGAGCTGTTTCCGGCGTGCAGGGGGCGGGGGGCGTCCATCGGATCGACGGTTGCACCGGCGCACCTGCTGCGGTGAGACCGGCCGGAGTGCCGGGCGGCGGCACGCCGCGCGCGCATCCGCACCCATTCGCGATTCCATCTCCGAGAGACGCACCGCGGTCGTCATGCACCTTGTCATCGGCACCTCCGGGCACATCGACCACGGCAAGACGACGCTGGTCAAGGCGCTGACCGGCATCGACGCGGACCGCTTCGTCGAGGAGAAGGAGCGCGGGATCACCATCGACATCGGCTTCGCCCACTACACGGACGAGGCCGGCAACGTAATCGCCTTCGTGGACGTGCCGGGGCACGAGCGCTTCGTGCACAACATGCTGGCGGGGGCGGCCGGGCTGGATGCCGTCCTGATGGTCATCGCGGCGGACGAGGGCGTGATGCCCCAGACCCGCGAGCACCTGCACATCTGCGATCTGCTGGGCATCCGCCAGGGGCTGATCGCGCTCACCCGCACGGACCTGGTCGATGAGGAACTGCTGGAGCTGTGCGCGCAGGACGTGCGCGAGGCGGTGCAAGGCACCTTCCTGGAGGACGCGCCGATCCTGCCCGTCTCCGCGGTCACCGGCGCCGGGCTGGCGGAGCTGAGGGCGGCGCTGGCCCAGCTCACCACGCGGGTGCAGGGGCACCACCTGGAGCACCCGTTCCGCTTCCCCGTGGACCGCTCGTTCACCATCAAGGGCTTCGGCACGGTGGTCACCGGCACCGTCATCGCCGGGCGCCTGCGCAAGGAGGACACGGTCACGCAGTATCCCCAGCGCAAGGCGCTGCGCGTGCGGGGCCTGCAGGTGCACGGCCAGCCCGCCGACGCCGTGGAGGCGGGCCAGCGCGCCGCGATCAACCTGGCGGGCGTAACCAAGGACGAGATCCAGCGCGGCGATCAATTGGCGGAGCCGGACAGCCTGCTCACCAGCTTCCTGCTCAACGCGGAGCTGAAGCTGCTGGCCGATGCCCCCCGCGAGCTGACTCAGCGCACGCGCATCCGCCTGCACCTGGGCACGCAGGAGGTGATCGGGCGGCTGGTGTTGCTGGAGGAGGAGCGCTTCAAGCCGGGCCAGACCCAGCTCGTGCAACTGCGCCTGGAGCGGGAGGTCAGCTCGCGCTTCGGCGATCGCTTCATCATCCGCAACTACTCGCCCATCTTCACGCTGGGCGGCGGGCGGGTGATCGATCCCGCGCCCTACAAGTCGCGCCGGCTGCGGGGCGATTTGGCGCAACGCCTACGCGTGCTAGCGGGGGACGACCCCGAGGCGCTGGTGGAGCAGGTGGTCTACCTGCAGGGCAACCGCGGCGTGAGAGCCCGCGAGGGCTTCATCCGCGCGGGGCTGAGTGAGAAGCAGTTCGGGCGCATCATCGACAAGCTCTCCAGCCGGGGCGCCATCTATTGCGTGGACCCGGCGGAGCGCAAGTACCTGCACGTCTCCACCGTGGAACGCATCGGCGGCTTCATGCAGCGCGTGCTGGCGGCCCACCATAAGGCCCATCCGGAGCGCGAGGGCATGAGCCGCGTGGAGTTGGGCGGCAAGCTGGCGGTGCTCTTCAACGACAAGGAGGTGGGCCAGCTTCTGCAGCGGCTGGTCAAGGCCGGCACCATTGCGCAGGAGGGTCCGCTCTACCGCATGAGCGGCCACGAGAAGTCGCTCACCGGGCAGCAGGAGGAGCGCCTGGCGCGGCTGGTGGAGGCCGTGCGCGCCGGCGGTGTGATGCCGCCCCGCCGCACCGCCCTCTTCGAGGCCGCGGACGTGGACGAGAAGACCGGCGTGCAGCTTGCCAAGCTGGGCACCCACAACGGCCAACTCGTGCGCGTGAAGGACGACTTGTATTACACGCCGGACACCCTGGCGGAGATCGAGCGCCAACTGCGCGACTACCTGGCACAGCACAGCCAAATCACCGTGATCGACTTCAAGGACCTCACCGGCGTCACCCGCAAGCACGCCGTGGACCTGCTGGAGCACTTCGACGCGGTGCGCGTCACGATCCGCGTGCAGGACCACCGCGTGCTGCGCGAAGCGCAGGTGTAGCGAGCCCCTCACCCGATTCCCCCGGTCCCGTCCATGTCCGACTCCCGCACCACCGACTCCCTGCTGGCGGCCAACGAGCGCTTCTACCGCACGTTCGAGACGCTGGACTACCCGGCCATGGCAGCGCTGTGGGAGGACAGCGCGCGGGTGTTCTGCGTGCACCCGGGCTGGATGCCCCTGCGCGGCGCGCGGCCGGTGCTGGAGAGCTGGCAGCGCATCATCGAGAATACGGCAAACATCCACTTCGACCTCAGCGGTGCGGAGGCCCACGTGGCAGGCGATGTGGGCATCGTCACGGTGTACGAGGCGATCCACTCCGCCGTGGGCCACGAGCGGCACTCCTCCGGCGTGGTCTCCACCAACCTGTTCGGTTGGGATGCGGAGGCGGAGCTGTGGAAGATCTTCCACCACCACGGCGCCCACACGGTCGTTCCCGACGAGCCGGAGGTGGGCCCGCTGCTGGTGTAGACTGTGTCTTGAGAAGCAAGCCCCCTGGACCCCATTCGTGTTGCGGGGTGGGGACCCGTAGCGCTTACCGCAGGGAGGAGGTGCAGACGCGGCCGAGCCCCTGCGCAAGGCCACCGGCAGCATGGGAGGCAGAGCCTTCCTCCTCCGCTAACCCCAAAAATTGATGACTGACGGAGCACAGGCGGCGAAGGCGAGTGGCCGCCTTCCCCCGATGGCCCGGTGCTAGGCGCGGGAGGGCGCGGGTTCGGGCGCGTCCTCCCGTGACTGCACGGCGGTGAGGTGGCGGATGATCTCGCCGCAGACGCGGTTGACGCCCTTGCCGTGGGATTCCACCACCAGGTCGGCCTGCTCGTAGATGGGCAGACGGTCGGCCAGCAGCCGCGTGACCGTCTCGCGCAGGTCGCCACCCTGCGCCTTGGGGCGGCGCGTGTCGCGCTCCAGGCGCTTGACGATGTCCTCCAGGCTGGCCTTGAGAAATACCACCGTGCCGGCCCGCCGCAGCCGCTCCAGGTTGCCCGGGGTGATGGGCAGGCCGCCGCCCGTGGAGATAACGGTGTTCTGCAGCCGGTGCAGGCGCTCGGCCAGCCGGCTCTCCACGTCGCGGAAGTACGCCTCGCCCTGGATGGCGAAGAGGTCCGCGATGGAACAGCCCATCTCCGTCTCGATGAACTGGTCGGTATCCAGGAAGCTGTAGCCCAGCCGCTGGGAGAGCCGCCGGCCGACCGAGGTCTTGCCGGAGGCCATGAACCCGATCAGGACGACGTTCATGGCCGCGCTCAGCGCCGTGCCGATTCGATCCAGCCTCCGCCCAGCAGCACGTCGCCTGCGTAGAACACGGCCGCCTGTCCAGGGGTCACGGCCCGCACGGGCTCGGCGAAGCGAACGCGCACGGCGGTGGGATCGTCCGGCAGGGGCGCGGGTTCGATGCGTGCCGGGGTGCCCTCATGGGCATAGCGCACCTTCACGTCTGCATCGATGGGCGCGGTGATGGGATCGCGCGAGACCCAGTTCACGCGGCGCACGTCCGCGCCGGGTTGGTACAGTGCCGCCTCGGGACCCAGCACCACCTCGTTGCGCTCCGGACGCAGCTCCACCACGTAGAGTGGCTCGGTGGCCTGCACGCCCACCCCGCGGCGCTGGCCCACGGTGTAGAAGGGCAGACCCTGGTGCGTGCCCAGCACGCGTCCATCGCCGTCCACGAACGGCCCCGGCAGGGGCAGGGCATCGCCCAGCCGGCCGCGCAGGAAGCTGCGGTAGTCCCGCGGCACGAAGCACACCTCCTGGCTATCCGGCTTGTCCCAGGTCAGGAAGCCATGGCGCTCCGCCACCCCGCGGGTCTGGGGCTTCTCGTAGTCCGCCAGGGGATAGAGCAGCCAGGGAAGCTCCTCGCGGGGCGTGCTGAACAGGAAGTACGTCTGATCCTTGCGCCGGTCGCGAGGCCGCACCAGCTCCCAGTCACCCGTTTCCGGGTTGCGGCGCTTGGCGGCGTAGTGGCCCGTGGCCAGGTAGTCGCAGCCGAACTCGCGCACCTGTGCGAGCAGCGTGGCGTTCTTGATGGACTGGTTGCACATCACGCAGGGATTGGGCGTCAGTCCGGTGCGGTAGCTGTCCACGAAATAGTCGATTACCCGCTCGCGGAAGCGCGCCTGGAAATCCAGCACGTAGAACGGAATGCCCAGCCGGGCGCACACCTGCCGCGCGTCCAGCGCGTCGTCCAGCGAGCAGCATGACTTGTCGCGGCGCTCGGCATCCGGCGCCTCGTGCAGCTTCATGTGTACGCCGATCACGTCCCAACCCTGCTCCAGCAGCAGCGCCGCGGCCACGGAGGAGTCCACCCCGCCGCTCATGGCCACGGCAACCCGGCCGCGCGGGGCGCCGGCGGGGGACTCGTTGTGCACGTGCAGCATGGCGTCACTCGGCATTGAGCAGGGCATCGTCGATGACGATGGTGGCTTTGTTGCGAAGGTCCGCCAGCCAGCGCTGGTAGGCCTGGGGTTCCTTCTCCCGCAGCAGGCGCTCGCGGATCTCCGGCAGGGCCTCGCGGAAGCTGAGCTGACCCGCCGGCTTGCGGCCCTCCAGACGGAAGATATGGTAGCCCATTTCCGTCTTCACCGGGTCATTAGCCGGCGTGATGCTTCCGATGCGGGTCATCTTGAAGATGGCCTTGTCGAATTCCTCGGGCAGCACGCCCCGCTCCACGTAGCCCAGCTCGCCGTCGTTCATGCGGTCCGGCGTGATGGAGTACTGGTGCACGAGCTTCACGAAGTCCTCATTGCGCGCCAGCAGGCTCATCACCCGATTGTACAGTGAGCGGCTGCCCACCGCGATATGGCGCACCTTGACCTGTTCGGGGCTGTAGAAGTCCTTGCGGTGCTTGTCGTAGTAGGCGCGCAACTCCGCCGGGGTGATGCGGATCTTGTCCACCACCTCCTGTTGCACCACCTTCTCGTGAGTCATGCGCTGGCGCAGCTCCCGGGTCCAGTCCGACAGGGTCTCGGGGGACAGCACGTTTTCGGCGGCGGTGGCGTCCGTATCTTCCGCGGAGGAGAGAAGCGCCAGCGAGCGCTTGTTCAGCTCCGTGTCGTCCACGTCAATGCCCTTGCGCCGTGCCTCCTGGTCAATCAGCTTGTCGTCGATCGCCCGCTGCAGCAGCAGTTCCTTGATCTCCTGCTTCTTCTGGGGATCGTTCTGGATGAACGTGTCCCACTTGGTCAGGAAGAGCTGGTAGTGGTTCAGGAAGTCCTCGTAGAGGATCTTCTCATTGTTCACCACGGCGATGGCCCGGGCCATCGCCTCGTCGCCCGTGGTGTGGCGCTGGCTCTTCTGGCAGCCGCCCAGTGCCAGCAGCAGCGCGACCAGTGTCACCAGCACGAACGCCAGGGCCATCGCCCGGCGGGGCGCTGCGGCCGGCTTGTGCCGGGGACTTGGGTGGCTGATGGCTGCGTGCATGGGTTCGTCGTCTCGCTTGGCCACGGGGTTTCTAAGCCGCCTTGTCGTGCACGATGACGGGCTCCAGCGTTTTGAGCCGCTCCAGGACGCCCTGCGGACTGGGCGGCATGGCGCCCAGCACCAAGCGCTCGTCCGGCAGCAGCCGGAAGCCATCGGTGCCATTGTTCACGAGCGCCATCAGGCGCTCCACGTCGATCCGCTCGGGGTGCCCGAAGCGCGCCACCAGATCGCTCCCGCTGCGCTCCAGGGCGGACAGCCCAATGCGCAGCGCCAGCAACCGCACGCGAATCAGCTCGAATAGGTTGGCCAGCGGCTCGGGAATGTGCCCGAAGCGGTCCTCCAGGGTTTGACGCACCTCCCACAGCTCGGGTTCGGAGCGGATCTCGGCCAGGGTCTTGTAGACGTCCAGGCGCTGCTGGGTGCTCGCGATGTAGTCCTCCGGCAGCAGGTAGGGGAAGCCCAGCTCCAGCTTGCAGTCCGCCTCCACCGGCAGCACGGCCTCCTCGCCCTTCAGGCGGGCGACGGCCTCCTCCACCATGTGCGTGAACAGTTCCAGGCCCACCTGGGTGATGTGCCCGGACTGCTCGCGGCCCAGCAGGTTGCCCGCCCCGCGGATCTCCAGGTCGTGCGAGGCGATCTTGAAGCCGGAGCCCAGGTCGTTCAGCTCCTGCAGCAGCGTGAGGCGCTTCTGGGCTACGTCCGTAAGCACCTTCTCCGGCGAGACCAGCAGGTAGGCATAGGCCTGCACGTTGCTGCGGCCCACGCGCCCTCGCAGTTGGTAAAGCTGCGAGAGGCCGAAGTGATCCGCATTGCTGATGAGGATCGTGTTGGCGCGGGGGATGTCCAGCCCCGATTCGATGATGCTCGTGCTCACCAGCACCTCCACGTCGCCATGCACGAAGCCCAGCATCACCTCCTCAAGCTGCTTTTCGGGCATCTGCCCGTGGGCGATGGCCACGCGCAGGTGCGGCACCAGCGACTGCACGTAGGTGCCGAACTGGTGGATGTGCTCCACGCGGTTGTGCACGAAGAACACCTGCCCGCCGCGGCGCACCTCCCGCTCGATGGCCTCGGTGATGATGTAGTCGCTCGACTTCACCAGCCGTGTGCGCACCGCGATGCGATCCATGGGCGCCGTGTTGATGATGCTCAGGTCGCGCACGCCCATCAGAGACATGTGCAGCGTGCGCGGGATGGGGGTGGCAGAGAGCGTCAGCACATCCACCTGCGTGCGCAGCTTCTTGATCTTCTCCTTGTGCGCCACGCCGAAGCGCTGCTCCTCGTCGATCACCAGCAGGCCCAGGGCCTTGGGGGCGATGTCCTTGGAGAACAGGCGGTGCGTGCCGATCAGGATGTCGATCTCCCCCGCCGCGAAGGCCTTGGCCACTTGCTTCTGGTCCGCCGGGCTGCGGAAGCGGCTCAGCACGTCCACGCGCACGGGGAAGGGCTCGAAGCGCTTGGTGAACGTTTCGTAGTGCTGCTGGGCCAGGATGGTGGTGGGCACCAACACCAGCACCTGCTTGCCTCCCAGCACCGCCATGTACGCCGCGCGCATGGCCACCTCGGTCTTGCCGAAGCCCACATCGCCGCACACCAGACGGTCCATCGGGGTCTCGGCGGCCAGATTCGCCAGCACCTCCTCGATGGCCACCTGCTGGTCCTCAGTCTCCTGGAACGGGAAGGCCTCCTCGAACTCCGTCATCATCGCGCGGTTGGGATCGAAGGCGTGCCCCTTGCGCGCCCTGCGCGCGGCGTAGATGGCCACCAGCTCCTCGGCCATATCCTCCACGGCCTTGCTGGCGCGGGCCTTGGAGCGCTGCCAGGAGCCGTCTCCCAGGCGGTTCAGCGGGGGCGCGGCGTCGTCCACCCCGGTGTACTTCTGCACCTGGTGGAACTTGTAGACCGGCACGTACACCTTGTCGCCGCCGGCATAGGCCAGCACGAGGAAGTCACCCTCCTCGCCCGCGGCGTGCAGGCGCTGCAGGCCGTCGTAGCGCCCGATGCCGTACTCCACGTGCACGACGCGGTCGCCCTCCTTCAGCTCGCCCAGGGAGGCGATGAAGTGCTGCAGCTTGGACTTCTTCAGCCTGCGCTGCCGCTGCTTCTCGCCCAGCATCTCCTCCTCGGTGACGAGGGCGAAGCGCGTGTTGCCCTGCGGATCCACCACGCGGAAGCCGCGGTTTGGCGTGGCGGTGAGCACGGCGATATCCGGCAGTTCGGCCGGCGTGCGGACCGCCGAGCCACCCAGGAGCGTCTCCAGTTCCGCCTCGGCGGGCGCCAGCAGCCGCACGCCCACGTCGAACTCGCTCAGCACTTGGCGCAGGCGCTCGGCGCCCGTCTCGGAGCGGGCGGCCACGAACACGGGCGCGCCGCCGTTGCGCCACGCCTTGAGGGCCGAGACCACGTCGCCCAGCCAGGCATGGGCCGTCTTGCCCCCGGAGGAGGGTGCGGCGCGCAGGCTGGAGTTGTCCGCGAAGGGCGCCACCAGCGCCTCGCGGGTGCCCTCCAGGCGCAGGGCATGCACGGGGATGCGGTAGAACCGGGCCAGCGCCTGCTGCCACTCGGCGGTGGTGCGATAGAACGCCTCGGGCGGCAGCGCGAGGCTGCCCTGGCGCAGGCAGAGCTCGTGCTCGCCCAGCACCTCGCCCCAGAAGTGCTCGGCCGTCTGCTCGAGCTGAGGCGGCTCGTCCAGCACCACCACGGTTTCGGGCGGCAGTGCTTCGTCCAGCCACGAAGCGCGCTCGTAAAACAGCCCCAGCATCTGTTCGCTGCCGGGGAAGGGCGCGCCCTGCTCAAGGTAGTGCCAGAGCTGCCGGTAGGTATCCGGCTGCACCTGGCTCTTGTAGTGAGGCAGGCGTTTGAGCGCTCCCGCGGCCGTCTCGGGCGTCACCACGCCCTCGCTGGCAGGGTAGATCGTCACGGCCTCGACGTCCTCGAAGGAGGTCTGCGACCCCACTTCGAATCGGCGCAGGCTCTCCAGCTCGTCATCGAAGAAGTCCAGCCGCAGCGGGTGCTCCAGGTGGATCGGGAACACATCCACGATCTCGCCCCGCGCGCTGAACTCGCCCGGCGCCTCCACCAGGTCCACCCGCACGTAGCCTGCGGCGGCCAGCCCCGCCAGCAGTTCCGCGCGCGGATAGCGCCCGCCTTGGCGCAACCCGAAGCGCAGGCGGCGCAGCTCGGCCAGGGGCATCGTGCCCTGCTGCCAAGCCTGGGGCGTCGTCACCAACAGCGGCGTGGCCCCCTCCAGCAGCGCGCTCAGCGCCTGCAGCCGCTGGGCCATCACTTCCTTCTGGGGCGAGAAGCCATCGTAGGGCACCGTGTCCCAGTGCGGGAACAGATGCACGGGCCGCGGGCCGGCATGGAAGGCCAGATCTTCCGCCAGTTCCTCGGCGCGGCGCAGGGAATCGCACACGACGACCAGCGGCGCGGCCAAGCGCCCGGCCAGCGCGGAGAGCAGCCAAGCCTTGCCCCCGGCCTGCAGGCCGTGCAGGGCCAGCGGCCGGCGCGCTTCGATACGGGCCAGCGCCTCGGCCAGTAGGGGGGACGTCAAAGCCGATGCCGCGGAGTTTTGCTGTTGCATCAGGCCTTGGACATGGTATTTTCGACGTTATTCATGGAATCGTTCAGTTTACCCTACACGCTGCGGTGGATTCCAGTCCTTTTTGGAAGCCGAGGGCGCCGCTAGCGCCCATCCTACCGCCACTCGAGCGTGCATGGATGCCCGCTGTCCCCACCGCATCGCCCCTCACGGCAAAGCTGCCCGAGACTTCTCCGCCCTGTGCGCCGGGCCGCCGCGACGGCGGCCTGCACCGCCGGAGTGCATCCATCGCGGCCAGCGCTGCACCCGGATCGCTAAGGAGACGCCCCCATGCTGAATGAGCACCTGGAAACCGGGCTCACATTTGACGACGTATTGCTGGTGCCTGCCAGATCCGAGGTGCTGCCCAGCGATGCCAACCTGGCCACGCGCCTGACCCAGCACATCCAGCTCAACATACCGCTGGTGAGTGCGGCGATGGACACCGTGACCGAGTACCGCACAGCGATCTGCTTGGCGCAGGAGGGCGGCATCGGGATCATCCACAAGAACATGAGCATCGAGCAACAGGCCCGCGAAGTGGACCTGGTAAAGCGCTCGGAGAGCGGGATGATCACCAACCCCATCACCATCTCGCCCGATGCCCCCGTGCACGATGCGCAGAAGCTGATGGAGCGCTTCCGCATCTCCGGCGTGCCCGTCACCCAGGGGCGCGAGCTGGTGGGCATCCTCACCAATCGCGATCTGCGCTTCGAATCGGACTTCGACCAACCCGTGCGCAACCTGATGACCCAGGGCCGCGACAGGCTGATCACCGTGCAGCCCGGCATCAGCCTGGAGGATTCCAAGGCGTTGCTGCACCGGCACCGCATCGAGAAACTGCTGGTCGTCAACGACAAGTACGAGCTGATGGGCCTGATCACGGTGAAGGACATCGAGAAGGCCCGCAAGTATCCCAGCGCCGCCAAGGACGCCCATGGGCGTCTGCGGGTGGGCGGGGCCGTGGGTCCGGGCCCGGACAGCCTGCAGCGCGCCGAGGCGCTGCTGAAGGCCGGCTGCGACGTAGTGGTGGTGGATACGGCGCACGGCTTTTCCACCAAGGTGGTCAAGGCCATCCAGGCCCTGCGCGAGGAGTTCCCCGATGCGGAGCTGGTGGGCGGCAACATCGTCACGGGCGAGGCGGCCGAGGCGCTGATCAAGGCCGGCGTGAACGCGGTCAAGGTCGGCATCGGCCCCGGCTCCATCTGCACCACGCGGGTGGTGGCCGGCGTGGGTGTGCCGCAACTCACCGCCATCCAGTCCGTGACCGAGGTGACCGTCAAGCACGACGTGCCGGTCATCTCCGACGGCGGCGTCAAGTTCTCCGGCGACATCGTGAAGGCCCTGGCGGCCGGCGCGGATACAGTGATGCTGGGCAACCTCTTCGCGGGCACGGACGAAAGCCCGGGGCAGGTGATCCTCTACCAGGGCCGCCGCTACAAGATTTACCGCGGCATGGGCTCCATTGGCGCCATGCGCCAGGGCTCCGCGGACCGCTACTTCCAGGAAAGCGCGGTGGCCGAAATGAAGTCCGTGCCGGAAGGCATCGAGGGCCGCGTGCCCTACCGCGGCCCCATGGCCGAGAGCATCTACCAGTACATAGGCGGCCTGCGTTCCGGGATGGGCTATCTGGGCACGCCGACCATCGCCGCCCTGCGCACCGAGGCGCGCTTCCTGCGCATCAGCAACGCGGGGCTGCGGGAAAGCCACGTGCACGACGTGCAGATCACCGAAGAAGCGCTGAACTACCCAGTCGGCTACACCCCATGAGGCGCAGCACCCGCACCCCCCGCCTCGTGTCGGCGCGGCCTGCCCGCCTGCCCGCCCTGCTGCTGAGCCTGCTACTGGCCCTGGCCGCGGGCGGATGCTCGGTGAAGTATTCCCAAGGGCAGGCGCTGGAGCAGCAGGGCCGTTGGGAAGAGGCCATGCAGGCCTACCACGAGGCCCTGATCGACAGCCCCGACAACCCGGACTACCGCGCCGCGTTCCAGCGCTCCGAGAAGGTGGTCGCCCGCGACAACTTCGAGCGCTACAAGACCTTCCTGGCCGAGAAGTCCTTCCGCAAGGCCTATGCCCGGCTGGTGGCCGCGGCCCGGCAGGATCCCAGCTACGCCCCCGTGCAGCAGGAGATGGCCAAGTGGGAGCGCGTGCTGGTGAGTGGGCAGGTGACCTTCAAGTTCGATACGGCACAGACGGACATCACGCTGGCCCAGCAGATTCAGCTCGTCGTGCGCATCAACACGCCCAATCCGGGCGAGACGATCGACGCGGACGTGGACATCGACAACGGCACGTTCTTCGCCGAGGACCTGCTCTACAACCGGCCTAACGAGTTGCTCACGCTGTACTCCATCAACTCCATCGGGGTAGAGCTGACCTATGGGCGCACGCGCATCAAGCAGTTCACGTCCACGGACTTTCAGCGCTTCATCAACGTTCGCACGCCGATCCTGGACAACCTGACCGGCACGATGGACCTGCGGGACGGAGGCACCCCGCGGCCCGTCGCCTCGCAGCGCGTGGCGCTGCCGCGGGTGCCCATCTCCGGCCAGGCGGAGCGGCCGCCCCCCAATCCCCACTATTCGCTGCAGATCCAGGGCTCGCGCATCCTGGTGAGCACGCCGCCCGGGGCGCCGAGCCCGGACTTCACGCCGCGCTTCCTCTACGTCAACAAGGCCGACCGGCGTGTTTACGTGGACTTCGGCCGCTACCAGGTGCAGCTGGGCGGGCGGAGGCAGCGCTGGAGCCTGCGGCGCTTGCCGCTGGTGGGGCAGGACTACTTCCAGCGACTGGCGCGAAACATTGCGCTGCAGCCCTATTTTTTCTATCGTGAGGGCGTATTCACCTATGTCCCGGCCGGCCCCGGATAGAGGGGCAAGCGCCGGGCCTGGGGGGCTGCCGCGGAGCGGGCTCGCCCGCCCTGCGGACTTATCTGAGCACCGTGCGATGGCTGCTGTCGGGAAGGCGGACCTGCCGGATATCACCCGATATCCCTGGCAACGCCGCAAGGACTACCTGATGCTGGTGGCGGCCGTGGCGGCCAGCGACGACGAGCTGCACCCGGACGAGCTGGCCCTGCTGCGCCGGTGGATGGACCAGTTCAATCTGCCCCCCAAGAGCCGCGAAGTGGTGCTGGCCATCGCCAACCGCCAGCCGCTCAAGCGCGATGCGATCGTGCGGCGGCTGCGTCAGACGGATCTCACGTACAGCCTGATGCTGGACCTGATGGGCATGGCCATGGCCGATGGCGTGCTGATGGACAAGGAGATCGCCATGCTGCGCGGCGTGGCGGAGGTGCTGGAGCTGGACCCGATCCACTTCAACATCATGATCGAGTTCATCCATTCCGCGCACCAAGCCGCCCAGCTCTCCAGTCCCGAGCCGCTCTACGAGCACAATATCGAAAGCGCCTTCCAGCTCATGTGCGAGCAGAAGGTGCGCCTGTTCAAGCACACCCTGCTCTGCGTCTCCAATGCGGCCTTCGACCGGCAGCTCAAGCAGCGCTGGATGAAATACCTGGACGGCCACGCCAATGGCGGCTGAAGCGCCGCCCGCCCCCTGCCCCGACCGGCCGCCCGCTGACCGGGCCCGCCGCCCATCCGGCACCCTGCACGATCCCGCCGCCCCGCTGGTGGAGGGCGTGGACTACACCGTGGACGCTGCCGGGCGCTACGTCTTTACCGAGCACTACAACCGCCGCCGCGGCTTCTGCTGCTTCCTCGGCTGTCGGCACTGCCCCTGGGGCCAAGCCGGGCGCACGCCCGCCGAGGCCTTTGCGGACCTGCAGCGCCGCCTGGATACACTGGAGGCGCGCCTGGAGGCCGCCGGCCTGCCCGTGGAGCTGCAGGGCTATCGCAACGGGGAGCTGCGCGTGCTGCCCCCGGCCGCGGCCTGTGCCACCGACCTCCCCGCGGCCGAGCGCATCGTGCGCGAGCAGGCGCGCGACCTCCTCACCGTCGTCTCTATCGCCTGGGTCTAGCAGGACTGGCCGGCGCTTTGTCCCGGCGCCCCGCCCCTAAACGTGGCGGGTCAGCCCGCCGCGCAGGAGAGACACGCAGCCCGGCTCCACGGCGAAGCACATGCCGTCCCCGCCGATGGACCGAAGAAGCGGCGCGTGCGGCGCGGTACGAACCCGCGCAGGGGCGTGCAATTCGCCCTCGCAGGATCGCTGGTGTGGATGGGCGCGGGCGTCCGTCAGCAGGCGGAAGCCGGGCCGCGCGGGGGCTTCAGTGCGCTTCGGTGTGGGCCAGGTGGCGCTGCCAGAAGAACTGGAAGACGAGGCAAAGGATGATGCCGTCCACGGTGACGGAGCCGGCGAGGATCAG
>DATFMP010000091.1:0-43633 GCA_035266845.1 bacterium
GGGTGCGAGGGCTGCGACGAGGTCCAGCCGCTGCGGAGGAAGTACGGATACTTGGCGCTCTGGCGCTGGGTGAGGTCATCCGCAGCGGCCACCGGCGCGATGTAAATCGTCTTGCTGCGCGTGCTCACCGGCGCCAGGGCATAGCCCGTGGAGGCCAGCAGGCCGCCGATAAACATGTGCACCTTGTCCTGGCGGATTAGCTTCTGGGCCTTCTGCACGTTGATGGGCGGCTTGCCCTGGCTGTCTTCCACGATGAACTTGACCTTGGCGCCGTGGAAGTTGCCGTGCACCTCGTCCAGATACATCTGGAAGCCGTTCTTCATGTCCGTGCCGACCTGGGCAAAGATGCCCGTGAGCGGCGCCAGAAAGCCGATGCGCAATTCATCCGCCTGCGCCTTGCCGCTGACCGGGCCGAACGCGCCGACCAGGGTCAGCATGGCCAGGAGCGCAATGCCTTTGAGCAGGCCCCTTCCCCACTGGTGTGCCATGACTGCTCCTCCCGATGATCCTGAAGATTATGGGCGCGACTCGGCGGAGGCCGACTCGCGCGCGGTGACGGCTTCCCGCGCGGCCGATGCGCTACCGTGCTGGCGCAGACGCGCCGGCAGGCCCATCAGGCCCTCGGGAAGGTAGAGAATCGTCAAGATGTACACGCCCCCCAGCACGTACTGCCACCACGGCACCACGGTGCTCAGGTACTCGCGCAGGAACACCACCAGGGCCGTCCCCAGCGCGGCCCCGATAAGCGTGCCCGGCCCGCCCAGCACCACCACCAGCAGTGCATCCACCGAGGTGGTGAGGAACACGTCGTCCGGCGAGACAATGCCACTGAGGTGCGTCCAGAGCACCCCGGCCAGTCCCCCGATGCCCCCGGCGATGATGAACGCCAGGTACTTGTGCAGCCAGATGTTGTAGCCGAGCATCCGCATACGCGTCTCGCTCTCGCGGATGCCCACCAGACTGCGCCCGAACGGCGAGCGCACCAGCAGGTACAGCCCCGCCAACACGACAACATAGACGCCCAGCGCCACGTAGAAGAACGCGATGTCGGTGGAGAAGCTCACGACGCAGGTGGGCCGGCTGAACACGTTGATGCCGTTGTCGCCGCCGGTCAGGCTGTTCCAGCGATAGGCCAACCCCCACACCACCATGCCCAGCGCCAGCGTGATGATGAGGAAGTACACGCCGCTGGCGCGGATGGCGAACAGCCCGAAGAACGCCGCCGTCACGGCGCCAATCGCCGCACCCAACAGGAGCACGGCGAAGAAATCGCAGCCCAGGCCGAAGTTGTGGCTCGTGGCCAGAATGGCCGTCAGATAGGCGCCCACGCCCAGGTAGGCCGCCTGGCCCAGGGAGGGCAGCCCCGTGAAGCCGAGCAGCAGGTCCACGCTCATCGCCAGCACAGCGATGATGCATACGCGGGCCGCGAGCAGCTTGGCGTAGGGACTGGCCACAGGGGCCACCAGCGCCACCACGATCAGCAGGGCGCACACCATGAGGAACTTGGCGCGGGTACTGGAGAGCACGGCCCTACTCCGTCCCGAACAGGCCAGTGGGCTTCACGGCCAGAATGATGACCATCGGGGCGTACAGCGTGAAGTAGGAGATCTCCGGGAAGAGCGCCTTGCCGAAGTTGTCCATCAGCCCCAGGATGAGGCTGCCCACCAGCGCACCACGCAGGCTCCCCATGCCTCCGATGATCACCGCGGCGAAAGCCAAGGGCAGGATCTCGAAATCCAGGCCCGGATAGACACCAATGAAGGCCCCGCCGATGACGCCGCCCAGGGCGGCCAGAAAGGCCCCCAGGGCGAACACGGCCATGGAAACACGCGAGGTGTCGATGCCCACGCCGCGGGCCATCTCCGAGTCATCCACCGAGGCGCGCACCATGGCGCCCATGCGCGTCTTCTCCATCACCAGCCACAGCAGCAGCGCCACGGCCGCGGCCATGCCGATCATGAAGATGCGGTACATGGGGAAGAAGAGGCCGTGCACCTGCACGCTCCAATCCAGGGCAGCGGGCGCCTTGATGTCCATGTTGTCGCCGCCCCAGATGTCCAGCGCGGCTTGCTGGAACAGCAGCGCGAAGCCGACCGTCAGCAGCACCTGGCGCAGCGGGTCGAAGCCGAGCGGGCGCAGGAACAGCCGCTCCATGCCGAGCCCCAGAATGGCGATGGTCAGCGCGGCCAGCGGAATGGCGAGCAGCCAGGAGCCGGTCAGCCAGATCACCGTCAGCGCCACGTAGCCCCCCAGCATGAAGTAGGAGCCGTGGGCCAGGTTGACGATGCGCATCACCCCGAAAATCAGGGAGAGGCCGCTGGCCAGCAGAAAGAGCAGGGTGCCGTACGAAATGCCGTTGAAGGCCTGAATAATCCAGAACTGCATAGCCACCTTCCCCAAGTGAATGGCTGATTGCAGACCGCCAGTGCTTCGTCAGGCATCGATCTTCGGGTTTGCGGAGCAGGAAGGCGCTGCCGCCCTCCTCTGGACCGCATCCCTCCGGCAGGGGCCACAGGCCTCTACACCCCCACACAAATGGGGTCCAGGGGACTTGCTCCCTGGCGGGAGTCCCAACGGGGCAACACCCCCTTGGGCCACGATCCCATCCGAAAACCAAGCCTTGTCGCTCTATTTGGCTGGCGCTGTCACCGAGCGCCCCCCGGGGGGCGCTAACCCCAGGCGCATCGGCTTTCCCCGCATCGCATCTTCATTCCCCAAAGACGCGAAAATCTTACGTATCTCAGCCAAAACCCGATGTCACGCCCAAATTTACCAGGGTCCCCGCGAAGGCCCCAGCCAGAGCGGACTCAGGCATGCCGCGTCCCGGCACAAGCGATGCCACGGGGGTCCTACCCCCACTTCGCGCCGCGCCCGGCACCCCAACGGGACGCCGGGGCGAGCCACCACGCATTGCCGCTGCACTTGGCCGCTACGCCTTGGCCATGCCCGCCATGCGCTCCAGCTCGGTCTTGACGACGGCGAGGTCCTTGCCGTCCAGACCGGCTAGGGAGGCCTGCTGGTAAAGCTGTTGCGCCGTGCCGGTGAGGGGCAGCGCCACACCCAGGCGCTCGCCCGCCTCCATCATCAGCCGGATGTCCTTCAGGAACAGGTCCAGCTTCATCTGGGGCGGATAGTCCCCTGCCGCCATCAGTGGACCGCGGATGTCCATCATGCGGGAGGCCGCGGCCGAATGGCTGAGCAACTCCAGCATCTTGTCCGCCTTTAGCCCGCCCTTCTCGCCCAGCACCAGCGCCTCGGCCAGCGCCGCGGTGTTCAGGGCCACCAACAGGTTCGTCACCAGCTTGGCCAGCGTAGCGGCACCCACCGGGCCCATGTGCACCGTCCTGGCGGAAACGGCGGAGAAGACCGGCTGGCAGCGCTCGGCCAGAACCGCATCGCCCCCGACCAGCAGCGTGCTGTCCCCGCGGGCCACCATGGCACTGGTGCCGCTGATGGGTGTATCCAGGAACGGCATGCCGGCACCCTCGGCGGCCTCGCCCAGGCGACGGGCCAACTCCGGCGAGATGGTGCTCATCTGGCAGACCACGGTGCCGCGCGCGGCCGTCGCGCACAGACCGCCGGCGCCGCTCATGACGGCCTCGGCGGCCTCCAGCGAGGGCAGCACCGTGAACACCAGCTCCGCGTCACGGACGGCATCGGCGATGCTGTCCGCCGCACGCAGGCCGGCTCCCGCCAGCGCCTGCAGCACCTCGGGACGCGTGTCGTACCCGGCCACCTGGAAGCCACCTTGCAGCAGGCGGCTGGCCACCGCGCTGCCCAGCAGTCCCACCCCGACGACAGCAATACGTTTCATGGCGGGCGCACTCCTTAGCGGAAGTTGGGCATAACTTCGCGCGAGAACAGCTCCATGGAGCGCCGGATTTTCTCGTAGCCGAGCCCGCCGAAGTTCATCCAGCACATCATCTCGCCCACGCCCATATCCACCATCTCCTGCACGTGCCTGTTCACCGTGTCCGGAGAGCCGAATACCACCGTCTCGCGCACCAGGTCCTCCCAGGTCACCTGGGAGAGCTTCTCGTCAATGGCGCGGAAGGCGGGCTGCAGGGTGGGGTGGGCCTTGCTGATGTCGTCCGGCACCAGGAAGCGGCGCAGCGCCTTCTGGTACCACATCTCCGCGTCCTTGGCCTCTTCCAGCGCCTGGACATCGGTGGGTGCCACGTAAACATGGCGCGAGACCCCCCACTTGGACATCAGGTCCGCGATCTCCGCGTCGCTCCGGCCGTCTTCCTTGCACGTCTTGATGTAGGCATCGCGGTTCTTCACCAGCACGTCCGTGGGGCCGTTCAGTACGGAGTTGAGCATGGGGATGCCGCGGTGGGCCGTCTTGATGATGGTCTCCTCGCCCACGCACACCATGTACAGCGGCGGGTGCGGCTTCTGGCGGGGCTTGGGAATCACCCGCACCTCGGGAATCTGGTAGTGCTTGCCCTGGAAGGAGAAGCGCTCCTCGGTCCAGGCCTTGAGCATGATGGAGAGGATCTCCTCGAAGCGGTCCCGGCTCTCGATCTGGGGGATGCGGTAGCCCTCGAACTCGCTGGGGCGGTTGCCCCGGCCCACACCCACATCCAGCCGGCCTTCGCTCATGTGGTCCACCATGGCCAGCTGCTCGGCCAGGCGGATCGGATCGTGGAAGGGCAGGATCGCCGCGGCCAGCCCGATGCGCGCCCGCTGCGTGTGCATCGCCGCCGCCGCGGCCAGCAGCGCCGGGTCGATCGCCAAGCCGTACTCGATGAAGTGGTGCTCGGTGAACCAGATGTGATCCCAGCCCAGCTCATCGGCCCACTTGATCTCGTCCCACTCCTCGCGGATGACCTGCTCCTCCGTGTGTCCCGGAGGAAGCTGAAAGAAAGAGAACGTGCCGAATTTCATGGCGCAATCCTATTGGAATACCCGATCCGATGGGCAGTGCCGCCGACCTAGCCGTCCGCCCGGTGAGTGGGAAACGAGGGGGGCACGATACGATCGATGTCCGCGCCGTCCCAATGCCAATTCCTGATCCCCTGCCAGTAGCGTGCGACCGCCTGCTGGGCCCGCGCGAAAACTTCGCCTTCGTTGAGCTGCTGGTGCCGGCCGCCCGAGACGAGCACCTGCCCATCCACGATGACCGTATCCACATCGCGGCCACAGCCGAAGTCCACCAAGGCCTTCACCGGGTCGCGATAGCAGGCCGCACCCATGTGGTCCAAATCGATCAGCAACACGTCCGCCTTGGCGCCCGGCGCCAGCCGCCCCAGATCCTTGCGGCCCAGCAGGTCGCATGGGCCCAGCGTGGCGGCGTTGTAGACGTCACGCGGCGTGCCGGCGCGGTAGTTGCCGTCCGTCACGCGGGCCAGCATGGCCGCCATGCGCAGTTCGGAGACCATGTCCATGGGGTAGGTATCCGTGCCCAACGCCATGCGTACGCCCGCATCCAGGTAGCTCTGGAACGAGTGCAGGGTCATGGCCATCTTGGCGTACTTGTACGGGCAATGCCCCACAGTGGCGCCCGAATCGGCCAGGGCCTTCACGTCATCGCCGAAGGGATAGTGCGTCCAGGGATGGGCGGTGGTGAAGACCGCGTGGCCAATGATCGTGCGCGGATTGAGAAAGCCCAGATCGGCCAGGAACTGCACGGGCGTCTTGCGGTGCTCGCCCATCACCTTGTTGAACTCCAGCAGGTTGCCCCCGGCGTGGGTGTGCATGGGCACGTCCAGGTCACGCTGCGCATCCACCGCCGCCCGCAGCAGTGCCGGACTGGAATCCTCCACGTGGGCGGGGCTCAGCATCCCTCGCAGGCGGCCGTGCGCCGCACCGTCGTATTTGCGGATGAACTCCACCGCCTCGGCCAAGCCCTTGCGGCCCATCTCGTCGTCGTTGGGATCCCAATACACGCGGCCCTGCTCGTCCGTCCACATGGCGGCGCCGTGGAACGTAGGGCTGGTGTAGACCCGCAGACCCACGCGGTCCACCAGGTCCACGTAACCGTCCCAATCGCCGCGGTGGCCTCCCACGTCCAGGATAGTCGTGGAACCGCCCTTCAGCGCGTGCAGGAATACGAAGGCGCGCAGGGCGGCCACCGCCTTCGGGGGCGGCGGCGCGGCCTTGCCCTTCGTGGGCGCAGCGAAGGCCATGTAGTTGGCCGTGCGCCAGTCGCTGCGGGAGAAGTCCTGCAGCATGTAGTCTCCGCCGGGGCCGGCGGAGTGGATGTGTGTATTGATGAAGCCGGGCGAGACCAGCTTGCCGCGGGCATCGATGCGGGCATCGGCCGGGCCGGCATAGGCCCCGCCAGCGTGCACGATGTGGTCGTCCTCGATGACCACCGCACCGTTCTGATAGACCTCGTGGCTCGTGCCGTTATGGGCGACGACCCATCCCCCCTCGATCAGCGTCTTCATATCCCCCGAGGCATCGGAGTGCTATTGCGGAAGCCTCGTCCCGACGCCACCGCGCGCCGGCGGCCCCCATCGCGGGCAGGGACCCACCCCTGCACCGATGCATGGCCCCGGAACGGCCTGCGGGCCGTTCGCAGCGCGTCATGGCTCGGATTGGCCTCCCCCCGGTAGCGAAAAAACGCTGCATTATGTCTTTCGCCATGGGGGCTGTCAAACAGCCTGCGCCCACGAGGCGGCGTCGCGTCACGACCGACGGCGCTGGCCGGCCGGTTCCGCGCAACGCTACGACATCGGCCGTTGCGGATGTCCGCCAAGGCCGGGCCGCATGGCGGCGCACCCGGACTGGTGGGAGGGACGGCAGAAAAGCGACCCCGGCCCTACCCGCGCGGGGCGAGGATGGGCTAGAATAGAACCAGCGACGGGCCGTGTTGGGGGGCTATTCCAGCCAAGGTGTAGGCAGCCATGATCCGGGACATGCTTCGCCACTCCCGCGTGCTGGATATCGTGGGAGACATGATCCGGCTGCAGGCCCGGGATGTGGCCCTGGGCGATCTGGCGGTCGTCGAGTTCCCCGATGGCGAGACGTCCCTGGCCCGGGCGGTGCAACTGGAGCGCGATACCGTCACGCTGCAGGTCTTCGCCGGCGGCAAGGGACTTTCCACCGATGCGGGGGTGCGCTTCCTGGGCCACCCGCTGCGCGTCACCTATTCCAAGAACATCCTGGGGCGGATCTTCCGCGGCTCGGGCGAGCCCATTGACGGCGGCCCGGCGCTGGAGGGCGATCCGCAGATCGAGGTGGCCGGAGCCACCGTGAATCCGATGATGCGGGTGATGCCGCAGCGGATGATCCACACCCACGTGCCCATGATCGACCTGTTCAACTGCCTGGTGGAGAGCCAGAAGATCCCCATCTTCTCCGTGGCGGGCGAGCCCTACAACGAGCTCCTGGCGCGGATCGGCTTCCAGGCCGATGCGGACGTGGTGGTCTTCGGCGGACTGGGACTGATCTTCGACGACTACCACTTCTTCCGCACCGCCTTCGAGGAACACGGCGTCTTCCACCGCACCGTGATGTACGTGAACCAAGCCTCCGACCCCATCGTGGAGCGTCTGCTGATTCCGGACATGGCGCTGGCCGTGGCGGAAAAGTTTGCGGTGGAGGAAGGCCGCCGCGTGCTGGTGCTGCTGACGGACATGACGGCCTACGCGGACGCCATGAAGGAGATCGGCATCGCGCAGGAGCGCATTCCGGCCACGCGGGGCTACCTGGGCGACCTCTACACCCAGCTCGCCACGCGCTACGAGAAGGCTTGCGACTTCAAGGGTGCGGGCTCGGTGACCATCCTCACCGTGACCACCATGCCCGGCAACGACGTGACGCACCCCGTGCCGGACAACACGGGCTACATCACCGAGGGCCAGCTCTACCTGCACGATGGCGTGATCGACCCCTTCGGCTCGCTTTCGCGCCTCAAGCAGCACGTGATTGGCAAGGTCACGCGGGAGGACCACGCGCAGATCATGAACACCATGATCCGCTTCTACGCCAACGCCCAGGAAGCCGAGAAGAAGCAGGCCATGGCCTTCGAGCTCTCGCCCTTCGACGAGAAGCTGCTGCGCTTCGGCCGGCTGTTCCGCGAGCGCTTCATGGATATCCGCGTCTCGCTGCCGCTGGAGCAAGCGCTGGACCGCTGCTGGGCCACCCTGGCTGAGTGCTTCGCGCCCACCGAACTGCTGATGAAGCAGGCCCTGGTGGACAAGTACTTCCCCAAAGCGACGGAGCCGCAGGCCGACCCCGCTGCCCCACAGCCGTAGGGGCGCCATGGCCAAGCTGGCCCTCAACAAGACCGCGCTGAAGCGCGAGCGCGATCAGCTTCAGCTCTGTAACCGCGTGCTGCCGCCGCTGGACATGAAACGGCGCCAGCTTACCGCCGAGCTGCGCCGGGCGCGCGCGGCGCTGGCCGCCGAGCAGGACCGTTATGCCGAGGCCCTGGCCCAAGCTCGGGCCCAGCTACCCATGCTGGCTCACGGCACGCCGGAGCTGGCCGGGCTGGTGCGCCTGCAGGGCGTGCGCACGGTGGAGCAGAACCTGGTGGGCGTGCGCCTGCCCATGCTGGAAGGGGTGGACTTTGCCGTGAGCGATTATGCCCTGCTCACCTCGCAGCCCTGGCTGGAACTGTACGTGGAGCGCATCCAGGCCGCCGTGACGCTGCGGGCGCGGCTGGCGGTGGACGAGGAACGGGTGCGGCGCCTGGACCGCGCGGTGCGGCGGGTCACGCAGCGCGTCAACCTGTTCGAGAAGGTACTGATCCCCACCATCCGCCGCAACATCCGGCGCATCCAGGCCTTTCTGGCCGATGCGGAGCGGGCCGCCGTGGTGCGCTCCAAGATCGCCAAGGCCATGCACGCGCGTGTGCCGGCCGAGGCCGTGGGAGGCATCCCATGAGCATCGTCCCGCTCGTCAAGGCCACGGTCTGCGGACCTCTGGCGGAAAAGCCCCGCGCACTGGCGGAGCTGCAGGAGTTGGGCTGCCTGCACCTGCTGCCCCTGAACAAGGACGCACCCCAGGCGAGCGGGGGCGGGCCGGCCCCGCAGACTCGCGACGCTTTGCGTTTCCTGCTCACCGCGCGGCCGCGCCGGCACCAGTCGCTGGACGCCAGCCGCTTCGATGCACGCACGGTGGAGGCACGCGCCCTGGCCCTGCAGCGGCGCATGCAGACGCTGGAGGACGAGCGCGACTTCCTGCAGCGGCGCATCCGCGACCTGTGGCCCTGGGGCGAGTTCGCCTATCCACCGCCGGAGCAGTTCCCGGCCCTGCGGCTGTGGTTCTACATGGTGCCCCACTACCTGCTGAAGGAACTGCGGGAGCACGAGCCGATCTGGCAGGTGGTGCGACGGGACAACCGCTTCGAGTACGTGGTGGTGCTCGCCGCCGAGGAACCGCAGGGCATGCCTGTACCCCGCACCCACACCGGCAGCCTCTCGCTCTCCACGCTGCGCAACCGGCTGGAGGCGGTGGAGGTGCGGCTGGAAGACCTGCAGGCGGCGCGGCTGGCGCTCACGCGATGGTGCACGCTGTTCCGCCAGAGCGTCCATCACCTGGAGGACGAGGCGGCGCTGGCCGAGGCCACGCAACACACGCTGGACAGCGAGCCCCTCTTCGCCCTGCAGGGCTGGGCACCGGAGGATTCCGGCCCGAACCTGCGTGACTACGCTGCGCGCCGAGGCTTGGCGCTGCAACTGCAGCCGCCGCAGCCGGGCGAGCAGCCACCCACGCTGATGCGCAACCGTCCGACCCTGGGCGGCGGGCAGGCCCTGGTCTCGTTCTATATGACCCCCGGCTATTGGGTCTGGGATCCCTCGGTGATTGTCTTTTTCTCCTTCGCCGTGTTCTTCGCCATGATCCTCTCCGACGCCGGCTATGCGCTGGTGCTGGCGCTGGGCCTGGCGCTGGGCTGGCGCTGGATGGGCCGCGGGCCCGTGGGGCGGCAGCTACGGCCGCTCTTCGCCACGCTGGTGGGCGCGGCAGCGCTGTGGGGTGTGCTGGTGGGCAGCTACTTCGGCACGTCGCCGCCGGCGGGCTCGCTGCTGGGGCGCTTCAACGTGCTGCAGCTCACGGACAGCGGCACCATGATGCGGCTCTCCATCGCCATCGGCGTGACACACGTGATCCTGGCCAACCTGGTCGAGGCCTGGTCACGGCGGCATAGCTTGGCCGCCCTGGCCCCGGCCGGCTGGGTGGCCATCATGCTGGGCGGCGCGGCGCTGTGGCTGGGCACGCAGGAGCTGGACGACGCCACCCTGCGCCTCGCAGGAGGCTGGGCCCTGGGCCTGGGGGCCGTCGCCGTGCTGCTGTTCAGCGGCAGCGAGGGGCCGCTCTGGCGGCGGCTGCTGAGCGGCCTGCTGGCCCTGACGCGCATCACCAGCGCTTTCGGTGACGTGCTGAGCTACCTGCGGCTGTTCGCACTGGGGCTGGCCAGCGCATCCCTGGCCCTGGCGTTCAACGATCTGGCGGGGCAGGTGGCCACGGCCCCGGCGTTCGGCAAGCTGGCCGCCGCGCTGATCCTGCTGGTGGGCCACAGCCTGAACTTCGCGCTGGGCATCGTAAGCGGCTTCGTGCACGGCCTGCGGCTGAACTTCATCGAGTTTTTCAACTGGAGCGTCCCGGAGGAGGGGTACCCCTTCCGGGCCTTCGCCAAGCGGGAGCGACCCATATGGAGGCGCTGATTCTCATGTTGGGCTGGGTGGGCATCTTCGCTCCGGTGGCGCTGGGCGCCATCGGCAGCATCATCGGCTGCGCGCGGGCCGGACAGGCCGCGTGCGGCGCCATGCTGGAGACGGAGAGCGGTCACGGCCGCTTCATCGGCGTTTCCGCCATGCCCTCGTCCCAGACGATCTACGGCATCGTCGTGATGCTGACGCTGAACCGCACGGTGTCCGTGGTCAACGCCCCCGGCCTGTTCGCCATCGGCGCGCTGACCGGCGTGGCGCTGATGATCAGCGCCATCTACCAGGGCAACGCCTGCGCCGCATCCATCAACGTCTCCAAGACCAAGTCCGAGATCTTCGGGCTCTCCATCGCCCCAGCGGCCGTGGTGGAAGGCTTCGCGGTGTTCACATTCGTCTTCGCGCTGCTGCTGGTGGGCGCCATTCCGACAGGGGGCTAGGCCATGGCCGGCACACCATTGGAATCCTCCGGCGTGCAGGAGCTGATCGACCGCCTGCGCGACGAGGGCGTCCAGGCCGGACGCCAGGAGGCCGAGCGCCTGCTCGGCGAGGCCCACCGGCAGGCCGAGACCCTCATCGCCCAGGCCCAGGCCGAGGCAGAGCGTATCCGCACCAGCGCCCAGGAGGCCGCGGCCTCCGAACAGGCCGCGGCCCGCGAGGCCCTCATGCTGGCCGAGCGCGATGCGCTGCTGGAGTTGCGCTCGGAGATCGCCGAGCGCTTCCAGCGCATGGTGAAGCACCTCGTCGCCATCGAGCTGCAGGACCGCGAGTTCCTGCGCCAGCTCGTGCTGGCCGCGGCGGGCGAGTCGGTGCCGGCACGGCCGGAGGGCACCCCGGTCGAGCTGCTGATCGACAGCGACTGGTTCCGCGAGGCCGAGCAGCGCGCCGGGCACTTCGAGCAGGACGAGCAGCCTCTGCGGCGCCTACTGCTCGGCGTCTCGTCCGAGCTACTGCGCGAGGGCTTCGAGCTGCGCCCCGCGCTGGACAAGGCGCCGGGCTTGCGTGTGCGGCTGGCCGGCGAGGCACTGGAGGTGGACCTCACGGACGACGGCATCTCCACGCTGCTGCTCAAGCACCTGCTGCCGCGCTTCCGGGCGCTGTTCGATGGCCAGTACCGCCTGAGGGACCATGACTAGCCGCACGCGCTACGAGACGCTGGTGGCGAGCCTGCCGCACCTGCCGCACTTCGCGCGGGCGGAGCGGCTGCCCATCAACCGCGAGCGGCTGGAAGGGCGCCTGGGCATGATGGCCGAGGACGATGCGACCCTGCTGGCCCGCGCCGTGGCGCTGCTGGAGCCCACTGCGTCGCCACCATCGGCCGATGCCGGGGCCTGGGTACGCGCGTGGGTAGCGCTGGCCGCGGAAGCGCATGAGCCCGCGCTGCTGGCATTGCTGGACTTTCACGCGGAGGTGCGCACGGTGTTGGCCGCACTGCGTCGGCGGCGGATGGGTCTGCCCGCGCAGCCGCCCCCGGACTGGCCGGCGGGGCACTGGGTGCGCCACATGGCGCAGCACTGGGACGATCCCGACTTCAAGCTGGCGCCGGTCTTCCCGTGGATCGGCGAGGCGCGCCAACACCTGGACGCGGGCGAGGCCCCGGCCCTGGAGCGCCAGTTGATCGATATGGAGTGGGGCATGCTGCAGCGCTTGGCGGAGCCCGAGCCGTTCGGCTTCTCGGCCGTGCTGGCCTACCGCTTCCGCTGGGGCCTGCTGCAGCGCTGGCTGAGCTACGACGAAGCGCGCGGCCATGCGCGCTTCGAACACCTGATCGCGGAGGTGCGCGGTGAACCGCATACCGTCCCCGCCTGAGACGCCGGCCGAGTCCGGCCAGGGCACGGCCCAGGTCGTGGCCGTGCAGGAGAGCCTGGTCACCATCGAGGTGGACGGGCGGCCCATCACGAAGAACGAGGTGGGCTACATCGTGCTGCCCGATGCCCGCCTGAAGGGCGAGGTGATCCGCGTCCACGGGCGCACGGCGGAGATGCAGGTGTTCGAGGACACCCGCGGCGTGCGCGTGGGCGATCCGGTGGAGCTGAGTGGGGAGATGCTTTCCGCCGTGCTGGCGCCGGGCCTGCTGGGGCAGGTCTTCGAGGGCCTGGAAAACCCGCTGGCGGTGCTGGCCCGCGAGCACGGCTTTTTTCTGCCGCGCGGCGTGACCGTGCCGCCCGTGGACCCCGCCACCATCTGGCAGTTCAACCCCGTGGTGGAAGTGGGCGCGCGCCTGAGCGCCGGCGAGCCCCTGGGCACCGTGCCCGAGGGGCCGTTCCAGCACAAGATCATGGTGCCCTTTGGCGAGCCGGGCGTGGTGGAAGTCCAATGGATCCGCCGCGGCAGCTTCAATGCCGCCACCCCCATCGCCCAGGTGCGCGATGCCGAGGGTCGCGAGCGGCAGCTCACCATGACCCAGCACTGGCCGGTGCGCCGGCCGCTGCCCGAGGCCATGCTGCGCCGCCGGCTGGCGGAGCGCCTCTACCCCACCGAGCCGCTCACTACGACGATCCGCATCGTGGACACATTCTTCCCCATCGCCCGCGGGGGCACGGCCTGCATCCCTGGGCCTTTCGGTGCGGGCAAGACGGTGCTGCAGAGCCTCATCGCCCGCTATGCCGCGGTGGATATCGTCATCATCGTGGCCTGCGGCGAGCGCGCCGGGGAAGTGGTGGAGACCATTACCGAGTTCCCGAACACGGAGGACCCGCGCACGGGCGGCTCGCTCATGGACCGCACCATCATCATCTGCAACACGTCCTCCATGCCCGTGGCCGCCCGCGAATCGTCCATCTACACGGGCGTTACGCTGGGCGAGTACTACCGCCAGATGGGCTACAACGTGCTGGTGATCGCGGACTCCACCTCCCGCTGGGCGCAGGCCATGCGCGAGACCTCCGGGCGCATGGAGGAGATCCCCGGCGAGGATGCCTACCCGGCGTACCTGGACTCGGCCATCAAGAGCATCTACGAGCGCGCCGGCGTGATCCGCACGCCGGACGGCGCCGTGGGCAGCCTGACCATGGTGGGCACGGTCTCGCCGGCCGGCGGCAACTTCGAGGAGCCGGTCACCCAGGCCACCCTGGCCACGGTGAAGACCTTCCTGGGCCTCTCGGCAGACCGCGCCTACCGGCGCGCCTACCCGGCCATCGATCCGCTGCTGTCCTGGTCGCGCTACCTGACCCAGCTCGACCCGTGGTTCGGAGAGCACGTGGCGCCGGAGTGGACCCGCGACGTGCAACGCATGCGCGAGCTGCTTCAGCGCGGCGAGACGGTCTACCAGATGATGCAAGTCACCGGCGAGGAGGGCATCACGCTGGAGGACTACGTGACGTGGCAAAAGGCCGCGTTGCTGGATACGGTGTATCTGCAGCAGGATGCCTTCGATGCGGTGGACGTCTCCACATCCCTGGAGCGGCAGGTGGAAAGCTTCCGCTTCCTGCTGCGGCTGCTCGACCGCGACTACGCCTTCGACGAGCGCGAGCAGGCCCGCGACTGCTTCACGCGCCTGGCCGGGCTGTTCCGCAATTGGAACTACAGTGCGCAGGACAGCACCGACTACGCCCGCTACCGCGAGGAGATGGAGGCCCTGGCTGCGCAGCACACTACCCCCGCGTCCCTCGCCGACCTGGCGCGCATGCCCGGCGCGGACAAGGCCGGCGCCGCCGCCGAATCGCGCGCCCCAGCCGCGGCGCCTGCCAAGGTCTGAGCCCCCCTGCTGGGGCGAAGGCCCCCGCGGGACAGGCTCGCCCCCGCCGCATCCGCCCGCCCATCCGCCCGCCCATCCGCCGTTTGACAAGCACGACGCGCCGGGCTCAAATGTCCCGGCGTCGCCACCCAGGCCGCCGGGCCGGTCGCCACCGCCCGCACACCCGCACTCGCGCTGGATTCCTATGCAGACTGCTCCGCAACTGGCCCCCCTGCACCTGCCGCCGATCGCCGTGGGCGAGCTGGGCGTGGTGCGGCTGGTGGATTCGATCGAGCACTTCAGCCCCCGCGCGATCCTGCGCGGCGTGACCTACGAGCACCTGGAGCCACACCTGGACTGGCTGCGGCCGCACTTCCTGGACGAGCAGAACAAGCTGCTGATGCCCATCCAGTCCTTCGTGTTCCGCACGCGGCACCACACCGTGCTCATCGATACGTGCGTGGGCAACGACAAGCGCAGCGGATTCAAGCAGTGGAACGGCCGCCACAGCCCATTCCTGGACACGATGCGGGCCGCGGGCTTCCCGCCCGAATCCATCGACTACGTCTTCTGCACGCACCTGCACGTGGATCACGCGGGGTGGAACACGCGCCTGGAGGACGGCCGCTGGGTGCCCACCTTCCCCAACGCGCGCTACCTGTTCCGGCGCGAGGAATACGATCACTGGCAGGCGCACCCCGACGAGCTGTTCCGCTGGACCTTCGAGGAAAGCGTGCACCCCGTGGTGGAGGCGGGCCGGGTGGATTGGGTAGGCGCGGACTTTCAATTGGACGACCAGGTGACCCTGGAGCGCACACCCGGGCACACGCCGGGCCACACCAGCGTGCACTTGCACTCCGGCGGACGCGAGGCCGTGATCACCGGGGATCTGATGGTGAGCCCGGTGGAGGTGGCCGAGCCCCAGTGGGGCCAGGTGGGCGACCAGGACCACGCCCAGGCCGTGCGCACCCGCACGCGCTTCCTGGATACCTACTGCGACACGGACGTACTGATCCTCGGATCGCACTTTGCCGATCCCACCGCGGTGCACATCGTGAGCACGCCACGTGGCCGGCGCGTGCGCTTCTAGCGCGCGGGCACACAGCGGCAGCGATGAACCCGGATGAGCCCGTGGAGCAACTCAGCGGCAGCACGAGTCGCCCGGTGACCTGGGCGGAACTGGACGCGGACTACACGCTCAAGCTCCCCGCACTGTTCCATCCCTGCCTGGATGCGCTCACAGCGGCGATCACGGACAACTTCGACCTGTTTGGACTGGGCCGCCGCGGCATCGCCGCTATCACGCACTACGTGGAACTGGCCGCAACGGGCGTGCCCATCGCCCTGGGGCGTCCGCTGGAACTGCGGTATGGCATCCGGCTGTTCCGGGCCACGCTACCGCCGGGTCCGAGCGGCGCCCCGCGGGAGCGGCTGCTGCTGGATCAGCGCATCGCGCTGCACAGCTTCCACCGCGCGGGCGGCGCGACGGACCTGGGGTATGACGACGGCTCCGGCGCACCCGTGCAAGCGGGCGAGTTCCGCCTGCTGCAGGTCTTCACGCGGCCCTTTGCGCCGGCCGGGCAGCGCCAGGTGACCGAGGTGCCGCGCGAGTTCCGCGGCCTGGCCGAGCACCCCTTCCCCGAGCCGCCGCCCTCGCTGGAGCGGCTGTGGGCGGCGGGCGAGGGCTTGCCGGAGATCACCCCACCCGGCGTGCTGCCCATGGAGCGCGTGTGGGGCCGGGGGCACACGGATATCAACCATCACGTCACCGTAGCCGAGTATCTGCGGCTGCTGGAAACGGCCCACGTGGCCCTGGCGCACGGCGCCGGGCTGCCCGTGGCCGCGCACCGCACGGCGCGGGTGCGCTGCCTGTTCCGGCGCCCGTTCTATGCGGGCGAGTGCTGCGCGGTGCAGGGGCGCCTGCTGCGCCACGGCACCACCACGGTTCTGCCGGGCGGAATCCACCGCCGGGGGCCGGATGGCGCCCTGGAGCGCGAGCCGTCCATCGCCGCCCTGTTGGAAGGGGCGCTGGAGGAAGCGCCCGCCGCTACGTCCTGACCGGTGGCGGTCCGGCCTAGGCAACGGCGGGCCCGCGACCCAACCAACGAGGAGCGACATGAGTGCACTGGATCGATGGCGAGGCAAGGTGGCCCTGGTGACCGGCGCATCGAGCGGCATCGGTGAGGCCATCGCCCATGCCCTGGCCGGCGCCGGGCTCAAGGTGGTCGTGGCCGCGCGGCGCGCCGAGCGCCTGACCCGCGTGGTGGAGGCCATCGCCCAGCAGGGCGGCGAGGCCGTGGCCATCCCCGCGGACATGGGCAACGAGGCCTCGATCCGCGCCCTCTTCGCCGCCGTGCGCGAGCGTTGGGGCGGCCTGGACGTGGCCGTGAACAATGCCGGCACGGGCGCCATGGCCGCCTTCAGCGAGGGCGACGCAGCCTCGTGGCGCGCGATCCTGGACGTGAACGTGCTGGGCGTCTCCCTGTGCGTGCAGGAAGCGCTGAAGGCTATGGCAGGCAAGGCGGAAGGGCAGATCGTGAACCTCTCCTCCATCTATGCCCACCGTCCGCAGGTGCCCAACTTCTCCTACTACCAAGCCTCCAAGTTCGCCGTGAAGGCGCTCACGGATACCCTGCGCGCCGAGCTGCACGCGGCCAAGAGCCCCGTGCGCGTGGCCATGGTTTCGCCCGGACTGACGGCCACGGAGTTCCGCGAGAAAGCGACCGACGGCAAGTTCAGCTACGAGTCGTACTTCAAGGACTTTCACCCCCTGCTGCCGGAGGACGTAGCCCAGGCGGTGCTGTACATCCTCTCCACCCCGCCCTACGTGCAGGTGCACGACGTGCTGCTCTCTCCGATGGGCCAGGGGCTGTAACCGCAGCGCACCGCATCCGGCGGGGTCCAGCGGCAGGCCATGGCCCCGGGCCCCTGTCGTACGCGGGGAATCTCGCGGCGGACTTGGCGCAGAGTGTGGGAGGGATGCCCTACATCACCATCAGGTACTTCTCGGCGATCTCCGGGGAGCCTTCGAACTCGGCCAGCGTGCCGGAGAACACGGTGACGCCCCTGTCGATCACGTAGATGCGGTCCGCCGTCTCGTGCACGAGGTGCAGGTGCTGCTCGGAGATGAGCATGGAGACGCCGGTGGCCTTCAGTTCATTGACGGCTTGCACCACCTGCTGCGCCACCAGCGGCGCCAGCCCCTCGTGCGGCTCGTCCAGCAGCAGCAGGGCCGGGTTGGTGAGCAGCGAGCGGCCGATGGCCAGCATCTGCTGCTGCCCGCCTGAGAGGTTGCCCGCCAGCCGTCCGCGGAACTCGCGCAGGGCCGGAAACAGCTCGTAGACGCGCTCCACCGTCCAGGGCCGGGCGATCCCCTTGCCGTAGGAGCGGGGCACGACGAGGTTCTCCGCCACGGTGAGGGTGGGGAAGACGCGGCGGTCCTCCGGCACGTAGCCGATGCCGCGGCGCACCACCTGGTGCGGCGGCAGGCCGCTCAGCTCCTCGTCATGGAAGCGCACGCTGCCGCCGGTGACGTGGATCTGGTCGTGTACGATGGCGCGCATGGTGCTGGACTTGCCGGCCCCGTTGCGGCCGATCAGGCACACGGCTTCGCCCTCGGCGATGGTCAGGCTCACCCCGTGCAGGGCCTCGCTATGACCATAGGCGGCATGGACGTTGTCCAGCGTCAGCACGGCTCAGCGCCCTCCCAGGTAGATCTCCTGCACATCCGCATTGGCGGCGATCTCCGCCGGCAGGCCCTCGGCAAAGACCCGGCCGAGCGCCATCACGGTGATCGTGTCCGCCGCCTTGAACACCACGTCGATGTCGTGCTCCACGAAGATCAGCGTCAGGCTGCGCTGGCGTACCTCGCGCAACACCAAGTCGATCAGGTCGTGCCGCTCGTGCAGGCCCATGCCGGCCGTGGGCTCGTCCAGCAGCAGCAGTTGCGGTTGGGTGGCCAGCACCATGCCGAACTCCAGGCGCTTGCGGTCGCCGTGCGAAATGTCCTCGACCGGCTGATCGGCCAGGTGCGAGAGCTCGATGCGCTCCAGGTCCGCCATCACCGCATCGCGCATGGCGCGCAGGCGACGCGCGCTGAGGCTGAACCAGTGCCGCGAGGCGCTGTTGTGCGCGGTGAGCATGTTCTCGTACACCGTCATGCGCCGGAACGTGCTGCTGATCTGGAACGTGCGTCCCACGCCCAGGGCGGCCATCTGGTGGGGGTAGTAGCCGTTCAGGCGGCGCCCCCGCAGCTTTACGTCTCCCGTATCGCCGGCGAGCTGCCCGCCCAGCACGTTGATGAGCGTGGTCTTGCCCGCGCCATTGGGACCGATGATGGCGCGCACCTCGCCGGGCCACACGTCCAGGTCCACCCCGGAGAGGGCCAGGAAGCGTCCGAAGGCCTTTCTCAGCCCCCGCACGCTCATCAGGGGCTCGCCCGTGCGCTCAGCCATCCCGCCCTCCCCGCCCGAGACTCAGCAGGCGCTGCACCATCCCTGAAATGCCGGAGGGCGAGAGCAGAATCACGGCCATCAGGATCAGGCCGATGACGAGCTGCCAGTATTGGAAATAGTGCGAGATCAGATTGTCCAGCACCTTGTAGAGCAGGGCGCCATAGATGCCGGCGGCGAAGCTGTACAGCCCGCCCAGCAGCACCATTACCAGCCCATCCACCGTGATCAGCACGCCCACGTAGTCCGGAAACACGTTGCCCTGGAACACACCGAAGAGCGTGCCCGCGATGCCGCAAACGAAGCCAGAGAGCACGAACGCGATGAGCTGCACGCGCTTGCGCCCATGGCCGATTGCCGCCGCACGCGCGGGGTTCTGCCCTACCGCGCGGATGGTGAGGCCCAGCGGCGAGTGCACCACGCGCCACAGAAACAGCATGCCTGCTGTGACCACGCCGAGCACGACCACGCCGTACACGCCCGGGCTCAGCCCCAGCATGGACGGTACGTAGCCGCTGATGCCCGAATCGCCGCCGGTGAAGTCGAACCACTGGAACACCACCGCGTAGACCACCTCGGCACAGGCCAGGGTCAGCATGGCCGCGTAGATCGCCGTGAGCTGCACGCACAGAAAGCCAAACACCAGTGCGAACAGGGCGCTGGTGAATGGCCCCAACAAAATGCCCAGCCACATCGGCCAGCCGAAGCGCGCGATGGCGATGGCCATGCCGTAGGCCGCGATGCCGAAGTACAGGGCATGCCCGAAGGAGACGATGCCGCTGTAGCTCAACAGCAGGTTCAGGCCGCTGGCAAACAGGGCGAAGATCATCACTTCGGTGAGCGTGAACACCACCAGCGGCGGCAGCGTCAGCAGCGCCACCGCGGTGACCGCGACCACCAGGGCCGTGAGGCGCCAATGGATGCGATACGGATCCCGCAGGGCCGTTGCCTGGGATGCCACCGCCCCGGCCATCGTTGCGTCGCGCTCCGTCATGGCTGCTACTCCGCTGTGCGGCGCAGGCTGCGCGCCAGCAGCACCACCGCCATCAGCAGGAAGATCAGCACCATGGAGAGCCGCGGTGCATAGAGCAGCCCCAGCGCCTTCAGCACGCCCACGGCGAGGGCCCCGGCCAGGGCGCCATACAAATTGCCCAGGCCGCCGATCACCACCACGATGAAGGCAGGCACGATGATGCGGGCGTCCAGCAGGTAGTTGATCGTCTCGAAGGCCGCCATCAGTCCGCCGGCCACGCCCGCCAGGAACGAGCCTGCCGCGAACACGGCCGTGAACACATGCGCTTGGTTGATGCCGAGCAACGCCACCATGCCTCGGTCGTCCGTCGCGGCACGCAGCACGATGCCCGCCCGCGTGAAGCGCAGCGTGGCCCAGATCACCGCCAGCACCAGCACGCCCGCACCCACCATGGCCAACTGATACACGGGCAGGTAGGTGCCGTGCACCACCAGCGCGCCGGCCAGGGGGCGTGGCAGCGGCACGGACAGGTCATCCAGGCCCCAGAAGAACTTGACCACGTCGCGCACCACCAGCACCGCGGCGACCGTCATCACGAGCTGCATCAACTCCTCCTGGCCGTAGACACGACGCAGGATCAGCACCTCGAACAGCAGGCCCACGACGGCCACGATCAGCCCGCAGAGCAGGATGGTGCCGTAGAAGCCGAGCACCGTGCCCTGGGCCAGATACGGATAGAGCTGGTACGTGAGAAACGCCCCCAGCATGTAGAACGAGCCGTGGGCGAAGTTGACGATCCGCGAGACGCCAAAGATCAGCGTCAGCCCTGAGGCGATTAGGAAGAGCCCCACCCCTTCCATCAGCCCTTGCAGCACCTGTACGAGGAGCATGGAGCACCGTCCGTGCCGGGTGAGGGTGCGCGGCGCCGCTTTATAGCGGCACCGCGCGGTGACTCACGGGTAGGCCCCCCGACTGAGCGGGGAGCCCTGGCACATCAAGACTTCTTCGCTTTCTCGCGGAGCTCCTTCACGACACTCGCCGGCGGCATCAGCAGGTCACCCGAGATGCGGTCCACGTCCACCATGATGGGGAACGGGTACTCGGGCGTCTTCTTGGTCACACCGATGAACACCGGAGAATCCCACGTGTTGTCCAACTTGCGCATCTTCAGCGGACCGCGCAGGCTGTCGAACTTCATGCCGGCCAGCGCGTTGCGCAGTTTCGCGGGGTTGGTGCTGTGCGCCTTCTCGATGCCGTCCTTGATGATGTACATGGCATCATAGGCCAGCACGCCCCAGTCCGCCGGATACTCCCCGCCGTAGGCCGCGCGGTACTTCTTGATGAAGGCCTTGGCCTTGGCGTTGTGCAGGGCGTAGAAGGGAGCCCGCGCCCAGCCGTACACGCCGTCGGGAATCTCCGGCCCAAGAGACATAAGGGCCTCGGTGCTGAGGAAGGTCAGCAGCTTGGTGCGCTGCAGGAAGCCGTAGGCCTCGCCCTGCTTGATCATGGAGACCGTTCCGCCGCCGAACATCACCGCCATCACCGCGTCCGGCTTCTCTGCCAAGGCGGCCGTGATGTACGAGGTCAGGTTGGTCTCTCCCACGCGCGGCCAGAGTTCCTTGGCGATCTTCACGCTGGGCTTGAGCTTCTTGAGCTCGTCCACGAACACCTGCACCGTGACACGCCCCCACTCGTAGTCCAGGCCCATGGTGACGATGGTGTTCCAGGGCTGCTTGGCGGCATATTCGGCGAGCGCCTTGCCCTCAATCAGCGTGTGTGGCTGGGTCTCAAAGACGTAGGGGTTGTCCTCGTCGATCGTGGCCCGGTGCGAGCCGGCCAGGGCGCTGAACAGCGGCACCTTGTACTGCTTGGCGATAGGCGCCACGGCCATGTAGATCGAGCTGCTGCACGGCCCCGTCAGCACATCCACGTGCTCGGAAAGAATCAGGTCGCGCGCCTGCTTGGCGCCTTCATCGGGCTTGGTCTTGGAGTCGCGGTAGATCACTTCGAGCGGGCGGCCCATCACCCCGCCACCTTTGTTGATCTCCTCGGTGGCCAGCTTCATGGCCTTGACCGCATACGAGGTGAGCCCCGCACACGCGCCCGTGATCCCGCCAACGTAACCGATCTTGATGGGCTTGCCCGCCGCCTCGGCCGTGCCGGTCAGTGCCAAGCCGCCCCCGACCGCCAGGGCCAGGCTGGCGATACCCACGACTGCCCCTCGAACCCACCCAGTGCTTCTGTGCCAATTCATGGTGTATCCCCTCTGCGCGTTGAAAGCAGGGTGCCTGCTCGCGATCCCCACGTGAATGCCCCTGCCTTCGCCTAGTTGAGCGAGGACCCCTTCCTAGTATGAACGGACTATTATGTCCATTGCCCACCATGCCCTATTGGCCGGGGTTCCGTCGCAATGCCGTGACAATCGGGGCGAAGCCAGCTAAGCAGAGCCGGAAGGCGGTGTGGCGCCTGCGCTGCCCGGCCACTCAACTCACACCCTCAGCGGAGGCCTGGACCCGACCATGGAATACGCAGACTTCAAGCACCTGCTCTTCGAGCGCAAGCAGCACGGCATCCTGCAGATCACCCTCAACCGGCCCGAGAAGCTCAACGCCACCAACGCCCGGCTGCACTGGGAACTGACGCAGATCTGGCCCGTGGTGGACCGTGACGAGGAAACCCGCGTGGCCGTGATCACCGGCGCGGGACGCGCCTTCTCGGCCGGCGGCGACATGGAGATGATCGACGCGCAGACCAAGAACTTCAAGGCCATCACCAACGTGATGAAGGAAGCCGCCGAGGTGGTCTACAGCATCGTCAACATGGACAAGCCCGTCATCTCCGCCATCAATGGCGTGGCCGTGGGCGCCGGACTGGCCGTGGCTCTGATGGCCGACGTGAGCATCATCGCCGAGGACGCCCGCTTCACCGATGGCCACCTGCGCCTGGGCGTGGGCGCGGGCGACCATGCGGCCATCGTCTGGCCGCTGCTGTGCGGCATGGCCAAGGCCAAGTACTACCTGCTCACCAGCGAATTCATCGACGGCAAGGAGGCCGAACGCATCGGGCTGGTCAGCCTGGCCGTGCCCCGCGAGCAGCTCATGGACAAGGCCATGGAAGTGGCAACCAAGCTCGCCACCGGCCCCCAATATGCGGTGCGTTGGACCAAGCGCGCACTCAACAACTGGATCCGCATGGCCGGGCCGATCTTCGACAACTCCCTGGCCCTGGAGATGCTCAACTTCTTCGACGACGACGTCATCGAAGGCGCCAAGGCCGTGCGCGAAAAGCGTCCGCCCAAGTTCCCGTCGGCGCCGTAACCCCGCCGGGGGCGGGCGCTCCGGCGTGCGCCCGCCCCCTGACACCCCAGGATGCCCATGAAACCCCTGGTCACCCTCTCGCGGCAAGGTGCGGTGCTCCGTGTCACGCTCAACCGCCCCGAGCGCCGCAATGCCCTGGACGGACCCCTGGCGGAGGCCCTGGACGCCGCCCTGGCCGAGGCCCTGGCAGACCCGCAGGCGCGCATCGTGGTGCTGGCGGGCGAGGGCCCCACGTTCTGCAGCGGCCTGGACCTGAGTGGGCAGGGCGAGGCCTTCCGGCGGACGCCGGGGAACGCGCTCTCTCCGTTCCAGTCTGTGGTGCGGCGGCTCATGGAGGCGACCCGGCCCGTGGTGGCGCGGCTACACGGCGGGGCGTTCGGTGCCGGGTTCGGGTTGATGCTCTGCTGCGACCTGGCCGTTGCCGCGGACGACACGCGCTTCGTGGTGAGCGAACTGCGCTTCGGACTCCCGCCGACCTTGATTCCGTTGGTGCTGCACCACACGGGGCGGCTGGGCGCGGCACGGCACCTGCTCATGACGGGCGCGCCGTTCGATACGGCCACCGCACTGCAATGCGGCTTGGTGCACCGCATCGTACCGCCCAAGGGGCTCGATGCGGCCGTGGACGAGGCCTGTCGGGAGCTGATGGCCTGTGCACCCGGGGCCTTCGCGCAGGCACGCGAGATTCAGCGCCGCTTGCCCGAGCTGAGCTTTGCGGAGGGTCTGCGGGTCGTGGGCGAACGTCTGGAGGCAGCCCTGGACGGCGCCGAAGCGCGCGAAGGCCGTGAGGCTTGGCGCGAGGGACGGCCCCCGCGCTGGACGGAACCGTGAACGCGCCCCGCTGAGCGCAGTCCGGCGCCCGCTCAGGCGCCGCGCTGCGCCAGGATCTTTTTGGCCAGCACGTGGCGCTGCAGCTTGCCCGTGGGCGTGAAGGGCAGCTCGCTGACGATCTCCAACTGCTCCGGCAGCTTGTAGGTGGCCACCTCGTCCTTCAGGAAGTCCACCATCTCCTGCAGCGTGATCTGCTGGTTGGGCCGCGGAATCACGCACAGGCAGTTGCGCTCACCCAGGCGTGGGTCGGGCACGCCGATGATGGCGGCGTGCAGCACTTTCGGGTGGGTGTAGAGGATCTCCTCGATCTCCCGCGGGAAGAACTTCTTGCCGCCGCGGTTGATGATCTCCTTGAGCCGCCCCTCGATGTAGACGTTGCCGTCTTTGTCCATGCGGGCCAGATCGCCCGTGCGGAACCAGCCGTCCGGCAGGAACAGTTCCGCGTTGGCCGTGGGGTTCTTGTGGTAGCCCAGGTGCACCGAGGGGCCGTCCGCCGCAATCTCGCCGATCTCGCCATGGGGAACGTCGTGACCCTTGTCGTCCACGATGCGCAGACCCATGGCCGTGGCCACGCGCCCCACCGATCCGGTCACCTTCTGCGGGTCGTCCCCGATATGGGTGTAGGTGTGGTAGCCCGTCTCCAGCATCCCGTACAGCTCGATGAAATGCCCCTTCATGCGCTGCTGGAACTCCCGGATGACCTCGATGGGGCAGGAGGCGCCGCCGCTCATGACCATGCGCAGCGAGGAGAGATCGACCTTGTCCAGCGTCGGATCGTTCAGCATGGCCACGATGGAGGCCGGCGCGGTGGGAATGAAGGTAACGCGCTCGTGGTCGATCAGCTCCAGCGCGGCCTTGGCCGTGAACTGATCCAGCAGCACCGCGCGCGCTCCCATAATCAGCACCTGGGCCAGGGCCAGGAACCCCCAGTTGAGCCCCAGCGGCAGATAGATCAGGAACACGTCCTGCTCCGAGTGCCCCATGTCCCGGTTCTGGATGATGCAGGCGGACAGGGTCGTGTTCTGCGAATGGATCACGCCCTTGGGATTGCCGGTGGTGCCGGAGGTGAACGCCATGCGCGTCACCTCGTTGGCGTCCAGCGCATAGGGCGTGTAGGCCGGCACGGGTGCGTCGCCTCCGATGGCCTCGTCCAGCGAGAGCACATCCGGCTTGCCCGCGCTGCGCACTACGCCCACCAGCTTCAGATCGGGCAGCCCCTTGCGCAGCTCGGCGATCATGGCCGAGTGGTCGAAGTTTTTGAAGCGATCGCAGGAGATGAACGCGCGGCTCTCCGAGAAGCGCAGGATGTATTCCAGCTCGCGCGACCGGAAGTCCACGCTGACCGGATTGGCCACGGCGCCCAGGCGCTCCAGGGCGAAGAAGACGCAGGGGTACTCCACCCAGTTGGGGATCTGCAGCGTCACCACGTCACCCGCGCCAATGCCCTGGGCCGCCAGTGTGGCTGCCACTCGCTCGATGCGCGCCACGAGCTGGCCGTAGGTGAGGCGCTGGGTGCCGTCGTAGACCGCTTCACGCTCTGGATGAGCGCGCGCGGTGCGCTCGATCGCGCGGTAGATCGTGTCCGTGCCCCAGAAGCCGGCACGCGTATATTTGTCGATCATGGCCGGCGTGAGCCGGGTTTCGAACGCCATGGCTTCCTCCCGTCAGGTCCGAACGCGAATGCCCCCTTCGGGTGCGCCGCACGAGCCCGCTGACGCCCTGGACGTCGGGAGCTCCGGCGGGCGGCCCACCGCTCATCCGCCGATGAACTGCCCTCCATCGATCTGCAACACCTTGCCCGTGATGTAGGCACCCTCTTCGCTGGCCAGGAACGTGATCAGGTTGGCCACCTCCTCCGGCGTGCCGATGCGCCCGGCTGGGATGCCCGCGACAATGCGTTCGGCCGTCTCCGCGCCCCAACGCTCCAGCGCCTCGCGGGCCATGTCCGTATCGGTCAGCCCCACCGCCACGGCATTGGCGCGGATGCCGGAGCGACCCTCCTCCCGCGCCACCACCCGGATCAGCGCCTCCACACCGGCTTTGGCGGCAGCGCCCTGGCTGTTGCGGGCCTGGCACATCTGCGTGGCGATGGAGGAGACCGCCACGATGACACCGGTCTGGCGCTCGTGCATCACCTGCAAGGCCGCGTGCACCACATTGAACGCCCCGTTGAGATCCACCGCCACGTAGTCCCGCCATGCCTCGGGGCTGAGCTGGCGCACCGGCTGCCAGACGCCCTGGGCGCCCGCGGCGTGCACCATCACGTCCAACCGCCCCCATTGGCGCAGCGTCTCCTCCACCGCCTCGCGCACCGGCTCGGCCTGCGCGACGTCCACCTGGAACGCCAGCGCCCGGCGGCCACTGGCCTCGATGGCCGCACAGGTCTCCCGCGCCTGCTCCGCACGGCTGCGATAGAGCAGGGCCACATCCGCCCCTGCCGCCGCGAACGCTTGGCACACGGCCCGCCCGATGCCGCGCGAGCCCCCCGTGACGAACACCACCTTTCCGGAGAAATCCCGCATGGAGCGACCTGTGGGGGTTGCGGCGCGACCGTCCGGCGCGCCCGCGGACGGCAGACCCGGCCGGAGTCCGGGCTGCCGCGCCCTACTCTGACGCCAATACTGGGCGAAGATCAAGGCGGGTCGGATGGGCGCGGGCCGCATCGCCATCGGCGCAACCGATGCCATAAGCCGACCGGGGTAGCAAGCGCCCCGCGGTCTGTCAGGGGCGAAGGGAAGTCAGGATCGCCCTGGTCTCGACAAGCTTCTGAAGGATGCTGCGCGCCATAAGTTCGACATGCGAAGCCGCATGGTCAGTGGGCAGACTTGGTCGCTCGCTCCAAGACCTACTCGCTTTTCTCGGTTCCAAGTGTCCGCTCATTTGGGCCAAGGTCCCACAAGGTGGAGAGGGAAACAGGAGCTGAGGCCCTGACCAAGCAACTGGCATTCATCCGCCGTCACTGCTTGGTTGTTGGGCGCAGCTCTCCGCCGCACGCCGGGGCTCCCACCATGCGAATCCCCTGATTAGACAGATCTTTTCGAGCTAAGCAGCAACTGGCACGGAGGTTGCTGCATGGGACTTGGGAGCCGCGGCCGTCCTGACGGGTGCAGCCGTTCTCCCCCACCGGTCGCGTTGTCCCGACGGCTGCTGTTGTCTTGGCGCCTTTATCCGCAGGTTCCGCGACTGCCCTGGCAGGATTGATGTCACCGCATGTGCGGGGTGGGGATTCGCCTGCCGCGCATACAAGGATGGAAGGTGGCCTGAGCACAAGCTCCGGAAGCCTTTCGGTTCAATCCCGGCGCGTCAGCCAGGTGCTGGAGAGAACTGTCGCGCATGGATACCTTCATCGCCGTTGCGTTCAATGTGGTCAGCCTGATTTCCGTGCTCGCTATCAATCCGGCAGTTAGTCCCGGCGTGTTCCCTCCCCTTGCGGGGCCATCCAAGATGCCACGGCCCACGTTGCTGGTGGCCGGTTCTCCAAGACGCTGTGGGGCCTGATTGTGTTGTAGTACCCCCCCCCGACTTCGATCACGACCTGTGCTTGGCGGGATTGTCGGGCGTGCCGCCGGGATCGCTGCCGGAAGCGACGCCCTGCGCAGCCGTATGCAGGGCTCTCCAGGCCAGCAGAACGCAGGCGATACGGCTCCGGTGCTGGCGCACGGCCTCCAGCGGCCGCAGGGTGTCCAGTTCCGCAGGCAGATCGAGGGCTTCTCCCCCCATCCGCTGCCGGAAGCGCTCGCCGAGCGCCTCGGCTTCCGCCAGCGTTCGTCCCTTGACGGTCTCACTCATCAGGGAGGCAGACGCCTGAGCGATGGCGCAGCCCCGCACCTGGACGCCGATGGCGCCGATGCGCTCTCCCTCCAGCGCCAGGGTCAGCTCCAGTTCGTCACCGCAGAGGGGATTGGATGCGCGGCCGCGGGCATTCGGGTTGACCACCGCGAGGGCATTTCGCGGATTCCGAGCGTGCTCCAGAATCGCTTCACGGTAAAGGTCGTGCGTGCTATCCGCCATGGCCGAATATCCCACTGACCTCGCGCAGGCCGCCCACCAGTTGGTCAATGTCTTCGCGTTCGTTGTACGCGGCCAGACTGGCGCGGACCACCGCGGTTTCCCCCAGCGCGGTCATGAGGGGCTGGCAGCAGTGGTGTCCGCCACGCACGGCGACCCCGTGCGCGTCGAGCACCTCCGCCACGTCATGCGGATGGACACCTGAGAGGGCAAAAGAGAAGACCCCCACGCGTGCGGTCACATCCATGGGCCCGTACAGCCTCAGCCCAGGGATATCCGCCAGCGACGCCAGGGCATAGGCCGCCAGCTCGGATTCTTCCTGGTGCAGCCGCGTGCGGTCCAGGTCGTCCACATAGTCCAGCGCGGCAGCCAGCGCCACAGCCCCGGCAATGTTCGGGGTCCCGGCCTCGAAGCACCAGGGTGCATCCATCCATTCCGCCTCGTCGCGGTCCACGCGCAGCACCATCCCTCCACCGTGGCGCTGGGGCTCCATCGCCTGCAGCAGCTCCGGCCGGCCGTAAAGCACACCGATGCCGGTGGGGCCATAGACCTTATGACCGGAGAAGGCCAGGAAATCGCAATCCAGCTCGGTCACGTCCAGCGGCAGGTGCGCGATGCTCTGGGCGGCATCCACCAGCACGCGGGCACCCACCTGGTGCGCCTGCCGGGCCAGCCGGGCCACCGGGTTAATGCAGCCCAGCACGTTGGAGGCGTGAGCCACCGCCACCAAGCGTGTGGTTTCGCCCACCGCCGCTTCCAGGGCCTCGGGAGCCAGCCTGCCATCGCCTCCCAACTCCAGATAGCGCAAGTGCGCGCCAGTCTCCCGGGCGAGCCGTTGCCACGGCAGTAGGTTGGAGTGGTGCTCCATCACGGTGAGTACGATCTCGTCTCCGGGCCGCAGATGCGCACGTCCCCAGCCTTGGGCCACCAGGTTGATGGCATCCGTCGTGCCTTGGGTAAACACGATGCTCCGCTCGGACTGCGCTCCGATGAAGCGGGCCACGCGTGCGCGGGCGTCCTCGTAGAGGCCCGTAGCCTCCTCGCTCAGCGTGTGCACGCCGGAATGCGTGTTGGCGTTGTGCTGCTCATAGTAGCGCACGAGCGCTTCGATGACCGCTCGGGGCTTCTGCGTGGTGGCCGCGTTGTCCAGATAGGCGAGACGGTGCCCGTTGATTGTGCGCTCCAGCACGGGAAAATTCGCTCGCAGGAGGCGGGCTGTGTCTTGGGGCATAACGCTGCTGGCCCTACTCGAACAGTTCCTGGCACGTTGGCCCGCTTCCCTCGGGCTGCTGAGGCCAAGCCTGAGTTAACGCCAGACCGCTGCCACCGCGGCAGGTGCACACGATTTCGCAGGCAATTGAAAGCGCGATCTCCGCCGGGGTGCGAGCGCCCAGATCGAGCCCTGCCGGCGCGTGCACGTGCCGCAGCGTCTCGTCGCTCCAGCCCCGTCCGCGCAGGTAGTCCAGCACCAGCCCGGAGCGCTTGGGGCTGGCGATGAGGCCGATGTAGGCGGCCTTGCCTTCCAGGGCCCGCTCCATGGAGAGATGATCCCCCTTATGCAGGGTGGCGATCACCACGTGGGTGGCGGGCGTGACTTCCATGCGGCTGAAATCCAGGTCTCCCAGCACCATGCAGGTGGGCGGAGGGTAGTCGGCTCCATTGGCTTCCAGGGCATTCACAGTGACCGGCCATCCCATCAGGGCCCCCAGCCGCGCCAGCGCCTCGGAGAGGCGTCCGTGTCCCACCACCAGCAGTTGCGGCTGCTCGTCCGCCCGCAGGGTTGTCGGGGCCGGCTGGTCCGTGGCGCCGACGCCGCGCCGGACGGCGCGCAGGGAAGCCCCTGAAGCGCCGCGCTCCCAGGCCAGCAGCTCACCGATGATGCTGAGGGACATCTCCTCCACCGTGCCGCCACCCAGGTCCAGCCCGGCAGGATTGCGCAGTCCTGCCAGACCGTCCAGTGCCCTGCCGTCAGCGGCGAGCCGTTCGCGCAGAGCCGCCAGCACGCGGCGGCGGGCCACAAAGCCCAGATAGCCCGGCTGCGCCGCCGCGGCCGCTCGCAGCACGGGCAACTGCCCCTCGTGAGGGGCCGTGACGACCACGCGTGCGTCGGGTGGGATCTCCAGTGCTTCCCACGGCTCGGCCACGATCCGCTCCGCCTGCGGGAAGTGCTGGGATTCGGCCTCCGGCCCATGGATGGTAACGGCATAGCCGGCCATCTGGGCCAGCAGATTGAGATGGCGCGCCAGCTTGTTGTGACCCGCGATGATGAGGCGGCGCGGCGGAAAGTGCGGTTCGATGTACACATCCATCGTGCCGCCGCAGGGCATGCCCACCCCCAGCACCTCGTCGTCCAGATCCACGTTCACCACGCGGGTCTGCCCGTCTTCCAGCGCGCAGATGGATTCCTCGCGCACCAGGCTTTCCGCACAGCCGCCGCCGACCCAGCCGAACAGGTTGCAGCCACTGCGGTCTATAATGGCCTTGGAGCCGGGCTTGGCCGAGGCCGACCCACGCACGCGGATCACCGTGGCGATCACGAAGGGCTCCCCCGCCTCCGTCATGGCCGTCACGCGATGGTAGAATTCCGCCTGCATGGCAAGGCCTTGGCGTGAATGGCGCGTCACTGCGCCTGCTGCAGCAGGGCGCGATAGTCTTCCGGGGTGTCCAGGTCTCGCAGGATGTGGTCCGTGTCCATCTCCACAGCCAGGATGGCTTCCGGATAGCGCTGCACGATGCCGCGGCACCCGGCGATGGGTCCGCGTGTGGCTTGCACCTCCTCCCGGTATCGGGCGGAGAAGAGGATCGGGTTCCCCCGCTGGCCCTGATGGAAGGGCACGACGATGTCCTGCTTGCCCTCTTCCTGCTGCGCGGTCGCCTCAAATGCGGCAATCAGGCGGTCCACGTCAGCCGGCTCCAGCAGGGGCTGATCCGTCAGGCACACCATTACGCCCCGTGCCTGGAGGGAGACGTTGTGCAGCCCCACCTTGAGCGAGCTGCCCATGCCCTCCCGAAAGTCCGGGTTTTCCACGATGCGCACGGGCCGTCCCTCCAATCTCGGCCGCACCTGGTCCGCCTGATGTCCCAGCACCACCACCACTTCATCCAGGCGCGAGGCCAGCAGCACGTCCACCATGTTCTCGATTACACTGCGCCCCCGGAACGGGAGCAGCAGCTTGTTCGCTTCGCCCATGCGGGTGGACTGCCCTGCCGCCAGCAGAATCGCCGATATCATCCCTTGCCCCTCTTCGCGCTCATCGCTGCCTGTTGCTTGGCTACTGCACGTAGCGTCCCGGCTCGCTATCGAACTTGCGCTTGCAGCCGCCGCAGCAGAAATAATACGTGCGGCCCTGATAGTCGGACGTGTAGGTCGCGGCATCCATATCCACGTTCATGTGGCAGATGGGGTCAATTGCCAGGGCCGCAGGACTGGTGGCCGCAGCGCCATGCCCCCCGTCGCCGTGCGTCGTCGCAGCAGGGGCTCCATGGCCGGCGCTCTCGGCCGGGGCTACCTCTGCCGCGGGCCAGTCCTCGCTGCGGCGCACGGAGACGATTTCGGCCAGGATGCTGACCGCGATCTCCTCCGGCTCGCGGGCATGGATGGAAATCCCCGCCGGCACACGCACCCGGTTCAGGTCGTCCTCGGCAACGCCTTCGCCCGCCAGGGCGGCGCGAATCGCCTTCCACTTCTTGGGGCTGGCCACCAGCGCCACATAGCGCACACCGCTGCGCAGGGCCTCCCGCACACCGCCTTCGTCGTCCTCGCCCTGGGTGCAGATCACCACGAAGCTCTGATGGGGCCGTGGCAGGTCACCAAGCGCCAGTCGCCCGACCAGGGAGCGCACGCGGGGAAAGTCCGCAGCCGTGGCCTGCGGCGCATAAACGCGAACGTCGTAGCGCACGGCAGCGGCCAGTTCGGCCAGCGTGCGGGCCACGGGCGAGCGACCGAGCAGCACCAACTGCGGCGCCGGCAGCACCGGCTCGACGAAGATGTCCATCGTTCCCCCGCTGTGGCACACCATCTCGTAGGTCTTCATGCCGTCCACGTGCTCCGCGTCCGCATGGGGTGTGATCCGGAGCAGCCGCGGGGCGCCGTCCTTCAGGGAGCTCAGGGCCTCCTCGATCACGATCGGCTGCGCGCAGCCACCGCCGATCCAGCCCGTGATGCGGCCGTCCCGCGTGATCAGGCCCCGGGCCCCGGGCTTTGCGGAAGTGGGCGATTCGCAGCGCACCACTGTGGCCAGGGCATACGGCTCATCCCGCTGCCGCAGGTCGTCCGCCTTGTGCTCCAACGATTCCATGGTGCGCCTCCCCCAGCCGCCGACAATGATTTAAGCTTGAACGGTCCGCATTTATACCACAAGGTGCCTTTCGCTCGCCAACAGGCTGTCCAGGTTGTGGGCGGGGGCGAACACGTCGATGAGGGGCAATGCGGCCTGCATGCCCTGTGCGATGGGGGCGTAGCCCTCGATCCCCAGCAGGGGATTGAGCCACACGATGCGGCCCGCGCGCAGCCGGGCCTCGCGCAGGGCTCCCGCTAGCTGTTCGGGCGGCCCTACGTCCAGCCCGTCGCTAAGGATGACCAGCACCGTGTCGGCCCGCAGCACACGAGGGCCGTGGTTTCGCACCAGATGCCCCAGGCTCTCCCCGATGCGCGTGCCGCTGTTCCACCCCATGCGCCGCCGGGAAAGCCGGGAGAGGGCCCCCTGCACGTCCCGCACGGCGAGGTCGGCCGTCACGTCTTCCAGGTGCGTGCTGAACAGGAAGGCGTGCACGCGGCGGAAGCGGCGCTGCAGCGCATGGGCGAAACGCAGGAAGAACAGGCTGTACACCTCCATCGATCCGCTCACATCCAGCAGCAGCACCAGCCGCGGGCGGCGTGGGCGGTGCCCTGCCAGGATCAACTCCAGCGGCTCCCCGCCCGTGGCCAAGCTGCGGCGCAGGATGCGCCGGAAGTGCGGGCGTCGCTTGTGGTGCGCTCCGGCCCGCCGGCTGGGCTTGCGCAGGCGCATGCGCTGCCACAGCCGCGCCGCCAGGCGGGCCAGCGGCTCTTCCCAGGTCACGGGCACCTGCGAGAAATCCACGCGGCGCAGGGCTTCCAGACCGCTGGCGCCCGAGAGGGCTTCGGTGTCGCCCTCCTCGGTGGGCTCCTCGGAAAGCCCCACCGTCTGCAGAAGGGCGTGGCCGTGCCGAGCAGCAGCGGGCATCTGAATACGCTTGGGCCGCCGAATCCGCCCGGCACCGTCCTGGGGCTGCCAGTACGCCTCGAACAGCGCATCAAAGCGCGCGAACTGTTCCACTGACAGGCACAGCAGGCTGCGCAAGCCGCACCGGAAGTCCTCGAAATTCCGGCAGAGGAAGCATTCGGCGACAGCCAGGGCATCCTGCGATTCGCGCAAGCCCACAGTGAACCCCTGCGCCCGCAGCAGGTGCGCAAAGCCGATCGTCTTCTCTGCGAGCGCGTCCTGCAGCGCGGCATCGGCGGTCAGTTCGGGGGTCGTGGACATGAGCGGGAAGGCTGGGCTCGTGCGGGGAGGCCCGTGAGGGCAGCGGCGCTGCCTGGGCGGCGGCTCAGTTGGCCTCGGCAGCGTCCATCAGCGAGGAGAGCTGTGCGCGCAGCAAGTCGAAGTCAGCGGTGGTCTTGAGCAGACAGCCCTTGGTGCTCTCCAGCAGGTCTTCGTCAAGCCCGGTGCGGCCCAGGGCCAACAGGGCTATGGCCCAGTCGAGCGTTTCCGCTACACCGGGCGGCTTTTCGAGCTGCAGGCCCCGCAATGCCTGCACCACGCGCACAACCTGGTGGGCCAGCCGCTCGGTGATGCCGGCAGCCTTGGCCCGCACGATCTCCAACTCCTTCTCGAACGACGGGTAGTCGATCCAGTGATACAGGCAACGCCGTTTCAGCGCGTCGGAGAGCTCTCGCACCCGGTTCGAGGTCAGCACTACCAGGGGCCGGTGCACAGCGCGCACCGTGCCGATCTCCGGGATGGTGATCTGAAAATCGCTGAGCAGCTCCAACAGAAACGCCTCAAACTCCTCGTCGGCGCGATCCACTTCATCGATGAGCAGCACGGCCGGCGCCCGTTCCGCGGAAATTGCACGCAGCAGCGGACGCTCCAGCAGAAACTCGCGGCTGAAGATGTGCTTTTCCAGAGCGTCCCCGGGGGCCTCGCGCCCCTCGTGCAGGCGGATGGCCAGCAGCTGCTTCTGGTAGTTCCACTCGTACAAGGTGCTGTTGGCGTCCAAGCCTTCGTAGCACTGTAGGCGGATCAGGTCCGTATCCAGCAGCTGCGCCAGCACTTTGGCGGTTTCCGTCTTGCCCACGCCCGCGTGTCCCTCCAGCAGCAGCGGCCGCCCCAGCCGCGTCAGCAGGAACAGCGGCGTAAGCAGGTCGCGCTCCGCAATGTAGCCGTGCGTGCGGAAGCCCTCCTCCAGCGCATCGAGCGAATCGAACTCGGCCACCAGCGCTACTCCTTGTGGTCGTCCCCGCGACCGAGTATACGGCCCACCATTCCCTTGACCACGGTGCCGGCGACCTCGGTCACGCTCACTGCGTCCGCCGCGTCCGGGGCATCCCCGGCCGCGCCGGAGAGGCGCGCGGTAAAGGTATCGGTGAACTTTTTGAACATGGACTTCGACACGTCCTCGATCATGCGGGAGCCGAACTGGGCGATCTTGCCGGAGATCACCAGATCGGACTGCGACTCCATGTGTGTACCCCCGTCAGCCGTGGCGGTGAGCTTGCCGGTGATCGTCATGGAGGCGCTTCCGGTGCCCTTGGCGTCCTTGCCCTTGCCCACCATGCGGATTTCGTGGGTTGCGGCATCCATGTGCTCGATCACCACCTCACCCTTGAACTGCGAGGCGAACGGCCCCAGCTTCAGCTTGACCCCACCCTTGAACGTCGAGTCGTCCACCTGCTCGGTGAGTTCCGCGCCGGGCAGGCAGGGCGCCACCTTATGGGGATCACTCAGGAAGGCCCACACCTTGTCGATCGGCTCGTTGATGGTGAACTCGTTCTTCAGCGTAACCTGCATGGCTCCAGGGTCCTGTCTCGAAGGTTGAACCAGGTACGGCATCGCTGCCGGCACGGCGTTCCCACCGTTCGCCCGGCGGGCGATAGCTGCGGAGGAGCCGGACGCCCCCGGTCCGGGAGCGTCCGCAAGGCGAAGCTACTCGGTGGCGCCTTTTTCTTTGAGCGCCTGCCAGATCTTCCAGGGCGTGATGGGCATCTCGATGTGGGTCACACCGAGGTGGCTCATGGCGTCCACGACTGCATTGACGATGGCCTGCGGCGAGCCCACGTTGGGCGACTCGCCGATGCCCTTGGCCCCGATGGGATGATGGGGCGAGGGCGTAACGGTGCGGTCCAGCTCCCACGCCGGCGTTTCCACAGCGGTAGGCAGCAGGTAGTCCGCAAAGCTACCGTTCAGGTTGTTGCCCTGCTCGTCGTAGCGGATCTCCTGCATGGTCGCGATGGCCAAGCCCTCGGCCAGGCCGCCGTGCACCTGCCCCTCGGCCACCATGGGGTTGATGATCGTGCCGGCGTCGTCCACGGCCACGAAGCGGCGGATCTTGAACTCGCCCGTGTCCTTGTCAATGTCCACCACGCACACATAGGTGCCGAAGGGGAACGTGAAGTTGGGCGGATCGTAATAGTACGTCGCCTCCAGTCCCGACTCCTCGCCCGGAGGGGCGTTGGTGTAGGCGGCGAAGGCCACTTCGGCCATGGTCTTAACCTTGCCCGGCACGCCCTTGACCTGGAACTGGTAGTCCTTCCATTCCACGTCGTCCACGCTCACCTCGAGCAGGTAGGCCGCGATGCGCTTCGCCTTCTCGCGGATGCGGCGCGCGGCCAGGGCCGTGGCCGCCCCCGCCACCGGGGTGGAGCGGGAGCCGTAAGTGCCCAGGCCGTAGGGCGCCGTGTCCGTGTCCCCCTCCTCCACGATGATGTTCTCCTGGGGTATACCCAGCTCCTCCGCGATGATCTGCGCGAAGGTGGTCTCGTGGCCCTGCCCCTGGGACTTGACCCCCAGGCGCGCGATGATGGTGCCCGTGGGGTGCACGCGGATCTCCGCGCCGTCGTTCATGCTCAGGCCGAGGATGTCGAACTGCTTGCGCGGCCCGGCGCCGACGATCTCCGTGAAACTGGAGATGCCGATGCCCATCAGCTCGCCGCGGGCGCGCTTTTCCGCCTGTTCCTTGCGCAGCGCCTCGTAGCCCACGGTCTTGAGAGCCAGGTCCATCGCCGCATGATAGTCCCCGCTGTCGTACTCCCAGCCCGTGGCCGACCGGTAGGGGAACTGATCTTTGCGGACGAAATTCTTGCGCCGCAGCTCGGCCGGGTCCATCTTCAGCTTCTGCGCCAGCAGGTCCACCGCCCGCTCGATGACGTAGGCGGCCTCCGTGACCCGGAACGAGCAGCGGTAGGCCACGCCGCCCGGCGCCTTGTTGGTGTACACGGCATCCACCACCACGTGGGCGGCCTGCATGTCGTAGGAGCCGGTGCAGATGGAGTACAGCCCCGCCGGCCACTTGGACGGATTGGCCTGGGCGTTGAACGCGCCGTGGTCTGCCAGGGTGTTGACCCGCATGGCCAGAATCTTCCCGTCCTTGGTGGCTGCCAGCTCCGTCTTGGAGTGGTAGTCGCGGGCGAACCCGGTGGACTGCAGGTTTTCCGAGCGCGTCTCGATCCACTTCACAGGCAGGCCGGTCAGCACCGAGGCCACCGTGGCCAGCACGTAGCCCGGGTACACGGGCACCTTGTTGCCGAAGCCCCCGCCGATGTCCGGCGCGATCACGCGCGTCTTGTGCTCCACCAGGCCGGCATGGCCCGCCACCAGCGCGAACACCGTGCGGTGGGCGTGCGGGGCCTGGGACGTCATGTAGATGTCCGTGTGCCCCGTGATCTTGTTGTGGTTCGCCACGCAGCCACAGGTTTCCATGGGCGCCGGGTGCACGCGCTGGTATTCGGTCTGCTGGGAGACCACCACGTCGGCCGACTTGAACAGGCGGTCCGTGGCTTCCTGGTCGCCCGCTTCCCACTTGAAGATCAGGTTGCTCTTCTGGTCGGCCTTGTCCGTGCGCAGCACGGGGGCCTTCACGGAGGTGTGGGGGTCCACCACAGCGGGCAGCTCCTCGTAGTCCACCTCCACCCGCTCCACGCCGTCGGCCGCCACGTAGGGGTCAGTGGCCACCACGAAGGCGACTTCCTGCGCCTGGAACAGCACGCGGTCGCCGGCCAGCACGGCCTGCGTGTCGCCGGCGATGGTGGGCATCCAGTCCAGTTTGTGGGCGGCCAGGTCCTTCGCCGTCACCACGGCCAGCACGCCCGGAACGGCCAGTGCCGCCGAGGCATCAATGCCATTGATTTTGGCGTGGGCATACGGGCTGCGCACGAACGCACCGTAGACCATGCCCGGGAAGTAGAAGTCCTCGATGTAGTTGCCCTTGCCCTGAATGAAGCGCACGTCCTCCTTGCGCTTGACGGACTGGCCCACCCCACCGATGGATGCCGACGTTTGTGCGGTCATCGCTTGCCTCCTGCCGCCATTGCCTGGGAGGCGGCCTTGATTGCCTTGACGATGTTCAGGTAGCCGGTGCAGCGGCAAAGGTTGCCGGAGATACCCCAGCGGATTTCCTCGTCACTGGGGTCGGGATTGCGCTCGAGGAGGCCCACTGCCGTGAGCATCATCCCCGGCGTGCAAAACCCGCACTGCAGGCCGTGGTATTCCATGAACGCCGCTTGGATGGGGTGCAGCGAGCCATTCTGGGCCAGGCCCTCCACGGTGGTTATGGACTTGCCGTTGGCCTGCACGGCGAACAGCGTGCAGGACTTCACCGCGGCGCCATCCAGCAGCACGGTGCAGGCGCCGCAGTTGGTGGTGTCGCAGCCCACGTGGGTGCCCGTGAGGCGCAGCACGTCCCGGATGAAGTGCGCCAGCAGCATGCGGGAGTCGGCCTCGCCCGTATGCTCCTGCCCATTGATCGTCAGTGTGATCGTGTGCTTGCTCATGCTTGATTCCCCTTTGCACGCTCGGCGGCCCGGCGCAGCGTGCGCACGGTCAGTTGCCGCACCATGGCTTTCTTGTAGTCGGCCGGCGCCCGCGTGTCGGACACGGGGTCGGACATCTCCATCGCCAGCCGGCCCGCCTCGTCCAGCGTGGCGTCATCCGGTGTTTTGCCGACCAGGTAGGCCTCGGCATCGGTGGCCTTGATGGGCGTGGTGCCCACGTTGGTGAGCCCGATGCCCGCCTTGACGACCTTGCCGGCCTTGTCCAGGGTCAGTTGCGAACCCACCGCGACGGTGGCGAAGTCCCCCACCTTGCGCTCGATCTTGTAGTAGGCGCCGCCGCTGCCCGCCGGGGGCACAGGCACGCGGATCTCGGTGAGAATTTCGTCCGGGGCCAGTGCTGTCGCCAGCGTGTCCACGAAGAACTCGGTGATGGGCACCGTGCGCTGCCCGCTGGAGCCCGTCAGCACCAGCTCGGCACCCAAGGCCAGCATGACCGCAGGGTGATCGTTGGCTGGGTCGCCGTGCGCAAGATTGCCGGCCACCGTGGCCCGGTTGCGCACCTGCGGGTCGGCGATCAGCTTGGCCGCGTCTGCGATCAGCGGGAACTTGCTCTGGATCAGCGGCGAGAGCTCCAGGGTCGACTCCCGGGCCAGCGCACCGATCTTCAGCACGCCGCCCTCTTCCTTCACATAGTCCAGGTGCGGGATGCCATTGATGTCCACGATTACCGCTGGCGCCGCGAAGCGCAGCTTCATCAGCGGCACCAAGCTGTGACCGCCAGACAGCACCTTGGCGTCATCGCCGTGCTTCTTGAGCAGCGCCACTGCCTCCGCAACGGTGCCAGGCGAATGGTACTCGAATTGGTTTGGAAACATCGTTCCCCTTCCCCAAGGGCCGGTGAAAAGTACCAGCAGGCTTGTCAGTGAAAACTGAGACGGAGAATTATCATCGTCTCCAACGAACCACAAGCCCTTCCATATTGAACGATTTTCCGGATCGCGAGGATGGAGATTGGCGCACGCGCATACGTGCCCGCCAGTCCCCCAAGCGCACCCTATACGGGAAACTCCCCCGTTTTTGCACCCCGCAAGGCCGCTATCCGCGCGGCTCGCCTGCTCCTGAATCACCTATGCGCAAACCATCGAAAATCCGCACACCCCCGGCCTTACCTCTCGCCAATCCGTGCGGGCCACGGGCGCCCACGAATCGCTTTTGTGTCCCTGCATTCTCCCCGCTGGTAACCGCCCCCCGGAACCAGTTCTGGAAGAGCACTCCGGCCGGGGTCTGGGCGAGCAATCGCCGGGCTTCGTCGCGCCGTTCACGAGCCAGTTTCAGGTCCACGTCCGGGTAGACGCCAAGTGAGAGCGTCTTGCGCACCTTGGCGTAGCGGTAGTCCAGGCGCCACCACCGGCCCCCTTCGGGGTCACCAGCAGGAAGGGGACGTCGGAATCGGACAGCTTGCGGAGATTGCGGGAGGATTTGGCGTTGCGGACGGCCGTCGCGGTCAAGGCCATGACGGTAACTCCCCCATGGAGCGGCCCGATACCGTCAAAACTACCGCTTGTTACCGTCGGATCTCAAAGGATTGGCTCGGACTACCCTGGACGCAAAAACCCCGTGAACTCCCTTTCCGCAGGGTTTCACGGGGTCAGCTAAGACTGCAATGGATTGCTTCGGAGTGTCTTTCTATGCCCAAGAGAGGACTCGAACCTCCACGGGTCGCCCCACATGAACCTGAATCATGCGCGTCTGCCAGTTCCGCCACTTGGGCAAGCGAAGCTATCCGTAGAAGGTAAGAGGGAGTTCGCACGCTGTCAAGCCCCTTCTGCACGAAGCCTGCGGGCGGTGCGCCTGGACTGCATCCGGGGCCGGGGCCTTTGCGAGCGATGGGGCGGGCAGGAAAAAGGACTTGCCAAAATCCGCCGGCAGCGGCGAGAATGGGCGTGCAGGCCCATCCATCGACAGGTCGCAATCATTCCGAAGCTTCGTCGCCCGCGGACCCCGGCAGCATCCTTGCATGCCCCAGAAGGCATACAGGCACGGTGTGCGAGCGGCGCGATCCAACCCCCCTTGCGGAGTTCAGCATCATGAGCATGGATCCAACCAAATGGGTCCCCTACGATCGCCTCACCGAGCGCACCAGGGAGCGTATTCAGCAGTACTACCCCTATCTGAAGCTGGACCACTGCGTGTTCCAGGAGAAGGACTCCGGGGTGTTCATGAAGGCCGTGAACAACGTGAAGATCGAGAAGCTGCTGGATATCGAGCGCCCCGGCGTCACCCCTCCGCCTCCGCCACCGCCGCCGCAGCCCGCCACGACGACGCGCACCTCGGCCTCCGGCCGGCGAACCACCAAGGCGTGATATGAACTTCCTTGCGGACAGCTGGGTGCTGTGGCTGATTCTCTCCGTGGTCTGCTTGGTCGGGATGGTGCTCTACCGGCAGACCCGCCGCAACGTCACCAGTTCGTTCACAAGCGCCGAGGACTTCTCGGTGCGCACGATCTTCTTCAATCTGGGCAAGGGCGAAGCCGACCTGTTCCTGGGCTTCGTGGTGGCAATGCTCAGCTTCTCTCTGTTCCTGGCTGGGGTCATCCGCTGGGTGCAGACCATGCTGGACTAGCCTCCGGCTTCGCGAGTTCCCGCGCTCAGGAGGTTGTGAGCGCGGACTGCAGGTGCAGACGTTCCTCGTAGCACTGGGTGGACTTCGCCTGCTCTCCCAGCTGGAAGTACAGCCCCCCGATGCGATCCAACACACCGATCAGCGCCTCGCGGTCGCCGATCTGCTCCAGCACCTCCCGGATGCGCAGATAGCCGTCCAGGGCAGGCTGAAGCTGCTGGCGCTGTTCGAACAGCCGGCATACGTCGCTCAGCACCCGCCCCTGCTCCTCTAGGTCCAAGGTGGCCGTGCCGGCCGCCTCACCGACCAGCGCGAAGGCGCCTTCGGCATCCTCCGCGGCGACGCGGCAATCGGCCAGGCGCAGCAGCGTGCGCGACGCCTCGGTGGCATTGCCTACCTCGCGACACATGCGCAGCACCTCCTCGAAGCGCTGCTGGGCCTCGGCCCATTGGCCGCGCCGGGCCAGCAGGTCGGCCTGCGCGCGCAGCACCAGCGCCGCCTCAAGCGGCCGGTTGATCTGGCTCAGGTAGTAGGCCTGCCGCGCCAGGAAGTCCTCGCCATCGGCCGGAGACTGCGGCCCGCGCCCCCAGATGCGCGCCAGCGCCTGACTGGCATGGGCCAGCAGGGCGCCATTGCCGAGCTGCTTGGCCAACTCCGCGGCGGAACGCAGCAGGTTCTCCGCGGCCTCCAGCCGCCCCAGCAGCTCGTAGCCGCGGCTCAGCAGGCGGTACGTCTCACCCAGCACCTGCCAGCCGGCAGTGCGCTGCAACAACGCCAGGGCGCGCTCCAACAGCGGCACGGCGACCTCGGCACGGCGCGCCTCCACCAGCGGCGTGGCCAGCCGGTTCAGCGCGTCGGCCTGCAGCACGGCGTCGTCCTGCTGCTCGCCCGCCGCCAACAGCGCCCGATTGAGCAGCGCCGTGAGCCCGCTCAGTTCACCCAGGGCGCCAAGGGGCGCCGCATCGTTAACCAGCCGCTCCAGGGCGCGCCACTCGCCCGCATCCACCAGCAGCAACGCCAGCTCCGCCAGGTTCACCTGCTCCGCGCCCAGCCGGTGCAGACGCCGCACCCAGTCCGCCGGCATCGCCTCGCAGCGCGCGTCGTCCCAGGCCAGTAGCGGCGCCGGATACCGCAGCCAGGCGACCGGAGCCTCCCGCAGGGCGCCAGCCGTGGCACCCAGGAAGCGCCGGTAGGCCCGCAGCAGGCGGGGCTGCAGCCGCGCCAGCGCACCCAGCGAGAGCAGCCGTTCGGCCAACAAACCGTGCACCCGGGCGTGCAGCGCCCAGTAGCGCCCACCGTCCCAGCTTTCCGCCCAGCCCAACCGGGCCAGCGCGGTCAGGGCTTCGTTCAGTCGCGAGCCCTCCAGGTCGGCCCCATCCGCCATCACATCGCGGTGCACGGGCCCCGGCAGGAGCGCCAGCACGGGCAGCGCGGCCACCGCATCCGGCGGCAGCGTGGGCAGGGTCTCCTCCACCAGCAGCGCCAGAATGCGCCGGGCGGGCGCGGCCGGATCCGGCTCGTCGTCGTCGGCCTCATCGGTCTCGTTCGCCGCACGCAGGGCCGCGGCCAGCGCCCCGGCATCCGGCCAGCGGGGTGCCGCGCGCAGCACGCGCGCCAGGAACAGGTCGGCGCGGCACAATGCCTCCAGCCCGGCAACGAGTTCGTCCGCGGCATCCATCTGCCCCAAACGGCGGGGCAGCGCCTCGCCGAATACCTCGCCCAGTTCGTCCGCACCGAGCGGCTCCAGCGCCACGTGCGCGCCCGGCACCAGCGGCGGCTGCTCGCGGCTGAGCACCAGCACGCGGCACGACCGCGGCAGCGTGGCCAGCGCCTCGCAGACGCTCTCGAAGCCGGGGCGGTGCTCCCAGCGGTCCAGGATCAACAGGCGCGCGGTGCCATCCCCACAGCGGCGCTGCAGGGCCTCCTTCCACTCGGCGAAGCCGGCCTCGCCCGTGCCCGCGAGTCCCAAGTGCCGCGCCAATGCGGCCTGCAACGGCTGGCCGGGCTCGCGTTCGGGCGCGCCCCAGGCCCGCACGGGGATGCTCCCGCCCGCATCGGGCACCAGCGCGCGGTCAGGCAGGTAGAGCACCTGGCCGAAGCGCCTCCGCAGGCGTCGCGCCAGCTCCAGCGCGAGGTGCGTCTTGCCGCTGCCCGGGCCACCGCTCAGGAACACCAGCGGCGAGGCGGCCTCCTTCTCCGGGTAGAGCGCCTCCAGCAGCCTGCGCTGGGTCGTAGCGCGGTCGAAGTGCCGGCGTCGCCCCCGGAACAACGGCGGCGCGGGGGCGGTGGCAAAGGGCCGCGGCGCAGCCTCCTCCGTCTCCAGCATGGGGCCGGGGGCCATCAGCCCAGCCGTCACGCCGGCCAGCGGACTGGGTCGCGGCGCAAGCTCCACACCGCCGGGCAGGCCCTGCGGATACAGCCGCACGAAGCTCCAATCCCACGCCTCCTCATAGCGCCGATAGAGACTGCGCACGGCGGCCTGGTGCGCCACCTCCAGCGGTGCGCCGGCGCCCACTTCACGCAGCAGGCCACGCAGATAGGCCTGCTGCCGCTCGCGCCCCACCCGGCCCTCGATGCGCACCACAGCCGGCACCCCGGCCCGCAGCAGCTCGCGGGTGCGCTGCACGGCGGCGAGCGGCTGGGCCATGCCCAGCGAATCGGCCAACACCACCAGGCGCAACCCGTGCTGCACGGCCACGCGCAGGCGCTGGAGCAGCCAATCCCACGGCACGCACTGCGCCGTGAGCCGGTCCGACTCCAGGTACCAGCCCTCCTCGCTGGCAAAGCCGGAGAACAGGAGCACGTGCGGATGCCGCGCCAGGGCCTGCTCCAGCGTGGGCAGGGTGGCATGCTCCAGCAGGCGGTGCACGATGGGCAGACGCTCGGCCTCGCCACCATCGGCCAAGTGCGGCAGGGTGGTGATGAAGCGCGTGCCCAGCGCGGCGGTCTCACGGCCCACGCGCGATTCCGCGCTGAGCGGCAGAGGGGCCGCGGAGACGCCCAGCACCCGCAGTGGCGTCACGGGCGGCAGCGTGGGGCCGCCGGCGGGCGCGTACGCATAGCGCACCACGCCGCGGGCCAGGGCCAGCCACTGGTTGCCGTCGTTGAGCAACTCCCAGGGATACGCGCA
>DATFMP010000092.1:0-13927 GCA_035266845.1 bacterium
ATGAAGCGAACCCTGTGGTTAGTCTGCGCGGCCGTGCTGCTGGCGGCCGGCACCGCGGAGGCGCAGGTGGCGGCGCCGGAGCTTACGCCGGCCGCCCCGCGCTACTACCGCGCAAACGACCTGGGCACCAACAGCGCCACCATCACCGCGGACAACCCGGCGGCCCTGCAATGGGGCGGGCCCTCGCGGGCAGCCTTCGGCCTGATCAAGCTGGATACGCAACCCACCGGCGCTGCCGACCAGAAGTACAACGGCTACTTTGTGGGCTACCGCGGCGTGAACGACGGCTGGGCCTTCGGGCTGGAGCACCTGGACGTGAAGCAGGACGCGAGCGGCAGCCTGCACGAGACGGAAAGCAGTGGGCACCTCTCTTACCAGATCCTGAAGGGGCTGGCCCTGGGGGCCGGGCTGGACCGGGGCGTGGGGGATACCGGTGCGGGCGATACCAAAGTGCTGGACAAGACGCTGGGGCTCTCGGTGAACCTGGGCGAGACGTTCTATCTCGGCTATGCGGCTGGGCAGGACGATCTGGACGACAGCACCGGTGTTTCCGCCACCCGCAGCACCGCCATGATCGGCGTGGCGCTGCGGCTGAAGGGTGCGTGGAACTGGCACATCGCCTACGACAAGCTGGCCAAGGGGGACTTCGACAACGGCGTGGGGGGGGGCTTCGACCTGACGACGTTCACCCTGCAGGTGGGCCTGGGCAACCTGCTGCTGGGCGCACAGTCCGTGAAGCGCGACCCCAAGGGCGGAGGCAGCGAATTCAAGGCCACGGTAATCGACGTGGGCTGGGTGCCGGAGAAGGGCCTCACCCTCTCCGGGCGCCTCTCCAACGGCGAAAACACCGCCGGCGGCGGCACCATCACCGAGAAGGACCGCATGCTGGCCGCCGTGGTCGGCTACCAGTTCTAGCGTATGCCCCGCAGATCACCCTGGGCCGCCCTTGCGGCGGTCCAGGGGGGCAGGCCTCCAACTCACCGCCGTGCAGTCATTAGTCTCGGGCAGTTGCTGTATCGAGCCGGACGGATGCCGTCCGACGGGCGGGATTGCTGCGGATACGGCGAATCGGGGTGAGAGGATTCGAACCTCCGACCTCTTCGTCCCGAACGAAGCGCGCTACCAGGCTGCGCTACACCCCGAGGTCGTTCTGCACTGGCAATCACAAAGCCTAGAGGAAACGCGGCGCCACTTGCAAGCGATTTCGCGCGTGGGCCGAGCAGGCCCTCCTCAGCCTGCGTCGCGGCCGGCGGTCTGCCGGGCGGATGCGGAGGCAGCGGCCCCGCCGTCCGCCTGTTGCGCCGCGAAGGCCTCCAGGGCCGCCGCCGTGGCGTCCAGGTCTTCGCTGTCCACAGTGAGGTCGTAGCGGTAGTTGCGCATGGAGTGAGCGTAGCGGTGATCGTAGTAGTCCACCAGCAACTGCCGCACCACGGGCGCATAGTCCCCGGCGCGCACCGCGGCGATCATCTCCTCCACACGCTCGTGGCCCAGTGGCATGGTCAGCGAGCGCAGGGCCGCTTCGCATTGGGCCTTGGTGGCATCGCCCGGCTGGCCATACTCCGCCACGATCCGTGCCGTGCGGGTCTCCAGCGATGCGGTGACAAGCACGCAGGGGGAGCGCTGCATGGCGTGTCGCAGGGCATCGGGCATGGTCACGTCACCAATCTTGCGGCTCTCGCCCTCCACCCACACGGGCCGGGTATAGTCCAGGCGGTGCAGAGCCGCCACCAGCTCCGCATCGAACTGCTGCTGGGTGCGGGGCTGCAGGTTGACCGCGCCAAACACCGACGAGCGGTGCTGCGCGATGTCCTCCAGGTCCAGGCGGTTGGCCAGGCGCTGCAGGAGCAGGGTCTTGCCCACGCCGGTCTGGCCGTGGATCACGATGAGGTGAGGCGGCAGGTGGTGCTCCAGCACAAACAGCGCATAGTTGCGGAAGGCCTTGTAGCCGCCGGGGAGCTGCCGCACGCGATAGCCCAGCGAATTCAGCAGCCCCACCACTGCCGAGGAGCGCATCCCGCCCCGCGCGCAGTACACCAGCAGCGGGGCGGACTTGAAGGCCTCGAAGTTCTGCACGAACTCCCCGAGCTTGCCGCCCATGAAGTCCAGGCCCTTGTGGATCGCCTGCTCCTTGCCCAACAGCTTGTAGAGGGTGCCGATCTCCGCGCGCTCTTCATTGGAGAAGAGCGGGATGTTGACGGCCCCGGCGACGTGGCCTTTGGCGAATTCACCCGGCGAGCGCACGTCCACCACCGCCGCGGCCTCTTGCAGGGCGGCGCCGATGGCATCCAGCGCGGGGGTGGAGTCGTGCTGCGTCATCCGTAGGCAGGTGAGGTTACGCCGGGCACGGGCTGCATCAGCCCTGGCCGGCTTTCACGGCCAGCTTGACCGGCTTGTCCTCGCCCTTCTCGGCACCCTTGTCCGGGCTCTCCCGCCGGGCGGGGGTGACCGGAGGCACGGCATCCAGCCCGTACTTGGCGCGCACGAGGGCTTCGATGCGGTCGGCCAACTGGGGTTGCTCGGCCAGCAGCTTCTTCACATTCTCCCGACCCTGGCCGATGCGTTCGTTCTCGAAAGCGTACCATGTCCCGCTCTTCTGCACGATGCCGTCAGTGGTGGCAATGTCGAGCAGGCTGCCCTCGCGGGAAATGCCGCCGGCGTGCATGATGTCGAACTCCACCTGCCGGAACGGCGGCGAGACCTTGTTCTTGACCACCTTCACGCGGGCCCGGGAGCCGATCACCGCCTCGCCATCCTTGATGGGGCTGATGCGCCGCACGTCCAGCCGGATGGTGGAGTAGAACTTGAGCGCCTGGCCGCCGGTGGTGGTCTCCGGGCTGCCGAACATCACGCCCACCTTCATGCGCAACTGGTTGATGAACATCACGATGGTCTTGGACTTGGAGATCACCGCCGTGAGCTTGCGCAGGGCTTGGGACATCAGGCGGGCCTGCATGGCCATGTGGGCATCGCCCATGTCGCCTTCCAGCTCGCTCTTGGGCACCAGTGCCGCCACGGAGTCCACCACCACGATATCCACCGCGCCGCTGCGCACGAGGATCTCCACGATCTCCAGCGCCTGCTCGCCCCAATCCGGCTGCGAAACCAGCAACTCTTCCGCGTTCACGCCGATCAACTGCGCATAGCGCAGGTCCAGGGCGTGCTCCACGTCGATAAACGCGGCGATCCCCCCGCGCTTCTGCACCTCGGCCACGGCATGCAGGGCCAGCGTCGTCTTGCCGGAGGCTTCCGGGCCGTAGATCTCCGTGATGCGCCCGATGGGAAAGCCGCCCACGCCCAGGGCGATGTCCAGCCCGATGTCGCCGCTGGGCACCACGGGGATGCGCTCCACGGCGCCTTCGCCGATGCGCATGATGGCGCCCTTGCCATAGGCCCGCTCCACCTGGGCGACGGCCAGTTCCACCGCCTTCGACTTGTCCTGTTCCATGGCTGCTCCTAGCTGCGAGTTGGGGCCCTTCCGTGGGGTCGCTGCCCATCGGCTGGACCCTATCCGACTGACCGGCGCTTGCCAACCGGTCCCTTCCTCGGCCGGCAGGGTGTCTTCCATCGCTGCAGGTATTTCTGTCATCATCGGCTTGCACTCTCGCAGACAACAAAAATTACCAGCATAAAACGAGTGGGTTGTACCGCGTGAGGACCCTATCAGCAAGTTGTAGAGGAATGCAAGCAAAGAAAAATAGGTCGATGGGGAATGTCCGCCTTGGGGAGCGCTTGACGTGCTTCCTGGCCAATCGCCGCTGGAGCTTGGCGGGAAGGCGGAAGATGGGGGGGACTGTCCGAAAAAGTGCCTATAACCGGGGCTGGCGGGCGATGGGCGCGGAAAAATGAATGGCAATCCAGCCCACATTGGGGTAGAGGATTCACCGGATCGTTCGGGGTCAGGGGCGGGTGGCTCCGGTCGAGGCAGCAACCTGGTGCCGGTTGCCGCCGCACCCGCCGCGCCACCACCACCGATGCGCAAGAAATCATGACCGTAGCCCGCGTCGCCTCAATGCACACGTCTGCCCGCCGGGAGGACCGGCTGGAGCGCATGACGCCCTCGGCCATCCGGGAGGTGCACGACTTGGCCGTGCAACTGCGCGCGGCGCACCCGGAGCGCAGCGTCATCCCGCTGCACTTCGGCGAGGGCGACCTCGGCACGCCCGAGTTCATCGTGGAGGCAGGCGTGGCCGCCCTGCGTGGTGGCGCGGTGTTCTACGAGAGCAACGCGGGCCGGCCGGATCTGACAGCCGCGCTGGCCGGGCACTTCAACGCGCGCCTGGGCCTGCAGCTGGAACCGGGGCACTTCGTCGTGACCTGCGGCGGGGTGCAGGCGATCCTGCTCACCATGCTCGGTCTGGTGGCGCCCGGCGATGACGTGATCAACATCACGCCCGCCTGGCCCAACTTCCGCGAAGCCGCCGTGATCGCCGGGGCGCACGTGCACGAGCTGCCCCTGCGCTTCGACGCTCAGGCCGGGGCCTTTCACCTGGATCTGGGTGAGCTGGAGCGGCTGGGCGCCAGCCTGGAGCGGCTGCGGCTGGTGGTGGTCAACACGCCCTCCAATCCGACGGGCTATGTGGCCTCGGCGGAGGAGCAGGCCGCACTGCTGGCCTTCTGCCGGCGCCACGAGGCGCTGCTGCTGGCGGACGAAATGTACGAGCGCATCGTGTTCAGCGAGCCGCCGCCGCCCTCGTTCCTGCAACTGGCCGGTCCGCGCGACCGGCTGGTGGTGATCAACGGCTTTTCGAAGACCTACGCCATGACGGGCTGGCGCCTGGGATTCCTCATCGCGGAGCCGACGCTGGCTGCGCGGCTGGCGCAAATGCAGGAGTTCGTCACCTCCTGCGCCCCGGCCATGGCCCAGGTGGCTGCGCTGACCGCGCTGCGCGACGGGGAAGGCTACGTGGCAGAGAGCCATGCCCGCTACCGGCAGTTGCGCGACCTCACGCTGGAGCGGCTGCGGCGCATTCCGGGCATCATCGCGGCCCGGCCGGACGGGGCCTTCTACGCGTTCTTCCGCGCACCGGGCACGGAGGACAGCTTGGCATTCTGCAAGGCGCTGCTGCGGGAAACCGGCGTGGCGCTGGCCCCGGGCCGTGCATTCGGGGCCGGTGGAGAAGGCTGGGTGCGGTTGTGCTTTGCCAAGGAACCGGCGCTGCTGGACGATGCGCTGGGCCGCCTGGAGCGGCATGTTGCCGCATATGGGCACTTGGCTTACGATGAAGGTCCCTAGGGGGGCCGAGTCAGGGAGGCACCATGCAAGGGGGAGAGGACGTTCAAGAGGCCCGGCGCGAGGAACGCGTGCCGATCGATGTGGAAATTCGCTTCCGCTATCCCGAGGTCTTCAAGGGAAAGATGCGCGATTTCTGCACCGGGGGCCTGGGAGCTGAAATTCCTGTCTCCGTGGATATAGACAGTCCGGTGGAGGTGGAGATCTTCGAGGGACGGCTCCTGGCCAGCGGCCACGTGCGCTGGGTGACCATGGAGGAGGACTCGGTGCGCGTGGGCATCCAGTTCCGCGAAGGCGACCGCGAGATCATCCGCCAGGTCAAGGAATGGAAGGGCCGCATCACCTGACCGCAATTGCCCATAACCACCCGTTGACCGTCTCCAGCGCCCGCTCTGATCCCCACAGCGCGCGAACCTGGGCGCGGAGGTAAGCCTCCAGGAGCAAGCCGGCTTCTCCCGTTACAACCTAGTAGAGCGACAAGGCTTGGTTTTTCAGATGAGATCGAGGCCCAAGGGGGCGCGGCCCCATTGGAACCTCCGCCAGAGAGCAAGCCCCCTGGACCCCGTTCGTATACGGGTGTAGGGGCCCGTGGCCCCTACCAAAGGGAGGAGGTGCGGAGGGGGAAGGGCAGCGCCCCTCTCCTCCGCAAACCCGAAATTTAATGCCTGACGGAGCACTAGGGCTGCTGGGCCAGGGCGGCGTCGCGCTCGGTGTTGAAGCGCACCCACTCGTCCGCCTTGTCCTCCGCCGTGAGCGGCTCGGCCTGCGGAATCTCGCCCGGGCGGATGATCACCTTCTGGTCCTGGGACACCAGCAGCAGCCACTCGTCGCGGGAGATCTCCTGGGGCGGGGCCACCTCGCGCGGCCCCGGTATCTCCACGGGGGCCTGCTGGGCCTTGGGCGGGGGCTGGGCCGCCACCGTGCCCTTGATCACCAGGGCGCGCGTCTCGTCGGTCTTCTTCTCGTAGTCCACGCCGAACTGCGTACCCTTCACCCCAATCACGGCGGTGGCCGTATGCACCTGGAAGTGCTCGGCCTGCAAGTTCTTCAATGGCCTCAGCACACCACCCCAGAAGCGGCCCAGCAACAGGTTGAAGCGCGCGCGGATGCCTTTGCCCCGATCGTCCTGCAATTCGGGCAGTTCCACCTCGGAGGCTTGGCCGATGCGGAACACGCGCTTTTCGCTGATGGTGATCTCCACACGCCCGCCAAAGCCCGTGCGGATGGTATCCCCCGCGTAGACCTTGTCGTGCAGGTGCAGCACGACAAACTTGTCGCTGCCCTTGCGCTTCACCTCTACGGGCCGCACGACGTAGGTGACCTCCGCGGCGGAGGCCAGGGTGGGCAGCAGGCACAGAAGCACCACCGCGAGCACCGGCAGGCAGCGGCGGGCCAGGGTGCGCAATCGGACCGTCATGGGCATCGGGGGTTGAGCGGCTGAGCCGGGGCGTTGCGGCGCGCGCAAGGCCGTGATGACAGGCCATCGTAGCCCGATCGCCCGCGGAAGTCACTTGGGTTGGCGCGTGCCGCGGCACGATCTGCGCCCCGCCGCGGCGGATTTCGCATCGTCCTCAGCCGGCCTTCGCTGGAAAGGTTTCGCGCCAGACCGGCTGTGCAACGATCAGTTCGAGCGCCCGGGCCAGCAGGGTCTTGCCCGGCTCCGTCTTGTGCCACGCGCTGAGACCGGACGGATGCGGCAGCGGAATCGCCGTGCAGGCGTGCTCCGCCGCCTCAATGGGAAAGGCGCGCCCCACCACCTCGTCCAGCCGCGCGTGCGGGACGAATTCCGCAATGGCCATGCGGCCGACGGGCAGCACCAGGGCCGGCCGCAGCCGGCGCAGCTCCGCGCGGTAGTAAGGGCGGCAGGTGGCCACCTCGCTGCGCGACGGTGCGCGGTCGCCCTGGCCCTTCGCGTTCTTGCCCGGAAAGCAGCGGATCACCGCGCCCATGTAGACGCGCTGGCGGAACGAATCCTCCTCCGCGCCGATGGAGGCCAGCCAGCGGAACAGGGTGGTGCCGGCTGTCCAGGCGAAGGGCCTCCCCTCGTCGCGCTCGCGGGGTCCGGGCGCCTGGCCGATCAGCAAGATGCGCGCGGCTGCAACCGCCCCCACCACCGGCGGTGGCTGCACCCCCGGACAGCGCCGGCACGCGCGCAGTGTCTCCAGGTACGTGGTGAAATCCAACGCGGCCAGCGCGCGGTCGTCCAGTGGCTGCGGTTCGTCCATGGCGGCTCCCGTTTCCGTGCGGCGCCCACCATAACGCGCGGCCGCACAGCATGCCAGTGGATTGGCCCCGACGCAACGGATTGCACGGTCACCCGCCGTCCCTTTGGTGCTGACGACATGGCAGGGTCGCCGGCTCGTCACCCCGGGCGCAGCGAGCGGTCTGCTTGTCGAATCGCCGCATCTTGTCTGGCCGCTCCTTCGACTCGTTTGCGGTCATGTTGGGCCGGTCCTGCTGGCCCACCCATCGTCCGCCCGGCAACGCCGCGGCGGGCCGGGGGCCTGCCCCACTCGGGAAACACGAAAGTGACGGGCGACCGAGCGCTTGTGTATTGACAGACCGGCTGCTTTTCGCGGATACTGCTTATTTTCCAGGGCCTGCCGCCCCGGAGCCCGCGCGGCCGAGCCGATGCGCGGCCGGCGGCCAGTGAAGGAGCATGGGAGCTTCGATGTACGCCATCATCAAGTCGGGCAGCCGGCAGTATCAGGTACAGCCGGAGAGCGTGATTTCGGTCAACCACCTGCCGCTGGAGCAGGGCGCGACGTTCGAGACGGACCGCGTGCTGCTGCTGGAGGAGGAAGGCGCCGAGGTACGCATCGGCGCACCCTTTGTGACCGGCGCGGTGGTCAAGGGTCAGGTGCTGGAGCACATGCGTGGCACCAAGGTGCTGATCTTCAAGCACAAGCGCCGCAAGAACTACCGCCGTACCCGCGGCCACCGGCAGGAGCTGACGCGCGTCCGCATCGATACGATCGAGCTGGACGGCAAGCTGATCGCCGGCGCCACGCCCGCACCCAAGGCCGCCAAGCCGAAGCCCGCGCCCAAACCGGCCGGCGAGGCTGCTGCTGCGGCCGAGGCAGTGACCGCCGCCAAGGCCGCGCCCAAAACGGCACCCAAGGCCAAAGCTGCGCCAAAAGCTAAAGCCGCGCCCAAAACGGCACCCAAGGCCAAGGCTGCGTCGAAGAAGGCGGCGGCCGGCAAAACCACTACCAGCAAACGCGCCCCCGCGAGCAAGTCCAGCGGCAAGGGCGCCGGCAAGTCCAAGACCAAGAAGGACTAGAAGGCCATGGCACACAAGAAAGCCGGGGGCAGCTCCCGCAACGGACGCGATTCGATCGGCAAGCGGCTGGGCCTGAAGCTCTTTGGGGGCCAGCAGGTGCGCGCCGGGAACATCCTCGTGCGCCAGCGCGGCAGCACCTACCACGCAGGCGAGAACGTGGGCACGGGCACGGACTACACCCTGTTCGCCCTCACCGATGGCGTAGTGAAGTTCCATCGCGGCCGCAAGGACCGACGCTTCATCAGCATTCTGCCGGCCTAACCGGGCCGGTCGCCGCATTGCGCCCGGGCGGGGTCCTCTCCGCTCAGGCCGGCGCGTCCCGGGGATAGATTCCCTCCAGCCCCAGACTCGCCAGCAGACGCACCTCCAGCGCCTTCATCTCCCGCTCTTCCTCATCGGTTTCGTGGTCGTATCCCGCCACATGCGCGCAGCCGTGCGCCAGCAGGCGCAGCACCTCCGTGCGCAGATCCCAGCCGTTCTCCGCGGCCTGGGCGGCGGCGCGCTGCAGCGACAGCGCCAACTCGCCCAGCAGGGGCTCGCCCGCCGCCGGATCGGCGGGCACCTCGTCCGCCTGGCCGGAGGCATCCGGCAGTACGTCGCGGTACGACCACGACAGCACGTCCGTCGGGCGGTCCAGCCCCCGATGGTCCCGGTTCAGCTCGCGCAGCCGGGCGTCGTCCGCGAAGAGCACGGAGAGCCCGGCGTCACCATAGCCCAGCCCCGCCAGCAGGCGACGCAGCGCGGTGCGCAGGTCGGACTCGTCCAGTTCAGGAGGAGGCGCGCCGGCTTCCCAATTGAGGAGGATCGGCGGCTTCCTGGGCTGGGGACTCAACGGAGTTCTCTTGTCGCGCGCCGACACTGATTTCCGGGTAGGCGATGCGGTGGTGGTGGATGCTGATCAGCATCTTGGTGAAGGTCTTCTCGATGTAGTTGAGGTCGTTGAACGTCATCCCCGACTCGTCGAGCTGCCCCTCCATGTACACCCGCGTGGTGAGCTTCTGCACCATCTGGCGGATGGATTCCGGTGAGGGGTCGGTCAGACTGCGGGTAGCGGCCTCGGTCACGTCCGCCACCATCACCAGACCGGCGTCCTTGCTCTGCGGCTTGGGCCCGGGATAGCGGAATTCAGCCTCGTCCAGGGGTTCGCCGAGGTCGCCCTGCTCCTCCTGTGCCTTGTGGAAGAAGTACCGCACGAGCGAATCGCCGTGGTGTTGCGCGATGATATCCATGATGGCCCGCCCCAGCTTGTGGCGCCGGGCGATCTCCAGGCCGTCCTTGATGTGGTTGACGATGATGCGTGCGGACGTCCGGGCCGGCAGGTCATCGTGGTAGTTCTTCTTGCCCTGGTTCTCCACGAAGTACAGCGGGCATAGCATCTTGCCCAGGTCGTGGTAGTACGAGGCCACCCGCACCAACAGGGGATTGGCCTGGATGCCCGCGGCAGCCGAATCGGAGAGGTTGCCCACCACGATGCTGTGGTGATAGGTGCCCGGCGCCCGCACGGACAACTCCTTGAGCGCCGGGTGATTCATGTTGGCCAGCTCCAACAGCCGCAGGTTGGTCGTAATGTCGAACAGCTTCTCGATCAGCGGCAGCAATGTGCCCGTGAGGAAGGCCACCACCAGACCGTTCACCGCGGCCGCGCCGGCATCCAGTCCAAGCTGCCAACTGATCGGATTCTGCTCCAGCAGCGTCAGCACCCCCAGCACCACCACGTTCATCGCGGAGATGCGCAGGCCCTGCTTCCACAGCGACAGCCGGCTCTCGTAGTGCTCCAGCGGAATGGACGCCACGAAGCTACCCATCAACGCGAACAGGAAGTAGCCCAGGCTGTTGCCCAGCAGGATCGCCAGGCACAGGGACACCACGAAGCCCAGGAAGATCGCCATCTCGAAGGGCAACAGGATCCCCGCCAGCATAGACGTCAGCGCACCGGGAATGAGGTAGTTGAAGGTGCTGTGCGGCAGAAAGTCGTAGATCGTCGTCAGGGCCGGCACCACCAGCAGGATCAGCTGACCGAAGAGCAGCGTCACCACCAGCAGGCCCGCCATCAGCAGCAGGCGCGAGAAGCTCGTCAGGTTCTCGCGGGCGTGCTGCAGCACCAGGCGGTAGCTCACCCCCAGCGCCAGCAGCACGATCAGGAAGGTACCGATGATTTGCGGGTACTTGGGATTCTTCAGGTTGTAGGCATTGAGCGCCTTGATGATCTCCACCTGCTGCGCCGTGGCCACGTCGCCCGCCCGCGCCACCACGTCGCCCTTCTTCATGTTGAAGTACACCGGCGACAGGTTCTTGAGCAGCTCCTGCTTCTGGTGCTCGGTCTCGCCCTTGTTCTCTGTCAGGTTGGGTCGGATCAGCTTCTGCGCCAGGGCCACCATGCCGTCGCGGTAGGGCAGCGGCTCGCCGGAGAACTTCAGCTCCTGGCTCAGCTTGTCGATGCGCTCGCGCACCTGCTGCACGTCAACCACCGTATCCAGGGCCTCGAAGCGCTCCAGCTTGCTGGTGTCCAGGGTCTGGATCTGGATGGCGTCCCGGCCCACCGCGAAGCCCTCGCGCGAGGCGACGATCTTCTGGTCGTAGACCGCGCGAAGCAGCAGGCGGGTATTCTGCTCCAGGTCCTTGTTGAACTGGGCCTGGTAGAGCATGCGGAAGGCCGAGTTGTCGAGCGTGATGCCAAGCGTGCGCTCGAACTCGGTCTTCATGCTTGCGATGGCCTGGTCCTCGTTCTCGCGGATGCGCTCCGCATCATCCTGCAGCTTGGCGCCATCCTGGCGCAGTTGGGCCAGCTTGCTCGTGCCCTGCTCCACCTCCTGGCGGGCGTTCACCTTTTGCGCGTCCACGGCCATGGCGTCGAAGCGCAGCTTCTCCAGCCGGAACGCCTGCTTGGGATTGGGCTGCTCCAGGTCGGTGAGTCCACCGATCTCGTTGATGACCAGCCGGGATTCGCGGGTCAGGGTGGCCAGCCGACCCCGCGCGTCCTCGGTGGAGGCCACCGATTCGATCTGTGCCAGCGAGTTGCGGCGCACGCGGTCCGAGGCTTCGGCCAGTGTCTTGCGCCGGGCGGCCAAGCTGTCGCGCATCTGCTTGAAGGCCGTCCCCAGTGCACCGATGGTGCGGTCCTTCAGCTTGAGGTCGAAGTCGTAGATGGGAGGAAAGTTGGACAGCGCTTCGTGGCGGCGCACCTCGGTGGAGCGCTCGTCCACCAGGGTCACATTGTCGGGAATGATGATGTTCTCGGGGATGATGTCCCCTTCGACATAGCGCGCCGGGACGAGGCTCAGGTTGGGCGCGATCATCATGGTGATCACCACCGCCAGCCCGAGCATCAGCCCGATCTTGCGCAGACCGTCCCGCGTAATGTGAAAATGCATGCGCTCCCGCCCCGCGGTTGCGCCGGACGTCACCGTCCGACGATGGGCCCCCACTGCCGGCCCCCTGCGGTAAGACCCCCACAGAATGCCATCTTTTCATCGCATTCGCCAAGCAGCCGGCCCGGTCGCCGGGGACTGCCCTGGATCGGCAGCCGGCGCGGCGGGGGCACGGGTCTCCTGGCGCGGACGGGCAATCGCCCACCGGCAGCCCGAGAGCCCGGCCCCGGCGCGCGGTCGATGCCGGCGCGACGCCCTCCTGGACGCCGCCGCCCCGGCCACGGTGTCGCTATCGCGCAGGCCCACCCTTGGCGGTGATATTGCATGCGTGGTAGGTCAGCGGGAGCCTATTCCGGGGCGCCGGCCGAGCGGAATACGCGCGGGATGGACCGCGGGGCGCAGGGCCGGCGTTAGTCAAGGCAGGAATCCGCACAAGTGAGGCCCGGGAGGTGCCCGGGGGAGCAGAAACACGCGGGGCACCCGGGATGCGTTCACGCATGGGGCGGCTGGCCGATCGACCCGGCAATCCGCTTGCTACGAGGACAGGGCATGCAATTGAGAAGGCTATGGGTCGCCGTGCTGCTGCTGGCGTTGTGGGGCGCCACAGCCGCCCAGGCGGAGACCGTGCACCTGGTGACGGGCGAGGTCATCAAGGGCAAGATCGTCCGGGCGGATGCGGACACGATTTCCGTGGAGTCCGACAAGGGCTATGGCACCATCCAGGTCAAGCGCTCGGACATCAGCCTGATCGAGTTCGACCAGAATCCGCACGATCTGTCGCGACTGGTGGGCGTGGGCTACTACCATCGGGCCACCCCCAGCAGTGTGGGTGCCCAGGCCGCCGAGTACGGCGTGGACGCCCTTTCACTGAAGATGTACCTGACCGATACGGACTGGGTGGACCTGCAGCTGGGGTACTACAACAACACCTACGGCGGCAGCCCGCAGTTCAAGGTGTTCTCGCTGGACGTGCGCTATGCGCGCGTGTTTAAGCACGAGGGCAACCTGGATCTCTATGTCGGGGGCAGTCTGGGGTACCTCAACGTGACGGACAGCACATTGGGGCGCAATGTGCAGGGCACGGGCTACAGCGCGCGGGGATTTCTGGGCGTGGAGCTGTTCTTCGTCTCCCTGCCCAACCTGGGGATTTCCTCGGAGCTCAGCGTGGGGACGCAGAACGTCGGCAACACCAGCACCACCAACCTTTCCGTGACCACGTTCCCGGCGTTCTCGATCCGCTACTACTTCTGATTTAGGAGGCGGCATGACCCGCACCGGCATACCACAAAGCCCGCGGCTGCACGGCCTGCAGGAGTCCGGGCCGGTGTGTGCGCCGCGATCGCGGTCCGCTGGCCACCGGCAGTGCGCGAACGGCCGCCCCACAGTATGCTGGCGGAGTCGCCGGATGCTTGCCGCACGGCACGGATGGCTTTCAATTGGGGGCTTGGTCATGGTAAAAACGGGCTCAATGCCCGCTCCACGCTACCTTTGCAGGGCGGGGCCGGCATGCCGCCCTCCAGGAGCCGGAGCGGCGGAATTGGCCGTGGATGCCGGGCCGACCGGCCTTTGCGCTCAGGCCGGAATGGGGTAACATGGCCTAGGCTCCGTTCATCGGTTCCCGAACCCCGCAGGGTGCGGGGCCCTCCAACGGAAGAAGCTCCTTTCCAACCGACTCTCCCTTCCGGGCGAACCGGTTTCTTCCTGAGGCGGTCAAGCGGTGCAGTGCCAGATCCAGCCATGGGGGTCCTGACGATCAGGCCCTCCGATGATCTGACAGGTGGAGAACTTCATGAGCCAGTCGAAAGGTAACATCCTGCGTTGCTCCTTCTGTGGAAAGTCGCAGAACGACGTAAAGAAGATCATTGCAGGCCCGACGGTCTACATCTGCAATGAGTGCGTCGAGCTCTGCAACGACATCATGGAAGAGGAGTGGAGCAAGGAGCAGCTCAATCAGCAGGAGAGCAAGCTGCTCAAGCCTTTCGAAATCCGCGAGGTGCTGGACAACTACGTGGTTGGCCAGGAGCACGCCAAGAAGGTGCTCTCGGT
>DATFMP010000093.1:0-5627 GCA_035266845.1 bacterium
GCGGCCCGCAGAGGCCATGGGCCGGAATGCACCGTGTTGCCTCGGGTCGCCGTCAATCCTCGAATGAGATGGTCGTCGGCCCGCCGGCATCGTTGGTGATCTTGCTGCCGTCCCAGGCACCGTGCTGCAGTTCCAGCAGCGGCTGGGTGCCAAGCAGATTGAAGAAATCGGGAATCATGAGCGTAGCTTCGGCCGGTTCCGGCCCTTTCAGCTCCATGCCCGTCACATCCACCGAGATCCCCAGCAACGAGAAGACAGGGCTAACTTGGTCGTCGATGCCGGGCCCCTGCACACTCACGTCCGAAGCGTCCGCACCGTTGCTGGTCTCGTTGACCGAGGTTGCGTAGAAGACCCCATTGTCCTGAAAGCCTTCGACCTGCACCTGATTGCCCGATCCCAACTCGAAGACACCAACGTCGCCCTGCGTCAGGGCGGTCTTGTAGATCGTAATGCCCAGCATGGTCAGTGTCTTGGCAACGCTGTCATGTGCCGAAACCGGCGCCAGGATGCGCACCCGGCGCTCGCTGAACTCGACCTTCGTCGCCGTGAGGACACCGGAGGCCACGTCGAGCGAGCCGATGACCTCCACCCGCGCGCCGGCTTGCAGGTCCGCCGCGCTGCCGTCCTGGTAGACCGTCGAGCCGGTGGTAACGACGGGCTGCTCGTCGAGCGTGAACCCGGAACCGTTCACCGCCGACACGAAGCCTTCCAGGTCCACCACCAGCGCCCCGGACGTGAAGCCGGGCGGGATGTCCAGCCCAGGCTTGACGCACTCGATGGAAGTGGTGGTCGAAAGCGCCCCGCCGGAGGTGACGTCTGCGTCTGGTGTCGCCTTGACCTTGACCACGTCGCCGGCCTGCAGGCCACCACCGCAGTCCTGCGGCGTGACGCCATTGAAGTTCACGGTCTGCGTGCCGATATCGAAGCTGGTGCCCGCCACGACATTGGCCACAGTGCCCGTGAGGCGCCACACGGCCGGGGCCGACGCAGCCAATTCCAGCCGCGTGGCCTGGATCACTCCCGTGGCGTTGGTGTTGCCGCTCACTTCGAGAACGTCATCCACGTTAGCCGTGAGTGAGGCGGCATCCGCAGGCGCCGTGCTGGAGGTGGTCACCACGTCCTGACCCAACACCTGCAATGGGGCCACCTGGGTGACGGGGCCGATCACCACGTGCTCTGCCCGCACGCGCTCCGCGGTGCCGCTGCTGAAGTCCGCGCTGACGTCGTCCCCCACGTCCACCCGCGCCACGAGGCCCTGGCCCACGGCCGCCAGATCGGCCGCGGTCACGGGGTCGCCGTCGATGCTGTATTCCGTCCCGGCGTAGGTGGTGAAGGTGCGCGTGCCGTTGAGCGTGACGCTGCCCGGGCTGGCCGCCAGGGTGCCCGAGCCGGCGACGCTGGCCGGATTGACGCTGGTGATGGTGCCCTTGCCCGTGCCGCCGATGCCGCCGCCGGCCACGGAAGAATTGCCGCCACAGGCCGCCATCAGCAGCCCCAGCGCACCGGCCAGAAACAAACGACCCAGCCGCTGCGACAGTGCTCGTCGGTTCAGTCCTGGGAGTCCGTGTCGCACGCTTCCTCGAAGTAATAGATGCCGATCCCGGCCCGCATGCGTCCCGTGCCTTCCACCACCGGGTTCGCATCGCGGTCCAGGGCCGACAGTTGCCGGTCGAAGCGTTGCAGCAGCTTGAACGCCTCGCCGGCCGCCGCGCCGCGGAAGGTTTCCAGCGGTTCGCGCGGCAGGTTGTCGTAGGCCACCTTCAGTTGCAGGCGCGACCGCTCCGGGGTGTGGGTCAGGTTGTGGTCGATGGTGGCGATGAGATCCGCCACATCGGCCCCCAAAATGCCGATCTTGTCCGCATCCGCGTGGGCGGGGACGTACGCCTCGCTGGCCAGGTGCAGCCGCCCGTCGGGGGCCTGCTCCAGGGCGCCCACGCGCAACAGCTCGTCGCGCATGGCCCGCACGGGTACGTCACCACTGTAGCGCCGCACCAGGGCCGTGAAGCTGCCCGTGGCGCCTTCCAGCGGCAGGGATGCCGGCTGCCCGTCCGCATCCAGGAAGGCGGGATCGCGCACCCAGCCGCCGATCACTCGCACGGCGCGGTTGTACGTGTCCTGCACGGCGGCATCGGAGACGAGTGGGAGGCCCGCGATGCGGGTCACCTCCTTGCGCGTCATGCCGGTGATGATGGCCGCCCGCGAGATGCTGGGCTTGCGGCCGGGAATGCCGAACTCGTGCAGGGCCAGCTCCACGTAGACCCGTTTGGCCAGATCCATGAAGGCTCCCAGGGAAACCCCATGCCGCAGCAGCAGCCGTACCAGCGGCTTCAGCAGCCGCACCACGGCGGCCTGGAGGATGCTCTGAGAGTTCGTGGTCATGATTTGGGATTTTCTTCCCAAATCATCCAAAGGTCAATCGGGGACGGAGGGCTCCACAGAAACTGCACAATCGGGGGGTGCCTGGGGGGAGCAGCAGGGGGTGGGATGTGGGGCCGGGCCACCGACCCCGCCACGGCAGGCGCCGAGACCTACGGATATCGCTGCCAGCGGCGTTGGATCGCCGCATCCCGGATGGCCTGCTGGCGCTGGAGCTCGGCGGCCTGCTCCCGGGCGCGCTGCCGCACGGCTTCCCACTGTTGCACGCGGAGCTGCTGCTTGTATGCCGCATAGCGGCGCACGCGTGCCTCGTAGGCCGCCCGGGCGTCGTACGCGTCGTCCACGGCATTGCGGTAGTAACCCTGCTCGCTCGGCGGCGGCGCATTGCCGGCGCAGGCCGAGACGGCGAGCACTCCCGCCGACGCGACCGCGAGCAATACCTTCCACATGGGGGTTCTCCTGCATACGTATTGGAGCCCTGCCCCCGGATTAAATAACGCGCGCGCCGCGCCAAAGTTGCGATCGGAAGATGTCGCGGCGGGAGGCGGGCCGGGACGGGGCGCAGAGGGCGCGCGGCGGAGCCGCGTGGGCGTCCGGCGCTCCTTCGCGGGCACCGGCGATTGTCCCCACCCGCCCGATGGTGGCAGACTGCGGCAGACACCTGCACAGCCCGACCACTCACCTGCCGCACCGGAGCACCCGCCATGACCTCACTCGTCGAATACAGCCGCCAGGGAAACCTTGGGGTGATCGCAGTGGACAACCCGCCCGTCAACGCGCTGAGCCAGGGCGTGCGCCAGGGCCTCGTGGACGCCATGCGCCAGGGCATCGCGGACGCGGACGCGCAGGCGCTGGTGCTGCTGTGCAAGGGGCGCACGTTCATCGCCGGGGCGGACATCAAGGAGTTCGGGCGGCCCATCGGGCCTCCCGCCTACCTGGAGATGCTGGATGCCATCGAGGGCAGCCCCAAGCCGGTCATCGCGGCCATCCACGGCACGGCCCTGGGCGGGGGCCTGGAGGTGGCGCTGACCTGCCACTACCGCTGCGCGGTGCGCTCGGCGCAGCTCGGCCTGCCGGAGGTGAAGCTGGGGCTGCTGCCCGGCGCCGGGGGCACGCAGCGCCTGCCGCGCCTGGCGGGCGTGGAGGCCGCCATCGAGATGATCACCGGCGGCGAACCCATCGGTGCGGAGACGGCGCTGGCCCGCGGCGTGATCGACGAGATCGTGGAGGGCGACCTGGCCGCCGGCGCGCTGGCCTTCGCCGGGCGGGTGGTGGCGGAGAAGCGGCCGCTGCGCAAGGTGCGCGACCTGGACGACAAGATCGCCGAGGCCAAGGCCAAGCCGGGCCTGTTCGAGGAAGCCCGCAAGGCCATCGCCCGCCGGGCCCGCGGCAACGAGGCCCCGCTGCGCTGTCTGGCGGCCGTGGAGGCGGCCGCGACGCTGCCCTTCGACGCCGGCATCGCCCGCGAGCAGGAGCTGTCCCGCGAGGCCTTCGCCTCGCCGCAGTCCGAGGCGCTGCGCTACGTGTTCTTCGCGGAGCGTGAGGTGGCCCGGGTGCCCGGCGTGACCAAGGACACGCCCGTGCGGCCCGTGCGGCAGGGTGCCGTGCTGGGCTCCGGCACGATGGGCGCCGGCATCGCCATGAACTTCGCCAACGCCGGCATCCCCGTCACGATGATCGACGTGAAGCCGGAGCTGGTGCAGAAGGGGCTGGACACGATCCGCCGCAACTACGCCTCCACGGTCTCCAAGGGCCGGCTCTCGCAGGCGGAGATGGACGCCCGCCTGGCCCGCATCACCGGCGCCACGGAGTTCGAGCGCGTGGGGCAGGCGGACCTGGTGATCGAGGCGGTGTTCGAGGAGATGGCGCTGAAGAAGGAGGTCTTCGGGCGGCTGGACAAGGATTGCGGGCCGGACACCGTGCTGGCCACCAACACCTCCACGCTGGACGTGAACGAGATCGCCGCATCCACCCAGCGCCCGGAGCAGGTGGTGGGCATGCACTTCTTCAGTCCGGCCAACGTGATGCGGCTGGTGGAGATCGTGCGTGGCACCAAGACGGCGCCTACGCCCCTGGCGACGGCCATGGCCGTGGCGCGGCAGATGGGCAAGATCGGCGTGGTGGTGGGCGTGTGCGACGGCTTCGTGGGCAACCGCATGCTGCACCAGTACACGCGCGAGGCGGCCTTTCTGCTGGAGGAGGGCGCCCTGCCGCAGCAGGTGGACAAGGTGATCTACGACTTCGGGCTGCCCATGGGCCCCTTCGCCATGGGCGATCTGGCGGGGCTGGACGTGGGCTGGCGCGTGCGCAAGCACCGGCGCGAGATGGGCACGCTCAAGGGCCGCTACCCCGGCACCATCCCCGACCGCCTGTGCGAGATGGGGCGCTTCGGGCAGAAGACCAGCGCGGGCTACTACCGCTACGAGGCCGGCAGCCGCACCCCCGTGCCCGATCCCGAGGTGGAGGCGCTGATCGCGCAGGTCGCGCAGGAGTTGGGAGTCACCCGCCGGGCGGTCAGCGACGAGGAGATCCTGGCGCGCTGCCTCTACGCCATGATCAACGAGGCCGCCAAGATCCTGGAGGAGGGCATCGCCCTGCGCCCCAGCGACGTGGACATCATCTGGATCAACGGCTACGGCTTCCCTTCCTACCGCGGCGGGCCCATGCACTACGCCGACTCGATCGGGCTCAAGACCGTGCACGAGGGGCTGCTGGGCTTCCAGCGCGAGCACGGCGACGTGTGGCAGCCCTCCCCCCTGCTGGCCCGGCTGGCGAAGGAAGGCAAGCGCTTCGCCGACCTGTAGCGGCACGCGGCGGTCCGGGCACGGGCCGGCGCCCGTGCCTTGCGCGGAAGCACACCGAGGAGTTGGGAGGAAGTGGGCAGCGGCCCAGGGACGGCGTCGCCAACCAGCCACGGGTGCTACTCGTAGCGAACCGCCCAGAGATCGTAGACGCCAGCGGTATCGCCCTCCTGCCTCCAGACTACCGTGATCCGGCCTGCGTCGTCCGCCAGCACCGTGGGAGTCAAAGCCGCGCCATCCACTGTGTCCAGACCGAGCGGGCTGCTCCAGGCGCCGGTGCCCGCCTCGTAGGAGGACACCCAGACATTGCCCGGCGTGGCGTTTTCCCTCCAAGCGACGACGAACTTCCCGGAGCCGTCCACCGCCACGCTGGGCTCGGTCATGCTCAGTGTGTCGTCCGTGTCCGCCGGGATGACGGAACCCCACGAGTCGCCGGAAGCAGAATAGTGT
>DATFMP010000094.1:0-15655 GCA_035266845.1 bacterium
CGTCAGGTCGGCCCGCTCCAGGTGGTGCAGGTGCGCGCGCCACGGGTGGTGCTCCGCGAAGCCCAGCGCCTCCCACGGGCCGTAGGGCGTCGTGATCACCATGCGCCCACGGGGCTCCAGGTGCGCCGCCAGGGCATCGGCAAGCGCGGCGGGCTGCGGCACGTGCTCCAGCACCTCCGCGGCCACGATCAGCGCGAAGTGCTCGTCGGCGCCCAGCGCGGCCTCCGTGCCCCCGCGGAAGGCCACGCGCTCGCCCAGGCCCTCCGCCGCGGCCCACTCCCGCGCCGCGGCGATGTTGCGCTCCACCAGGTCCACGCCCAGGAAGCGCAGGTGCGGGAAGCGCTGCGCCAGGTTCACGGTGAAGTGCCCGTGCGCGCAGCCGTAGTCCAGCACGCGCGCGCCGGGCGGCAGGGTGGCGAGCTGCCGCGCCACGGCCTCGAAGCGCGGCTGCCCCGCCAGCCGCTCCGGGCCGTAGACCACGCCCCGCACCGCCTCGTGGGCGTAGTAGTCCGTATAGTGCCGCGCCAGGCGCTCGGGCTGCTGCGCCGCGTCGCCCCGCGCGAAGGCGTAGCACTCGGTCAGCTCCGCGCGCGTCCGCTCCACCAGGGGCGCCGAGGGTTGCTCAGCGGGCTGCTCCAACGGTTCGGCGGCGAGCTGCGCGGCCAGATGCGCCTCCAGCGCCGCGATGTCGCTGTGGCGCAGCAGGTGCCGCGCGAGACGCCCCGCGTCGTCCGTCTGCCGCGCCAGGCAGTCCGCCACTACGCTCTCCACGGCGTCCGCCGCGTGCGACCAGCCGTAGGCCGGGGCCTTGGCCAGCGCGGCGGCGTGCAGGCCCTTGTAGCGCGGCGGGTCGTCCCGCAGCCCCAGGATGGCGCGCGCGAAGTTCTCGCGGTGCACGGCGCCCTCCGGCGTGAGCGGCACCCAGTGCACGCCGCCCTCGCGCAGGGTCTCCGGCAGCGCGGCCACGGGCGTCGTGACGATCGGCGTGCCGGCGGTCTGCGCCTCCATGGCCGTGATGCAGGACGTCTCCTCGAAGGTGGTGGGGTAGACGTGCAGCCAGGCCTGACTCATCAGGCCCGCCAGCGCGGCTTTGGAGAGCGGCCCCAGCCACTCCACGTTGGGCAGGGCCGCACAGCGGGCGCGCAGCCGGGCGTAGTAGCCCGCCAACTCCGGCGCCGTGTTGTCGTAGCCGCACACCTTGAGGCGAATCTCCGGGTCCTCCGCGGCCAACCGTTCCATGATGCCCGGCGCGTCGTCGCTGCCCAGCAGGTGTTCCAGTCCGCGCTCGGGCCGCGAGGAGTACACCAGCACCTTGCCCCGCTGCCGCGCTTCGGCCGCGAGCGACTCCGCCGGCGGCGGAAACAGCGTGGCGTCCACACCATTGGGCGCCACCGCGACGCGCTCCGGCGGCAGGCCATACACCTCGGCCACCTGCGCCTTGTGCCACGCCGAGACGCACAGCACCGCGTTGAGGTTCCACAGCCCACGGTTGAATGCGGGCAGGTAGCGCCGCAGGGCCAGGTCGTGGCTCCACCACAAATGCACCTTGGCTGCCGTGGGCCGGTGGAACAGCCCCGGGGCGCGCTGGCCGATCAGCACGTCGCAGGGCGTGCCGGCCACGAAAGCCTCGAAGGCTTCGCCGAAGGGCGTGGACTCCGTGGCGGGCCCGATGGGCCGGTAGGCCACGCCCTCCCAGCTTCCCGCCTGCGCGGCCGCGATGGCGGCGAACACCGTCACGCCGTGACCCCGCCGGGCCAGCTCGCGGGCCAGGTAGTAGCCGGCGCTCTCCGAGCCGCCCAGGCTCCGACCGCCGGGAATCGTCTCGCCGTTGAACGGCATGCCGGGTACGTACAGCACGTAATCCATGGTCGCTCCTTGGTGTGCGGAATGGCTGCCAGGACAAGAACCGCGGGGGCGCCGGAGCCCCCGCACGCGGGTCAATTTTGGGGTTGCGTTGCGCTGCGGGGGGCCGTCGTGGTTCGGGCAGCGCCGCTCAGCACTTCCTCGGCGCTGAAGAAGCGCACGCGGCCGGCCTCGACCTTCGGCGCCAGGGCGCAGCTCCAGCAGGGCAGGGGCTGCACCCACCACGACGGCAGGTCGTAGGGCAGCGCCAGCGCCTCGTGGGGCGAGAGCCGGGCGCGGTTGGCGCGGCACTGCTGCACGGAGATCGTGGCGTACAGCGGGTGACAGCGGAAATATGCCCGCGTCTCCGCGGCCAGCGTGGCGGGCAACCGCGAGCGCTCCGGCCCGGACAGCGACGGCGTCGCGTCGTCTCCAGCCTGGGTTGCCGGGGGGTTCAACCCAATCGTGTTGCAGAATGTAAAAGTCATCGCGCACGCATGTTGAAAATTGTTACGAAATGGGTTGCGAAGATTGCGACGTTTGGCTATGTATGGATCTGAAGCCATTGGGGCGATGTCGCCATGGACGGCGATATGGGCGCAGAAATGCCATGTTTACCGCACATTTCCCGCGCAACGTCCCTGTGGGTCGCAACGGAGCTATTTGTAGCAAGATAGTGTACAAATGTCAACTAATATACGTACAAACGTGGATATGTTCGCAGAGATGACCGAGCGCATCGAGCAGGTGCGGGAGGATCTGCAGCTTTCGCGGCTGGCCTTCTGCAAGCACATCGGCTTTCCCTATCCGCGCTACAGCCACATCACCGGGGAGCGGCGCTCCAAGCCCACCGCCGACCTGCTGTCCGCGGTGGTGGCGCACACGGACGCGAACCCCGCCTGGCTGCTGAGCGGCGAAGGGCCGGTCTACCGGGCGCAGGCTCGCACCACCGAGGGCAGTGCCGATGCAGGCAGCGGCGCCGGCAGTCCCGTTGCTCCGGCGGGGCTTCCCGCTGGCGGGGCGCGACTGGACGATGCCTATGTGCTACTGCCGCTCTATGGTGTGCAGGGCGGGGCTGGCGACGGCGCCATGGTGGATTCGGAGGAGGTGGAGGACCTGCTGGCCTTCAAGCGCGAGTGGATCACGCGCGAGTTGCGCTCCAGCCCGGACGACCTGTCGCTGATCTACGTGCGCGGGGAATCCATGGTGCCCACGCTCAATCCGGGCGACGTGATCCTGGTGGAGCGCAACCACCGCGCCACGGTGAGCGACGGCATCTACGTGATCCGCATGGGCGAGGCCCTGCTGGTCAAGCGCCTGCAGTTCCTGCCCGAAGGCGCCCTGATGGTGACCAGCGACAACCCCGCCTACCAGCCCTTCCGCGTGAGCCTGAAGGAGCAGGGCGACGAGTTTTCGATCATCGGCCGCGTGGTCTGGGCCGGGCGGCGGTTCTAGGTTCTGTTTTGAAAAGCATGATGGTGATGGGGGCGTTGCCCCCAAACCCCCACCAGGGAGCTTGGCTCTCTGGATCCTCATTGCGGGCAAGACCCCGCCGGGCGTGGTCAGGGACCGAATCGGGGGTGTGCGGGCCCTTGGCCCCCACACGGGATGTCTTGTGGTTCTTAAGCGGCTGAACCGCTTAAGAACCCTTTTCCAAACACAGCATGGCCCGCCCGGGCCGGCGCGGACGGCTCAGCATCAGCACCTGGACAAGGAGCGGCAGCGATGGCGACGGATGCGTTTCACGGGGTGTTCCCGTACCTGGTCTCGCCGGTGGATGCGCACGGCGAGGTGGACGCGGACGTGCTGGGGCAGCTGGTGGATCACCTCGTGCGCGCCGGTGTGCACGGCCTGACCCCACTCGGCAGCACGGGCGAGTTCGCGTATCTCTCCTGGGAGCAGCGGCGGCGCGTGGTGGAGGTGGTGCTGGAGGCCAACGCCGGGCGCGTGCCCGTGGTGGCCGGCGTGGCGGCGACCACCACCGCCGAGGCGGTGCGGCAGGCCCAGGCCTTCGCGGCGATGGGGGCGGATGGCATCCTGGCCATCCTGGAGGCGTACTTTCCCCTCACCGAGGATGGCGTGGTGGACTACTTCACGGCGATTGCGCAGGCCTCCGACCGCCCCGTGGTGCTCTACACAAACCCCACGTTTCAGCGCAGCGACCTGACCCTGCCGGCCATCGTGCGGTTGGCGGAGTTGCCCACGGTGCGCTACCTGAAGGATGCCTCGCCCAACACCGGTCGCCTGCTCTCCATCCTCAATGCAGTCGGGGACCGCATGCGCGTGTTCAGCGCGTCGGCGCACATCCCGGCGGCGGTGATGCTGATCGGCGGGGTGGGCTGGATGGCCGGCCCGGCCTGCATCATTCCTCGCCAGAGCGTGCGGCTGTACGATTTGTGCCGCGCAGGGGCATGGGACGAGGCCATGGCGCTGCAGCGCAAGCTGTGGCGCGTGAATCAGGTCTTCGCCAAGTATAATCTGGCCGCCTGCATCAAGGGCGCGCTGGAGTTGCAGGGCTTCCCGGTAGGTCCGCCGCTCCCACCCCAGGCCCCCCTCAGCGAGGCAGGCCGGGACGAGGTGCGCGCCGTGCTGGACGAGTTGGCGGAAGCGTAGAGCCTTCCATCGCCGCCGCGCCTACTTCTTGTCGATGTGGACGCTGGCGAAAGGCCCCCCCATGGGGTCGGGCCGGTGGCCGGCGATGTTGAGCCGGCGGTCGAGATCGTAGGCGGCGGAGATGAGAGCGAGGTGAGTGAAGGCCTGTGGGAAGTTGCCCAGGTGCTCGCCGCACGGCCCCAGTTCCTCGGCATAGAGCCCCAGGTGGTTCGCGTAGCTGAGCATCTTCTCGAAGCTGAGCCGCGCCTGTTCCAGGTCGCCGGAGCGGGCGAGGCACTCCACGTACCAGAACGAGCACATGCAAAACGTGCCTTCCTGGCCTGCCAAGCCGTCCTCCGCCGATTCGCCGTCGCCGACCTTGTAGCGATACACCAGCGTGTCATCCACCAGGTCTTTGCCCACGGCACGCAGCGTGGAGAGCCAGCGCGGATCGCGCGGGCTGATGAACTTCACGAGCGGCATCATCAGACAGGAGGCATCGAGCGCGTTGGCACCCCGGTACTGCATGAAGGCGCCCCGCTGCGGATTCCAGAACTCCCGGAAGATCTCGTGGTAGATGCGGTTGCGCACCTCGAACCAGCGCTGCAGGGGGCCGGGAAAGGAGCGGTTCTGAGCCAGCCGGATCGCGCGATCGATGGCCACCCAGCACATCAGGCGCGAATAAAGGAATGGCCGGGCACCCCCGCGCACCTCCCAGATGCCCTCGTCCGCCTGGTGCCAGTGCTCGCAGACCCAGTTGATGAGGCGCACCAGATTTTCCCACAGGTCGTGCGCGATGGGGTCGCCATACTTGTCGTACAGGTACACCGAGTCCATCAGCTCGCCGTAGATATCCAACTGCACCTGACCGTAGGCGGCATTGCCGATGCGCACGGGCGAGGAGCCCATGTAGCCTTCGAAGTGCGAGAGGATGGCCTCGTCCAGGTTCTTGCGCCCATCAATGCCGTACATGATCTGGAGGGAGCCGTCCGGATTGAGGTTGTTGCAGCGGTCCTCGATCCAGCCCATGTAGGCGGCCGCCTCTTCCGTGTAGCCCAGGCGGATCAGTGCGTAGAGGCTGAACGCGGAGTCGCGGATCCACGAATAGCGGTAGTCCCAGTTGCGTTCCCCGCCGATGCTTTCCGGCAAGCCGAACGTGGGTGCGGCCACGATGGAGCCGTGGGTCTGTGAGGTGAGCAGCTTGAGCACCAGCGCCGAGCGGTTCACCATCTCCTGCCAGCGCCCTTTGTAGCTGGAACGGCCGATCCAGCGCCGCCAGTAGTTCACCGTGTCGCTGAAGGCTTGGTGAGCGTGCTCCAGATTGCGGTAATGGGAATCGATGCCGTCCAGCACCTCCTCGAACACGAACGTGGCCGTTTCGCCGGCGCGCAGCACGAACTCGGCGTGCGCCGAGCCGTGGACGATCGTGACAGGCACCGAGCTGTACAGGCGCACGGCCGTCTGGTCCGGCCCCTTGGAGACGAACAGCACCTGGTCCTCCCGCGCTTCAACCTGCCGGTCGGCCCGGCCGTAGTCGAAGCGCGGGTCGCATTCCATGTGGAAGTGCACCTCGCCCCGCACGCAGCGCGCCTGCCGCACCAACTCATGCGTGGGCGTCTCCATCTCCACCGGCATGAAGTCCGTCACCTCCGCCAGCCCCTCCGGGGAGAGGAAGCGCGTCACCAGCACGTTGGTGTCCGGCAGGTACATCTGCTTGTGCCGCGCATGCTCCAGCGCCGGGGATATCTTGAAGCGGCCCCCATTGCGGTGGTCCAGCAGTGCGGCGAAGACCGTGGGTGAATCGAAGTACGGGAAGGACAGGAAATCGATGGAGCCGTCCATGCCCACCAGGGCGACCGTATGCAGGTCACCGATGATGCCGTAGTTCTCGATGGGTTGATAGCTCATCCGCAGTGCTCTCGCAGGGTGCTCAGTGCCTGCCTCTGGTATGCAGTGGCCATGCCCGGAAAGCGACGCCGTGGCCGCTGCACAGCGGCCACGGCGCGGACCTTCCGGCGATCGGGCCGGCGGAGCGGCTGTGCGGCAGGTGCAGGGCTCAGGAGAGCCGGCCGCGGTTGAGGCGATATAGCCGCTTGGCTATCAGTTTGGAGACAAACAGGCCGTAGTAGGGTTGGTACTTGATGATGTTGATGAAGTCTTCCTTGGAGATGCGGATCAGCCGGCCGGGCGTGCTGGCGACCACCGTGGCGCTGCGCGTCTCCTCCAGCAGCATGGACATCTCGCCCATCAGCACGTCCGCGGGCGTGAGGTTGGCCACGTGCTTGCCATCCACCAGCACGCGATATTCGCCCTCCGCCACGTAGTACAGGTGGTCGCTGGCATCGCCCTGCCGGATGATCACGTCGTCCGGCTTGCACTCCACGATCTCGTTGTCCCGCAGCACCCCAGGGATATTCGTCCCGCCCGAGCGGTGGCGAAACCGCAGCGTGACCTCGTTGCCCGAGTCGTTATAGGCAATGTGCTCCACGTTCTGCCGGGCCAGCAGGATGCCCCGGCCGTGCTCGGCGAGGTAGTCGATCTCGTCGCTGTCCAGGTGTGCCCGCCAGTCGAAGCCCTCGCCCTCATCGCGGATCACGTGCACGGAATGATCGCGCCGGATGTCGTAACTATAGTGCACCCGGCGTTCGCGGATGGCAGGGTCGCGGCACTTGCCCTTGATCAGCGACTGGATGCTCCCGCGGCGGGCCAGGTGAGCGTGCTTCTCCGCGAAGGTGATGCCGCAGTTGCCGTGCTCGATGGCGTTCATCAGCATCTCGGTGAGCACCAGGGACACGCCGACCTTGGACTCGGCGTCCAGAAAGCCTACGTTGAACAGGTAATTGGCCACCAGGTTCGCGTAGGCCGGTACCAGCAGAACGTCCTGCGTCAGCAGGAACTGGCCGGATACCGACGAGATCAGATCCGTCTGGAGGGCCCGCTGGAAGAGGATCTGCTGGCTTGAACGAATGATGTCCAGCACGGTGCCCAACTGCCGGCCGATATCGTGGTAGTTCAGGTAGATGATGATGTTGCTGTCTTTAAGCTCGTTGATGCGGTTGAAGGTGTTCGCACCGGTATAGAGGGCGATGATGCCGCCATGGTTGAGCCAGGGATCGGCGGTGATCTGACGCATCACCTCGAATGCATCGAAGCTGCCGTCCGAGAAGTTCATCAGGATCAGCGGTGGCATTTGATAGTTGATATACTCGATGGCCCGCTCCTGATCGTCCACGGGTACGAGCTCGTAGGGTGTCAGCGCCAGTTGCGCGTCGTTCGCCGCACCGCGGTTGGCCGCGTTCAGAACGCGCCGCACGGTGCGTCGCAACTGGGCATTGGCGTTGATCAGCGGGATTTTCATCGCGGACTTGATGGGCGGCGCGAGGGCTGAACACCCAACGGGGTGAACGGCGCGGCGGACAATATGGACGATCGCGGCAGCTGGTCGCGGAGCCGGTTGGCCCGCCTGCGGCCCGGGTTCCCCCTGTGAACGGCATACCACATCCGCAGCGTGAGCATGCAGAAAACAACGTGGAAATGCGACCGGCTGCCAGGGGCGACGCGGTGGCCGGCAACCCATCGGAGGGCGCGCCATGCCTGATCCCCACGCCGTGGTTGGATTCTACGATCGATTCGGGGCACGCCAGGACCACCAGGGCTGGTACGAGGATCCCGCGCTGGAGCAGTTGATCACGCTGGGACGCCTTGCGGACGCCCATGCCGTGTGCGAGTTCGGTTGCGGCACGGGCCGGCTGGCGGCTTGGCTGCTGCGCTCCGTGCTGCCCGCCGATGCCCGCTACCTGGGCGTGGATGCCAGCGCCAGCATGATCGCCCTGGCGACCGAGCGCGTGGAGCCCTGGACCGGCCGTGCCGAAGTGCACCGGACAACCGGCGCCCTGCGTGTGCCGGCAGAAATCGCCACCTGGGATCGGTTTCTAAGCACCTACGTGCTGGACCTGCTGTCCGAGGACGATATCCTGGCGCTGCTGGAGGAGGCGGCGCGGGTGCTGCGGCCCGGCGGTCTGCTCTGCGTGGCCAGCCTCACCCACGGCCGGGGTGCGCTCACGGGGCTGGTCTCGCGCCTGTGGAGCGTGCTGTACGCCCTGCACTGGCGGCTGGTGGGCGGCTGCCGACCGCTCGTGCTGGCCCCGCTGCTGCCGCCGCACCGCTGGCGCGTGCTGCACGACGAGGCGGTGTCCGCGTGGGGCATCACGTCCGAGGTGCTGGTGGCCGAGCGCTTGGGGTAGGTGCGGGTCGCGGTGCGCACCGTGGCGGGGGTGTCCGGTGCGTGGTAGGGTGCGGTCCTGTCACGCCTGGGACGTGCTCCGGGAGCAGCCGTCAGGGGCACGTCCTTCCGTCCATGCACCCATCATCAAGGGGATCCCATCATGATCAAGGTCAGCGTCCTGTATCCGAACAAGTCCGGGGCCAAGTTCAACATGGACTACTACCTCAACAGCCACATGCCCATGGTGGCGTCCAAGCTGGGCAGCGCCCTGAAGGGCTCGGCGGTGGAGGAAGGCATCGCCGGCGGTGCGCCGGGCTCACCCGCCACCTACGTGGCGATGGGGCACCTGCTCTTCGATTCGGTCGAAGCCTTCCAGGCGGCCTTCGGCCCGCACGCGTCGGCCATCATGGCGGACATTCCCAATTATACCGACCTGCAGCCCGTGCTTCAGATCAGCGAGGTCAGGAAGTAGCACTCGCCCCGCAGTCCGGGCCAGTTCCCCGCGCCTAAGGCGCCAGAGGCGCGCGGCCCAGTTCCTCGGCCAGGGCGTCCTCCAACTGCGGCAGACGCCAGGTGAAATCCGCCTCCTGAAGGCGCGTGGGCACCACGCGCTGTCCAGCCAGCAGGGCTTCACGGCCCAGTTGCCCCAGCACCATTCGGATCACCCCGGCCGGCACGCGCAGCACCGCCGGCCTCCGTAGCACGCGAGCCAACGAGCGCGTGAACTCCTGGTTGGTGGGAGCCTCCGGGGCCACGGCGTTGATGGGGCCTTCCCAGGTGGGCTCGTACAGCGCGCTGTGCAGCACGGTGAGCAGGTCTTCCAGCGCGATCCAGCTCATCCGTTGCTCCCCGCTGCCCAGCGGCCCGCCCAGGCCCAGCGCGAACAGCGGCGCCAGCTTGGGCACCACGCCGTCCTCCCCGGCTATGACGAGCCCCGTGCGCAACGGCACGGTACGGATGCCCGCCTGCCGCGCGGGCTCCGCGGAGGCCTCCCAGGCCTCGCACAGTTCCGCCAGGAAGCCCTCGCCGCGCGGCGCGGACTCGTCCACTGGGGTCTCCCCGCTGTCTCCGTAGTAGCCGATGGCCGAGCTGACCACGAACACCCGCGGCTTGCGTTGCAGGTCGGCCAGGGTACGGGCCAGCAGAGAGGTGCTGCCCACGCGGCTGGCCCACAGTTCGTGCTTGCGCTGCTCGCTCCAGCGGCGCTCCGCCAGATTCGCGCCGCCCAGGTGCACGATGGCGTCCACGCCCTCCAGGGCGGCTGGGTCCAGCTCCCCGGCGGCGGGATTCCAGGCGATCTCGCCGGGGTCGCGCGGCGCCCGCCGCACGAGGCGTCGCACCGTGTGCCCGCCCGAGGTGAGGAAGGCGCAGAGGCGGCGGCCGACCAGCCCCGAGGCCCCGCTCACGACGACGGTCAGCGGAGGCTGGGCCGCGTAGCGCGCATGGCGCGCCAGGTCGTGCGCCGTGCGCGCGTGGCGCAGACGGAACACGGCTTCCAGCGAACGCAACACGGCCCCCGTGCCAAGCAGCGGCCCCAGCGGGGAGAGCGGCAGGCGGAAGTCCACCTCGTCTTCCAGCAGGCAGGCGAAGTCCCCGTGCGGGATGAAGCGATGCGTGTGCAACCAGGCTGCGAATGGCCCCCGCACCTGCTCGTCGGTGAAGAAGCGCCCAGGCTCCATCGGTCCGTGTCGCGCCTCCCAGCGTATCCGCAGCGGACCCGCGCGCAAGGAGAGGCGCAGCCGCGCACCAGGCTCCAGGCCCCCATCCCGGCTCAGCATGCGCACGTGTTGCCAGGGCGGCGCGAGGCGCTCGAAGGCGGCGGGGCGGGCATGCCAGGCGAAGGCCTCCGGGGCGGAGACAGGCAGCTCGCTGAGGCGGCGGAACACGGGCATGAAACGAACTCCGGCTGCAGCCAGGGTGGTACCGGCGGGCGTCCCGGCCGCGATTGCCGGTGCCACCCCGCGTGGGCATACTGAGTTTCACGGAACATCGCATTGATCCGTCCTTCCAAGGATGACCGTGCCTCCCGACTGGATGCAACCCCACGCTCCCATCCGCGTCGGCATCAGCAGCTGCCTGCTGGGCCAGGAAGTGCGCTGGGACGGCAACCACAGCCGCGATGCCTACGTCAACGGCACGTTGGCGGCCTGCTTCGAGTTCGTGCCGGTGTGCCCGGAGCTGGCGGTGGGGCTGGGCGTGCCGCGCCCGCCGATCAGGCTCGTCAGCGTCGGCAGTGGTTTACCCCGCGCCCTGGGTGTGCGCGATGCGGCGCTCGACCCCTCGGAGGCGTTGCGCGCGTACGGCCGACGCATGGCCGTGGAGCTAAACGACCTGAGCGGCTATATCCTCAAGCGCGGCTCGCCGAGTTGCGGAATGGAGCGCGTGAAGGTCTATCGGCCGACAGGGGGCACGCCGGCCTTGCGGGGCGTGGGGCTGTATGCCGAGGAGTTGCTGGCCGCGCGACCAGAACTGCCGGTGGAGGAGGAAGGGCGCCTGGGCGACCCCGTGCTGCGGGAGAACTTCATCGAGCGCGTCTACGCCTATCACCGCTGGCGCGCGCTGCTGGCCGCCGGCCTCACCCCGGCGCGGCTTGTGGCGTTTCACAACCGCCACAAGCTGGCCCTGATGGCTCATGGCGCCGAGCCTGCGCGGCGCCTGGGGCGGCTGGTGGCCGAGGCGGGCACGGGGCGCTTGTCGGAGCTGGGGCCGGCCTACGGGCGGGCGTTCATGGAGGTGCTGCGCCGCAAGGCCACCCGGCGCACGCACACCAACGTGCTGCAGCACCTGCAGGGCTACCTCAAGCGCGTTCTGGACGCGGAGGACAAGGCCGAGTTGGGCGAGATGATCGAGGCCTACCGCACAGGGCAGGTGCCGCTGATCGTCCCCGTGACCCTGCTCAATCACCACTTCCGGCGTCACCCTCACCCCTACGTGGCGGGACAGACCTACCTGCAGCCGCACCCGCGGGAGCTGATGCTGCGCAACGGCATCTGAATCGGCGGATCAGCCGGTTTCGCCGGCCTCGGCGCGCAGGCGCTCCAGTGCCGACACGATCACCGTGCCGTTCTCGTAGCGCAGCAGGCCATCCGATTGCAGGGCTGCGAAGGCGCGCACGATGGTCTCCCGACGAGCCCCGAGCAGCTCGGCCAGTATCTGCTGGGTCATGGGCAACTCCATCACCTGGTGCTCTCCGGGCTCGTGCCGCGCGCAGTAGGGCAACAGGGTGAGCACCAGGTGGGCAAGGCGCTGGCGCACGGTGAGCGCAGTGCGCCGCAGGTAGGCCTCATGTGCCTGCTTCAGGTCGCGCGCCATCCGCTCCAGGAAGGCCAGTCCCAGCGGGGGGTGCCGGGCCACCAAGGTGTCCACCACGCTGCCGTCCACGAAACAGATCACGCTGTCGGTGAGCGTCTCGGCGCTGGCCTCTATCTCCTGCCCGGCGAAGCACTCGGCGGCGCCAAGGGTCTGCGCCGGGTGCGTCAGTTGCACCAGCACGGAATTGCCGTGGGAATCGCTGTGGCGCACGGCGACCACGCCCCGGTGCATGCAGTACAGCCCGCGGGTCGGCTCACCCGCCTCGAACACCGCGGACCCGGCCGCATAGCGGCGTGTCTGCTTGGCGCGGTCCACCCGTGCCTGGGCTTCATCTCCCAGCACGCGCCACTCCGCCCCGTGCCGCGTCGGGCACGTGAAGCAGGAAAGGCCGGATGGAGTGCGCGAGCCGGGCATGGCGGCACCGGGCAGGTCAATCCGAGGCGCTGGGCCTCGTGCCGCGAGCCAGGGGGCCTGCCGGCGGGTCGCGCCCTGGCCGGGTAAATCTGGACGTGCGTCCCGCCTGTAGAGTTACCAGTTTACGGCAAGCGTCCTTTTGTGACAACGTGACCCGGCGAGGTGCGTGCGAACACGCTGACGATTTTAGTGGATTTTGCCCGGGGTCGCTGATAGACTTATATTCTCACCAGAGCCATATCCGCGCCCATTACAATTCCGTAAAGAGCAGTGCCCGGAGGTCCTGAGGCACAAAAGGATGGTTCTTGAGACTGAAGGGTACCAATGACTGGAAAAGTGAAGTGGTTTAACGAAGCCAAAGGCTTCGGTTTCATTACGCCGGATGACGGGGGCAAGGATCTGTTCTGCCATCAGTCGGAAATCCAGATGGAAGGCTTCCGCACCCTGGCCGAAGGCCAGGCGGTGGAGTTCTCCGTGGAACAGGGGCCGAAAGGTCCTGCGGCGAAGGGCGTGCGCCCTCTGTAGTAAGCGCGGTAGGCTCGAAAAGCCCCGGCATGGCGCCGCCATGCCGGGGCTTTTTTCGTTCGTGCGCTGGGTGGGGGGCCAGGGCGGGGGTCTCGCGCTCATTCCCAAGCGCCTGGGGCGCACAGACCTGCATGTGCGCCGCCGTGGTGGAGACGCAAGGGAGCCGATGCACCGCAGCGCCGCTCCAGCAGGGTATCTGGTTGCCTATCGGCCTCCATCATCCTGTAGACAATCCGGCGTGACCGCCATACGATAGTGTCCTTCGGCGCAGGTCCTAAATGCGCCGCTCAGGGGGAGACGGACGCAGGTCGCGTGGAGCCTTCCATGCCCGCCGCGGTATTCCGATTTGTGCTGAACCGAGGGATGGGTCCTTAGCGGATCCGGGCGCGACTTCGTCCCGCAGCCAAGTGCCAGCCAAAAAGGAGGCAAGCCATGGCATCGGGAACCCGACTGTACCGCGCGGTGCTGGCCTGCACCGCGGTGTTTCTGCTGGCCGCCTGCGGAGGCGGCGGGGCAGGCAGTGGCGGCGCAGGGGACAATTCGACGGTCTATGCCGGCGACCCGATCGCACCCGGCGCAGAGTGTGCGTTTGGCGGGGTGCGCATCTACTACGGCATCGACGAGAACGGCAACGGCCAACTGGACACGGACGAGCGGGACGGCTACGAGGTCGTCTGCAACGGCGCCGGCTCGAGCGCCAATCCGATTACCCCGCCTGCCGGCCCGGCTGCGCAGTACACGATGAAGCTGGCCGGCGGCAGCGGGTTGGGCGGTGACGGCGTCGAAATTGGGTATGGCTCCGGCGGCGCGGGTGGCGACCTCGGCATCAACCTGAACAGCAGCGGGACGGGCCATATCAAGCTGTTCGCGACCGGCCAGGCCGATGCCTCGTTCGAAGTCCCGGCCACGGTGCCGACCTACCTCGGCCCCCTCACGACGTATCAGCTCACCGTGGCACCGGGCGCAACGCGCCGGGTGGAGTCCTACGCCACAGCGGCGGGCCATCCCACCATCGGTGCGTACGAAATCCACACGCACCAGAATGATTACAGCGGCACGATCTACGTGGCCAACACTGCGGGTAACGGCGACTGGGGTCCGGTGACTGGCATATCGGTGGGCGCCGGCGGAACGCTGACGTTCGCGCTGGGCTACTACGGATATGATATCTACGTTACCGTGGCCAATGACATCCGCAACGAGGGCACGATCACGGTGGATAAGCTGGCGGGTGACCCCTTGTCCAGCGGCAACTTGTACATCCAGTGCGATACCTTCTATGGAGCGCCGGGCTCGCAGATCCTCCTCAACGGCGTGACGGACGACACCGGCGCTGCTGGGTATGGCGGCTATCTCTCCATTGACGCCTACAGCTACTCGCTGGGCATCTCGCCGGGCCAGGGAGCGATCTACAACCGTGGGCTGATCGACACCTCCGGCGCGGACGGTACCAACGACAACAGTGGGGGCAACGGCGGTGCCGTCTGGCTACAGGCCAATCTCGCGCTGCTGAATACAGGGCTGATCGACACTTCCGGGGGCGACAGCGCAACCAGCTATGCCGGCAGCGGTGCGCCGATCGTGATGGATGGCTACTACGACAGCACCTACTACGCTCACGTGTTCAACTCGGGCGTGCTGGATAGCCACGGTGGCAACGGTTTTCAGGGTGGCGGCGATTCCGGCTATGTGGAAATCATCTCCCGAGGCGACCTGCGCAACTCCGGCGACATCCTGGGCTACGGCGGCAACGGCACCTCCAACGGCGGCGCGAGTGGCGGCGATTCCGGCTATGCCGGCGAGGGCTACAGCGACTTCCGGTTCACCGCTTATGGCGGGAGCATCGTCAACTCCGGCGATATCCTCATCCACGGCGGCAGCGGGTCCAGTGAGGGCTGGGGTGGCACTGCACGGTCGCTGTCCTTCCAGACCAACGGCGACAGTGATCTGTGGGACAACCTGCCGGCCGGCAGCATTGTCGTATCGGGCAACATCGACACCTCCGGCGGGGCCAGCCTCCCCAATCCCGAGGATGCCAGCGGCTATACCCTGGACGGCGGAGACGCAGGCTCGGTGTACCTGGAGGTCGATGGCTCGGGTGCGCCCAACGGGCAGGACATCCAGTTGCTCGGCTACAGCAGCATCAGCCTGAACGGCGGAGGAGGTGGGGAGTATGGAGGCACCTCCGGCAGCCTCTACGCGGGAAATCACATTGCGACGGTGAACACCGCCAGCGGGGCGGATACCGTCTACGGCCCGGCCGGGGGCGTCTATAACTACGTTTCCGTGAAGGCCAGGGGCGGCAAGGGCGGCACGTTCGACAACACCTATACCGGAGGTGCCGGGGGAGCGTTCGAGCTGAGCGTGGACGCCGATCACCCATCCCTCGCACCGTGGCAGATCGCCGCCAATTACGCGGCGGTGGATCTCACCGGTGGCGATGCCTACGCCGGTGGGAACAGCGGAGCCGTCGCGATCATCGCGGCCAGCGGTGCGCAGAACCACGGCAGCCTGACGCTGAATCCGGGCCTGAGCCTTTACGACGGCGCGGGGCACGGGAGCGGCACGGTCTTTCGCACGCCAGGGGTCTATATCCTCTCGGCGCTCGGCCCGGCCATCAACACGGCCACCATCACGGCCAAGGGGGGCGCTACCGCGTATCAGGGCAACGGCAGCCCGGGGAACACGGTGCAGATATCCGGCACGCTCGCCGTGCACTCCGGGCCACTCATCTCGGTGCGGGGC
>DATFMP010000095.1:0-56152 GCA_035266845.1 bacterium
GCGATGCCTGTCGCCAGCCCCGTCGCGCTCACCGTGGCCACGCCGGGCGCGCTGCTGCTCCAGCTCAGCCCGCCGGTCAGCGGCGCATTGCTGCCGTCGCTGTAGTGCCCCGTGGCCGCGAACTGCTGCGTGGCCCCCACCGTGATACTGGCCGAGGTGGGAGCAAGCGTGATCGTCTGCAACGTCGGCGGCTGGCCTTCCTGCACCTCCAGGCTGGCCGAACCGCTGATGCCCGTGGCCGTGTGCGTGGCCGTGATCGTCGTGCTGCCCGCCGCAACCCCCGTCGCCAACCCGCTGCCGCTCACCGTGGCCACGCCCGGCGCGCTGCTGCTCCAGCTCAGGCCCGTGGTCAGCGGCGCGCTGCTGCCGTCGCTGTAGTGCCCCGTGGCCGCGAACTGCTGCGTGGCCCCCGCCGTGATACTGGCCGAGGTGGGAGCAAGCGTGATCGTCTCCAGCGTCGGCGGCTCCCCGCCCGTCACCTGCAGGCCGGCAGTACCGCTGATGCCCGAGAGCATCGCCGTGATCGTCGTGCTGCCCGCCGCGACACCTGTGGCCAGACCGCCTGCACTGACCGTCGCCACGCTTGGCGCGCTGCTGCTCCAACTCACTTGGATGCTGAGATCCTGCGTCGTACGGTCGCTGTAGACCCCCGTGGCCACATACTGCTGCGTCCCACCCACGGCGATCGAAGCCGAGCCGGGCGAAACGCTGAGATACACAAGCGTCGCCTGTCCCCACGCAGCCGTGCCCGAGACGATCAATGCGACGGCGCACGCGAACAGCGCGCGGAAGATTCCGGGCAATTGCTGGCGGACGAGAACCGGCCTGCCCTTGGGATGGGATGTCCTGAGGGGACTCACTGGAACGAATCCCGTGCGGGTTCGGAATCCCTCTGTCAGGGGAGTCGCTCGAAACCCGAGGTCCCCTGCGTCAACCCAACGTCAGTTTATGAATGCTGAATGTAAGGATATTACCACCGTGCGCCGCACTTCGGAATGGCAAAGCACCGTCCGCCCAACAATTGGAACCCATCCTTTTGTTTTGTTGGCTTTTTTTCTGTGGAACGTTCCCGGCGGTTGCGCAGACTTGGCTGGGATCGGCACTCCGACGAGCAACCGCCATACGGAACTGAACCGGCACACCCGATAATTGGCAGTGCAAGCGGGAATGGCGGAGAGGGTGGGATTCGAACCCACGGAACGGTCGCCCGTTCAACAGATTTCGAGTCTGCCGCCTTCGACCTCTCGGCCACCTCTCCGGATTCGGCGGGAACAACGAACGATCACAAGGGGTAACACAGTGTGCGGAGCCTGGGTAGCCTGCTTCGTCATTCGGCCCGGCGCGGCACGATGAGGGCATCCACGGCCAGCGCACCCTGGCCTTCGGGCAGCACGATGAACGGGTTGATGTCCAGCGTCTCCAGCACGTCCGCATTGGCATCCGCGAACACACTGAGCTGCGCCAGGGCCCGCGCCAGGGCGGGGATGTCCGCCCGCGGCTGGCCCCGCACGCCCTCCAGGATCGGATAGCCCTTCACCTCGCGCAGCATGGCCAGCGCCTCCTGCTCATCGAAGGGCGCGATGCGCAGGGTCACGTCCTTCAGCACCTCCACCAGGATACCGCCCAGGCCGAAGAGCACCACCGGCCCGAATACGGGGTCGCGCTGCACACCCAGGATGGTCTCCACGCCCCCACGCACCATGGGCGCCACCAGCACGCCCTCCACGTGCGCCTTGGGGGCGTGCTCACGAGAGCGCTCCAGCAGCGTGTCGTAGCCAGCACGCACGGCTTCGGCAGAGTCCAGGCCCAGCAGCACGCCGCCCATCTCGGACTTGTGCAGGATGTCCGGCGAGACGATCTTCAGCACGCACGGGAGCCCCAGAGCCTCCGCGGCAGCCACAGCCTCATCAGCGCTGGTGGCCAGTCGCTCCGGCACGACCGGAATGCCCGCGCTGGCCAGCACGCGCTTGGCCTCCACCTCGCTCAGCGGTTGCGCCGAGACGCGTTGGGCACCGGCAGGCAGAGCCGGTAACCTGGCCGGGGCGCCGGCGCGATCGAAGCTCTCGCGGAAGCCCGCCAGGGCCGCCACCATGCGCACCGAATGGCTGGGATCCTCACTGAGCAGGAAGCCGTGGCCCTCCAGCACCCGTGTCGCCTCCTGGCCGAACTGCCCGGAGAGCACCATCAGGCTGTCGGGGTAGCGCTCGCGCAGTTCCAGCAGGGGCCCCGTGACGGATTTCATCATGCGGGGGTTCAGCCCCACGCTGGAGAGGAACAGAACGATGGAGTCAACGCCCCCTTGGTCCAGCATCAGAGCCAGGTTTTCGCGAATGAGATCAATGTTGTTGATCATCTGCGCGGTGGTATCCACCGGATTGCGCACACCCGCGAAGGGGATCAGTTCCTTGAGCCGCTTCTGCACCGCCGGCGGCATTTCGGGCACCTCCAGACCCGCACCCACAGCCGCATCGGCCATCAGCACGCCCACGCCACCGGACACGGTGACCAGCCCCAGCCGCCGGCCGGTGGGATAGCGGCCGTGCGAACCGGCATAGGCCACGTCTACCAACTCCTCGAACGTGTCTGCCCGGTGCACGCCGTACTGGCGGAACAGCGCGTCGTAGACGCCGTCCGCGCCCACCAGCGAGGCCGTGTGCGACGACGCCGCGACGGCTCCCACGTCCGTGCGGCCCACCTTGAGCATCACGATGGGCTTGCGATTGGCCCGCGCGGTTTCCAGGGCCCGCACGAGTTTGGCCTTGTCCCGCGCGCCCTCCATGTAGCACACGATGATGTCCGTGCCCGGGTCGTTTGCCACGAATTCCAGGCAGTCCGCCACGTCCACGTCCACCTCGTTGCCGGTGGTCACCCACAGGCTGAGGCCCAACCCGCGGCCCCGCGCCACCATGTAGCAGTAGATACCGAACGCGCCGCTCTGGCTGACCATGGCCACACGACCGGGCAGCGGGCTCTCGAAGTCGAACGAGCCGGTGAAGGTGCCCCATAGCCCCGTGCGCAGGTTCATCACGCCCATGCAGTTGGGCCCCACCACGCGCATGCCGGACTCGGCCGCGATCGCCTTCACGCGCTCCTGGGCCAGGCGACCCTCCTCGCCAATCTCGGCGAAGCCTGAACTGAAGATGACCAGCGTCTTCATGCGCCGCTCTGCACACGCAGCCACGGTGGCCTCCACCGCCGGCGCAGGCACGATCACGAAGCCGAGGTCCACGCCTTCGGGCAGTTCCTGCACGGAGCGCAACGTGGGCACGCCCTGCACTTCCGGATAGCGGTCGTTGATGGCGTAGAGCGTCCCGTCGTGCCAGTTCTCCTGGATGTAGCGGAAGGTGCGCCCGCCGATCTTGTGCGGATCGGATGATGCGCCGACTACGGCCACGGTGCGCGGGTGGAAGAGGGGGGCCAGCGAGTGCGGTGCGTCGGCCATGGCTTCGTTTCTGCCGTTTGGGGGAATACAGGCCGGCCCGGGAGACGGCCGAATGGAGGTCAGGCGGATACCTCGGCCCGGCCGTTGTTCAGCACCACGGCGTCGCGCTCCAGCACTCGCGCGCGGTAGGAGACTACGCCACCATCGCGCCAGATCTCCGTGCGGATGGTCTCCCCGGGAAACACAGGGGCCGTGAAGCGCACCTGCATCGAGCGCAGCCGCGCCGGGTCGAAGCCGCAACAGGACTTGAGCAGCGCGTGACCAGCCACTCCCAGCGTGCACAGGCCGTGCAGGATCGGACGCGGATAGCCCGCCTGCGCCGCCACGTCGGGGTCGGCATGAAGCGGGTTGTAGTCCCCGCTGAGGCGATAGATCAGCGCCGCCTGGGGCAGCGTGGGCAGGTCGCAGTGCTCGTCCGGCGGCCGCGTGGGCATCTCGTGAGGCGGTCGCACGGGGCCGTCGGGGCCGCCGAAACCCCCGTCGCCCCGGGCGAAGGTCGTCTGGCGCACGGTGAAGAGCGTCTCCCCGCTGGCCGCATCCACGCCCTCGCGCTCGGAATAGATCAGGGCACCCTTGCCCGGCCCCTTGTCCACGATGCCCGTCACGCGGGTCTGGGCCTTGATGGTGCCCTCGGGCGCTAACGGACGGTGGAAGACCATATCCTGCTCGCCGTGCACCACACGCACCCAGTCCACGCCCGTATCCGGCTCGCGCACCCAGAACCCGGGGATGGCGAGCACGGCCGCCATGGTCGGCAGTACCTCCAACTCCGCCTCGTAGACGAAGCGCAATGGCTCCCGCTCCATCGGGTCCATGCCCAGACCCACACCCAGGGCATAGAGCATGGTGTCGCGCCGCGTGTAGCGGTGCTCAACGACAGGGAATCGGCGATTGAGCAGCTTGTCGTAGTCGATGGTCATGGCGTGGCGTGCCGGGGCAACCGGGCATCCGCTGGGGTGACGCGCCGTCGCGGGACGCCTCCGCAGCCAAGCCCCCCGGCCGGGCCGCCACATCGTACGCGCCGCTTTCGCGGGGTGTCAAGCCAACCGGCCCGACGGTGCGGCGCAAGCCGTGTGCGTCGCGGAAGGCCCGCCTCCGTCGGCGCTGCAGGACAGGGGCAGTTGCCATGCCGAGGGAGACTCCCTATAATGCGGCCCACTCGTACCTGAGGCCGGGGGGAAGAAACCGGTTCAGACTGTTGTTTTGCACGGTGTGGCAGGGGAGGGTGCCTGCCTGGTGCTGCGTTGCAGGTGCCTCGATCGCCCCGCTGCACGGACGTCGGGGAGGGCACGGTGCGCGCTGCAGACGATAAGAACGCCCGGCGAAGCTGCACCGCGGCGGCACTGCGTCGAAGGGGGAGATGACTGAGCCATCGGTTGCGTCGACTGCGGCACCGGGGACCTCCATGGGAGGCAGCCCGGCCCTGCTGCGCGTCTCACAGGTCACGGTGCGCTTTGGCGGCATCATAGCGCTGGACGCCGTGTCCTTTGACGTGGAGCCGCGCAAGGTCGTGGGGCTGATCGGCCCCAACGGCGCCGGCAAGACCACGCTCTTCAACTGCCTTAGCCGCCTCTATACTCCCACCGCGGGCGATATCCTGTTCGACGGGGTTTCCCTGCTGAATCGCCCACCGCACAGGATGGCCGAACTGGGCATCGGCCGCACCTTCCAGAATCTGGCGCTGTTCCAGCGCATGTCCATCCTGGACAACATCAAGGTCGGCGTTCACTGCCGCACCTCCAGCGATTTCCTGAGCAACGCGCTGCGGCTCCCCAAGGCCCGCCACGAAGCCCGCGAGGCCGAAGAGACGGCCCGCGAGCTGGCCGCGTGGCTGGGGCTGGAGGCTGTGCTGAACCAGCCTGCCGCCGGGCTGCCGTTCGGCACCCTGAAGCGCGTGGAGTTGGCGCGAGCCATGGCCAGTCAACCCAAGCTATTGCTGCTGGACGAGCCCGCGGGCGGCTTGAACCACGAGGAGGTGACCGAGCTGCAGGAGCTGATCCACGCCATCCGGGAACGCGGCACGACGGTGCTGCTGGTGGAGCATCACATGAACATGGTGATGAAGGTCTCGGACCACGTGGTCGTGCTGGACTTCGGCCGCAAGATCGCCGAGGGTCCGCCGTCGCAAGTGCAATCCAACCCCGAGGTGATCCGCGCGTATCTGGGGGGCACGGTGTCATGAGTGCCCTACTGAGCGTCCAGGGCCTGCAGGCGTTCTATGGACAGACGCGGGCCCTGCATGGGCTGGATTTCCAGGTGGAGGAGAGTGGCATCACCACGCTGCTGGGGGCCAACGGCGCCGGCAAGACGACGACGCTGCGCGCGGTGTGCGGCTTGGTGCGGACGCAAGGCACCATCGAGTTCGCCGGGCAGCGGATTGATGGCAAATCCACCGAGGACATCGTGCGCATGGGCATTGCGCACGTGGTGGAGGGCCGCGGCACCTTCGTCAACTTCTCGGTGGAAGAGAACTTGAGGCTGGGTGCCCACACGCGCAAGGACAAGGCCGCGGTGCACGATGACCTGGAGCAGGTCTACTCCTACTTCCCGGTGCTGCGGCAGCGCCGCGCCCAGCAAGCCGGCACGCTGAGCGGGGGTGAGCAGCAGATGCTGGCCATCTCGCGCGCCCTCATGCTGCGGCCCCGCCTGCTGCTGTTGGACGAACCATCGTTTGGCCTCGCACCGCTGATCGTGGAGGAGATCTTCCAGATCCTGGCGACCATCAACCGGGAATCCCGTGTGAGCATGCTGGTTGTGGAGCAGAACGCCTCGCTGGCGCTGGGGCTCGCCGATCACGCGTTCCTGCTGGAAACAGGGAACGTGGTGATGTCCGGCGCGGCCGAGGAAATCCGCCAGAACGACGCTGTGCGCCAGTCCTACCTGGGCTACTGAGCGGCCCCGCCCCCGCCAACCTCCTCTCGCGCAAGACCCTATGGAGATATTCCTGCAACAGGTGATGACCGGGCTGGCCAATGGCGGCATCTATGCCAGCCTGGCCTTGGCCCTGGTGATGATCTACCACTCGACGAATCACCTGAACTTCGCCCAGGGCGAGATGGCGATGTTCTCGACGTACATCGCCTGGACGCTCATCAACGCAGGTCTGCCCTACTGGGTCGCCTTCGTCATCACGCTGGCCGTCTCCTTCGCCGGCGGCGTGGTCATCGAGCGGGTGGTGGTGCGGCCCTTCGAGGACGCGCCCGTGCTCAACGCGGTGATCGTGTTCATCGGGTTGCTGGTGATCTTCAACAGCCTCGCCGGTTGGATCTGGACCTACGACATCAAGCAGTTCCCCACGCCCTTCGGTGACCACCCCGTGCAACTCGGCAATATCTTCTTCCGGGCGCACGACTTCGGAGCGATCGGCGTCACACTCTTTGTGCTGCTGGTGTTGTGGGCGTTCTTCCGCTTCACCCCGCTGGGGCTGGCCATGCGCGCGTCGGCGGAGAACCCGGTGTCGGCCCGGCTGGTGGGCATCCGCGTGGGTTGGATGCTGGCGCTCGGGTGGGGCTTGGCGGCTCTCATCGGCGCCGTGGCGGGGATGATGGTGGCCCCGGTGCTGTTCCTGGACCCCAGCCTGATGAGCGGCGTCCTGATCTATTCGTTCGCTGCCGCTTTGTTCGGAGGCATCTCCAGCCCGGGAGGATCGGTCTTCGGGGGGTTCTTCGTAGGGGTGGCGGAGGTGCTCTCCGGCACCTACGTCCCCTTCATCGGCAATGATCTCAAGCTCATCGTGGCCCTGATCATCATTATCGGGGTGCTGCTGGTGCGGCCGAGCGGTCTGTTCGGCAAGGTCAGCGTAAGCCGGGTGTGAGGGAGCCCATGGACACTGCCAATGCCCCGACGGGCACCGTCGCCGCGGAAGCGGCCATCCGGCGCGACCGTGCACGCACATGGCGCATATGGGCCGTCGCCGCCCTGCTGGTGGTGACGTGCGTGCTGCCATTCGTGATGGGCGACTACCGGGTATTCCAGTTCACCCTGGCATTCACGTACGCCCTCGCACTGCTGGGCCTGAACCTGCTGATCGGGTTCAACGGCCAGTTCTCGCTGGGACACGGGGCCTTCTACGCCATCGGCGCCTACACGGCGGCGGTCATGATTCACCAGTGGGGAATCCATTACGGCTGGACGCTCGTCGCAGCCGGCATCGTCTGCGGCGTCGCGGGCTTCCTGTTCGGCATCCCTGCGCTACGCATCCAGGGCATGTACCTGGCGCTGGCCACGCTGGCTCTGGCCTTGGCCATGCCGCCACTGCTCAAGTACAAGGCGTGGGAGGCCTACACAGGCGGCGTGCAGGGCATCTTCATCAACAAGCCGCATGCGCCCTTCGGCCTGCCGCTGAATCCCGACGAGTGGCTGTATTTCCTCTCACTGGGCGTGCTGCTTATCGCCGTCGTGGTGGCCCACAACCTGCTCAACGGGCGGACCGGCCGCGCAATGATGGCCATCCGCGACAACCCCATCGCCGCAGAGGCGATGGGGATCAATACAGCTCTCTACAAGTCCCTCACGTTCGGCGTGAGCGCCCTGTTCACGGGTGTGGCGGGCGCCCTGTCGTGCATCGTCGTGCAGTTCGTGGCACCGGACAGCTATTCGGTGTTCCTGTCCATCACGTTGTTGGTGGGCAGCGTTGTAGGGGGGTTGGCCTCCATCAGCGGGGCCATTTACGGTGCGTTCTTCATTCAATTCATCCCCAACGTGGCGGACGCCATCTCCAAGGCCGCTCCGTGGGCAATCTACGGCCTGTTCCTGATCGGCTTCATGTTCGTCATGCCGGGGGGAATCGCCGGATTCATGAACATGGTGTGGTCGCGTCTGCAGCGGCAACTGCCACTGGCCAGACGCCGCGGCGCGGAGGCCGGCCATACCGGACGCACAAACTCGAAGACATGAGGAGCGCGACATGATCAAGCGCAATGCAACAGTCCTCTTCCTGCTCTTGGCCGGGCTGCTGGTGTTGGGGCTGGCCGGCTGCGAGAAGAAGACGCCGGGCGTGACCAAGACCGAGATCAAGATCGGCCACATCAACCCGTACAGCGGCCCCGCCTCGGCCTACGGCACCATCGGCCGCACCGAAGCGGCGTACTTCAAGATGCTCAATGAGGAAGGGGGCATCAACGGCCGCAAGATCAACTTCATCTCCTACGACGACGGCTACAGCCCGCCCAAGACGGTGGAGCAGGCCCGCAAGCTGGTGGAGCAGGACAACGTGCTGCTGATCTTCCAATCGCTGGGGACGCCCACCAACTCGGCCATCTGGCAGTACATGAACGACAAGAAGGTGCCCCAGCTCTTCGTGGCCACGGGTGCCAGCAAGTGGAACGATCCCCAAGGCCATCCCTGGACGATGGGCTGGCAGCCCAACTACCAGACCGAGGCCAAGATCTACGCCCGCTACGTCGTGCAGAACATCCCCGGGGCCAAGATCGGCATCCTCTACCAGAATGACGACTACGGGAAGGACTACCTGACTGGCTTCAAAGCCGGACTGGAGGCCAATATCGCCAGCGCCGGGCTGAGCGGCGACAAGGCGCCCAAGATCGTGATGGAGCAGTCCTACGAGGTGTCGGAGCCGACCATCGATTCCGAGGTCGTGAACCTGAAGAACAGCGGCGCCAACGTGCTCGTCAATATCACGACGCCGAAGTTCGCCGCGCAGGCGGTCAAGAAGGTTGCCGACCTGGGCTGGCACCCCACCCAATTCCTCAACAACGTGTCGATCTCCATCGACTCGGTGATGAAGCCGGCCGGCCTGGACGCCAGCAATGGCATCATCTCCACGGCGTATCTGAAAGACCCGGACGACGCCGAATGGAAGGACGACGCCTCCATCGCCAAGTGGCGTGAGTTCATGCAGAAGTACTACCCGGACGGCAGCCTGCACTCCGGCAACAACGTTTTCGGCTACACCGTGGCCCAGACGCTGGTGCAGGTGCTCAAGCAGGCGGGAGACAACCTGACCCGCGAGAACGTGATGAAGGAGGCGGCCAACCTGAAGGACTTCGAGGTGTCGACCCTCCTGCCGGGCATCAAGATCAACACCAGCCCGACGGACTTCGCACCCATCGAACAGATGCAACTGCAGAAGTTCGACGGCAAGAAGGGAGCCTGGGTGCGCTTCGGCGAAGTGCTGGGCGCCAACTAGCAGCGGTTGCCTTCTGACTTGCCCCCCGGTGCCCGCTTGGCGCGGCATCGGGGTTTCCCTCCCGCTTCATCGTCCTTCCCTCGCGTGCCCGCTTGCGTCCGGCTCCACAGCCGTTACCATGGGATCGGTTCGCCATCCCGGAAGAAGCCCCCGGTCGGCCCATCTGTCGGCAGCGTGGCCGCCCATACAATGCCTTGCGCGCCCGCTTGCACACTGCGCGGCGCTGCCACGCCCCCCATCTCCGTCCGCACCCAGCCCGGACACACCGCGTTGATCCGTGGCCCATGCGGCCCCAGCTTCCGTGCCAGGATGCGTGTGAGGGCGTTCAGCGCGGCCTTGGAAACGTTGTAGGCCCCATACGCCGAACGCGGCCAGCTTCGCAGGTCGCCCCGCTCCGCCGCTGGGAGGTACTCGGCCAGCAGCGCCTCCAGCGCGGCCCGATCCAATCCCGGGGCCTCCAGCCGGGCCCGCAGAGCCTTGGGCAGGCCGGCCAACTCGCCCCCTCCGCTGGACACCATCACCACGCAGCTCCTTGCGGTCAACAGCGGCAGGAGGGCATCGGTCACGCGGGCCGCGCCCCAATAGTTGACGGCCAGGGTCGCGCGCACAACAGCCGCGGTGTGCCCCGGCAGATACACGCCTGCGTTATTCACCAGCGCGCCAATGCGCTCTCCGCGGGATTTCAGACGTGCACCCAGACGGGCCACGCTTTGCGGGTCGCACACATCCAGTTGCGCCGCTGTGATCCTATCCCTGGCCTCTCCCGCATGGTCTACGTGCAGCGCAGACATCAGGTCCGCGGCAGCCTGCGCAGCCCGGGCGGGGTCCCGCGCCGTGAGCAGCACGCGCCAGCCGCCCAGGGCAAGCTGTCGGGACACCTCCAGGCCCAGGCCACGGTTGGCACCCGTGACCACAGCCAGCGCGGCGTCGTCCGGATGCTCGGGCATCACGACTCGCTGCAACAGTTGGGATGATTGCGGACGTCCCGGTGGATCGCGGACCACCGCTATTCGGCGAACTCCGCTCGCAGTGCTTCGGAGTGCTCGCCCAGTGCGGGCACGGGGCCCGGGTGCGGCTCATAGCCGCGCACGCGCACGGGGGCTGCGGGCATCTCGACAGCGCCGGCGGGGCTGTCCACCCGCACGCGCCGCAACTGCGGGTGCTGCGCCAGGTCCGGCACGGTGTTGATGGCCCCATAGGCGATCTGGTGGCGCCGCAGCCTCGCCTCCAACTCCGTGCGGGGCAGCGCGGTGAATACGGCAGCGATCTCACGATCCAGCGCCTCCCGGTGCTCCACGCGATCCGGATTGGTGCGAAACTCCGGCCGCTCCAGCCACTCGGGTCGCTCCAGCACGTGGCGCACCAAGCGTTCCCATTCGCGCTCGTTCTGGATGGAAATCAGCACCTGTCCGCCACCCTGCACCGGAAAGGCCCCGTAAGGCGCGATCATCGGGTGGCTTAGCCCCGTGCGGGGCAGCACGCGCCCGGACTGCTCATAGAACAGCAGCGGCGCGCCCATCCAGTCCGCCATGGAGTCGAACATGGACACGGCCAAGGCCGCGCCCTCGCCGGAGCGCTCTCGGGCATAGAGCGCCTGCAGGATGGCCGCCTGCGCGTTCATGCCGGTCCCGATGTCGCAGCAGGAGACGCCCACGCGGCCCGGAGCATCGGGCGTGCCCGTGATGGAGGCGAGTCCGCTCTCCGCCTGCACCAGCATGTCGTAGGCACGCATTTCCCGGTACGGGCCGTCCTCTCCGTAACCGCTGATGTCACACGTAATGAGGCGGGGAAATGCCTTGCGCAGGTCTGACGAACCGAAGCCGGCGCGCTCCGCCGCGCCGGGCGCGAGGTTCTGCACGAACACGTCCGCGCAGGCCAGGATGCGCCGGAGCAGGGCCGCATCGTCTGGATCCTTGAAGTTCAACTCCACGGACTCCTTGCCGCGGTTCAGCCAGATGAACCAAGCGCTCTGGCCGCTGGCCGCGGTGTCGTAGGCGCGGGCGAAATCGCCCCCGACACGCTCCACCTTGATGACGCGAGCGCCCGCATCGGCCAACCGTGCCGTGCAATAGGGTGCGGCCACGGCCTGCTCAATGGAGACCACCAGAATGCCGTGCAGGGGAGGGGACATGCGGGGTTGTGCTCGCAATGGGAGGAAGCCGGGCGCGATGCCGCCCGGCCATGGGCTGTCATTGCCGAGCGAGACCCTGCTTGTCAAGCCTCCGCGACTCCGGTGCCTCCCGACGCCGCACGACCCGGGGCATCGAGTCGCACTGCCTCGCGGGGCAACTCAATGCGGAACAGTGCGCCGCCCAGAGGCGAGCGGGCCACGGTGATGTGTCCTTCGTGGGCGTCCACGCAGGCCCGCACTGAAACAAGACCCAGCCCTGAACCGGCTTTCTTCGTGGTGTAGAACGTCTCGAAGATGCGCTGGCGATCCTCCCGGCTGACACCCGGACCATTGTCGTGCACCTCGAGGATTGACCACTGCTCGCACGCCTCGACCCGCACCTGGATGGTGCCCTTGGCGCCACAGGCCTCGGCCGCATTGAGCACCAGGTTGAGCACTGTATCGTGCACCATGGCGGGCACCAGCACAGTCGGGACGGGCCCTCGCTCGAAGAACTCCAGCTCACAGGAGCGCACCTGCTCGTGGCTGCGCACGAGGATCAGACTCTCCCGGACGAAACTGGATAGGTCCAACTTCATAGCGGTGGTGGCTACGGATCTGCGCCCCATGGTGAGCATCCGCGACGAGGCCAGCGTGAGTTGTTCCAACGAGTTGGTCAATCGCTTCAGTGCGTTCGAGACTCCCTCGTCCAGTTGCGGTTCCTTGCGCAACAGCAGCTCGCTGTAGCCCTGGGCGATGGTGAGCAGGTTGTTGCAGTCGTGCACAACGGAGAGGCTAAGCACACCAGCCATGGCGCGTCGCTCCGCCGCGAGCAGGGCCTCCTCCTCCTGCCGGTGCAGCTTACCGTCCGCGGCGATCTGGCGGAATAAGGGGTAGAGCAGCCCCACCAAACCACCAGCCATGATAAGGGCATTGACGAGGCCCTTGATGAAGACGATCACCTCCAGATCAGTCTTGTCGGGTGCCCACTGAGCAGCGAGGTCCGTCGAGATGGCCAGCCAGGTGTCGCTGGCGAAGAGGTAGATGCCGCCGATCAGCAAGGCGACGGCCAATGGTCGATGGGTGGTGATCGCTACGATTCGCTTCCAGTTCCAGTGCATGAGGGACTCTTGCGGTGGCTGCAGTATTCCAATGGCCGACCGGAGAAGGCCTCCAGATTCGGCGGCCAGTCTCGGGACGCTGAAGACACGCCGGCGGGTCACCCCCGCCGGTGTGCCAAGAAAACCGAACATTTGACGCTACTGCGGCAGGTCCTGGAAGTCTGAATCCGAAAACCGGCCCAACTGCGGGTGGACGATGCCCTGGCCTTCCCCCAGTTCCTGCTCAAGCTTGTCGCGGAGCCGGAGTTTGTGGGCCGGGGCGGGCTCGTCGTCCTTGAAGTGCTGCGTAGACGCAGCGAGAGCATGCTGGGTCCGGCGCACCGGGCCGTGCAGTGTGGAATGGCCATTGGCATGGACATTCCCGTGGCCTTGCCCATTGCCATGGCTATTGCTGTGCGCCGCGGAGACGGCGCTGGCCGCAAGCCGCGCATCGTTGACCTGACCGATGATGGCACTGAGCTTGCCGATCATGGCGGCCAGCTCGGTGGCCTGGGAGGCCAGTTCCTCGCTGGACGAGGCCGTCTCCTCCGCGTTGGCGGCGTTGGTCTGCGTGGTCTGGTCCAGCTCGGCCACGGCCGAGGTGATCTGCTCCACGCCGGCGGATTGCTCGCCGCTGGCCTTGGAGATGTGCTGCACCAGATCGCCTACCTGCTCGATCACTGAGGTGACCTCGTTGAGCGTCTTCTCCACATCCGTGGCCACCACGACCCCGGAATCCGAGCGGGACTTGGATTCCTCGATCAGCTCGCTGGTGTTCTTCGCTGCATCCGCGCTGCGCAGCGCCAGGTTTCGCACCTCTTCGGCCACCACGGCGAAGCCCCGTCCCGCCTCACCGGCCCGGGCGGCTTCCACTGCGGCATTGAGGGAGAGCAGATTGGTCTGGAAGGCGATCTCGTCGATGGTCTTGATGATAAGCGCGGTCTTATCGGAGGACTGCTTGATCTCCTGGATCGCGCCCGACATGCGCTTCATGGCCTTGGCTGCCTCATCGGCGAGACCGCGGGCACGGGTCGCGAGTTCATCGGCCTGCGACGACCGCTCCGCGTTCTGCGCGATCATGGAGGCCATCTCCTCCATCGTGGAGGACGTCTCTTCCAGGCTGGAAGCCTGCTCCGACGACGCATCCGCCAGCGACTGACTGGAGGAAGCCAACTGCTCGGCCGCCGAGGAGATCTGCGAGGAAGCCATGGAAAGTCCGTGAACGGCTTCGCTCACCGGGCGCGTGATGGAGCGAATGATGATCCAGGAGAGCAGAATGCCCACCACGAACACGATTGCACTGACGATGAGAATTACCCACGTCGTGTCGGTTTCTTCCGTCTGCACCTGATTCACGGAGTCGTTGGTGTCGGAGGTCACGTCCTGCTCCATCTTGCTGATGGATGACTCCAGCGACGTCACGGCAGCATCGAGGTCGTTGCGCAGGCCTTCGCGCTCGGCCGTGTTGTTGGTGCGGTACGAGTCGATGAGCTTCTGGGCGTGCTGTGTGTACTCCGTGTGCTGGCTGTCGAGCTTCTTGATCCGCGTCACATCGTTTTCGTAGCGCTGCCGATCGGCATTGGTGCTGGCGTCCGACTCCAGTCCGACTGCGATCTCCTCAGCCTTGTCCAGCCGGCCACGCAGGTCTTTGCCGTTGTCGGCGAACTTCTTGAGGTTGCTGTCAAAGTTCGACTTGGCGCCCTGCCGCCCTTGCTCCATCAGTTCGGCAAAGCGCGCCGTGCGCTCCAGCGAGAGGGATTGGTCGCGCTGGGCCAGGGCCGCATGGGTCAGTGCGTCGTTGAGCACGAGGTCCTGATCGGCCACCTTGTTCAGGCTCTGACCGACCTGGAACATCGAATACAGGGTGAATGCGGAGAGACCGGCGATGGCCAGCATGAACATCGCGACCAATGCGGTGATCTTCTTGGCAAGTGTAAGACGGGCAAACATGAAATGGCTCCTGGAGGAAAGGATCCAACAAAACAGGGACCCTGCGTCGCGGTTGCAAAGGCTCCCAAGTTAAGTTCACCAATTGCGGTTCAGTGCCTGCGAAAAGATCGGGCGCAGAGAGACCTGCGTCCCATAGTCGATTTCGCTGAACCGGATAAGAAAACCGAACGTTATATTCTGCGCGTGCGAGAAGTGCCAACACGATCGGCCGGAGAGTTTCGCGACACCCGGACTTCGACCCGGATTCGCAGGGTACCGGGCGGATATGCTATACTACTGGATGCAAATCGCGCGATTTGGCGTCGTGTGCGGCGATATCCGCACCCAGACGCAACTTGCCGCGCTCGGCGCCGATTCACCGTGCCCACGCCAATCGGACACGCGTCCACCTCACCGCCGCGTAGTGCGTTGTCCGACGAGAACGCACCAGCGGCAAGTGATGACAATGCGCCACTCCGAAGCCGGACCGAGGCGGCGCACACCGATATTAAACTAGAATAAGGATATCCGTCCCCAACCCGGGGTGTTTGCACGGACAGTCGTCCGCATCCGGGCGATATAAGCACCTCGAAACGACTTGGAGGGACAGGCGGAACGAAGGGAGACAATGATTGAATCCACTGCCCATTGTGAGCCGGAACATAGCATTTCTGCAATACACGCACAAGCAACATATCTGCGTCTGAGTGCATCTACGACGTTTTGGTTCAGATATCGACGCCTCGCCAGCCTTCCCTTCCCAGCCAGCGTTTACGGCAGTTTAGCTACGTCCAGCCATACAACACCAACAACGCATATTCGCCCATGTGGTCCCATAAATGAGTGATTCCGTCGGGAGCCGTATCGCACAAATGTGTGCCCGCCTTGGTGGTATTCGTTCCACCAGCGCGCGGTTGGGGGTCTCCGAATCCCAACTCCATCGATGGATACGCGGTACGAATGCGCCGCCTGCGCCCGCCATCTTTCGCCTTGCGGAGCTGGCGGGCGTTTCGCTGGAGTGGGTGGCGCACGGCGACAGCCGGCCACAGGCCGTGCCCATGCAGGACGGCACGGGATCCGTTGCCGGAGCGGCTGCGGAGGAGGAACGCGAGGGGCCCGGCGCCTTCGTGCACGTGGCGCCATTGGAGGGCGCGGACGTCTCACTGGGTGGCCCACCCGGCTGCAGCCTGGTGCTGCGCCGACACTGGACGCAGTCGGTGCTGCGGGTAGAGCCGGAGTCGCTGCGCTACCTGTATATGGAGGGCGAGAGCATGGCGCCCACGATCTGCCCGGGGGATGCAATTGTCATGGAGCGCCGCAGCCTGCCTGGCCTGGGGAGGGACGGCATCTATGTGCTCCGTATCAAGGACACCCTACTCGTAAAGCGGCTACAATGCCTTGAGGCTGGCCGCATCCGCGTATCCAGCGACAGCCCCGCCTACGTTGAGTTCATCCTGCCGCGGGAAGACGCGGAAGGTGTGGAAATCCTCGGGCGCGTCGTGTGCGCGGTGCGTCCCATGTGACGCCCGCGGGCTTGTCATCCAGCAAAGAATCGGACACCAAATGACAAGTCACTTGCCAACCAGCCCTATTCCGCAGCGGAGTGCGCAATGTGTGAACTGCTGGCGATGAGCAGCCGCCTGCCCACGACGGTCAACTTCTCCCTGCTTGAGTTTGCCCGCCACGGCGGCGAGACAGGCCCCCACCGCGACGGCTGGGGCATCGCGTATGCCATGGGGCGCGACTTCCGCATCATCAAGGAGGCCGTGGCAGCCGCGGACAGCGACTGCGTGCGCTACATCCAGGCACACAGCTTCACCAGCCGCATCGTGATCTCGCACATCCGGCGGGCCAGCCTGCCCAAGACGCTCAGCTTCGAGAATACGCACCCGTTCGATCGCGAACTGTTCGGGCGGCGCTTCGTCTTCGCGCACAACGGACACATGCCCGGTATCGAAAAGCTGGTCGGCGAGGCTCCGCGCCGCTTCATGCCCCTCGGTGAAACGGACTCTGAGCAGGCCTTCTGCCTGATGCTGAACCTGCTTGCCGAGCGCTCCGCGGAGAGCGGCACCTACGACCCCCGCGTGCTGGCTGCGATCCTGCGGGAGCTGAGTCCGCACCTGCTGCAGCTGGGCCGCTGCAATTTTCTGCTCTCCGATGGTGACTGGCTGTTCGCCCACGGCGACAACTCGCTCCACTCCGTAACGCGCAGTTGCGACGTAGAGACCAACGTGTTCGAGAGCGACGATTTGCGTATTCGCATGGACCACGCCGCCCAGCAGCGGGCCTCCCTGGTGGCGACTGTGCCGCTCACGGACAGCGAGGACTGGCGCAGATTCGAGCGCGGTGAGCTACGGGTGTTCCATGAGGGGGAAGAGATGGCGGTCTGAGCCGGCACCGGCCTGTGGGCGGCAGCCCGCAGCCCCCCGGCATGGGCGCCACCCTTCTGACAGCACCGCGGACGTGCGCGGCTACAGCTTCGGGCGTTGATCGGCCCAGGGGCGGGCCTGCTCGAAGGCGTAGGAGGCCTGCAGGACAGTGAGGTCCGCGAAGCGCCGCCCCACGATCTGCAGGCCCACGGGCAGCCCCTCGTCCGTAAAGCCGCATGGCACGGAGGCCGCCGGGTTGCCGGTCATGTTGAAGGGATAACTGAAGGGCGTCCAGGCGAACATGTCCCGCAGGCTGCTGCGCTCCGGATTCGGCACGAGCTGCCCCACCCTGAACGCCGGCACGGCGAGTGTTGGCGTGAGCAGCAGATCGTAGCGGTCGAAGAAGCGCCTCACCCTATCCCAATATTGGTGCCGCGCCATCTGAGCGCGGATCACGTCCAGGCCCTTGAAGCTCGCGGCCATCTTCACGACCGTGACCAAGCCCGGGTCCATGCGGCTCTCCCACTCCTCCAGTAGGTCCGCCAACCCGCCACCCGCCCCCAGCACATAGAGCGTGATGAAGGTATCAGTAGGGTCGCCGAAGTCCGGGTCCACAGCGTCCACCTGGGCGCCCAGTTCTGCAAAGGCCTGGGCTGCGCGCTCGGTCAGTGCTGCCACCTGGGGGTCTACGCGGGCATAGCCAAGGTCCCGGCTCCAGGCGATGCGCAGGTCGCCCACGCCACGGTCAAGCAACTCCTCGTAGTCGGCGGGGCCATCCTCAAGCGAGAAGCGGTCCGCCTCGTGGGGCCCGGCCATCACGGAAAGCATCAGGGCCGCATCGGAAACCGTGCGCGTCATGGGGCCCATGTGCGAGAGCATGTCGTGGTTGCTGGCCGGATAGGTGGGAACACGTCCAAAGGAGGGCTTGATGCCGAAGATGCCTGTGAATCCCGCGGGAATGCGGATTGAGCCGCCCCCGTCCGTTCCGATGGCAAGCGGTCCCAGGCCCGCTGCCACCTGGGCTGAGGCCCCGCCGCTGGAGCCACCGGGGGTCATCTCCAGGTTCCAGGGATTGCGCGTGATGCCCGTCACGGGGCTGTCCGTGACGCCCTTCCAGCCGAACTCGGGCGAGCAGGTCTTGCCCAGCAGGATACCGCCCGCGCCCCGCAACCGCTCCACCGCGGGCGTGTCCTCCTCCGGGACGAAGTGCTCGTAAATCTTCGAACCGCGCATGGTGCGCACGCCCTTGGTGATCACCAGATCCTTCACCGAGTAGGGCACGCCGTGCAGCGGGCCCAGCCGCTTGCCGTCCATTACGGCCTGCTCCGCGGCGCGGGCCTTGGCCATCGCCTGCTCCGCCGTGGGTGTGCAGTAGGCATTCAGCTTCGGATTGATCGCGTCGATGCGCTCCAGCACGGCCTCGGTGATCTCCACCGGTGAGAGCCGCTTCTCGCGCACGGCCTTGGCCAGCTCGGTGGCGGGGGTGTAGCACAGGTCGTCACGGTTCATCGCTGCTCTCGGCTCGAAAGGGGGGGCCGGCCGGGCCCCGCGGGCCCTACGCCGGGCGGTAACATCCGGAGCCCGCAGGCGGCTATACGGGCGGCCGCTTGTGGGCCCAGGGCCGCGCCTGCTCGCAGGCCGCGGAGGCCTGCAGCACAGCCAGGTCCGCGAAGCGCGGCCCGACGATCTGCAGCCCCACCGGCAGCCCGTCACGGGTGAACCCCGCCGGGCAGGAGGCGGCCGGATTGCCCGTGAAGTTGAACGGATAGGAAAACGATGCCCACGGCATCCAGTTCCAGGGGTGCTGCGGCCAGTGCTCCGGCAGCAGCTTGAACACGGGAAACGCCGCCACGGACAGCGCCGGGGTGAGCAGCAGGTCGTAGCGCTCGAAGTAGGCCCGCACCGCGTCCCAGTAGGAATTCTTGCGGCCGCGTAGCCGGATATAGTCAACGGCGCTGTAGCGCTGGCCATCGCGGATGGAGGCGACCAGCCCGGGGTCCATCTTCGCTTCCCATTCCGGCAGGAACTCCTCGTAATTGCCTGCCTCGTGCGCGTTCCAGAGGGATTCGATCAGCTCACTGCTGTCCCCGAAACCGGGATCCACCTCTTCCACGTGCGCGCCCAGGGACTCGAAGCCGAGGGCCGCCTCCCGCGAGATCTCCGCGATCTCGGGGTCCACCCGCAGGTAGCCCAGGTCTGGACTGTAGCCCACCTTGAGTCCCCGCAAGCCCTTGCCCAGCTTGCGCACGTAGTCCGCCGGGCGTGCCTCCAGCGACGTGCGGTCCAGCTCGCTGGGCCCGGCGATCACGGAGAGCATCAGGGCCGCATCGGCCACCGTGCGCGCCATGGGGCCCACGTGCGTCGAGTTGTCGTTGTTCGACAGCGGGTAGTTGGGCACCCGGCCGAAGGAAGGCTTGATGCCGTAGATGCCGCAGAATGCGGAGGGAATGCGGATCGAGCCCGCGCCGTCCGAGCCCTGCGCCAAGGGCCCCATGCCAGCGGCTACGGAAACCGCGGCGCCAGCGCTGGAACCGCCTGCAGTGAGGCCGTGCCGCCACGGGTTGTGCGTGGCCCCAGTGAGGGGGCAGTCGCTAAGGCCCTTCCAGCCGAACTCCGGCGTGGTCGTCTTGCCCAGGATGATCGCGCCGGCCTTGCGCAGACGCGTCACCACGGGCGCATCCTCCGTGGGCACACGATCGGCGAAGATGTGCGAGCCGGCCATCCAGCGCACGCCCTTCATCATCGTGAGGTCCTTGATGGACACGGGGATGCCGTGCAGCGGCCCCAGGCGCTTCTTCGCGGCGACGGCGCGCTCGGCTTCCCGCGCGGCGTCCATGGCCTCGTCGGCCAGCAGCGTGCAATAGGCGTTGAGCTTCGGATTGAGCGCCTCGATGCGCGCCAGCACGGCCCGGGTCAGCTCCACGGGCGAGAGTGTCTTCTCGCGGATCATCCGGGCCAGCTCGGTGGCCGGTGTGTAGCACAGGTCTGCGTCATTCATGGCGGCTCGGGTGAGCGGGGCATGGGGGTCCGGCTTGCCGGACGCGAGTCCCTGTTCAATATTACAGCCCGCACACCGCACGCAAGGCGAGCTCCCGGCACGGACTGCGCCCCGCGGGCGCCTTGCCGCCCTTCATGCGGTGTATTACACAGGCAGCACGCGGTGCCGATGAAACGCCCAACACCGCACCCTCTCAGATTGTGCGAGCATACCTATGGCTGCCGTCCCGCAGTCCGCCTCCGCCCGCCTATACGAGCGCGCCCGCAAAGTGATGCCAGGCGGAAACTCCCGCACCACCGTCTTCACGGCGCCGCACCCGCTGTATGCCCAATCCGGCAAGGGCTGCCGCCTGACGGACGTCGACGGCGTGGAGCGTATCGATTTCATCAACAACTACACGGCGCTGATCCACGGGCATTTGCACCCCGCAATCATGGAGGCGGTGCAGCAGCAGTTGGCGCTGGGCACCTGCTTCGCCAATCCCACCGAAAGCGAGATCGCGCTGGCAGAGGAACTGTGCGCCCGCGTGCCCGCGTTCGAGCAGGTGCGCTTTGCCAATTCGGGCACCGAGGCGGTGATGAACGCCATCAAGGCCGCGCGGGCGTACACTGGGAGCCCAAAGATCGCCAAGTGCGAAGGGCTCTACCACGGCAGCTACGACCCGGTGGAAACCAGCCTGGACCCCACGCCAGAGACCTGGGGCGGTGCGGAGCCGGTCGCACGCGCCTATTCTGGCGGCACACCGCCGGGCGTGCTGGCGGATGTGCTGGTGCTGCCCTTCAACGAAACGGCAACGGCGCGGCGACTGCTGGAGGCCCATGCGGACGAACTGGCCGCGGTGATTGTGGACCCCATGCCGAACCGCTCCGGGCTCATCCCGGCGCTGCCGGAATACCTGGCCATGCTGCGCGAGGTGACGGCCACGCACGGGATCGTGCTCATCTTCGATGAGGTAATCAGCTTCCGCGTGGGCTATGAGGGCTACCAGGGAGAGGCGGGCATCGAGCCCGACCTCACCACACTGGGCAAGATCATCGGCGGGGGCTTTCCGGTGGGTGCGGTGGCAGGGAAGGCGGAAGTGATGGCGGTGTTCGATCCCTCGCGGGGCAAGCCGGCTCTGCCTCACGGCGGCACATTCAATGCCAACCCCGTGACCATGGTGGCGGGGCTGGCCGCCATGCGGCTGCTCACACGCGAGGCATTCGCACGTCTGGAGGCGTTGGGGGATGCGGCGCGCGAGGCCTGCCGCGGCGCGTTCCGGCTGGCGGAGATGCCGGGGCAGGTCACCGGACGGGGCTCGCTGCTGATGCTGCACCTGACCGACAAGCCGCTGTGCGGCTACCGGGACGCTTGGCGCGACCCGGCCGAGCAGGCGCGCTTCGGCCGGCTATACCGGCACCTGAGCGACAAGGGGGCCATTATCTCGCCCAGCGGGCTGGTCTCCCTCTCCACGCCCATGGGCGACGCGGAGGTGGAACGGCTTGGTGAGGCCCTGCTTGCTAGCCTCAAGACCCTGCGCGCGGAATCCCTCGCGGCAACCTGAGCTCCGGCAGTCGGCCTGACCACGCGCCAGACCCGGCTCCGCCGGGTTTCGCCACTGACCATCAGCAGGCTCATACCTCGGCTGCCCCCATCGCCTTGCACCGTCCAAGCCCCCACTGCGGCGGGTGTCGCTTGACCGCATCCTGCGCCCGTGCTTTCCTGGGGCGGCCTTGCGGAATATGGTCATCCTTGATCGTTGTATCATCCCACCGTTTGAGTGGTACGAGGGGCTGCCTGGTCCGCTATGAGGCCCGCACGGTAGGGTTGAGGCGCGCAACGCGTTCGAATGCCTGAGACACGTGGACTTATTGGGGGAGAGATCGGCTGACCCCAGTTCGGGTGAAGCACGCAAAAACGGAGCACACCTTTCGGATGGCACAGCGGAACTGGGAAGAGGAATACGAGCGGATCCTGAATCAGGCGATTGAAGGGGGGGAGGTGAGAGTCCTGCCGTCGGGCTCGGAGAAACGGCGGCACCCGCGGTTCAGGTTGAGCAGCAGCCAGATTCTCGTCACGGAGCCGGTACCACACGACGTGGTGGACCTGTCCATTTCCGGCCTCGCATTCTACGCACAGCGCCCTTTTTCGAGGGGGCAGTTGATCATGGTATCGCTGCGGCAGATCCTGGCCATCCAGGCCGAGGTGCTGGGCTGCGACCCGCTGAGCGCTCCGGACGCACCGGCCCCCTACAAGGTGCGCTGCCGGTTCACGGACGAGGACTACGGCCTGCGCTTTCTCGTGCTGGCCATGGAGATGGAGCGGGAGCAGCCCGACCCCAGCTAGCGCCCCAGGCAGGCGCGCGGGCTTCAGCCCAGCAGGCCCCGCAACAGCAACGCCCCGAAGAAGACCACCTCGGCCCACTGGAACGGATCGCGCCAGGTGACGCGAAACACCGTGCGCGACGAGCGGTGATTCGCCACGCGCACGGCCGCGAAGCCCACAGCCGCGGCCAGCAGCAGCACCGTGTCCCCACGGAACAGCAGGGCCAGCAACACAGCCCAGTTCCCCAGCCAGTTCATCAACGCCCTTCCGGCGCCGGCATGGCCGGGGAAATGAAGCGTGCCTGCCACCGGCGGATACGGGGCACGTAGGCCCGCGTCTCGACCGGCAGGTAGGCGCGGATCGCAGGCCACCGCGCTGTGTCGCCCCCAGCCTGCGCGGTGCGCCGCTGGGCGCGGATGACGCAGCCCGGCCCGCAGTTATAGCCGGCAAACGCATACCACAGCCGCTGCTGCCCCGCCTCGGCAGCGAACATGTCCCACAGGTGCCTGTCGTAGGCAATGCCCGCGCGGATGCTGGCCTTCGCGTCGAAACGGTTGCGCAGACCCATGGCCACGGCCGTGCCGGGCATGAGCTGCATCACGCCACAGGCCCCCACCGGGCTGCAGATAGCGGGGGAGAGCCCGCTCTCCGTTACGCCCTGCGCCTTGAAGTAGCGCCAGTCGCACGAATAGCCGAACGCATAGCGCCCCCACTTGCGGAACTGGGCATCGTAGCGGTCCAGCTCACCCGCCACGGCGTGCCCCATCAGGAAGAAGATCCCGAACACCAACGCAGCCAGGAAGATCGCCACCGCGACGTTGTTGTCCCGGAGTGCCTGCTCGAACGGCAGCCCGGGGAATACCCAGCGGTCCAGGCCACGCACCGCCGCCAGCACCAGGGCCAGCGCAAGCAACGCCACGCCGAACAACGTGGCAATGGTCACCACCGTAGTCATGCGACTCCGTGTTTGAATGTGTGCAAGTGCGGGAGGCCGCGCCCGGGACGCCGGGAGGGCCCATGCAAGGGATGCAGGCAGCGCTGCCCCGCCCCGCCGCGCTACGCGGCCCTATCGCGAGGGCTTGCCCTGGACGGCGGGACGTCTGCCGTCACCATCGGGTGGGCGGACGAGTTCGTAGAGCAACGTGTTGGTGCGGTCGAGGATGCGGTAGACGTCGCCGTTCATCCGCGAGACCTCCAGGCGCACGCCGTTGATCTCGCCCCACTGGCGGTCGATGCTGACGCGCACGCCGGCCTTGATGTCCTCCAGCGACCGGTTGACGTGGTCCATCTCCGTCTTCCAGATGTAGCCGGCGAGGGAGAAAATCACGATCAGCGACAGCCGCACGAGGTTGGTGACGACTGGGTGTTGCAGCACGTCCACCAGATTGGGCACGCGGCCATTGCGCGCTTCGTAGGCGCTGTTGCGCATGGGCGATATCGGGATAGCGGGAGGTACGAGCGTTCGGCCGGCAGCCGTGTCCTACACATAGCAGATCGGAGACGTATAGTCAATGTTTGTTCACCTTTTGGCTGCTGCTGAACAGAGCGCACCCCCTGGGAAAGGGCGCACCATTGTGGAATAAGGAGGGGGGCTGGGCCCGCGCCCCCGTGTCTTGGCTGCTCACTGCACCGTTCCGGCGACACGCCTTCAAATGCCCCACCGCCCAGGGAGGGCCCCGTCTTGGATGCCGAAGCGATCTGCCACGCACTGACGCAGGGCGTGCCTCTGCTGACGGCCACGCAGCGGCTTGCCCGCGAGTGGCGGCGGCGCCATGACGACTTCCAGCGCGCACAGAGTCGTTCCGTATGGCCCAGCGCGGACGTGCTGCCCCTCGGCGCGTGGGTGGGCCGCTTGGCCGAGGAGGCGTTGGACAGCGGCGCCCTGGGGCTGGGCGAGGAGGAGCAGAGCGGTGCGGCGGCGCCCATCGTGCTTTCGGAGGCCCAGGCCCGTGTGGTGTGGGAGCGCATCGTGGCGGGTTCGCCGTTCGTGCGCGGCCTGATGCGCACCGAGCGCTTGGCCGCCACCGCCCGGGAAGCCTGGAATCGGCTCGCGCAATGGCGCCTGCCCGTACCCCGCGCCGAGCCCATCCAGCCCCTGGAACAGCGAGCCTTCGCCGAGTGGGGGGCGTCCTACGCGGACGAGTGCGCCCGGCGCGGCTGGGGCGATCCCGTGCACGTCGCGGATGGGGTGGCGGCAGCGCTGCGTTCGGGCCTGCTGGCGGCTCCACCCTGGGTGCTGGTGGCAGGCTTCGACGAGTTGCCCCCGCAGACCAAAGCGTTGTTCGATGCCCTGCGCGCCGCGGGCACGGTGGTGGAGTCGGTGCAACCGCCGGCCTGCGGCGAGGCTGCCGCCCGCGTAGCAGCGCAGGATGCCGAGGGCGAGGCGTGGCTGGCGGCGCGCTGGGCGCGGCACTGGCTGGAGCGCGAGCCCGAGGCGCGCATCGGCATCGTCGTGCCCCAACTGACCGAGCGCCGCGCGCAACTGGTGCGCGTGCTGGAGGATGTGCTGCAGCCGCAGGCCGTGCTGCCCGGCGTCACCGCCACGCGGCCCTTCAACGTCTCGCAGGGCCTGCCCCTGGCAGATTACCCGCTGGTGGCGACCGCACTGCGCCTGCTGCGGCTGACGCCTGCCCCGCAGCCCCTGGAGGACTGGAGCGCCGTCCTGCGTTCCCCGTTCCTGGCCGGCGCGGAGGGCGAGCATGAGGCTCGGGCCCGGCTGGATGTGCACGTGCGCGGCTGGGGCGCCGCCGAGTTGACCTCCGCCAGCCTGCAAGCCGCAGCTGGCGACGAGCGGCCAGCGCTGCAGACACCGCGGCTGGCACAGGCGCTGGCGCGCTGGCGGCACGCCGCGGACGCCCTCCCGACGCGGCAGACCCCCAGCGCGTGGGCGTTGGCCTTCGACGGCCTGCTGCGGGCCCTGGGCTGGCCCGGCGAGCGCACGCCGGACAGCGCCGAGTATCAAGTCCTGGAGAAGTGGCGCGGCCTGCTGGAGGAGTTGGCGCGGCTGGAATTGGTGGCGCCCACCCTCACGCGTGGCGAGGCTCTTGCCGCCCTGCGCCGGGCCGCGACCGAGACACCCTTCCAGCCCGAGGGCGCCGATGCGCCCGTGCAGGTGCTGGGCACGCTGGAGTCCGGCGGGCTGGAGTTCGATCACCTGTGGGTGCTGGGTCTGCACGAGGAACTGTGGCCACCGCCGGCGCGGCCCAACCCCTTCCTGTCCACGGAATTGCAGCGCCACCACGGGATGCCCCACGCATCCCTGGCGCGCGAACTGGAGCTGGCCCGGCGCGAGACGGAGCGCCTGCGCCAAGCCGCGCCGGACGTTGTGTTCAGCTACCCCGCCATGGAGGGAGACCGCCCCCTGCGCCCCAGTCCGCTCCTACGCGACCTGCCACTGTTGCCCGGCGAGGGGCTACCCGGCTCGGATGCACCGACCCTCCGCGCCGTGCTGGGTGTCGCCGGGGGCCTGGAGCAACTGCTGGACGAGCAGGCGCCCCCCATCGCCGCCGGCACAATGGTATTGGGAGGCACGGGGCTGTTCCAGGACCAAGCGGCCTGCCCGTTCCGCGCCTTCGCCCACCACCGCCTGCGGGCTCGCGCCCCCGAGGCGCCTCAGCCGGGCCTGGACGCCGCCACGCGCGGCACGCTGGTACACGCGGCCCTGGAGCGCGCCTGGCGGGCTCTCGGCGACCATGCAGCGCTCTCCGCCCTGGACGAGCGGGGCGTCGAAGCCGTGCTGGCCAAGGCCGTGGAAGGCGCGCTGGCGGAGTTCGCCGAGCGGCACCGCGAACGGCTGGGACCCCGCCTGCGGGCGCTGGAGCAGCGCCGCCTCCAGGCCCTGCTGGGCGAGTGGCTGGCGCTGGAGCGCACGCGCACGCCCTTCGCCGTGGCCGAAGTGGAGCAGCGCCAACCGCTGGAGATCGGGGGCATCTCCGTCACCGGGCGCATGGACCGCATCGACCGCCTGCCGGACGGAAGCCGGCTGCTGATCGACTACAAGACGGGGCGCAGTGCGCGGCCCAGCGCCTGGTGGGGCGACCGGCCGGACGAGCCGCAGCTCCCGCTCTACGCCAGTTCGGCCGGCGGCGCGCTGGCGGGCGTGGCCTTCGCCCAGGTGCGGCGCGACGCCCTGGGCTTTCGCGGGGTGGCGGACGACGCCGCGCGCTTCCCGGGCGCCCAGCGCTTCGACCGCATCAAGCCGCCCCCAGGCGAGGCGCCATTCGAATCTTTCGCGGCTGTGGTGGAGCGCTGGCGCGGCGCGCTGGAGGGGCTTGCACAGCGCTTTCGCACCGGGGACGCACGGGTGGATCCCAAGCGGGGCGACACCTGCACCTTCTGCGATCTGCCCGGCCTGTGCCGCATCGCCGAACTGCAGCCGGGGCACGCCCTCGCCGCCGAAGCGGACAACGCGGCCGATGCGACCGTCAGCGAGGGGGAGACTGGCCATGGCGACGCCTGAGGCGTCCCGCGCGGCCGGTGCTGCCGCCGACGCAGCCGTGCGCGGGGAGGCGCTGGACGCAGCGCGCTCGTTCATCGTGCAGGCCCCCGCCGGCTCCGGGAAGACCGAGCTGCTGATCCAGCGCCTGCTGGTGCTGCTGGCGGCCGTGGAGCAGCCGGAGCAGGTGCTGGCCATCACGTTCACCCGCAAGGCCGCCGCGGAGATGCGCGCGCGCCTGCTGGAAACCCTCGCAGCGGCTGCGGAGGAGCAGGCGCCGGCACCGCACACGCCGCACGAGGTCGCGGCCCGGGAGCGCGCCCGGGCGGTGGTGGCGCAGGACCGGGCCCAGGGCTGGGGTCTGCTGGAGACGCCCGCGCGCCTGCGCATCCAGACCATCGACTCGCTTTGCGCGGCGCTGACGCGGGAGCGGCCCGTGCTCTCCGGGCTGGGCGAGGCCCCTGCCATCGCGGAAGAGGCCGACGCGCTGTACCAGACCGCCGCCCGCGCCACCCTGGCCGCACTGGAGGGCGACGGCCCCGAAGCAGCGGCGGTGGAACGCCTGCTGCTGCACCTGGAGGACGACCACGCCCGCGCAGAGGGCCTGCTGGCCTCCATGCTGGCCCGGCGCGACCAGTGGCTGCGACACGCCCAGCCCTGGGACGACCCCGCCGCCGTGCGCGGCGCGTTGGAGACCGAACTGCGCGCGGCCGTGGACGAGGCCCTGGCGGACCTGCACGACACCCTGACCGCCGGCGCCACGAAGGCGGGGTTGGCGCTGGAGGTGGAACTGGCGGCCCTGGCGCCCTATGCGGCACAACACCTGGGCGCCGAGAAGCCCGACGCGCCCGTCGCCCGACTGGGCGGGCTGACCGGCCTGCCGGCGCCGCAGGCCGATGCCCTGCCGCTGTGGCAGGGCGTGGCCGAACTGCTCACCACCGGGACGGGCGCTTGGCGCCGCACCCTCACCAAGGCCCAGGGCTTCCCCATAGACAAGGCCGCGGGCGATCCCGCCACGCTCAAGGAGACAAAGGCCCGCGCCCTGGGCCTACTGGACGCCCTGCAGGCACGGCCCGAACTGGCCGGTCGGCTGCGCGGCGCCTGTGCCCTGCCCCCGCCAGTGTATGCCGACGCGCAATGGGAGGTGCTGGCGGCCCTGCTGGAGCTGCTGCCGCGCGCGGTGAAGCGGTTGCGCACGGTGTTCGCAGAGGCGGGGGAGATGGACTACGCAGAGGTGGCCTTGGGGGCCATCCGAGCCCTGGAAGGCGGCAGCGGCCGTGGCAACGGCGGCGGCAGCGACGCAGCGCCGCTGCGGGACGAGGCGCGGCACATCCTGGTGGACGAGTTCCAGGACACCTCGCACGGGCAGTTCCGGCTGCTGGAGCGTCTCACGGCCCATTGGAAGCCCGACGACGGGCGCACGCTGTTCCTGGTGGGCGACCCCATGCAGTCCATCTACCGCTTCCGCGAGGCGGAGGTGGGGCTGTTTCTGCGCGCGCGGCGGACCGGCATCGGCGCGCTGTGCCTGCACCCGTTGCGCCTGGAGGTGAACTTCCGCTCCACCGGGGCTCTGGTGGGCTGGGTGAACGACGTGTTCCCGGGTGTGCTGGCCCCGGTCGAGGCCCTGGCCACGGGCGCCGTGCCCTTCGCGGCCGCCACGCCGCACCAGCTTGGCGACGACGGGCCGGGCGTGACGGTGCACGCGCTGCCGCAGCCTGCCGGGATGTCCCGCGACGCGATCGAGGCCGACGAAGCCCGCCAAATTGCGGAGGTGATCGCCGAGACGCGCCGTGAGCGGCCCGAGGAGACCGTGTCCATCCTCGTGCGCACGCGCGGCCACCTGCGCGCGATCCTGCCGGCGCTGCAACAGGCCGGGCTGCCCTTCCAGGCCGTGGAGATCGAGGCCCTGGCCGAACGACCGGAGGTGCAGGACCTGCTGATGCTGCTGCGGGCGTTGACGCACCTGGGGGACCGCGTGGCCTGGCTGGCCGTGCTGCGCGCACCCTGGTGCGGTCTGCTGCTGGCGGACCTGCTGTGCCTGGCCGAGCCAGCGCCTTACGCTACCCTGTGGGAGCGCCTGCGCGACGCGGAGGCGGTGGCCGGGCTCTCCACCGATGGCCAGGCTCGCGTGACGCGGCTGGTGGCGGCGCTGGAGCCGTGCCTGGCGGCCCGCGAGCGGCGCCCGCTGCGACGCTGGCTGGAGGGAGCCTGGCTGGCCCTCGGGGGCCCCGCCTGCGTGCCGGAGGTGGCCTGGCCCAATGTGGAGGCCTGCCTGGCCCGGCTGGAGGCGCTGCCGGCCGCTACGCCCCCTGGCGGCCCCGAGCAGTCCGAGACGCTGCTGGAGCGCCTCTACGCTGCGCCGGACCCCCAGGCGGACGCGCGGCTGCAGGTGATGAGCATTCACAAGGCCAAAGGTCTGCAGTTCGACACGGTGATCCTCCCCGGGCTGGGTCGCGCGCCGCGCTCCGACGAGACGCCCCTGCTGCGCTGGTTCGAGCGCGCTCAGCCCGCGAAGGGCGGGGCCGGGCTGCTGCTGGCGCCCATTCACGCCGCCGGACCGGAGCGCGACCCCGTGTTCGACTACCTGGCTGAACTGGAGAAGGAGAAGGCGCATCACGAGACGGGCCGCCTGCTCTACGTGGCCGCCACCCGCGCCAAGCGTGCCCTGCACCTGTTCGGGCATGCGCTGCTGGACGAGGATGGCCCCAAGGAGCCTGACAAGCGCTCGCTGCTGGCGCGGCTGTGGCCCGCCGTGCGGGACACCTTCGAGGCGGCCGCCGCGCCGGACGACAACCCAGCCGCCGCCAGCGCGCGCGCAACGCCGACAGCCCAGCCACCACCACCCGGCGCCCCACCGGGACTGCGGCGGCTGGCGGCCGGCTGGCAGGCCCCGCCGGCGCCACCCCCCGTGGCTGCACGGCAGGCCGCCGAAGCGGCAGCGGACGTCGGGCCCGGCGACGCCTACGAGATCGAGTTCCGCTGGGCCGGCGAAACCGCACGCCACGTGGGCACCGTGGTGCACCGGCTGCTGCGCCTCATCGCCCGGTACGGGTCGGAGCGCTGGCAGACTGGCGGCGGTGCCTTCACAGCCCGGGCCATCGCCGCGGCGCTGGGCGCGCTGGGCGTGCCTGCGGCGGAGCATGCTACTGCCACCGAGCGAGTGCAGGACGCGCTGCGGCGCACCCTGGCGGACGAACGCGGGCGCTGGGTGCTGGCCCCGCACACGGAGGGGCACAGCGAATATGCGCTCACGGGAGTGGTAGACGGCCGCCCCGCGCGTTTCGTGATCGACCGCACGTTCGTGGACGAGGCGGGCGTGCGCTGGATCGTGGACTTCAAGACGGGCACCCACGAGGGGGGCGACCTGGAGGCGTTCCTGGCGCGCGAGCAGGAGCGCTACCGCAGCCAGCTCGAAGGCTACGCGGCCCTGATGAACGCACTGGAACCCGGACGGACGGTGCGCCTCGCGCTGTACTTCCCGCTGCTGCAAGCCTGGCGCGAGTGGCCGGCGCCGGAGCCGCAGGATGCGGGGCAGACCAGGTGAGCGGACCGCCTTGCCATCGCCGCGGCCGTGACCCTATAGTGGGGCGACGCGGCGCGCCGGCGCCGCACCTGCCCGATTACGCGTCCGTAGCTCAGTTGGATAGAGCAACAGCCTTCGAAGCTGTGGGCCGCAGGTTCGAGTCCTGCCGGACGCGCTTTCATTTCAGTGAGATGGATGATTGCATAGCCAGTGCGGGGGCATGATGGCCCGCGATTCCAGTCCCCTCGTGTACAGCACCGACGGCAGCCACCAACGCATGTGCTCCGTCTGCGGGCACTCGCCCTGCACCTGCGGATCCGCCGCGGAGATCATGCCGGGGCAGACGGTGCTGCGAGTACGGCTGGACAAGAAGGGCCGCGGCGGCAAGGCGGTCACGGTGGTGTTCGACCTGCCGCCGCGTCCGGACTACTTCGCCACCCTCCTCAAGCAGCTCAAGGCGCATTGCGGTGCGGGCGGGGCGCTGAAGGACGGGTGTATCGAGATCCAGGGCGACCAGCGCGACAAGGTGCAAGGCTACCTGGAGCGGCTCGGTTTCAAGGTGCGCCGTGCCGGTGGCTGACGCTCCCCCGCACCCGCCATCGGACGGCCACGCGACCATGCGCATCTGGATCGACGCCGACGCCTGCCCGAAGATGGTCAAGGAGTTCATCTTCAAGGCCGCACGGCGCCTGGGCGTGCCCACCACCCTGGTGGCCAACAAGGGCTTGTTCCTGCCGCAGCATCCACTGATTGCGCTGGTGGTCGTGGGTGGCGGCGTGGACGAGGCCGACCACTACATCGTCGACCACTGCGCCGAGAACGACCTGGTCGTCACCGCGGACATCCCGCTGGCATCCGCGCTCGTGGAGAAGGGCGTGGCCGTGGTCAGTCCCCGCGGCACCGTGTACACCCCCGACAACGTCAAGGAAGCCCTGGCTACGCGGAACCTGATGCAGGAACTCCGCGAGAACGGCATCATGCAGGGCGGCCCGGCTCCGCTGGGGCCCAACGACAAGGTGCAGTTCGCCAATGCGTTCGATCGCGAAATGACCCGCCTGCGCCGCAAGCGCGGCTGACAATCCCCACCCGCGCAGTCTCCCTACACCACCACCCATCACTCGGCGGGGCATCGTCCATTTGCCCTACAGGCCTTGTTTCGTCGTGTTTAAAACATGTGCTATAACAGTTTTTTACCTTACTATAAGATGCCGCCGCCGGATGCCCCGCGCATGCCGAAATCCGGCGATCCAGCATCCCATTTTCTTTGCCTCTATGGGCGTAAGGCGCTAATCTGGTCTCCGCGCTTGATCCGGGGAGAAGGGAAGGCTGCCCCTGGTATCTGCGGTCCAATCAGCGGTGGAGGCCCATCATGGCGTCTGACCCGACCGCCCTCGAGACAGAATCCATCACCCCGGACGACTCCCCGGCCGCCGACCTCACGGAACACGGTCGCTACATCCCGTATGGCGGAGGCTCGGCGGGATGGTTCGAGAACTCCGGCGTGCTCAAATCCGAGCGGCACAACAACTACCGATTCCACGCGGAGATGGACCTGCCCGAGGTGCGCAGCAGGCAATTCGAGCGCTGGGGGCCGGCCTTCGACCGTCGCGAAGGTGCCACGCGAACGCGGCGTCAGGTGGCCATCAACCTGCTGCGGGAAGGCAGCGCGACGCCCATGATCACATGGGACATCAACAATCGGGGCATCCGCCTGCAGTTTCACGAGCCGCCCGCGCTCGACCAGGGCGACAGTGTGAGCGTGGAACTGCTCGAAGCGCCCGACGGCAGGGTGCTGGCCCTGCTGGATGCCCAGGTGGTGTGGGTGGAGGCAGTCGGTACGACGCGCCAAGTCTGGAACCTGGGCCTCTTCTTCCCCTACGTTTCCGCCGAGGCCGCGGTGACCCTTAAGCAGATGCTCGCAGATTGAGCCCCCCGGCGCGCGCCAGAGTCCAACCGGTGCGGGTGTCCCTGTCTCGCGGGCGGCCTGACGCCGCTCCCACGGCGGGCACACCACAGTCGCGCGGTGCCGAAGTGGTGCCCGGCATCTGGGTATGTTAGTGTCGTATTAGAGACCCATGCGCTAACGCCGTTGAATAGCGGCACTGTTCTTCATTTCCTTTGCTTTCGGGTGTGCAAATGATGAGCACAAATCTGCACGAGGAGTACGCCCGCATTCTCGAGGAGAGCCGCAAGCGCGGTGAGGTGGTGTCAGAGCAGTCCGACCAGGACCGACGGGTCCATCCGCGGTTGTCCGTGACGTCCGCGGACATCTGGATCAGTTCGGTGCCGGAGTTTTCGATGGTGGATCTGTCCGCCTCCGGGGTCGCCCTGATGGCCAACTACCCGCTGACGCCAGGCGAGCAGATCACCGTATCGCTGGGCAACTCCCTCTCCATCGAGGCGGAGGTGGTACACTGCCAATTGGTGGAATCCCCGACGGCCTATTCGGACGCGGTTTTCCGCATCCAATGCCGGTTTGCCGAGGAACTGAAGGGAATGGAACTTGTGGTGAAAGTGAAGCAGCACGAGTTCGCAAGTTGACCCGCCCCTGATTGCGCGGCCCTTGCGTTCCACCGGGGCCGTCCTTCCATCGTTGATTGATCCGCAGTCACAAGCCCTCGCGCGGCCCGCGCCGGGGCAGGAGCCCCGGTATGCGCCGCAGCTTCAGCGCGTGGCTTCGAGGCGCGCGGTCTCCAACTCGTTCAGGGCAACGAAGAAGCGCAGCCCTTCCTCCGCATCGTTGAATTCGCAGCAGATCCGGAACTGGCCGGCCAGGGCGCCGGGGTCCCCGGCTTCCGGTCGGCAATCCACCACCTTGGCCTGAGCCGTCAACCCGCTTTCCAGGGAGATCGGCAGCACCACACCGGGCTTGTGGGGTGTATCGGCGAAGAACGCCAACCCCTGACGGGACACATTGATCAGGTAGACCCAGGGGTCGCCCTCCACGTCGAGAAGCGCCGCATCAGGGAGGATGCGCGCCTCGCGACGCCGCTCGCGCTCGGTGCGGCCCTGCTCGGCCTGACCGCGCAGGCGGCTGTCCTCCACCATCCGGTCGTACTTGCGTTCCAGCTCACCACTCGCCATGGCAACCACCCCAGCCCGTTCGCAACATGCACCCCCTGTTCGGGGCATAGCCTACACGCGATTGCACCGGCTGGCCAAGCGTGTATCGTGAGCGAGGCCGTGCGTGACGCGTTCGCGCGGCGTTCCCGCACCTCCAACGCCTGCCCCAAGCCTGTTCGACTGCTGGATGTCCTCCGCCACACTGGTGCCCGTCGCCTTCGCCTTGCTGGCCGCGCTGTGCTTCGCGCTGGGGGCACTCCTCACCAAGAAGGGCTTGAGGTACACGGATTCGATCACGGGCACGCTGATCTCCATCGGCGCGAGCACAGCGTGCTACTGGCTGGTTTCGCCCTTCTCCCTGCACTGGGCTGACTGGCAGCCGGCGGCCGTGGCGATCTTTGCACTGGTGGGTTGCTTCCGGCCCATCCTCTCCGCCAACCTGGCCAATGCGGGGCATCATCGGCTGGGTCCCACCATCTCCTCCACGGTGGCCTCGGTCAGCCCGCTCTTCGCCGTGCTGGGCGGGGTGCTGGTGCTGGGGGAGCACTTGGAGCCGGGCGTGGCCGCGGGGACACTGGCCATCGTGGCGGGCGTCGGGGTGCTCTCCTGGAGCAGCGGAGGCACGGGACGCTGGCTGCGCTGGGCACTGCTGCTGCCGCTGGGCGCGGCGCTGCTGCGGGCTGCGGCGCACGTGGCGGCCAAGGGCGCGCTCGACCTGGTGAGCAGTCCGGTGCTGGGCGGGCTGGTGGGCTATACGGTGTCCCTCGGCATCGGCTTAGCACTGTTCCTGGTACGCCGCCCCGCCCGGCGCACACCCATCGGCACCGGGGCCCTGGGCTGGTTCACGTGTTCGGGCATTGCCAACGGCATGGGCATTCTGGCGCTCTACACGGCGCTGGAGCACGGGCAGGTCGTGCTGGTCACGCCGGTCACTTCCGCCGCGCCGCTGTTCACGCTGGTGCTGAGCCGCCTGTTCTTCCACGTCGAGGTCATCAACCGCCGCACACTGGCCGGCGTGTTGCTCATCGTGCCGGGCGTGATGCTGGTTTCGCTGTACCACTGAGCCGCGAAGCAGGCGCCCGCTCGCGACCGCGCCGCCCTTTTCACCCGCGCGCCGGACGGGCTATAAGGGGCGGAAGCCACCCGCCCTCAACCCCGCTGCCGGAGCCGCCACCCATGCGCAAGACCACCCGCCTGCGCCAACTGATCGAAGGCAAGCAGATCCTCATCGCGCCGGGCGCCTACGATCCATACCTGGCGCGCTGCGTCCAAATCGCCGGCTTCGACGCCGTGTACATGACCGGTGCGGGCGTCTCGCACAGTTCCCTCGGCATGCCGGACCTGGGCCTGCTCACGTTTAGCGAGATGGTGGACCGCGCGGCGCGAATCGCCGACGCCGTGGAGATTCCGCTGTTCGCCGACGCGGACACGGGTTACGGCAATGCGCTCAACGTGATGCGCACCGTGCGTGCCTACGAGCGGGCGGGCGTCGCCGGCCTGCACATCGAGGACCAGGAGATGCCCAAGAAGTGCGGGCACTTCGACGAAAAGCGCGTGATTCCCCTGCCGGAGATGCTGGGCAAGCTCAAGGCCGCGCTGGATGCCCGCACGGACCCCGACTTCATCGTCATCGCGCGCACGGACGCCCGCACGGCGCTGGGCTTCTCCGAAGCCCTGGAGCGTGGGCAGGCCTTCGCGGAGGTGGGCGTGGACATGGTGTTCGTGGAATCCCCTACCAGCGAGGACGAACTGGCGCAGGTGGGGCAGGCCATCCACAAGCCGCTGCTCGCGAACATGGTGGAGACCGGCAAGACCCCCATCCTGCCGGCCGAGCGCCTGCAGGCGCTTGGCTTCGCCGCGGCGATCTACCCCGGCGCGCTGGGACGCTTCATCGGCAAGCAGGTGCTGGAGTTCCTGCGCCGCTTCCGCACCGAGGGCACCACGCTCTCCCAGATGGAGCGCATGCTCAGCTTCACCGAGCAGAACGAGATCGTCGACCTGCCCAGGTTCAAGGAACTGGCGAAGAAGTACGGGGGTTAGCAGCACCGCCCTGGCCGAAACTCCTCCTCAGGGGGGCTGTCTTGGACCGCGTCTCAACGAGGCGCTGCCAATCAAGGGCCCAACAAAACCCATAGGTGGGCATTGAGCACCCACTACCCAAAACGGGTCCAGACCAAGGCCAGCGTGCTTTCACCCCACGCAGCGCGCGTGTGAACTGAAGTGCCCGACCTGTCAGCCCTGGGATTCTCCCCGGTGGGCCCTCGTTTCCGGCCTGTCCATTGTGGCAAAATGGGGGGCAATCCGCCTGCACCGCCCCCCACCCGAGGAGGCCCCGACGATGACCGCCCTGGAAGCCCGAGTGGCCCGCCTGGAGCATCAGCTCCGCCTGTATCGCGCCCTGAGCCTCGCCGCGCTGGTGGCGCTGGTGGCACTGACCGCCCTGGGTGCCTCGCGCACCGTGCCGGACGTGATCCGCGCCCACCGCTTCGAGGTGATCGACGCGCACGGCCGGCCGCTGGTGATGCTGAAGACGACCGGCTTTGGCGGAATCGTGCAGACGGTCGGCAACGATGGAGTGTCGGGCGTGTCCATCGGGGCGTCGTCCACGGGTGGCTTCGTTGGCGTGCGGGATGACAAGCCCTCGGCCTTTCCCCGGGTGGAGTTGAGCACGGACGAAACGGGCGGCATGCTGGCCGTGCGCAACTGGAACGGCTTCGCCGTGGAAGTGGACCGCGACGGCTTGGCCGTGGCCCATACACGGGAAGACGGCAACCTGACGCGCGTTGACCCTCGCGTGGTGCTGAGCGTCTCGGAGCACGGAGGGCACGTGCGCGTGCTCAACGCCACGGGGGATGAGGCCGCCAGCCTGCGCGCGGACGAGACGGGCACAGGCGTCATCAGTGCCTTCGGCCCCGCCGGCAAGCAGCGGATCATCCGGCCCGGCAGCTAGCCGCGCCGCGAATGAACCCCGGCTCTTCGAACCGGACCCGGTTGGTGTGGGACGGTTTCCTCCCGGGGCCAAGGGCGCTATCATCGCCGGGGCCACACGGGTATTGCCGTGCGGCAGCCAATGCGGAAGTGGCGGAACTGGCAGACGCGCTGGATTTAGGATCCAGTGGAGCAATCCTTGGGGGTTCGAGTCCCCCCTTCCGCATCGCCCCCCGCCGGGGCCGCGACCAAGGCGCCCGCACGATTCCCCATTGAAATCCACCGCCATTCCGGGCAAGGTGTTTGGATTGCCGCGGGCCACCCCCTGTGGTTACAATGGGGTCTTTACGGTCGCACACGGCACCGCCGCGGCGCCACGGCAGGCGCCGTCCGCAGTCCGCACAACGGCCCCGGCAGCACCCAGCGCAGGATCGCATCCATGTCGATGAACGTCACGGTCGCGGAACAGGACAAGCTCAAGCGCAAGCTCTCGGTGGAAGTGCCCCTCAGCGAGGTGCAGTCCACGTATGAGGAGGTGTACCAGAAGCTGCGCTCCAACATCCGCGTGAAGGGCTTCCGGCCCGGCAAGTTCCCGCGGCACTTGGCGGAGAAGCGCTTCCAGGCCGCGATGTCGGGCGAAGCGATGCAGTCGCTTGTGCCCAAGTACTTCGAACAGGCGGTGACCGAGCTGTCGTTGCGGCCGGCCACGGAGCCGAAGTTCGACAATCTGGACATCGACAAGGCGCGGCCTTTCCGCTTCGAGGTGGAATTCGAGGTGGTGCCGGACTTCAAGCTGCTGCCGCCCTCCGCATTCACGCTGAAGGAGCAGAAGTCCAAGGTCACGGCTAAGGACGTGGAGGCGCGCATCGAGGAGATGCGCAGTGCCCGCGCCACGCTGGCGGCAAAAGACGATGAGCCCGCCGCCGAGGGCGACGTGGTGACCTTCGACTTCCACGGCACGCTGGACGGCGAGGATTTCGAGGGTGGCCAGGCGGAGAACCAGCGCATCGAGGTGGGCGCGGGGCAGTACCTGCCGGAGTTCGATGCCCAGTTTCCCGGCATCAAAGCGGGCGAGAGCAAGGAATTCGACGTGACCTTCCCGGAAGACTACGGGCAGGCCACGCTGCAGGGCAAGACCGTGCACTTCACGGTCGACGCCAAGCAAGTGGAAGCGAAGGTGCCGCCGGAGCTGGACGAGGCCTTCTTCAAGCTGTTCGGGGAGCAGGTGACGACGCTGGCTGAGCTGCAGGCGGAGATCAAGCAGCAGTTGGAGCAGGAACACGAGCGCACCGTGATGCAGGACTACCAGAACGATCTGGCAGACCAGATGCGGGAGCGCTACGACTTCGAAGTGCCGGAAACCCTGGTGGACAGCGCCCTGCACGAATTCGAGCACCAACTCTCGCACGACGAGCCGGAGGTGCTGCAGGATGAGGAGAAGCTGACCGAGCGTAAGGCGGAGGAGCGCCAGAAGATCGAAGCCAACCTGCGCGTGGCCTACGTCGTCGATGCCCTGGCCAAGCAGTACGATGTGAAGGCCGATCCGGAGGAGGTGCGCCAGCGCTTCTTCATGCAGGCCTACATGATGCGCCAGAACCCCACCGAACTGGTCAACTCGCCCTACGGCAACCGGCTGATTGCGCAAATCGAGCAAAGCCTGGTCACGGGCAAGACCCTGGATCAGCTGGCGGGCGAGGTTCTGAAGGACGGTGGCAAAGCCGCGGCCAAAAAGGGCGCCGATGGCGAGGAGGCCAAAGCTGCCGAAGAGGCCAAGCCCAAGGCCGCGGCCAAGGGCAGCGAGGCCAGCGAGGCCAAGACCGCGGCAGCCAAGAGCACCAAAGCGAGTGCGGCCAAGGGCGACGACGCCAAGGGCACCAAAGCCGGCGCGGCCAAAAGCGGCAAGGCGGCCAAGCCCAAGCCTAAGAAGGCCGCGGCGGAATAGCGGACGCGGGACCCATACCGAGGAGCGCGGGCATGACACTGATCCCCATGGTCGTCGAGCAGACCAACCGCGGCGAGCGCGCGTACGACATCTACTCGCGGCTGCTGAAGGATCGCATCATCTTCCTGGGCACGGGCGTCGATGACAATGTGGCCAACCTGATCATCGCCCAACTGCTGTTCCTGGAGGCGGAGGATCCCGACGGCGAGATCTCGATGTACATCAACTGCCCCGGCGGGCACTTGACCTCGGGCCTGTCTATCTACGACACGATGCAGTACATCCGGCCCAGCATCCAGACGATCTGTCTGGGCCAGGCGGCCAGCCTGGGCGCGATCCTGCTGGCTGCGGGCAGCCCCGGCAAGCGGTTTGCGCTGCCCCACGCGCGCATCATGATCCACCAGCCGTGGGGCGGACTCTCGGGACAGGCGTCCGATATCGACATCCATGCCCGCGAGGTGCTGCGGCTCAAGGCCGCCACCAACGAGATCCTAAAGCGCCACACCAAGAAATCGCTCAAGCAGATCGAAGAGGATACGCTGCGGGACCACTTCATGGATGCCAACGAGGCCATGGATTACGGCATCATTGACCAGATCATGGTGAAGCACGACCTACCCCAGACCATGCCGGCGGCCTGAACGGGTCGCCAGCCCGCACGCACCGGGGCTTGGCGGCGCATTTTTGCGCTGGACAAACCCAGGTCGCAGGCTTTAGGTTGTCAGAGCACCAAGGGCGGTTAGCTCAGCTGGGAGAGCGGCGGCGTCACAAGCCGTAGGTCGCAGGTTCGATCCCTGCACCGCCCATTGCAGAGGGGTTACGGGTCACCGTAACCCCTTTTCTTTTTCCACCCCCGCGTGCGCGTTGCCTGCTCCTGCAGGGCCCGCCCGCCACCGCACCAAGCCTGGAGCCTCACAGATCGACACGCCATCCCCCACGCCAGTGCACGCAGTGATCCGGGAGACCCTGCGCTCGGGCTCGATCGCCGCCGTGGCGATGATGCCGTTCGGCTTGGCCTTCAGGGCGCTGGGCCTGCGCATCAACCAGTATGGCCCCGCGGTGCTGGAGGTGGTATTCGGCCCCCTGCCGGCTGCACCACGCCTGGCGCTGATGCCGCTCGAACATTTCCTCATTGCCTGGACGGTCGCCGTGCCGCTGCTGCTGATGCTGCGGCGCCTCAGAGATCGCCGCACCGCCGTGGTGCTGGGGGCCGGTTACGGGGTGGCGTTCTACATGGCGGTGAACTCCTTGGCACTGCCCTGGCTGTTCGGCGATCTCACGCCTTGGCAATTGGGCGTTGCCACCGTGGTGCCAAGCCTGAGCGTGCACCTGGTGTACGGCATCTCCATCGCCCTAACGGCCTGCGGCTGGGCACGGCCAATCCACAGCGGCTGACCCCGCGCCCTTCAGGCCGGAGCCACAGCCGCGGCTCGCATCGAGTAGCGGTGCGGGCGAACGCGAGGATAAAGCGGTGGTAGCGGGGTCACTTCGGCGTGCTAGATAACCCACCAAGCCTAACACGTTGCTATCGGAAATTCGCCTTGAATCGCCGGTGCGAAGGCGTAGCGTTGGAACTGGGGACACACCCCGCCGGCACGAGGCCTCCCGGGGGATGTGTCCACTCCTCAACCTGGTTGAGAGGAGATGGACCACCGCAATGTAGGTGACAAATAGACGCCGCCTCCAGCGAAGAGGTGGCCATGTCCCGGCCCCGATCGCCGCTGCCAACCGACAGATACGGTCGGTTCCGGACGAAAATCCAAGTTGGGATGCGAGTCCGATCCAGAGGACACTAACGGAGCCCCCCTTCCGGAAGGGCCCGACTCCAGTCCCAGACGACCGCAAGAGAACCCTCGCTGCGCCGACCATAACCGGCGTGCCGAGGGTTCATCACGTTCGTGGCAGCCCAGCGACCTGCGACAGCCCAGCGGATCGCGTTCCAAGCCCCAGGCAATGGGCGCGCGATTGCACTGACGGAGGAAGCCCGATGATCCCGGATGCCGTTCGCGCCCTCGTCGCCGCCGGGCCGCTGGCCCATCTGACGACGCTCAATTCGGACGGAAGCCCACAGGTGACGGTGGTCTGGGTGGGCATCGAGGACGACGCGTTCGTGACCGCCCACATGGGCGAGTGGCGCAAGGTTAAGAACGTGCGGCGCGATCCGCGGGTGGCCCTCTCCTTCCTGGGCACACGCAACAACCCGCGCGGCTTGCGCGAGTATGTGGTGGCCTACGGCGAGGCCCACATTACCGAGGGTGGCGCTCCGGAGCTGCTACAGCGGCTGGCACGCATCTACATGGGGCCCGACGCAGAGTTCCCGCCGCGCAACGTGCGTCACGTGCCGGGCTACATCACACGCATCCGCCCGCTCCGCTTCGGGGGCGTCGGCCCCTGGGCGGAAAGCTAGTCGGGCGGGGCGCTCAGGCGCACGAACCGGTCGCGCAGCAGGCGCGGCAGGCTGCGCCCAAAGGCCACGCGCCACAGCAGCGCCAGTCCCAGCGCCATCACCAGCGTGGATGGGAAAGCGGCGGCCGTGCCCAAAGGTGCGATGGCCACCAGGAACACGATGCCGCCCGCCATGCCGAGTCGTGCGGCGCGCGTCGTGCCCAGCAGCAACAGGGCGATGGCCAGTTGGCTCAGCGCAATCGTCGCGACGATGGATGTGATGTGCTGTGCGAAGGGCCCCAGGATGAACGCCCGGTAGGCGGGCAGGTAAGCGTACTGCGCAAAGCCCAGGTACTCCTCGGGTCGCACAAAGGCGGTGCGCAGGTTGTACTGAGCGGCCCAGATGAACATCAGCGCGTAGAGCAGCCGGCCCAGGTTGGGCCAGCGCCAGGCGGCCGCCACAAGCAGCAGCGACGTCAGCAGAGAGCCGACATAGGCGTAGGCGATGATCTGCGGATCCATGACGGCTCCGGCCCGGAATCGCCGCTGGGTGCGGCGATGCCCCCCGATGCAGGCATGCCATCAGAGTAGCACGACCCCGCGGCGCACGTCCCTGCGCCGGCACGCCGGTCGAGCGCCGCGCTAGCTCTGGGCCGGCGCGCTGCGGGCGACCTTGATGCGCTTGGCCAGCGCTTCGCCCAGGCCCAACGCACCCAGGCCCACCAGCAGGTGCAGCACCTGGATCACCCAGTGCGCCGAGCCGGGCACCAGCTCGGTCTGCGAGAAGCCCAGCAGCATCACCAGAATGCCCCACAGGAGCCCGACGGCCACCAGCGTGCGGTTCACGTCGGCGAAGCCGGCCATCAGGGCCAGCAGCCACAGCATCAGGGTGAGCAGCACGCCGGACTGCATGTGGGCAGGCGTCCAGTGGGCGAGATAGCCGAACCAGAAGGCAAAGCCCGTCACGATCTGGAACAACCCTGTGAGGCGCAGCACCCACTGGGCGATGAGGTTCAGCCGTAGCATGCGGTCTCTCTCCGTAAGCGCGGCTCCGCGCGAGCCGGCAGTTGGCCGGGCCCAGCCGGCGGCCGGGCGCTTCCTCTCCTTGTGCGATGATTTGCGGCCGGGGTCAAGGGAAGGGCTCGATGAATCGTGGGCTCGCCAGGGGCGTGCAGACGGAGGACCCGCTGCACGAACCAGCCGGCACTGCCTGAGCCGCGAATGGACGCACTCCCCAGGCGAGACACGCTCAGGACGTCGCTGCGACGTCCAAAGCAACGACCTCGTCGTCGAGAATGTCGCCGCGCCCGTCGCCTTCCAGCGCCTTGAAGACCGCATCGAACAACTCGCGCTGACGCACCGGACCCGGCAGGAACGCGATGATGCCCGCCTCGTAGATACGCTCGAACTCCTGCGGCATGGGCGAAACGCTGGTGACCACCACCGACGGCAGCAAGCGATCCCCGCAGAGCTCCTCAAGCCGTGCGCGCAAGTCGGGCCAGTACACGTCCAGCAGGTTGCAGTCCATCACGAGCACGTCCACCTCGCGCTCCGACACCACCCGCATGGCCTTGCCCGCTGAATCGGCGATAGTGACCTTCTGAATACCGTTGATGAGCAGGATCTGCTGGATCTTGTAGCGGCTGTCCTGGTCGCTGTTTGCCACGACGAAGTGCAGCTTGCGCAGCTTGGCAACTCGAGACTCGGGCGCGTCCTTGCGGTTGCGGCGTTGGCGCCGTTCGATCTGCTCGAACAGCGTCTCCAGGTGAAAGGGCTTGATGAGATAGTAGTCCACGCCCTGGTTGAGCGCGAATTCCACCGCCTTGCGGTTCTCCCTGGAGGTCATCAGGATGAAGATGGCCCGGGCCGAGGCAGTCTGGCCAGCCCGCAGGGCCTCCAGCAGCGCCATGCCGTCCAGGCCCGGCAGGATCCATTCCGACAGGATCACGTCCACCGCCGGGGCTTGGCGCAGGTAGGAGAGGGCCTCCTCCGTACTTTCCACGGCATTGACGGAAAGCACGCCCACCTTTTGTAGCGTCGTTACCAGCAGGCGGCGCACGTCCGCGTTGCCCTCCACGATGAGAAACGTGGTGCGGCGCATCTGGGGCGTGACGCGCAGACGCCGTGTGTGGTTGCTGTCCTCGTACAAAGCCACCTGCGTGAGCGCCTGCTTGAGCTCCTGCACGGTGCGGTGCAGACTGGCCGCAACCCCAGGCCCGGGCTCCGCTGGCCCGGCGCGGCCGGCCTTCGATTCGCTGCGATACTTGTCCAGTTCTTCGCGCAGCACGCTGATCAGGTCGTTGGTATCCCAGGGCTTGTTGATGAAGCGGTGAATCACGCCATCGTTGAAGGCATCAATGGCCTGGTTGAGTTCCGTATGGCCCGTGAGCAGCACCCGCCGTACCTGAGGGGCGAACTCCCGCGCGCGGGTGAGCAGCTCAATGCCCTTGAGGCCCGGCATCAGGTTGTCGCTGACGATGATGGCAACCTCGCCTTCCTGGAAGAGCGATTCCAGTGCCTGCAGCGGGTCCTGGAAGGATCGCACGTCAACGGGCTCGGCCCGCAGCTGACGCTTCAGCGCCTCAAGGATATAGGGCTCGTCGTCGACCAGCATAATGCGCGGTCGCTTTTGTGGTGCGGCGGCCGGCGGCGTTTCGGCGGTCATGGCAGATCGCGGCAGGTTGAGTTATTGGGAGGCACCCGTTGACGGATGCCCTGGCGAAGCCAGCCTCCAGTTAGCCCTCAGGCCCGCGCAGGGCCCGACGAACTCCGTGCAGCAGCGCGTCGGGCGAGAACGGCTTGTGCACGATCTCCGGCAACTGGCCGGGCCCCAGGTGCTGTACGATGGTGTTCTCCGTGTATCCCGTCATGTAGAGCACGTGCAGATCGGGCTGCTCCGCCCCTAGCTTCTCCACCAGTTGCGGGCCGCTGAGCCCGGGCATGACGACGTCGGTGAGCAGCAGGTCGATGGACTCCTCGCTCTCCCGGGCAATCTCCTGGGCCGCCGCGGCATTGGCGGCGGGCAGCACGCGGTACCCGTGACGCTCCAGGATGCGGCGCGCCGCGAAGCGCACCATCTCCTCGTCCTCCACCAGCAGGATCGTCTCGTGCCCGGATGCGGCCGCGTCCGGATCGGCGGCTTCGCCAGGGGCGCAAGGGGACGGCTCGGTGCGCGGAAGAAAAATGCGGAAGGAACTGCCGTGTCCCAGTTCGCTTTCCACGTCGATCTCTCCCCCCATCTGCTTGACGATGCCGTACACGGTGGCCAGCCCCAGGCCGGTGCCCTGGCCCACATCCTTGGTGGTGAAGAAGGGCTCGAAGATTTGCCGGCGCACCTCCTCCGTCATGCCGGTGCCGGTGTCGGTGACCGCCAGCATCACGTAGGCGCCGGGCTTGAGATCGCCGTGGGCCAAGGGGCGCGGCTTCCCAACCACCACGTTCTCGGTGGCCAGGGTCAACGTCCCGCCGGAGGGCATGGCGTCACGGGCGTTGACGGCGAGGTTCATGATGATCTGCTCGATCTGGCTGAGGTCGGCCGTTACGGCCCCCAATTCCGGGCTGAGCAGGGTCTCCAACGCCACGTCCTCGCCGATCATGCGGCGCAGCATCTTCTGCGTCTGCGGCACCAGCGCATTGAGGTCCACCGTCTCCATGCGCAACACCTGCTTGCGGCTGAACGCCAGTAGCTGCCGCGTGAGGGCCGCGGAGCGCTCCACCGCGTTCTGGATCACCTTGACGTCGTCACAGGCGGGAGAATCCTCCGGCAACTGCTCCAGCACGAAGGCGCTGTAGCCCGACATCACGGAGAGCATGTTGTTGAAGTCGTGCGCGATGCCCCCGGCAAGGCGTCCGACGGCCTCCATGCGTTGGGCCTGCAGCAACTGATCCTCCAGATCCTTGCGTGTGCTGACATCGCGCACGACCCCCTCGATGGCGACCAGATTCCCAGCGTCGTCGAACACCGGCAGGCTGCGCTCCTCCATCCACACCCAGCCGGCGTCCTTGTAGCGCCAGCGCACCTGCACCAGCGCCCCGGCCGATTCCTCGTTCATTTCCAGCAAGTTCTGCTGCTCCTCCAGGTCGTCGGGATGCGCGATGCGCAGCCACAGGTCCGGATCGGCATAGTGCTCCGCCGGCGTGTAACCGGTGATGGCGGTGGCCACCGGGCTCACATAGTCGAAGCCGCGCTCGGGCGAGAGCCGATAGCGGAAAATCATGTCCGGCGCGTTCTCGGTGAGCAGGCGGAACTGCGCCTCACTACGGCGCAGCGCCGCTTCCGTGGCCTTCAGCCCGGTCACTTCCTGACGCAGGCACACCGTGCCGCCCTCGGCGGTCTTGCGGTCGCGCACCAACAACCAGCGCCCATCCCGCAGGCGCTGCTCCAGCGGGGCTTCCGGGGGGTTCCGGAACTCGGCAAGGCGGCGCTGGATCTGGGCCTCGAATCCTTCGGGTAACGCTTCGACAGTGGGCGTGGCGATACGCAACACCTCCTCAAAGAGCATTCCGTGGTGCAGCCGTCCCTCCAAATCCGGGAACAGTTCATAGACTTTGCTGTTCCAGAGCACCAACTGCTCATCGCGGTCGTACAGGTAGAACGCGGCCTCCAGGTGCTGCACGGCATCGGCCAGCCGTGCGTGGGCCACCGTCGCCTCCACCTCCGCCTCGTGAAGGCGCGTGATGTCCTCCGCCACGCCCACCAGCCCGTAGATACGCCCTGTTTCGTCCTTGAGCGGCTCCTTGATACAGCGCATGGCCCGAAGCACCCCGTCCGCGTAGCGCAACTGCTGCACGACGTCGGAGCGTGGCAACTCTCCGCGGAGAATCTGCCCATCGATCTCCAAGGCGCGTTGGCGTTCGTGCTCGGGCCTGATCATGGCAGCCGTGTGCTGCGTGCCGATCACCTGTGTCGGTGCCATGGCCACGGCCTCCGCGAAGCGACGGTTCACGATCATGTACTGACCCCGGTGATCTTTCACGAACACCAGATGGGGCAGCGCATCGAACGTGGCCTGCAACAACGCCATGCTTTCGCGCACCGCTCGCTGGGCGTGCTCCAGTGCGGTCACGTCGTCCGAGAAGCCAACGATGCCGCAGATGCGTCGCGATTCGTCGTAGAGGGGTCGCTTCACGGTGCGGACGATGTGCTCGCTGCCGTCGGCGTGGAGCATGGTGTTGATGTCTTCGATGCGCGGTACCGCACCACTCAGGATCAAGCGATCGTGGTCGCCATTACGCTGGCGCTCACTCTCCGGGCGGCTTCGGACCTCATCGAGGCGGTGGCCGATGAGGTCGCCCGCATCAACGCCCCAGGCTTCGAGCACCCATTGGTTGACCATCAGGTAGCGCCCTTCAGCGTCCTTCACAAACATGAGGAGCGGATTCGTCTCGAAGACGGCCTGCAGCAGGGCCTGCTGCTGTTCGGCGCGGCGCTGCGCCTCCTTGCGGGCAGTGGCATCCACCAGAGCGAGCAGTTGCGCCGGGCGCTCCTCCCAGGTGGTCTTGACCACCATGCAGTCCACCCACACCAGCGACCCATCCCTGCGTTGCACCCGACACTCCAATGCCGGCGGCGCTTCCGGGCCTACGTTGCCTTTGCGCATCGAATCGAGGAGTTGCTCCCAATCCTCCGTGGCCACCAGACGGCGCAGGGAGCCCAACGCCAACACCTGCTCTGGGCCCTCATAGCCCACCAGGCGCACGAAGGCTTCGTTGACGAAAAGCGGCCGTAGCCTGCGGTGCACCACCACGCCCTGCAGCGAGCCTTCCACCACCGTGCGGAACTTGCGCTCGCTTTCGACCAAGCTGGCCTGCCGCCTGCGTCGCGTCGCGGCCACCACCCGCTCCACGGCCGGCACAAGCTGGGCAAGGTCGCGCCGCGGCACGAAGTCGGCCGCGCCCAAGCGCAGGGCGTCCAGCGCGCCGGCCTCGCCGCCCGCATCGGATACGACAATGAACGGAAGATCGGGATCCTGGCTGCGCACCACCTCGGCCGCATCCGCGACGCTCAGGCCTGGCCGTCCGTCCGACACCAGCATGAGATCCCACGGCTCACGCTCCAGAACTGCCGCCAGTTCCACCAGGGATCCCACCACTTGGTGTCCAGGCGGGTGCCCGGCGGCCCCGAGCATCTGCAGCACAAGGTCCGTGAGCGTGCCGGCCGACGCCACCACCAACAGCCGCGCGTCAGGCGTGCTCTGCAAGCTTGCTGCGTCCATTGCCTCTGTTCGCATCACCGCGATCGGTTAATCCAGGGCGTCACCCGCTGCCGTACCGCCCTGGATTCAAGAGCACTCGATTTCAGCTAAAACAAATCTTATTTACTTAACGTCGGACTGCGCGCCGAGGTTCACTTCCAGCTGTGCGAGCATGGCGGGACTGCGGGCCCGCTGCGCCACCGCCGCCACAGATGCCCCTACGGCGCTGAACCGGACGACGGAGACCGCGGAGACACGCCCGTACGGTCGAACCCGGCAGGCTGCGCCGCCCACCTGCCGTTGGAGACGACCCGCGGAAGGCTCGGTTTAAGTAGCCCACAAGCAGGATAGCGAACACCCCACTATTGGTGTAATGGATTGCTGACATAGGGGGGATTGATGCGATGAATGTCCAGAACTTCGATCTGAACCTGCTGCTGGCGCTGGACGCGCTGCTGCAGGAGGCGCACGTGACCCGCGCGGCGGCGCGCATTGGGCTGAGCCAGCCCGCCATGAGCAACGCCCTGGCGCGGCTGCGGGACCTGCTGGACGATCCGCTGCTGGTGCGCACGGCGCGGGGCATGGTGCCCACACCCCGGGCAGAGCGCCTGAAAGGACCGATTCGCGAGGCACTGAAAGCAGTCGAGCGGGCCGTTGCCGACCCGGAGGCGTTCACCCCGCCGACCTGCGGCGCCACGTTCAACCTGATGACCAGCGACGCAATCGGGATGCTAATGCTGCCGCAGCTGGGCGCGCGGCTGCGACGGGAGGCGCCGGGTATGACGTTGCGGATCCACGCCCTCAACGACGACGAACCCTGGCCAAGCTTGGAGAGCGGACGGATTGATCTGCTGGCGGGGGTATATGATGAGACGCCGGCGGGCGTGCACTCACAACCGCTTTACGAGGAGCAGTTCGTCTGCCTGATGCGCAGCGACCACCCCCAGGCACGTCACCAACTGACACTGGAGCAGTATGTGGACCTGCCGCACATCCTGATCGCCACGACGCGGAGCGGTCAGGGCGCGTCCCTGGTGGACCGGATGCTGGAGCAACGGGGCCTGACGCGACGCATCGCCCTGTCGCTGCCGCACTTCCTGGTGGCACCGTACATCGTGGCGCAAAGCGATCACGTGATCACATTTCCGAGTCGGCTGGCGGACTACTTCGCGAGCTTCCTGCCCCTCCGGGTGGTGGAGCCACCACTTTCGCTGCCGGGATACTCGATCGCGCTATTTTGGCATGAGCGGTTGCATCGCGAACCAGCCAGTATCTGGCTGCGCGAGCAGATTGCGAGGGTATCGCGGAGGATTGGCGTGCTGGACGACATGGGAGCCCCGCGCACATCCGTGGTCCTGTCACAGCCAAGCTAGGCGCCCAACCACCGCACCGAGATAGCCACAGACGCTGCCCCTACGGCGGCGGAACGCAGGACCCAAATCCCCGGTCAGGCGCTTGCAGGACGGGCGGCCGCAATCGGCTCGTCTTCCTTGGCGCCCTGCCTGCCCTCCATCAGGGTAGGCAGGGTGGGGTCGCCGTCCATGATGCGTGTCCTCAGATCTTCGGGCAGCGCCTCGAAATCCCGCAGCACCGCGGCCATGCGCACGGCATCAGCGCTGTCCAGTGCGGCGCCCAGGCGGCGCTGCAATTCACACTCGCCCAGGGCCGATTCCACCAGCAGGTAGCGCACGACGACGTCGCAATACAGGTCCAGTTCCGCGTCGCGCTCCAGATTGAGATCCAGTTCCATGCCGCCTCTCCGCATTTCTCTTGGGATGCTCCGGTGCCGGTTCGCGCGGACGGAGTCCGCCGCGCACGCGGGATGCCGCACCCCTTTCCGATTGGCCGCCCCGGGGGCGTCGCGAAGTACCCAGCCCACGCCCGGAACGAACTCCGTGCCTACATCCGTCGCCTCGCCGAGACGAAGCGCCACAGATGGCAAACGGTGATATTCACAATTCCGGCCAAACTTGTTCGGCCCACTTGCGGAGCGGAAGGGCACCGCTGCTGACGAAGGACACGCCGCCTTTCCGACACCGTTCGTCATCAGCCCCGCCGAAATGTGGAGATTTGTTGAACGAATGGATTGATGCCGCTCGCCGCAAAAGTGTTTGACATCGTCAGATAAAGGGCGCTATAGACTGGGCTAATTTCGAGAGGGTCTTCACACCCGCAGGCAAACGGATTTGCTCCTGCCAGAGCCCCGCACCAACCCGATCCGACATGGACGGGGCGGGAAGCACCGGCAGACGGGATCGAAGACCGCATACCGGGCCGATGTACATGGATCGACATCAAGCCGGTGATTCAGTCCGCTCCCTGACTCCCCGCTTTTCGACCTATTCCCTGGCATCGCAGCCTGGACGGAAGCCTTCGTCCGGGATACGGCGCGGAGTTGCCGCCGCCGACCGGCCAGGTATGGCCCGCGCTGGAACTGGCAACCCACCATTGAGAGTCATGTGATGCGCAACCGCGAACACGTGGTCGTCGGCCTCGATATCGGCACCACCAAGATCTGCGCACTGGCTGCCGAGACGGACGGGGCCGAGCCCCTCGCCATCGTCGGGTTCGGCCAGGCGCGCTCGGACGGCATCCGCAAGGGTGTCGTGGTGAACATCGAGAAGACGGTGCGCTCCATTCAGCAGGCCGTGCGCGAGTGCGAACTGATGTGCGGCACGCAGATCAAGGAGGTCTACGCGGGCATCGCCGGGCACCACATCCAGGGCATCAACAGCCACGGCATGGTCACCGTGCAGAACAACCGTACCGTCTCCGAGGAGGACATCCGGCGGGTTATCGATGCGGCGCAGGCCATCAACATCCCCAACGATCGGGAGGTGCTGCACATCCTGCCGCAGGACTTCATCGTGGACGACCAGGACGGCGTGCAGAACCCGCTGGGCATGTCCGGCATCCGGCTCGAGGTGGACGTCCACATCGTGACCTGCTCGGCCACCTCCGGCCAGAACATCGTCAAGTGCTGCAACCTGGCCGGACTGGACGTGGCCGACGTGGTGCTGGAGCCGCTGGCCTCGGCCCAGGCCGTGCTGAGCCAGGACGAGCGGGAGTTGGGCGTCGTGCTGGTGGACATCGGCGGCGGCACAACGGACATCGCCATCTACTCGGCCGGGAGCATCGTGCACACCTCCGTGTTGGCCCTGGGTGGCAACCACCTTACCAACGACATCGCCATTGGGCTCAGCACACCGTTGGCAGAGGCCGAATCGCTCAAGCACAAGCACGGCGTGGCCATGACCACGCTCGTGGAGCCGGACGAAATGATCCAGGTGCCATCCGTGGGCGGCCGCCGCTCGCGCACGCTGGACAAGCGCGTGATTGCCGAGATCATCGAGCCTCGCTTCCGCGAGGTGTACGAGTTGGTCAACTCCGAAATCGACCGCTCGGGGTACCGCAACGTGATCGCCTCGGGCGTCGTGATTACCGGCGGCAGCAGCATCATGCCCGGTGCGGATGACCTCGCCGCAGAGATCCTGCAGTTTCCCGTGCGCGTGGGATTCCCGGAGAACATCACCGGGCTTAACGAGATCACCTATTCGCCCATGCACGCGACGGGCGTCGGTCTGCTGCGCTATGCACAGGGCAACGGGTCGCACCGGCACGTTCCGCTGTTCTCGGGGGATCAGACGCTGCTCAATCGCTTCTCGCGCCGCATGCGCGACTGGGTGAACGAGTTCTTTTAATCGGCGCCTTTGGGCCAGTGCGATACGCCAGTTCCGGACCTGCCGGAGGCGGGACCGGGTTAGGCCAACAAGGACGTTGGCTGGATCAGATGCGAAGGGAGTCAGCATATGGTGATGGTCGGAATTGAGGACATCAAGGAGGTCGGCCCCAGCGCTCCGGTCCTGAAAGTTGTCGGCATCGGCGGGGGAGGCGGGAATGCAGTGAACCGCATGATTTCCACGGGCATCCGCTCCGTGGATTTCTTCGTAGCCAACACGGATCTGCAGGATCTGCGCGCCTCGCTGGCGCCGCACAAGCTGCAGCTCGGAGGCCGCTGCACACGCGGGCTTGGCGCCGGCGCCAAGCCCGAGATCGGGCGTGAGGCGGCGCTGGAGGACATCGAGACCATCCGCGAGCACCTGAACGGCGCGGACATGGTCTTCATCACGGCCGGCCTGGGTGGCGGAACGGGCACCGGGGCGGCGCCGGTGATTGCCGAGGTGGCCAAGGAGATGGGCTGCCTCACCGTCGGCGTGGTCACAAAGCCCTTCAAGTTCGAGGGCAAGGTGCGGCAGCGCAACTGCGAAGAGGGCATCGTGCAGCTGCGCAAGCACGTGGACACGCTGATCGTAATCCCCAACGACAACCTGCTGCTGCTGGCCAACAAGAAGACCTCCATCGTGGAGGCCTTCACCATGGCCGACGATGTGCTGCGGGTGGCGATCCAGGGCATCTCCGACCTCATCAACAACGAGGGGCTGATCAACCTGGACTTCGCCGACGTGCACACGGTGATGGCGGACATGGGCCAGGCCATCATGGGCACCGGCACCGGTACGGGCGACAACCGTGCCGTCGAGGCGGCCGAGAAGGCGATCCACAGTCCGCTGCTGGACGATTGCCGCATCGATGGGGCCAAGGGCATCCTGATCAACGTGACCGGCCCCACCAGCCTCACGCTTCACGAGGTGAACGAGGCGGCCAGCTTCGTCGAGGAGCACTCGGACGACGACGCCAACATCATCTTCGGCGCCACCATCGACGAGACGATGCCCGAAGACCAGATCGAGGTCACCGTCATTGCCACGGGCTTCAACGGGGCGCCCATCCGCGATCGCTCAGAGCGCGAGGCCACGCGCGCCGACCAACCGCGGCTGCGCCCGAACTATCGCGTGTTCTCGTCAACCCGCGCCGAGACCGTGCAGGCCGAGGAGGATGACGACGAATCTGAACCGGCGGGCCGGCCCGCGGGAGCGGAAGCCACGCTGTATGCGGCCATGGGCATGACGGAGCCCGAGCCGGAACCTGAAGACCACCGGGACGCCGAAGAGGTCTTCGAACTGAAGGATCCCATTCTGGAGACGGTGGAGACCAAGCCGCAGATACCCGTCAGCTATCGGCCCGAGGAGAAGCGTGCGGGTCGGAGCGGTCAAATCGATTCGGACCTTGACATCCCCACCTTCATCCGGCGGCGATCCAGCCGCTTCCCCGAGGACTAAGCCCACCTCCTGGATTCCCCTCCCTTGCACGCCCTCCGGCTGGACACCCGGCCGGAGGGTTTCTTTTTTCGTGGGAGCCCTCCGCACGATAAGTCGTGTGGAGCAGTTCCAGCCATGCCGGAGGGCAACCCTGCCATCCGACAGGATTGCAGTGGGCACGCCCCCCCACGAGTCTCTCACGACACGCCTGCGACGACGGTGAACGGACCCGCCGGACGGCACGGCGCAAAGCGCGACATTCTGCTTTGCGAATGCCGACCTGCATGGTACTTTGGACGCGTAAAGTGCGCAGGTATGCGCCTTTGCGACCAATTTTACAGCAGTGGGCACTTAGGTGCCTTGACCCTGAACCGACGGTTGTTTGGAAGTGGCAGGAAGTCTGAACGGTTAGAACCAAGCGACGCGGTAGATACGCAGGTAACGGAACCGAAGCAAGGATCGATCGCACGGCGCACCCTTCGAGACGACGTGCCCTCCGGCGCCACCGCAACAGCGCATACCAAAGGCCCGGGCGGTACACAATCGGTCGTCGTGCAAGAGGACCATCGGCACATCGGCCCGCGACCATCGGTCAGCTCGCCAGCACTGGGCGTGCCGACCCACGCGGGGCAAGACCAGGGTGCAATCCCCGGGGTCGAAACCCATGCGAATCGACATCGGCCCCATTTCCGGCACGCGGCCCTGGTCAGTCGCCGGATGACAGGCCATGCCTGACTGTCTCACCGAACCCGATGCCGCCCTATCGGAGTCCCTCCGATAGGGCGGGTGGCCGCTACCCGGCCGAACCTTGATCCTGCATCGCAATTCCCGCCCCTTCGCGGCAATGGCGGCCTTCGGGCGTCTCTAGCCGCACCGCGCCGCTGACCAGCGGCAGCGCGGGCACGAGCCGGCCACACCGGCGCGCGCCCGCGAGCTCACCGTGCAAGCGGTGCGCGCCTGTCGCCGCGAGTTTTCCCATACGGGCAGCGGCATCGCCATGAACTGGATGAAGGTTGCGCTGAACACCCTGCGTTGGAAGGTGCTGACGCTGGGCGCCCTGGCTGGACTATGGGCCAGCCTACTGCACGAGTCCGCCCAACTCCTGCCGGTGGCGGTGGGCTGGCAGGCCACCCACGCCCTGCTGGCAGGCGCGGCGCTGGGCTTGGGCCTGGGACTGGTGCTGGCCCCGGCCGATGCACTGCTGCAGCACTACTTCCGCCGCGCACTCAAGTCCGCCATTGCCGGTGCCGCGCTGGGCGCGCTGCTTGGGGCAGCGGGCACGGCGCTGCAACTGGCCCTGGTGCATGCGGCGGAAAGCTGGGCGTGGCTCATGCCCACGCAGGCCGGCTGGCTGGGACTGACCCTCACCCTGGGCTTGGTGGGTGCGGGGTGCGGCCTCGCCATCGCCCTGGGCGAGGGGCAGTGGCACCTGCGGAAGCTCTGGGCGGGCCTGCTGGCTGGTGTGCTGCTGGGTGCCGCGCTGGCCGCCGCGGCCCTTGGCACCGGCGAGAACGCCTGGGCCCTGCTGGGCGCCCTGGTAGTCTGGAGCGCCCTGCTGGCGCTGATGCTGCACTGGTGGGGGCGACGAAGGGCACGACGCTGGTTGCGCCTGCTCACCGCACCGGGGGAGGACAGCATCTTTCCCCTGCGGGACGCGCACATCTTGGTGGGCAAGAACGAACGCAACGACATTCCGCTGCGGGACTTCCACGAGATCTACCCGTACCACTGCGAACTGCGCTGGGCGGCGGATCACTACGAGATCATCGACAACGAGCAGGGCGGTATCGTGCTGGTGAACTACCGCCAGGTGCAGGAGCACGTGCTGCGGCCGGGAGACCTCATCAAGATCGGCTCGGCCCTGCTGCAGTATGGGGAGGCATCATGAGCCGCCGAGCTTCCCTTGTGCGGCGCCCGGCGCCATCGCACTGGGCCGCCTGGCTGTGCGCACTGGCGTTGGCCCTGGCCTGCCTGGTGCCGCCGGCTGCCAGCGCCGCCGCTGCCGATCTGGCGCACTACGCCGTCCCCACCGGGGACGCCGGCCCGCACGCTCCCGCGGAGGCCCTGGCGGTCCGCGAGACTGCCATGACCGGCCGCGCTGCGGACGGCTCCGCGGCGATCCGCCTGCTGCCGGCAGAACCGGCGGCCGCCGCCACGGCCGCGGAGAACGACTGGACCGGGCTAGGACTGCGCGCTCTGCTGGCTCTGCTGGGTCTGCCGCTGGCCTTCTGGCTGATGCGGCGGCCGCGCGCCGTGAATCGCATCACCGGACCCGGCTTCGAGGTGATCTCGCCGACGGAACCGCGCCGCTTCATCGCGCTGGAGGAGCGCTACCAAGCGCTGGACTTCCTCAGCAAGGTGGACACGGTCGGACAGTTGCGCCTCTCGGCCAACCTGAACAAAGTCATGCTGTCCGTGCGCAAGTACGGCTACCTGATGGAGGACAAGAACTACCGCAACGCGCTGCTGGTGAATCGCCGGCGCGTGCGGCGCACGCTGCTGCGCGACGGCGACGTGCTGGACCTGGGCGACCTGACCCTGCTTTACCGCGACAACCGGGTGGCCCGCATCACGCGCTATGCCTCCATCACGCCGGGCGAGGGCAAGTCGCAGATCAAGTTCGAACGCCTGCGCGGACCGATCCGCCGCGGCATGCCCATGCTCGTGCCGGAACAGACGCCCAACCGCGTCTTCTACGTCACGCGCAACAAGGTGTTCATCGGACGCTCGGAGAACAACGATCTGGTCATCAAGTCGCGCAACGTCTATTATCGCCATGCCAAGCTGGAGCGGGTCGGCGGGCGCTGGAAGCTGCAGGACCTGAGCGTGCTGGGCAACACGTACGTGAACAACCGGCGCATCGAGCAACGCTTCCTCAAGGAGGGAGACGAGATCGCCATCGAATCGCACCGCTTCAAGTTCGGCTTCGTCACGCGCGCCATGCGCGAGCGGCCGCCGCAGCCGGGTCAGCCGGTCGCCCCCGAGGAGGCCGAAGATCTGGCCCAGGACACGCTGGGCGGGCCGGAGGCGGGCGACAGTGGCGAGATGGCGGACGACTCCGACTACGCCCCCAGCCCCTGACTTCCCGGATCGCGCCATGAAGGCCGAGAGCAAATCCTCCCCTGCTGCCAAGGCCGGCAGTCCTGTCGGCAAGCAGCCCGACGACGCCCCCGCCACCACCAGCCCCGCGCAGGCGGCCCCCAGCGGACCCAACGCGGCCAAGAAGGCCTTGCTCATCGAGGCGCTGAGCTACATCGGGCGCTTCAGGGGCAAGATCCTCGTCATCAAGTACGGCGGGGCGGCCCAGGAGCACCAGCCGGTGAAGGAGACCTTCGCCCACGACGTGGTGCTGCTGCAGTCCCTGGGCATGCTGCCCGTAGTCGTGCACGGGGGCGGGCCCGGCGTGAGCCGCGCCATGAAGGCCATGGGCCAGGAGGCCGTATTCGTGGACGGCCTGCGCGTGACCACCAAGGAGGGGCTGGCGGTGACGGAGATGGTGCTCTCCGGCTCCATCAACAAGGAGATCGTGGCCCTGCTCACGGCCCAGGGCGGCCGGGCAGTGGGCATCAGCGGCAAGGACGGCCCCACCGTGCTGGCCCGCAAGCACCACGACGCCAAGGGTGTGGATCTGGGTTACGTGGGCGAGATCGAGCACGTGGACCCGACCCTGGTGCGCCTGCTGCTGGAGCAGGGTTTCATCCCCGTGATCTCCCCCATCGGCATCGGCCGCGACGGCACTACCTACAACATCAACGCCGACAGCACCGCCTCCCGCATCGCCGGGGCCCTGAAGGCCGAGAAGATGATCTTCATGACGGACGTGGACGGTGTGCTGAAGGACGGCCAGCTCGTCTCCGCCCTCACCAAGATCGAGGCCCTGGACCTGATCGACCGCGGCGTCATCTCGGGCGGCATGGTGCCCAAGGTGGAGGCCATGCTGCACTGCCTCAACGCCGGGGTCGGCTCCGCCACCATCATCAACGGCGGCGAGCACCACGCCATCATCGCCGAGCTCTTCACCGACAAGGGCGTCGGCACGCAGATCCGGGCGTAGGGGCAGGGCCTCACCCCGCCCCGCATCCTGCGGGGCTGCCCCTCTCCCCAGGGAGAGGGGCGCACTTCC